>CP144361.1:0-630764 GCA_040954445.1 Burkholderia sp. | reverse complement strand
GATCCGCCTCGAGGCGAAAGTGCACATCGTGACGGGCGCGGTCAGCGCCGCGCAGAATATCGTTAAGTGCGTGCGCCGCTGTGGGTTAGGAGTAAACGACCTGATCCTGCAGCCGTTGGCCTCGTCGCTGGCGGTACTGACCGAGGACGAGAAGGATCTAGGCGTGGTGCTGGTTGACACCGGCGGTGGTACCACCGATATCGCGATCTTCGCCGAAGGCGCGATCCGTCATACCGTGGTGATCCCAATCGCTGGCGACCAGATCACCAGCGACATCGCGATGGCGCTGCGCACTCCGACGCCTGACGCGGAGGACATCAAGGTCAGCCACGGTATCGCCAAGCAAGCGCTGGCCGACCCAGACGAAATGGTCGAGGTACCGGGGCTTGGCGAGCGCGGCCCACGTACGCTGTCACGTCAGGCGCTGGCAGCCGTCATCGAGCCGCGCGTCGAGGAGCTGTTTTCTCTAGTGCAGCAGGTGGTGCGCGAGTCGGGTTATGAAGAGTTACTGAGCTCTGGTGTTGTGCTGACCGGTGGTGCTGCGATGATGCCGGGCATGGTTGAACTGGGCGAGGACATTTTCCTCAAGCCAGTGCGCATCGGCGCACCGGAATATGCGGGCGGCCTAGCTGACGTGGTGCGTAATCCGCGCTATTCGACGGCGATGGGGCTGCTGGTGGAAGGTAGCGCACAACGGATGCGCAGGCGCAATGTTGCCGTGCAATCAGGCTCCGCTGGGCGGATCTTCACGCGCATGAAGGACTGGTTCTTGAGTAATTTCTAAGGGTTTGAGCGCTACTTCCAGCGGTCGTCGCGCGGACAGGAGGTTACTCGATCTCCTGTCAAATAAAGGCCGAGTAGCTTTATTGACGGAGACAATAGTGAAATTCGAAATGCTGGAAACCGAGACCAACGGTACCATCATCAAAGTGATCGGGGTCGGCGGCGCGGGCGGTAATGCCGTGGCGCACATGATTAACCGTGGTGTCCAGGGCGTCGATTTCGTCGTCATGAATACTGACGCGCAAGCGCTCTCTCGCTCGCACGCACCGAACGTGATCCAGCTCGGCAACACTGGCCTGGGTGCCGGCGCGAAGCCAGACATGGGTCGCGCTGCGGCGGAAGAGGCCCGTGAGCGTATCGCCGATTCGCTACGCGGCGCGCACATGGTGTTTATCACGGCCGGCATGGGCGGCGGCACCGGCACAGGTACCGCACCCGTAGTGGCGCAGATCGCCAAGGAAATGGGCATCCTAACGGTGGGTGTCGTCAGTAAGCCGTTTGAGTTCGAGGGTAGAAAGCGTATGCGTGTGGCCGAAGCCGGCACGCAGCAGCTCGAGGATCACGTCGATTCGCTGATCGTGGTGCTCAACGATAAGCTGTTCGACGTGATGGGCGACGACGCCGAGATGGATAAGTGCTTCCAGTGCGCTGACGACGTGCTCAACAACGCCGTGGCCGGCATCGCCGAGATCATCAATGTCGACGGCCTGGTCAACGTCGACTTCGAAGACGTGAAGACAGTGATGGGCGAGCAAGGCAAGGCAATGATGGGCACCGCGACGGTCGCAGGCGTCGATCGTGCCCGACTGGCCGCCGAGCAGGCAGTCGCGAGCCCGCTGCTGGAAGGCGTCGACCTGTCGGGTGCGCGTGGCGTGCTGGTCAATATCACCTCGAGCCGTTCGCTGCGTTTATCGGAAACGCGCGAAGTGATGAACACCATCAAGAGCTACGCTGCGGAAGATGCGACCGTGATTTTCGGAGCGGTCTACGACGACGTGATGGGCGATGCTCTGCGTGTGACGGTGGTCGCCACCGGCCTGGGCCGTGCTGAGCAGCAGACCACGCCGATGACGCTGCTGCGCACCGGCACCGATAACCAACCGGTTGGCGCGCTCAGTCACAGCTATACGCCGGCGCACGTGAATACGACGAACTACGGCGCGCTCGACACGCCGTCTGTTTGGCGCAATTCACGCGAGACGGCGGCAGCGCACGTGCAGGCACTGCAAGAAAAGGGCGTCGACACGTACGACATCCCGGCCTTCCTGCGCAAGCAGGCTGACTGACAGGGGCAGGCAGGCCGATCGCTCGCGCGGCCAGCCAATGTTATTGATCCGCAATTCGTTATTTTGAAATGGCGTTGTTGCATAAATCGAGCGCGATCCGTTGACGTTTACGCGCAACGGTCGCGGGGCCAGCCTCCTATCAAGTCAGATTCCAGAGTAACTGCCTAATGTTTGCCAAGAAAATGCGCAAGGACATACACAAGAAAGGTGAGCCGAAGGCACGCTACCGTGTCAGGAATTGGGCGGCCTATAATGAAGGCCTGATCAGCCGGGGGAACGTAACAATATGGATAGATGAAGCCGTCCTTGCCAGAATGCCCGATGCCATACCCACACGTGGTCGCCCGTGTGTATACGGCGATACGCTGATTCAGGCATTACTTGGCGTGAAGACCGTCTATCGACTGACCTTGCGCGCCCTGCAAGGTTTCACCCAAAGTCTGCGCGATTTGGCCTTCCCGAGCTTGCCGGTGCCGAATTACACCACGCTCTGTCGCCGGGCAAAAACGCTTGATGTCGAACTGCCGATCCTTCGTGACAATGAACCGATCTATCTGGTTGTCGACAGCACCGGTCTGAAGGTCTATGGAGAAGGTGAATGGAAGGTGCGCCAGCACGGCTACTCGAAGCGGCGCACGTGGCGTAAAGTCCATCTCGCGCTCAACGCGAATACAGGTCAAGTGCATGCCGCGCTAATGACGAATCAGAATGTGGCTGACGGTGACGCTCTGGCCAAGTTGCTCGACCAGATTCCACGCGAAGAACAAATCGATGTCATCGGCGGTGACGGTGCCTACGACACCAAGCCATGCCATGCGGCCATTGCTGCACGCAGTGCTATTCCTTCGATTCCGCCACGCGAGGGTGCCGCTCATTGGCCAGCGGATATGCCCGGTGCGGCGTGGCGTAATGGCGCGGTTGATGCAATTGCCCGTGACGGTCGTCGAGAATGGAAGCAATACAGTGGCTACCACCGGCGATCGCTTGCCGAGAATGCGATGTATCGGTTCAAGACCCTCACCGGCCACTGTCTCTGGGCGCGTCACATCGCCGCGCAGGCGACCGAGGTCGCCGTTCGCGGCGGCGTCATCAACCGCATGGCGGACCTCGCTCGTCCGCAATCCGTTCGTATCGCCTGAATTATGCCCGTCCGATGCCATGGCGTCCTCACGTTCGCTTTATGCAACAACGCCCCGTATAACGTATCACGCTTTTATTTGATGCACCTGTCAGTAACCGAGCAGCACCACCGCGAGCGGCAGCACTGGAAGCAGCGCGTCAATGCGGTCGAATACGCCGCCGTGGCCCGGCAGCAGTCCGCTCGAATCCTTCACCCCGGCTTGTCGCTTGAGCAGGGACTCGAACAGGTCACCGATCATGCTGTAGGCGACCAGCAGGGTCAGTGCCGCGAATGCGCCCGGCGCACCAAAGTGCTGTGCGAGCACTGAAAACAGGGTCGGCTCGAACGCGCGAAGGCCGATTGCCAGGCTCGCAACACTCATCACCGCCAGCCAGCCGCCAGCTGCGCCTTCCCAAGTCTTGCCCAGGCTAACCGAGGGGGCCAATTTATGTCTACCAAAAGCCTTACCCGCGAAGTATGCGCCTATATCGGCCAGCCAGACGACCAGCAACATCGACAGAACGAAGGTGATGCCTGCCGCGCGAGCGGCCACCACGGCATGCCAGCAGGCTGCGAACACCAGCAGGCCCGCTGCCATCAGGAAGGGTTTCCAGACACCGGCGGCCAACGCGGGCTTTCGCCATAGCGCAAACGGGCCGGCCAGCAGCCAGAATGCGCCGCTCGCCTCGACCAGAGGCTTCGAGGGGACGAAACCGACGCCCAGGCCCATGTTGGCACCGAGCACGAGCGCAACCGTCAGCGCATAGATCACCGAGTTGACCGCGCCGAGCTTGAGCAGGCGGGCCCATTCCCAGGAGGCGCATACCAGAACGAGGGCAATCAGCGCGCCAAATGCCGCGAGCGACGCGAAAAGCGTCACCGGCAGTAAGATGGCCAGCAGCACGACTGCCGTGATGACACGGGTCTTCAGCATAAAAAGGGACGGCCTCAAATCTGAAGGGTGTTATTGCATAAATCGAGCGAGATCCGTTGCGCGTAAACGTCAACGGATCGCGCTCGATTTATGCAACAACGCCCCTTGGCATGGACGCGTGCGCATCCAACTTTACCATCTCGTGCCGCCCTCACACACACGATTGCCTTTCTTCGAGCGTGCGACTTCGCAAACCAGCGCTTTTAGTCACTGCGTAGCGGCCTACCGCGCGTAAACGTCACCAGTTCTCGCCAGATTGCTTGATCTACAACAACGCCGCGAAAAAAACATTGAAGAGGTTCGTGCTGCCGTCGTCGCGTTACAGGATCGATACAATCGCCAATGGCCCCTCTAAAAACTGGGCTTCAAATCGTCCCTCCTCGAAGCCAGTCTGGCCAGCCTCTTTAAGCTTACGGCCTGATCGAAAAAGCGTGTCTAAATAACCGGGTCCGCTATACATTGCACTTTAGATTTGAGGCTGCCTACCTTGGGCCTTAGGGAGCTCATTTGGGTTTCCCTAGAAATTCTGATTGGAAAGTTGACTGCAAGATATTTTAGACGTAAAATATCTTAGCAGGATTTCAAGTCGTGAGTGAATAGGTTCTTTCGTAGTTCGCCCATCAACGGTACTCCGGTCGGCCCCATTACCCCTTCCTTGATTTTCATGCACTTCCCGGGCGTTTCGCCTTGTCTCACATTTTTAGGAACAAGTTATGGCAACCGGCACCGTCAAGTGGTTCAACGACGCTAAGGGTTTTGGCTTCATCACGCCGGAAGGCGGCGGCGACGATCTGTTCGCGCACTTCTCGGAAATCCGAGTCGACGGTTTCAAGACGCTCCAAGAAAACCAGAAAGTCGAATTTGAAGTGAAGACCGGCCCGAAGGGTCTGCAAGCAGCGAACATCAAGCCGCTGTAAGTTCGCGCGATATCTTCGCCTGAATAAAAAACTCCGCCTCGGCGGGGTTTTATTTTTTGTAAGCGCGATTTTCTCCGCACGTAGCCAGCTGAGTTATTGATCCACAATTTTAAGATTAATCATTTCTAATCAATGTATTCGGGTGGATTCCCCGTTCCTTTGGTCGCTTACTTTTGTATTGGACTGTCTGGGTTTGATACTTCCCCTTGGGGCGAAAATTTTATTGAACGCGCAGGCGTTGTTGCATAAATCGGCGTTGTTGCATAAATCGAATGTGAGGACGCAATAGCATCGACGGGATAATTTCAGGCGATACGAACGGATTGCGGACGAGCGAGGTCCGCCATACGGTTGATGACTCCGACGCGAACGGAGACCTCGGCCGCCTGCGAGTCGATGTGACGCGCCCAGAGACAGTTGCCGGTGAGGGTCTTGAACCGATACATCGCATTCTCGGCAAGCGATCGCCGGTGGTAGCCACTTTCTTGCTTCCATTCTCGACGACCGTCACGGGCAATTGCATCAACCGCGCCATTACGCCACGCCGCACCGGGCATATCCGCTGGCCAATGAGCGGCACCCTCGCGTGGCGGAATCGAGGGAATAGCACTGCGTGCAGCAATGGCCGCATGGCATGGCTTTGTGTCGTAGGCACCATCACCGCCGATGACATCGATTTGTTCTTCGCGTGGAATCTGGTCGAGCAACTTGGCCAGAGCGTCACCGTCAGCCACATTCTGATTCGTCATTAGCGCGGCATGCCCTTGACCCATATTCGCGTTGAGCGCGAGATGGACTTTACGCCACGTGCGCCGCTTCGAGTAGCCGTGCTGGCGCCACCTTCCATTCACCTTCTCCATAGACCTTCAGACCGGTGCTGTCGACATCCAGATGGATCGGTTCATTGTCACGAAGGATCGGCAGATTGACATCAAGCGTTTTTGCCCGGCGACAGAGCGTGGTGTAATTCGGCACGCTCTGTCGCCGGGCAAAAACGCTTGATGTCAATCTGCCGATCCTTCTCGACAACGCCCATGCAAGACGATTTCCAATTTCAAGATCTCGAATTGTGGATCAATAAAGGGATCGAAATCTTCGATCCCGCCTGCGTCGCGTGGCGACCGGCAGGACAATCAGGCAGCGGAACCCTCGCGACGATGGCGCGACAGCCGTTCCTGGGCCATCGACAACGCCTCCGGAAGGCCGCGCAGCACCACGATGTCGGTTGCACGCAGCTTGGTCTCCGGGTCCGGCTCGATACCCCGGATGCCATGGCGGCGGATCGCCGTGACCTTGAGGCCGAGCGCATAGAGCCCGACTTCCTCCAGGGAGCGACCGACCGCGTCTGAGCGCACGTCGATCGGCATCGATTGTAGACGCACCTGCTCGTGGTCGTCGTCCGCGTCGTCGGCACCGTGGAAATAGCCTCGCAACAGGCTGTAGCGTACGTAGCGCATCTCCTCCACGCGCCGCACCACGCGCCGCATCGGCACGCCCATCAGCACCAGTGTGTGCGAGGCCAGCATTAGACTGCCCTCGACGATTTCTGGGATGACCTCGGTGGCACCGGCGGCTAACAGCTTTTCCAGATCGGCGTCATCAACCGTACGTACGATCGCCGGAAGGCTCGGCTTGAGCTCGTGGACATTGTGCAGCACGCGCAGCGCCGAGGGCGTGTTCGCATAGGTGACGGCGACCGCTGCGGCGCGGTGGATACCGGCGGCCAGCAGCGATTCGCGGCGCGCCGCGTCGCCAAACACCACTGATTCTCCGGCCGCAGCCGCAGCTGTCACGCGGTCTGGGTCGAGGTCGAGCGCGACATAGACGATGCCTTCCTGTTCGAGCATACGTGCCAGGTTCTGGCCCGCGCGACCGTAGCCGCAGATGATCACGTGGCTCTGCTGCTTGAAGCTCTGGGTTGCGATGCGCGTCATCTGCAGCGACTGCTGCATCCACTCGGTCGAGGACAGGTGTATCACGATCCGGTCGGCATTCTGGATCAGGAACGGAGCGGCCAGCATCGACAGCAGCATCGAGGCCAGGATCGCCTGCAGTAAAGTGCTGTTGACCAGATGGCAGTCGAGGATCAGGTTCAGCATCACGAAGCCGAATTCGCCAGCCTGCGCGAGGCCGAGCCCAGTGCGCATTGCCACGCCCGGCGAGGCACCGAACAGGCGCGCTAAGCCGGTGATGGTGGCCGCCTTCAGGCCGACCTGACCTACGAGGAAGCTGATCACCAAAAACGGGTGGGTCCAGATCGCACGCGGGTCCAGCAGCATTCCGGTGGTAACGAAGAACAGGCCGAGCAGCACGTCTCGGAACGGCTTGATGTCTTCCTCCACCTGATGCCGGTAAGGCGTCTCTGAGATAAGCATGCCGGCGATAAAGGCACCCAGCGCCAGCGACAGCCCAAAGCGGTCGGTGATGAAGGCCGCGCCAAGCGTGACCAGCAGCAGGTTCAACACGAACAGTTCCTGGGAGCGGCGCCTTGCCACTACGTTGAACCAGCGCGTCATGAACTTCTGGCCGACGAACAGTAACAGCGCTAGGGCAATCACGATCTTCACCGCTGCCAGGCCCAGGGTGACCATCAGGTCCTTCGAGGATTCACTGCCGAAAGCCGAAATCACGATCAGCAGTGGCACCACGGCCAGATCCTGGAACAGCAGCACGCCGAAGATGTTGCGCCCATGCTCGGTCTCAATCTCGAACCTTTCGGCCAGCATCTTCGAGACGATCGCCGTCGAGGACATGGCCAGCGCGCCGCCCAGCGCGACGCTGCCTTGCCAGGTGATGATGTGTACCCAACGCTCGAAAGCGAAGCCAAGCAGCACCGCCACCGCCAGCGTGACCACTACCTGCATCAGCCCGAGCCCGAACACCAGTCTCTGCATCGCTCGCAGCTTAGCCAGCGAGAACTCCAGGCCAATCGAGAACATCAGGAACACCACGCCGAAGTCGGCCAGATGCTCAGCGCGTTCAAAGTCGCCCGCGAAATCGAGCGCGTGCGGGCCAACCACGATGCCGACGGTCAGATAGCCGAGCATCGGCGGCAGGTTGAGCGAGCTGAACACAACCACGCCCACCACTGAAGCCAGCAGCAGCAGCAGGGTCATTGCAAGCGGGGAAATCACGTGCAAAAAAGTCCTCGTTCTTCAGGGTACCTCGACCGGAGGACGCGAGTGGTGCCGCCCCGGGGCGACGCGGTGGGCGAGGACATGACTCCAGTGGGAAGCGTTGTTCCATAAATCGAACGAGAGCCATTGACGTGTACGCGCAACGGTCGCGGGGCCAGCCCTCTGTTATCAAGTCAAATTTCAAAGTAACTGCCTAATTTTTTAAAAGAAAATGCGCAAGGACATACACAAGAAAGGTGAGCCGAAGGCACGCTACCGTGTCAGGAATTGAGCGGCCTATAATGCCGGCCTGATTAACCGGGGAAACGTGACGATATGGATAGATGAAGCCGTCCTTGCCAGAATACCCGATGCCATACCCACACGTGGTCGCCCGTGTCTATACGGCGATACGCTGATTCAGGCATTACTTGGCGTGAAGACCGTCTATCGACTGACGTTGCGCGCTCTGCAGGGTTTCACCCAAAGTCTGCGCGACCTGGCCTTCCCGAGCTTGCCGGTGCCGAATTACACCACGCTCTGTCTCCGGGCAAAAATGCTTGATGTCGAACTGCCGATCCTTCGTGACAATGAACCGATCCATCTGGTTGTCGACAGCACCGGTCTGAAGGTCTATGGAGAAGGTGAATGGAAGGTACGCCAGCACGGCTACTCGAAGCGGCGTTGTTGCATAAATCGAGTGTGAGGACGCAATAGCATCGACGGGCATAATTTCAGGCGATACGCACGGATTGCGGACGAGCGAGGTCCGTCATACGGTTGATGACGCCGACGCGAATGGAGACCTCGGTCGCCTGCGAGTCGATGTGACGCGCCCAGAGATAGTTGCCGGTGAGGGTCTTGAACCGATACATCGCATTCTCGGCAAGCGATCGCCGGTGGTAGCCACTGTCTTGCTTCCATTCTCGACGACCGTCACGGGCAATTGCATCAACCGCGCCATTACGCCACGCCGCACCGGGCATATCCGCTGGCCAATGAGCGGCACCCTCGCGTGGCGGAATCGAAGGAATAGCACTGCGTGCAGCAATGGCCGCATGGCATGGCTTGGTGTCGTAGGCACCGTCACCGCCGATGACATCGATTTGTTCTTCGCGTGGAATCTGGTCGAGCAACTTGGCCAGAGCGTCACCGTCAGCCACATTCTGATTCGTCATTAGTGCGGCATGCACTTGACCTGTATTCGCGTTGAGCGCGAGATGGACTTTACGCCACGTGCGCCGCTTCGAGTAGCCGTGCTGGCGCACCTTCCATTCACCTTCTCCATAGACCTTCAGACCGGTGCTGTCGACAACCAGATGGATCGGTTCATTGTCACGAAGGATCGGCAGTTCGACATCAAGCGTTTTTGCCCGGCGACAGAGCGTGGTGTAATTCGGCACCGGCAAGCTCGGGAAGGCCAAATCGCGCAGACTTTGGGTGAAACCTTGCAGGGCGCGCAAGGTCAGTCGATAGACGGTCTTCACGCCAAGTAATGCCTGAATCAGCGTATCGCCGTATACACACGGGCGACCACGTGTGGGTATGGCATCGGGCATTCTGGCAAGGACGGCTTCATCTATCCATATTGTTACGTTCCCCCGGCTGATCAGGCCTTCATTATAGGCCGCCCAATTCCTGACACGGTAGCGTGCCTTCGGCTCACCTTTCTTGTGTATGTCCTTGCGCATTTTCTTGGCAAAAATTAGGCAGTTACTCTGGAATCTGACTTGATAGGAGGCTGGCCCCGCGACCATTGCGCGTAAACGTCAACGGATCTCGCTCGATTTATGCAACAACGCCGCATGCCGCGCTAATGACGAATCAGAATGTGGCTGACGGTGACGCTCTGGCCAAGTTGCTCGACCAGATTCCACGCGAAGAACAAATCGATGTCATCGGCGGTGACGGTGCCTACGACACCAAGCCATGCCATGCGGCCATTGCTGCACGCAGTGCTATTCCTTCGATTCCGCCACGCGAGGGTGCCGCTCATTGGCCAGCGGATATGCCCGGTGCGGCGTGGCGTAATGGCGCGGTTGATGCAATTGCCCGTGACGGTCGTCGAGAATGGAAGCAAGACAGTGGCTACCACCGGCGATCGCTTGCCGAGAATGCGATGTATCGGTTCAAGAGACCCTCACCGGCCACTGTCTCTGGGCGCGTCACATCGCCGCGCAGGCGACCGAGGTCTCCATTCGCGTCGGCGTCATCAACCGTATGGCGGACCTCGCTCGTCCGCAATCTGTTCGTATCGCCTGAAATTACCCGTCGATGCTATTGCGTCCTCACACTCGATTTATGCAACAACGCCATTTCAAGATCAAGAATCGCGGATCAATAACAGGAGGCTGGCCCGACCGCTGCGCATAAACCGTTACCGGCTCTCGCTCGATTTATGCAACAACGCCACTCGAAGCGGCGCACGTGGCGTAAAGTCCATCTCGCGCTCAACGCGAATACAGGTCAAGTGCATGCCGCGCTAATGACGCATCAAAATATAGCTGACAGTGACGCTCTGGCCAAGTTGCTCGACCAGATTCCACGCGAAGAACAAATCGATATCATCGACGACGGTGCCTACGAAACCAAGCCAAGCCATGCGGCCATTGCTGCATGGTGCAGGGGGCTCTGTTCCTTCGATTCCGCCACGCTCGATTTATGCAACAACGCCCCCACGACCGTTGCTCGTCAACGTCAACGGCGCTCGTTCGATTTATGCAACAACGCCACCTCGCATAGACGCGCATGCATCCGACTTTACAATCTCGTGCTCCTCGCACACATGCGTCTGCCTTTCTTCGAGAGTGAGCCTTCGCGCAAACCCACGCTTTCAGTAGCGGCTTACCTTGATCACGTCGGCCCCCTTGGGAACCGCGAAATAGAAGGTATCGCCCGGCAGCAGGGGATTCGTCTGTATATTGGTGAAGGTCAACAGGGTGACGTTGCCACACACGTCGTGCAGCTCCATCTCCGCCAATGTGCCCCCCTTGAAGCCGATGCTGATACGCTGGAACTGCGTGTCCTGCGACTTCGGTTGCATTTCGACCCAGTCGATGTCGCCCTTCTCGACCACGTCGTGCAGCGTGTAGTGCTTCTCGATGTCATTGCTGCCGAACAGGATCTCGACCGGGCTCGCGCCGAGCGCTCCCGAGAGCTTGCGCTCGGTGACTTGGTTCAGGTCCTTATCGTAGACGTAGAGCGTGTCGCCGTCGGCCTGCAGCAATTGCTGGTAAGGCTTCTCGTAGGACCAGACGAACCTGCCGGGGTGCGCGAACACGAAGCTGCCGGTGGAATTTTCGATAAGCTTGATGGTCGGCATCGCGCCGCGGGAACCTTTAGAGGGTGTCTTGATGATCTGCTGGGTGAAGCCGCCCTTGGCGCTCTTAACCTGGGCGATGAAGGCCTTGAGCTGCTCGGTTCCACCCGCGAAGGACTGCGAGACGACCGCCATCAGCGAGGCACCAGCCAGCGCTGCGACGAAGCAGCGCACCGCAGGGAACTGCACGAACGAGAATGCTTGCATGGGGTGATTTTTTCCCTGGTTGGGGCAGGCCGGCACCAGAATTTCGCGATTTCCGTTGGACGACATAGCTAACGCGAGCCCCGATTGCTCCATTTGTTCAAGCAATCGCGCCGCACCATTGTAACCGATGCGCAGATGGCGCTATACCAGCGGGATCGAGGCACGGCAGTTCTTGACAGCGATCTCGACGGCCTGGTCATAATAGAGTCGGACTCGACACCGCCCTCGCTGATTTCGGTTTCGGTTGAGCCTTCTACGCCCTCGCCAGGCTGCCCTCGAGCAGGCCCTCTATATATTGATCCGCAATTCGTGATCTTGATCTTGAAATTGGCACATCTTGCTCATATGGGCGTTGTTGCATAAATTGAGCGAGATCCGTTGACGTTTACGCGCCCCGGTCGCGGGGCCAGCCCTCTATCAAGTCAGATTCCAGAGTAACTGCCTAATTTTGCCGGCGTTGTTGCATAAATCGAGTGTGAGGACGCAATGTAACGGATTGCGGACGAGCGAGGTCCGCCATGCGGTTGATGACGCCGACGCGAACGGCGACCTCGGTCGCCTGCGCGGCGATGTGACGCGCCCAGAGACAGTGGCCGGTGAGGGTCTTGAACCGATACATCGCATTCTCGGCAAGCGATCGCCGGTGGTAGCCACTGTGTTGCTTCCATTCTCGACGACCGTCACGGGCAATTGCATCAACTGCGCCATTACGCCACGCCGCACCGGGCATATCCGCTGGCCAATGAGCGGCACCCTCGCGTGGCGGAATCGAAGGAATAGCACTGCGTGCAGCAATGGCCGCATGGCATGGCTTGGTGTCGTAGGCACCGTCACCGCCGATGACATCGATTTGTTCTTCGCGTGGAATCTGGTCGAGCAACTTGGCCAGAGCGTCACCGTCAGCCACATTCTGATTCGTCATTAGCGCGGCATGCACTTGACCTGTATTCGCATTGAGCGCGAGATGGACTTTACGCCACGTACGCCGCTTCGAGTAGCCGTGCTGGCGCACCTTCCATTCACCTTCTCCATAGACCTTCAGACCGGTGCTGTCGACAACCAGATGGATCGCTTCATTGTCACGAAGGATCGGCAGTTCGACATCAAGCGTTTTTGCCCGGCGACAGAGCGTGGTGTAATTCGGCACCGGCAAGCTCGGGAAGGCCAAATCGCGCAGACTTTGGGTGAAACCTTGCAGGGCGCGCAAGGTCAGTCGATAGACGGTCTTCACGCAAAGTAATGCCTGAATCAGGCGTATCGCCGTATAGACACGGGCGACCACGTGTGGGTATGGCATCGGGTATTCTGGCAAGGACGGCTTCATCTATCCATATTGTTACGTGTTCCCCCGGTTGATCAGGCCTTCATTATAGGCCGCCCAACTCCTGACACGGTAGCGTGCCTTCGGCTCACCTTTCTTGTGTATGTCCTTGCGCATTTTCTTGGCAAAAATTAGGCAGTTACTCTGGAATCTGACTTGATAGGAGGCTGGCCCCGCGACCGTTGCGCGTAAACGTCAACGGATCTCGCTCGATTTATGGAACAACGCCTAGGCCTGATCAACCGGGGAACGTGAAGATATGGATAGATGAAGCCGTCCTTGCCAGAATGCCCGACGCCATACCCACACGTGGTCGTCCGTGTCTATACGCCCATACACTGATTCAGGGATTACCTGGCGTGAAGACCGTCTATCGACTGACCTTGCGCGCCCTGCAAGGTTTCACCCAAAGTCTGCGCGATCTGGCCTTCCCGAGCTTGCCTGTGCCGCATTACACCACGCTCTGTCGCCTGGCAAAAACGCTTGATGTCGAACTGCCGATCCTTCGTGACAACGAACCGATCCATCTGGTTGTCGACAGTACCGGTCTGAGGGTCTATGGCGAAAATGAATAGAAGGTTCGCCAGCACGGCTACTCGAAGCGGCGCACGTGGCGTAAAGTCCATCTCGCGCTCAACGCGAATACTGGTCAAGTGCATGCCGTGCTCATGACGCATCAGAATGTGGCTGATGGTGACGCTCTGGCCAAGTTGCTCGACCAGATTCCACGCGAAGAACAAATCGATGTCATCGGCGGTGACGGTGCCTACGACACCAAGCCATGCCATGCGGCCATTGCTGCACGCAGTGCTATTCCTTCGATTCCGCCACGCGAGGGTGCCGCTCATTGGCCAGCGGATATGCCCGGTGCGGCGTGGCGTAATGGCGCAGTTGATGCAATTGCCCGTGACGGTCGTCGAGAATGGAAGCAACACAGTGGCTACCACCGGCGATCGCTTGCCGAGAATGCGATGTATCGGTTCAAGACCCTCACTGGCAACTGTCTCTGGGCGCGTCACATCGACGCGCAGGCGACCCAGGTCGCCGTTCGCGTCGGCGTCATGAACGCATGGCGCGCACCTCGCTCGTCCGCAATCCGTTCGTATCGCCTGAAATTATGCCCGTCGATGCCATTGCGTCCTCACGCTCGATTTATGCAACAACGCCGTTCGCCGCCAGCACGTTTTCGAACGCGGCGACCGCGCGCGCCTGTGCATCATCTTCACAGCAGTCGATGATCACCCGATCTGACATCGAGCGCAGCCAGGTCAGCTGCCGCTTGCAGAGTTGGCGCGTTGCAAACACACCCTTGTCGCGCATGGTCGCGTAGTCAATCGCCCCGTCCAGGTATTCCCAGGCCTGCTGGTAGCCGACGCAACGCATCGAGGGTAGACCCAGATGTAGGTCCTCGCGGCGTCGCAGTTGTTCCACTTCATCGATAAAACCAGCCGCGAGCATCGCGTCGAAGCGCGTGGCGATACGCTTGTGCAATACCGCCCGGTCCGACGGTTCGAGCACGACCGGAACGAAGCGGTGCCGCGCGACCGCTGCGTCTTCGCGCGGCACCGCCAGCAGCGCCGACATCGGCTGCCCGCTCAGCATGAACACCTCGAGAGCGCGCTGGATGCGTTGCGCGTCGTTCGGCCCGAGCCGTGCAGCGGTGGCCGCATCGACGCCGGCGAGCCGCGCATGTAGGGCCGGCCAGCCGTCGCGCGCGGCGTACTCGTCGAGTCGCGCACGTAGTTCTGGATTGGCAGCAGGCAGGGCGTTGAGCCCTTGTGTGAGCGCCTTGTAGTAGAGCATGGTGCCGCCAGCCAGCAGCGGGATGCGACCGCGCGCGGCGATCTCCTCGACCAGGCGCACCGTGTCGGCGAGGAACTCGGCCGCCGAGTAGACCCCGGTCGGGTTGATGATATCGATCAAGTGGTGCACGACGCGCTCGCGTTCTTTACGGCTCGGCTTGGCAGTGCCGATGTCCATGCCGCGATAGACCAGGGCCGAGTCGACGCTGACGATTTCAATCGGAAAGCGTGCGCCCAACGCCAGCGCTGCCGCGGTCTTACCCGAGGCAGTCGGGCCCAGCAGGCATACCACCGTGAGGGGCGGCGCGCGATGATTCGGCATGCTCATTGTCCGCGCATGAATAGGCGGTCGAGCTCGCTGAGGGTGAACTGGTACCAAGTCGGACGACCGTGGTTGCACTGGTCTGCGCGTTCGGTCGCCTCCATCTTGCGCAGCAGCGCGTTCATCTCGTCGGGCATGAGGTGCCGGTTCGCGCGTACAGCGTGATGGCAAGCTAGGGTGCCCAGCAGCTTGTGCTGGCATTCGGTCAACACGCGCGAACCACCGAATTCGTGCAGGTCGGCCAGGATCGCACGCGCTAGCGTCGGTAGGTTAGCGTCCTTCAAGAGGGCTGGCACGGCGCGGATCGCTAGTGTGGTGGGTGAGAGCATCGTCAGGTCGAAGCCGAGCGCAGCGAGTGTCTCGCGCTCCTCGTCAGCGGTGCCGATCTCGACTGGCGTGGCGGTGATCGTCACCGGCAGCAGCAGAGACTGCACTGTGATGCTGCGGTTGGCCAGCGCGGTCTTGAACTGTTCGTAGAGGATCCGCTCGTGCGCAGCGTGCATGTCGACGATCACCAGACCCTGGGCGTTCTGCGCTAGCACATAGATGCCGTGGACCTGTCCGAGCGCGAAGCCCAGCCGCTGCTGGTTCTGCACGCCATCACCGGACAGGCTATCCGGCGTTGTGCCGAATGGTGCCGAGGTGAGTTCGTCCAGGCTAGTGCCGGTGCTACCATCGCAGGCTTGGCCGTCTTTGCGGCCCAACAGAGCGTCGTAGCGCGAGAGCGGCTGGGCTACGGGTAGGGTGCCTTGTGTCATACGCGACTGGTACATCGAGGTGTTGCCGGATACGGGGGGGGCTGCCGCCGCTGCCCCTACCAGCACCGCCACCGGCGCAGCCGCTACCGCTGGACGCGACGCCACTGAAACGAGCACTAGCCAAATCGCCTGAAGCGCCGCCGCTGAAGCCGCTCGCGCTATCAATCGATGCCGTTCCTCTAGTTTGGTCACTTGCCGAACCGGTGCCCGCACCGAGCGGCGTGCACTCGAACGAAGCCGTACTGTCCGGCTGCTGAGCTGGTGTCAAGTGCACTGTAAACCTGTTCGCAGTAGTTTTTAGCGAGGCATTAACATGCTGCGCCAGCGTACGCTGCACGGCATAGAATACGTATTGATGGATCGAGCGCGACTCGTGGAAGCGCACTTCAATTTTTGACGGATGCACGTTCACGTCGACCGCCTCGAGCGGAAGGTCGAGGAACAGCACGTAAGACGGATAGCGATCGCCATGCAGCACGTCTTTGTAGGCGGAGCGCACCGCGTGCGTCAGCAGCTTGTCGCGCACGAAGCGACCGTTGACGAAAAAATACTGCTGGTCGGCGCGACCGCGGCTTGCGGTCGGCAAACCCGCATAGCCGCACATGGCCAGTGGCCCGGCGCGCTCGTGGAGTGATAGGTGGGCGGTGGCGAAACCCTTACCGAAGATCTTCGAGACGCGTAGCGCCGGATCACTGGCCTTCCAGTGCTCGACGGCCTTGCCATTGTGCAGTACTGAGATCGCCACCTCGGGCCGCGCCAGCACTGCGCGGTGGATCATTTCCAGGCAGTAGCCGAATTCGGTCTGTTCGCTTTTCAAGAACTTTCGGCGCGCAGGCGTGTTGTAGTAGAGTTCGCGCACCTCAATGGTGGTGCCGCGCGTGCCAGCCGCGGGCGAGAGCGCGCCCGTGTCTGCGCTGATGCGGGTGGCGTGCACGGCGTCCTCGGTGCGGCTGGTGATCGATATTTCCGCGACCGAGGCGATCGAAGCCAGCGCCTCGCCGCGAAAGCCCAGCGTGGCGACTGACTCGAGTTCGTGCAGCGAACGGATCTTGCTAGTGGCATGGCGCATCAGCGCAAGCGGGAGTTCGTCGGCAGGAATCCCGCAGCCATCGTCAGTGATCGAGATCCGTTTGACGCCGCCTTCCTCGAGCGCGATGCGCAGGCTGCTGGCACCGGCGTCGAGCGCGTTCTCCAGCAGTTCCTTCACGACGGAAGCGGGGCGTTCCACCACCTCGCCGGCTGCGATCTGGCTGATCAGCTGGTCGGGCAGCGGTTGGATCGCGCGAGGCGGTCTAGTGGCGTGCGCGATGGCGCTAATCTCGTCGGCGTCGGAACCAGTAAATTCAGACATGCCCCAATTATATTGCTCACGAATTATCGATCAATACTGACAGGTTCGATAAATATTGCGTTTTTATGAGGCGTCATAATTGACATAGTTTTGCTATGAATGCATAGAAATTTCAAAGTTCCAGAGTCGTCCTCGCGCTCGATTTATGCAACAACGCCCATCGAAGCCCGTTAGGCTAGCCTCTTGACGCTCGAGTCCTGATCCGGAACAAAACCGTGTCTAAACAAACCGGATCCGCTACACCATCATCTTCTCAAATTTCAGCCCTGCCACTGTACACCAGATGCGAAAATAGCTCCTCTAGCCTTTATCCATGTTCAAATTCTTCGCCACGCTCAACTGGGCCGCCGTTGTGCAGATCGTCATCATCGATCTGCTACTCGGCGTCGACAACGCGGTTATAATCGCGCTCGCCTGTCGAAATTTACAAAAAAATCAGCACCTGCGTGGCGTGATCTGGGGTACTGTCGGCGCGATTGTGCTGCGTGTGGTACTGATCAGCTTCGCGGTGCTGCTGCTCAACATCCCGCTCTTGAAGCTCATGGGCGGCCTGTTGCTGCTCTGGATCGGTGCCAATCTGATTGGACCGACCGAGGAGGGGCACGATGAAATCCAGGGTGCAGATCGGCTATGGGGGGCGGTTCGCACCATCATCGTGGCCGACGCGGTAATGAGCATCGACAACGTGCTCGCGATCGCCGGCGCGGCAGAACGCGCTAACCAGCAGAATTGGCTTGCGCTGGGAATCTTCGGGCTGGTGGTCAGCATCCCGGTGATCATCTGGGGCAGTACCCTGGTACTGAAATTGCTCGACCGCTTTCCACTCATCGTGATCCTCGGCGCTGCGCTGCTCGGTTGGATCAGCGGCGGGCTCATCATCAGCGATCCGGCGCTCGACCGCTGGCCGTGGCTCGAAGCACCGGCCCTGGTGCATGGCGCGAGCATCGTCGGCGGGCTGCTGGTAGTGGCGGTCGGGCTCTGGTGGAAGCGGAGGTGCTGCGCCTCTTCGCCACGGCGCACTTAGTGGAAGCCCTCGGCGCGCCTCACCTGCGTGGTGGGCGGCGTTGCAGCCACCTAGGCATAAGCCTTCCACAGCCGGCTGCCTGGCGTGTAGAAGTATACTGGGGGAGGCTAGAATCGGCATGTCTTGCCCAAGCGGCAGGCCTGTTTTGTATCCGGAGGGCGTTGTTGCATAAATCGAGCGAGATCCGTTGACGTTTACGCGCAACGGTCGCGGGGCCAGCCTCCTACCTCCTATCAAGTCAGATTGTAGAGTAACTGCCTAATTTTTGCCAAGAAAATGCGCAAGGACATACACAAGAAAGGTGAGCCGAAGGCACGCTACCGTGTCAGGAATTGGGCGGCCTATAATGAAGGCCTGATCAACCGGGGAAACGTGGTGACGATGTGGATAGATGAAGCCGTCCTTCCAGAATACCCGACGCCATACCCACGCGTGGTCACACGCGTCTATACGGCGATACGTTGATTCAGGCATTACTTGGACTTGGCGTGAAGACCATCTATCGACTGACGTGGCGCGCGCCCTGCAAGGTTTCACCAAAAGCCTGCGCGCTCTGGCCTTCCCGAGCATTATGTCTCGTTTTTCTATGCCCCTCACATGAGGGAGGCTTTTCAAATTTCAAGATAACGAATTTCTGATAAATATGCAACAACGCCATTTCAACCAGACTATGATGGCACCTCGAAAAACTGGGTTTCAAATCACCCCTCGCACCCCGTCAGGCCAGCCTATTGAAGCTTACGGTTTGATTGAAAAAGCGTCTCTAAACAACCAAGTCCACCACACTAGCTCTCGCTAGATTTATGCAAAAACGCCATTTGAACCTCCTATGCGGGCACTTCACTCTTGAAACCGGCTCCCCCCAGGAAAAGGAGATGGCGATACACCAGAGCATGCCTGAGGCGATCTGCGGATGCAAAAAGCCCGCGCTCGGCAGACTTTCTGGCGACACTGGGACCTCGATCCTGGCCGCTGTGCTCGGCAAACTCGATTCGTCCACTCAGGCGAATGAGTAGAACACGCGAAACGCGATCTTTCGCTCAGCCCAGAACTCGGCGGCCTCGCGGAACACGTCGAGCAGGGTCTCGCGGCCTTCCTTGTCGAACTTCTGCGCGATCGGTAGCGCCTCCAGCACGATCACGAAGCCTGGCTGCGCGCCGGCCTTGTGGACTAGGTCGGTCAGACTTTCATACAACGCGTCGTAGTTTTTGCCGAAATGCTTCGGGAACAGGAACGAGGTCGCGATCGTTTCCAGCACTTCCTGCTTCGACTGCGCGGTACCGCAATACGCGAAAAGGAAATGCTGGCCGAGCCGGGCTGCTTCGTCCGCGAGATCCTGCACGCGGAAAGCACGGATCGACTGCACGAGATTGGGTTGCACGGTCGCGAAAAGACTCATAGGCTCCTCGGTTGATGAAAGCTCCAGGCAAATTAGTCCGGCGGCCGAAAGGGTGTCGCCTTCGTCGCGGCATCGCCCTAGTCGACCGCGCGCAGCCGCATCATACGTTGGAACGGCTTTCCGTCACCAACTGCAAACTGGTCCGCCGCAGCTGACGGATCGTGCGCGTAGGTGGTGTCGCTCATGCCAATCATCTCGAAATCATTCAACAATGCTGCTCAGCACACCTGCAGATCTTCCAACACACGAGCGAGAACCGCTATGCGGTTGATTAGGCGTTGTTGCATAAATCGAGTGTGAGGACGCAATAGCATCGACGGGCATAATTTCAGGCGATACGAACGGATTGCGGACGAGCGAGTTTCGCCATACGGTTGATGACGCCGACGCGAACGGAGACCTCGGTCGCCTGCGCGTCGATGTGACGCGCCAGAGACAGTTACCGGTGAGGGTCTTGAACCGATACATCGCATTCTCGGCAAGCGATCGCCGGTGGTAGCCACTGTCTTGCTTCCATGCTCGACGACCGTCACGGGCAATTGCATCAACCGCGCCATTACGCCACGCCGCACCGGGCATATCCGCTGGCCAATGAACGGCACCCTCGCGTGGCGGAATCGAAGGAATAGCACTGCGTGCAGCAATGGCCGCATGGCATAGCTTGGTGTCGTAGGCACCGTCACCGCCGATGACATCGATTTGTGCTTCGCGTGGAATCTTGTCGAGCAACTTGGCCAAAGCGTCACCGTCAGCCACATTCTGATGTGTCATTAGCGCGGCATGCACTTGACCCGTATTCGCGTTGAGCGCGAGATGGACTTTACGCCACGTGCGCCGCTTCGAGTAGCCGTGCTGGCGCGCCTTCCATTCACCTTCTCCATAGACCTTCAGACCGGTACTGTCGACAACCAGATGGATCGGTTCATTGTCACGAAGGATCGGCAGTTCGACATCAAGCGTTTTTCCTGTCGACAGCGGGTGGCATAATTCGACACCGACAAGCTCAGGAAAGTCAGATCGCAGAGACTTTGGGAGGAAACCTTGCAGGGCGCGCAGCGTCACTCGATAGACGGTCTCTTCACGCCAAGTAATGCCTAAATCAGCGTATCGCCCCGTACAGACCCAGGCGACTACGCGTGAGTATAGCAATCGGCCATTTTGGCAATGAAGCCTCATTCATATCGTCACGTTTCCACGGTTGATCAAGCTCAAATTCTTAACAAAAAATTTGTGATCTTGAAATTTATCCCTCATGTCTCATTTTTCCATGCCCCTCACATGAGGGGTGATTTTCTAATTTCAAGATCAAGAATTGTGGATCAATAATAGCCGCTCAGCATCTTCAGCAGGATATGCTCGAGGTTACGGAATATGACGCCGTTCTTTCGAACTCTTCGGGTGGATTCTCTATCTTTTGTGACCCTCACTTTTGTATGCGACTTTCGGAGTTTGATACCAAGCCTCTTGGGGCAAGGCACTTCGTTAAGTTGGCGACCACTAAAAGTGTAAGCGTAGCGCTAATGACAAGTAGAATCAATGTTCTTCAGGGAAAAATGAAAAGCTCATTCCAAAGTAAAACATAACAAAATCACGCCACCGACCAGGCCAGATAATCTCCCGGTCAGGCCACTGGAAAGACGATTACATGAAGAAAAAACTTGAGTGCCAACGAACGGCTTTACATCGAGAAACGTATGAACGAGCGGCTAAACAGGGCCGATATCGCCAGAGCTTTATAAGTGTCGCACACCACCCGTCAGCAGTGAGGTCCGCAGGAATACCGGCCCCGAGTTTCTGGGCTTACACTTGTCCAGAACGTGCCTCTACTTTGACCAGGACCCGGCGTCACCGAGCCGCGTTGTTGCATGTTGATCCGCAATTCGTAATCTTAAAATTGAAAATTTATCCCTCATGTCTCGTTTTTCCATGCCAATCACATGAGGGACGATTTTCCAATTTTAAGATTACGAATTGCGGATCAATATCCAGTCAGATTTCAGAGTCACTGCCTAATTTTTCCAAGAAAATGCTAAAAGATATACACAAGACAGGTGAACCGAAGGCACGCTACCGTTTCATGAATTTGGCGGCCTATAATGCAGGCCTGGTTAACCGAGAGAACGTGACGATATGGATAGATGAAGCCGTCCTTTCCAGAATACCCGACGGCCATATCCACGCGTGGACGCCAGCGTCTATATAAGGCGATACGCTTATTCAGGCATTACTTTGCGTGAAGACTGTCTATTGACTGACGTTGCGCGTCCTGCAAAGTTTTACCAAAAATCTGCGCGATCTGTCTTTCCCGAGCTTTCCGGTGCCGAATTACACCACGCTCTGTCGCCGGGCAAAAAGGCTTGATGTCGAACTACCGATCCTTCGCGACAACGAAGCAAATCTATCTGGTAGTCGACAGCACCGGCCTGAAGGTCTATGGCGAAGGTAAATGGAAAGTGCGCCAGCACGGCTACTCGAAGCGGCGCACGTGGCGTAAAGTCCATCTCGCGCTCAACGCAAATACGGCTCAAATGCATGCCGCGCTATTGATCCGAAATTCGTTATCTTAAAATTGAAAAAATTGTCCCTTATATGCGAGGTATGGAAAAACGAGGCATCAGGGACGCTTTTCTAATTTCAAGATAACGAATTTCGGATCAATAATGACTCATCAGAATGTAGCTGATGGTGACGCTCTGGCCAAGTTGTTCGGCCAGATTCCACACAACAAACAAATCGATGTCATCGACGACGACGGTGCCTACGATACCAAGCCATGCAATGCGGCTATTGCTGCACGCAGTGCTGTTCCTTCGATTCCGCCACGCGAGGGTGCCGCTCTCATTTGCTAGCGGATACGCCCGGTGCGGCGTGGTGTAACGGTGTGGTTGATGCAATTGCCCGTGACGGTCGTCGAGAATGGAAGAAAGACAGTGGCTACCACCGGCGATTGCTTGCCAAGAATGCGATGTATCGGTTCAAGACGCTCACCGTCGACTGTCTCTGGGCGCGTCACATCGACTCCAAGGCGAACAGCGGACCTCGCTCGTACGCAATCTGTTCGTATCGCCTGAAATTATGCACGTCGATGCCATTGCGTCCTCACGCTCGATTTATACAACAACGCCAATTCGTGCGCACAGGAAGTGCGCTAGATCTCTCCTGCGTTGGCAATTATTCTCAGAGGTTAACCAGTTTCATCGACAGCCATATGCAGCTTAGTTGTCAGTCCACTGCGCGAACGCCCGAACGCTTGTGGGCCGTTTTTTTCGAGTTCCGGTCGAATGCTGGTGCACTTAAACGATGGTCGAGTTGATCAGCACGCATTTGATTTGCGTTTCGTCGCATACCGCGTGCGCCAACCCGTTCCCATACACCTTTGCAACCCCACTGGGGGAAGCGCATATCACCGTATGCCATTGGCTGCATTCCTTCGGAACATCGCATCATAGGCAATCGGTCCGGCCAATTCAGAGAACGACTTCAAAAAACCAACGATTGTCGCACCTCGTGCGACTTGGATTGCCCTACTTGCCCGGTAACGGCGATTCGTGCCTAAACCTCATTGCTCAGTAACGTTCTGATCATCTTGGCCCACTCGTGCAAAAGACAAAATGTAATCACATTTCGATAAAGTTCTTCGCTCCAATGGGCGCGGTATCAACTCCCGAAAGTCAAATGCAAAAATGAGTGTCCAAAAAGACAGAGAATCCACCCAAAGAGATCAATAGATCCTAGGAAACCGGAGCTGCCGCAACAGTTCGTGCTTGTAATCCTCTCGTCGCTTGGAAGCCCTTATGCCCTATGCCTATAAACGCGTCCTCCTTAAACTTTCCGGTGAAGCGCTGATGGGCGACGATGCCTTCGGCATCAATCGTGCGACGATTGAGCGGATGGTGGCGGATATCGCCGAGGTAGTGCGCCTCGGCACGCAGCTGGCCGTCGTGATCGGCGGCGGCAACATTTTCCGCGGTATGGCGGGCGGCGCGGCCGGCATGGACCGTGCCACGGCCGATTACATGGGGATGCTGGCGACGATGATGAACGCGCTGGCACTGCAAGACGCGATGCGCCACGCTGGTATCGAGGCACGCGTGCAGTCGGCGCTGCGTATGGACCAGGTGGTGGAGCCATACATCCGGCCCCGCGCGATCCGCCAGCTGGAAGAAGGCCGTGTGGTGATCTTCGCGGCCGGTACTGGCAACCCATTCTTCACGACCGACACGGCCGCTGCGCTGCGCGGCTCGGAAGTGGGCGCGGAAATGGTGCTAAAGGCTACCAAGGTGGACGGCGTCTATACCGCCGACCCGAAAAGGGATCCGTCGGCCACGCGCTATACCTCGATCAGCTTCGACGAGGCGATCGGCCTCAATCTGCAGGTAATGGATGCTACCGCTTTTGCGCTGTGCCGCGACCAGAAGCTACCGATCCGGGTGTTCTCGATCAACAAGCCCGGTGCGCTCAAGCGTATCGTGCAGGGCAAGGATGAGGGTACGCTTGTCCACGTGTAAACTTAGGCCGATACAGGCTTGGCATGACGCCGCCGGTGGGATGCCGGCCTATGTCGTTTTAAAGGTATGAAATTTCGGAGATTGAAATGAGTCATGCTGCAGTGAAAAAGAGCGTCGAGCAGAAGATGCAACGCTCGATCGAAGCGTTCAAGAACGATCTGGCAAAGATCCGCACCGGTCGTGCGCATACGCGCTTGCTCGATCACGTGCAGGTCGACTACTTCGGCTCAATAGTGCCGATCTCGCAGGTCGCCAACCTAACCCTGATTAACACGCGCACGATTGGCGTGCAGCCCTGGGAAAAGCTGATGGTGGTGAAAGTCGAGAAGGCCATCCGCGAATCGGACCTGTGCTTGAACCCGTCGACCTCGGGTGACATCATCCGAGTTTCGATGCCTGCGTTGACTGAAGAGCGCCGCCTCGAGCTGACCAAGGTGGTCAAGAGCGAGGCCGAGACAGCCAAAGTGGTCGTGCGCAACCTGCGCCGTGACGCCAACGAGCAGCTCAAGAAGCTCGTCAAGAATAAAGACATTTCGGAAGACGATGAGCGCCGCGCCAGCGACGAAGTCCAGAAGCTGACGGATAAACATGTCGCCGAGATCGACAAGCTCGTACAGACCAAGGAAGCTGAAATCATGACGGTCTGACCCGCGATGCGCGCCTCGCACTTTTCTACTTGGTTACTGTCTCAGCGGCCATGACTTATACGAGCTCTACCGTTCGCGTGCCTGACGTCGACTCCGTGCCACGTCATATCGCGATCATTATGGACGGAAACGGCCGTTGGGCCACCGAGCGTCACCTGCCGCGCGTCGCGGGACATACCTGCGGCGTCGACGCAGTGCGCTCCGCGGTGGAAGGGTGTGCGCGAGCCGGCGTCGAATATCTGACGCTGTTCGCCTTCAGCTCTGAAAACTGGCGCAGGCCGAACGATGAGGTATCGTTTCTGATGCGGCTGTTCATCACCGCGCTCGAGCGCGAGGTAGGTAAGCTGCATGCTAACGGTATCCGCCTGCGCGTGGTCGGCGATCTCGACCGCTTCGAGTCTCGCATCTGCGAGTTGATCCGCCGCGCAGAAACCAAGACTGCCCGCAACACGCGTCTCACGCTAACCATCGCCGCGAACTACGGCGGTCGCTGGGATATCCTGCAGGCCGCCCAGAAACTGATCGCGGAGGCTGTACGCGAAGGCCGCGAGCTCGAAGTCAACGAAACCGCCTTCGCGCAGCACCTAGCGATGGCCTACGCACCCGAGCCAGATTTGTTTATCCGCACCGGCGGCGAGCGGCGTGTCAGCAACTTCTTGCTCTGGCAGCTCGCCTATACCGAATTCTATTTCACCGGCAAGTTCTGGCCCGATTTCGACGCCGCCGCGCTCGCCGAGGCGCTGGCGTCGTACACCGATCGTGAACGTCGGTTCGGTCGGACGAGTGCGCAGCTCGGACCCCAGTCCCAGGACGTCGACTCCTGGCGGTTGCAAGAGTAAAGTGCAACGCACCGGCGTTGTTGCATAAATCGAGCGTAAAGACACAATGGCAACAACGCCCAACAACGCTGCACTGCACAGCTGGTTTTTTGCCATCGTTTCAGGCAACGGCGAAATACGCGCCGAGCTCCGCCTCTCGTTGTCACAAGAGACTGCCCTATGAGTGAAATCAAGGAACGACTGCTCGTCGAACTGTTAGCCAAGGATCTACCTGCCTATTGCCCGAACTCGGCAATGACGCACTGGAACACGCATCCGCGCGTGTTCATTGACATCACCCACGGCGCGGCACGCTGCCCCTATTGCGGAACGCTCTACAAGCTGCGCGACGGCGAAGTCGTCCATGGCCACTGAGCGGTCGGCGCGGCCCATGACCAGCAAGCGGATCAGCACCGCAATGCACGCGCGACAGTATTCTATCCGTGCTGTGCGCCTGGTGGCGTTGTTGCATAAATCGAGCGAGATCCATTGACGTTTACGCGCAACGGTCGCTGGGCCAGCCTCCTATCAAGTCAGATTCCAGAGTAACTGCCTAATTTTTGCCAAGAAAATGCGCAAGGACATACACAAGAAAGGTGAGCCGAAGGCACGCTACCGTTTCAGGAATTGGGCGGCCTATAATGAAGGCCTGATCAACCGGGGGAACGTAACAATGTGGATAGATGAAGCCGTCCTTGCCAGAATACCCGATGCCATACCCACACGTGGTCGCCCGTGTCTATACGGCGATACGCTGATTCAGGCATTACTTGGCGTGAAGACCGTCTATCGACTGACCTTGCGCGCCCTGCAAGGTTTCACCCAAAGTCTGCGCGATTTGGCCTTCCCGAGCTTGCCGGTGCCGAATTACACCACGCTCTGTCGCCGGGCCAAAACGCTTGATGTCGAACTGCCGATCCTTCGTGACAATGAACCGATCCATCTGGTTGTCGACAGCACCGGTCTGAAGGTCTATGGAGAAGGTGAATGGAAGGTGCGCCAGCACGGCTACTCGAAGCGGCGCACGTGGCGTAAAGTCCATCTCGCGCTCAACGCGAATACAGGTCAAGTGCATGCCGCGCTAATGACGAATCAGAATGTGGCTGACGGTGACGCTCTGGCCAAGTTGCTCGACCAGATTCCACGCGAAGAACAAATCGATGTCATCGGCGGTGACGGTGCCTACGACACCAAGCCATGCCATGCGGCCATTACTGCACGCAGTGCTATTCCTTCGATTCCGCCACTCGAGGGTGCCGCTCATTGGCCAGCGGATATGCCCAGTGCGGCGTGGCGTAATGACGCGGTTGATGCAATTGCCCGTGACGGTCGTCGAGAATGGAAGCAACACAGTGGCTACCACCGGCGATTGCTTGCCGAGAATGCGATATATCGGTTCAAGACCCTCACCGGCCACTGTCTCTGAGCGCGTCACATCGGGCGCGTCACATCGCCGCGCAGGCGACTGAGGTCGCCGTTCGCGTCGGCGTCATCAACCGCATGGCGGACCTCGCTCGTCCGCAATCCGTTCGTATCGCCTGAATTATGCCCGTCCGATGCCATGGCGTCCTCACGTTCGATTTATGCAACAACGCCGCTTCCATTCTCGACGACCGTCACGGGCAATTGCATCAACCGCGCCATTACGCCACGCCGCGCCGGGGGCATATCCGCTGGCCAATGAGCGGCACCCTCGAGTGGCGGAATCGAAGGAATAGCACTGCGTGCAGTAATGGCCGCATGGCATGGCTTGGTGTCGTAGGCACCGTCACCGCCGATGACATCGATTTGTTCTTCGCGTGGAATCTGGTCGAGCAACTTGGCCAGAGCGTCACCGTCAGCCACATTCTGATTCGTCATTAGCGCGGCATGCACTTGACCTGTATTCGCGTTGAGCGCGAGATGGACTTTACGCCACGTGCGCCGCTTCGAGTAGCCGTGCTGGCGCACCTTCCATTCACCTTCTCCATAGACCTTCAGACCGGTGCTGTCGACAACCAGATGGATCGGTTCATTGTCACGAAGGATCGGCAGTTCGACATCAAGCGTTTTGGCCCGGCGACAGAGCGTGGTGTAATTCGGCACCGGCAAGCTCTGGAAGGCCAGATCGCGCAGACTTTGGGTGAAACCTTGCAGAGCGCGCAACGTCAGTCGATAGACGATCTTTACACCAAGTAATGCCTGAATCAGGCGTATCGCCGTATAGACACGGGCGACCACGTGTGGGTATGCCATCGGGTATTCTGGCAAGGACGGCTTCATCTATCCACATTGTTACGTTCCCCCGGTTGATCAGGCCTTCATTATAGGCCGCCCAATTCCTGAAACGGTAGCGTGCCTTCGGCTCACCTTTCTTGTGTATGTCCTTGCGCATTTTCTTGGAAAAAATTAGGCAGTTACTCTGGAACTTGACTTGATAGGAGGCTGGCCCCGCAAGCGTTGCGCGTAAACGTCAACGGATCTGGCTCGATTTATGCAACAACGCCTGCCTGGTTATTAATTCAAAATTCGTGATTTTGAAATTTGAAAATCGTCGCTCATGTCTCGCTTTTCCAATTTGAAGATTACGAATTTCGAAGCAATAAGACACTAGATATCAACCTGATGCGTCGCGTATTGGTAATCGCACCGAACTGGATCGGTGATGCATTGATGGCACAGCCGCTTTTCGCGCTCCTGAAAAAACTACATCCTCAGATCGTGATCGACGCGGTCGCGCCGAGCTGGGTCGCGCCCGTGCTCGAGCGCATGCCAGAGATCGGCGAGGTGCAAGAGGTAGATGCTACCGACCTGGCCCACGGCAAGCTGCAGATGCTGCACCGCTGGAAATTCGCCAGCGACCTACGTGAGGTTGGCTATGACGCCGCCTACGTGCTGCCGAACTCGCTGAAATCAGCCCTGATCCCCTGGCTGGCTGGGATCCCATTGCGCATCGGCTACACCGGTGAGTCGCGCTACGCGCTGCTCAACGTGCGCCATATGAACCCACCTAAGACACACGATTCGCGCCCACCAATGGTGCCATTCTATGCCGCACTCGCCTACGCACCGGGCACGAAGCGCGACGAGGCGCTCCAGTCGCTGCCGATGCCACGACTAGAGGCCGACCTCAACGATACAGTGCGCGTCTCGACGCGCTTCGACCTGGACATGCACAAGCCGCTGATCGTGTTCTGCCCGGGCGCCGAGTATGGTCCGGCTAAGCGTTGGCCGCCAGAGCATTTCGCGGCACTGGCATGCATCATTGGTCGATCCTTCCCTTATATGCAGATGATCGCGCTTGGCTCGCCGAAGGATGCGTCGACCGCGCAGACGATGGCCGACCAGGCACCTGGCGTACGCAACCTATGCGGGCAGACCTCGCTATCCGAAGCCTGCGCGCTGATTGCGCGTGCCAACGCGGTAGTTACTAACGATTCGGGCCTAATGCACGTGGCCGCCGCGCTGAACCGCCCTCTAGTCGCACTGTATGGCTCGACCGATCCTCGCCACACTCCGCCGCTCTCAAATTTGGCAAAGGTACAATTTCTGCTGCTCGAATGTAGCCCCTGCTTCCAGCGCGCATGCCCGCTCGGCCACCTAAATTGCCTACGCGAGCTGAACCCGGAGCAGGTCTTTGACGACCTGCGCGGCATGCTGTGCTCGGCCAGCACTGAGAGTGAGGTGTAACACACCGTTGGTTATTAATCCGCAATTCGAGATCTTGAAATGGCGTTATTGCATAAATCGAGCGAAATCCGGTGACGTTTACGCGCAACGGTCGCGGGGCCAGCCTCCTATCAAGTCAGATTCCAGAGTAACTGCCTAATTTTTACCAAGAAAATGCGCAAGGACATACACAAGAAAGGTGAGCCGAAGGCACGCTGACCGTGTCAGGAATTGGGCGGCCTATAATGAAGGCCTGATCAACCGGGGGAACGTAACAATATGGATAGATGAAGCCGTCCTTGCCAGAATACCCGATGCCATACCCACACGTGGTCGCCCGTGTCTATACGGCGATACGCTGAGTCAGGCATTACTTGGCGTGAAAACCGTCTATCGACTGACGTTGCGCGTCTTGCAAGGTTTCACCCAAAGTCTGCGCGATCTGGCCTTCCCGAACTTGCCGGTGCCGAATTACACCACGCTCTGTCGCCGGGTAAAAACGCTTGATGTCGAACTGCCGATCCTTCGTGACAATGAACCGATCCATCTGGTTGTCGACAAAACCGATCTGAAGGTCTATGGAGAAGGTGAATGGAAGGTGCGCCAGCACGGCTACTCGAAGCGGCGCACGTGGCGTAAAGTCTATCTCGCGCTCAACGCGAATACGGGTCAAGTGCATGCCGCGCTAATGACGAATCAGAATGTGCCTGACGGTGACGCTCTGTCCAAGTTACTCGACCAGATTCCACGCTAAGAACAAATCGATGTCATCGGCGGTGATGGTGCCTACAACACAAAGCCATGCCATGCGGCCATTGCTGCACGCAGTGCTATTCTTTCGATTCCGCCACGCGAGGGTGCCGTTCATTGGCCAGCGAATATGCCCGGTGCAGCGTGGCGTAATGGCGCGGTTGATGCAATTGCCCGTGACGGTCGTCGAGAATGGAAGCAAGACAGTGGCCACCACCGGCGATCGCTTGCCGAGAATGCGATGTATCGGTTCAAGACCCTCACCGGCAACTGTCTCTGGTCGCGTCACATCGAGGCGCAGGCGACCGAGGTCTCCATTCGCGTCGGCGTCATCAACCGTATGGCGGACCTCGCTCGTCCGCAATCCGTTCGTATCGCCTGAAATTATGCTCGTCCATGCCATTGCGTCCTCGGGCTCGGTTTATGCAACAACGCCACGAGGGAGGTAAAGCGGAAGAGAGAGGAGGGCAAGCCGTCTGCGTGGCATCCATATACCACGCGGACGAAGCAGAGAGGAACGCGAGCGATCAGTTCTCGGTCGGTGGCACGAAGCCGGCGGCCTGGTCGGCACCGGGGCCGAAGAAATACTTCTCGGTCTGCTTGACCAGGTACTGCCGAGCGCGTGAGTCGGCCATGTTCAGGCGGTTCTCATTGATCAACATCGTCTGCTGCTTTAGCCAGCCCTTCCAGGCTTCCTTCGAGACGCTTTCGTAGATGCGTTTGCCAAGTTCGCCCGGCAGCGGCGGAAAATCGAGGCCTTCGGCTTCTTTGCCGAGCTTCGCACATTGAACCATACGGGTCATCGTGTTTATATGAATGCCTCCCGTTTGCGAAGGTGTTTCGTCTATTCCGACTATGGACGGGCTGGGTTGCAGCTTTATAGCTGGTTTTATTAATCCGCAATTCGTTATTTTGAAATTAGAAAATTTGCGTGACTCACGCCTCCTTTCTCCGACACGCTCGAAGTTCGACAGACGATTCAAGTTTAGCGAGTCCAGATCCGACCTTTTCTTGTCATCACATACGATTGCCAGCGCAACCTTTCGACGTGTCATCCTATAAAAATAGATCTATCTACTACGTGCCGCTCACCGGTCCAACTGGTTTTACGCTCACGTAATCCCTGTCATACGTCCTGCCATACGCCAAGATCGTCCAGATAATCCTGGACTATTTTGTTCGCATGCGCCGGCGTTTTTGCATACCTCGAGCACGAGGACGCAACAGCATCGACGGGGCGTTGTTGCATAAATCGAGCGCGAGGACGCAATGGCATCGGACGGGCATAATTCAGGCGATACGAACGGATTGCGGACGAGCGAGGTCCGCCATGCGGTTGATGACGCCGACGCGAACGGAGACCTCGGTCGCTTGCGCGGCGATGTGACGCGCCCAGAGACAGTGGCCGGTGAGGGTCTTGAACCGATACATCGCATTCTCGGCAAGCGATCGCCGGTGGTAGCCACTGTGTTGCTTCCATTCTCGACGACCGTCACGGGCAATTGCATCAACCGCGCCATTACGCCACGCCGCACCGGGCATATCCGCTGGCCAATGAGCGGCACCCTCGCGTGGCGGAATCGAAGGAATAGCACTGCGTGCAGCAATGGCCGCATGGCATGGCTTGGTGTCGTAGGCACCGTCACCGCCGATGACATCGATTTGTTCTTCGCGTGGAATCTGGTCGAGCAACTTGGCCAGAGCGTCACCGTCAGCCACATTCTGATTCGTCATTAGCGCAGCATGCACTTGACCTGTATTCGCGTTGAGCGCGAGATGGACTTTACGCCACGTGAGCCGCTTCGAGTAGCCGTGCTGGCGCACCTTCCATTCACCTTCTTCATAGACCTTCAGACCGGTGCTGTCGACAACCAGATGGATCGGTTCATTGTCACGAAGGATCGGCAGTTCGACATCAAGCGTTTTTGCCCGGCGACAGAGCGTGGTGTAATTCGGCACCGGCAAGCTCGGGAAGGCTAGATCGCGCAGACTTTGGGTGAAACCTTGCAGCGCGCGCAACGTCAGTCGATAGACGGTCTTCACGCCAAGTAATTCCCGAATCAGCGTATCGCCGTATAGACACGGGCGACCACGTGTGGGTATGGCATCGGGTATTCTGGCAAGGACGGCTTCATCTATCCATATTGTTATGTTCCGTTCCCCCGGTTGATCAGGCCTTCATTATAGACCGCCAAATGCCTGACACGGTAGCGTGCCTTCGGCTCACCTTTCTTGTGTATGTCCTTGCGCATTTTCTTGGCAAAAATTAGGCAGTTACTCTGGAATCTGACTTGATAGGAGGCTGGCCCAGCGACCGTTGCGCGTAAACGTCAACGGATCTCGCTCGATTTATGCAACAACGTCCATCGACGGGCATAATTTCAGGCAATACGAACAGATTGCGGACGAACGAGGTCCGCCATGCGGTTGATTAGGCCGACGCGAACGGCGACCTCGATCTCTCCTTCGAGTCGATGTGACGCGCCCAGGGATAGTTGCCGGTGCGCGTCTTGAACCGATACATTGCATGGGCGTTTTTGCATGCTCAGCAAGCGATCGCCGGCGGGGTAGCCACTAGTGCCTTTCTTGCATACGCGAAGGGCGTTGTTGCATAAATCGAGCGAGATCCGGTGACGTTTACGCGCAACGGTCGCGGGCCCCCCTATCAAGTCAGATTCCAGAATAACTGTTTAATTTTTGACAAGAAAATGCGAAGGACATACACAAGAAAGGTGAGCCGAAGGCACGCTACCGTGTCAGGAATTGGGCGGCCTATAATGAAGGCCTGATCAACCGGGGGAACGTAACAATATGGATAGATGAAGCCGTCCTTGCCAGAATACCCGATGCCATACCCACACGTGGTCGCCCGTGTCTATACGGCGATACGCTGATTCAGGCATGACTTGGCGTGAAGACCGTCTATGGACGGACCTTGCGCGCCCTGCAAGGTTTCACCCAAAGTCTGCGCGATTTGGCCTTCCCGAGCTTGCCGGTGCCGAATTACACCACGCTCTGTCGCCGGGCAAAAACGCTTGGTGTCGAACTGCCGATCCTTCGTGACAATGAACCGATCCATCTGGTTGTCGACAGCACCGGTCTGAAGGTCTATGGAGAAGGTGAATGGAAGGTGCGCCAGCACGGCTACTCGAAGCGGCGCACGTGGCGTAAAGTCCATCTCGCGCTCAACGCGAATACGGGTCAAGTGCATGCCGCGCTAATGACGCATCAGAATGTGGCTGACGGTGACGCTCTGGCCAAGTTGCTCGACCAGATTCCACGCGAAGAACAAATCGATGTCATCGGCGGTGACGGTGCCTACGACACCAAGCCATGCCATGCGGCCATGGCTGCACGCAGTGCTATTCCTTCGATTCCGCCACGCGAGGGTGCCGCTCATTGGCCAGCGGATATGCCCGGTGCGGCGTGGCGTAATGGCGCGGTTGATGCAATTGCCCGTGACGGTCGTCGAGAATGGAAGCAAGACAGTGGCTACCACCGACGATCGCTTGCCGAGAATGCGATCTATCGGTTCAAGACCCTCACCGGCAACTGTCTCTGGGCGCGTCACATCGCCTCGCAGGCGACCGAGGTCTCCATTCGCGTCGGCGTCATCAACCGTATGGCGGACCTCGCTCGTCCGCAATCCGTTCGTATGGCCTAAAATTATGCCCGTCGACGCTATTGCATCCTCACACTCGATTTATGCAACAACGCCGCGTAGAGCGGGACAGGCCACAGGATGGATCAGCTAGAATGAGTCCTTCCGAAAATCTCAAACATATCGCACGGCCCAGCCCAGTCGTCAAGGTGCCTGTCATCGGCATCGGCAGCCAGTGTTCGATTTTGCAACAACGCTTTTCTCATCAACCTTCAATTGTCCCATGAGCCAAATTAAGCGTTTTACCGATCTGATCGCTGAGGGCAAGGTCTCCTGCCAGCGCGTCTTCATCCGCGCTGATCTGAACGTGCCCCAGGACGACCATGGCAACATTACCGAGGACACGCGTGTACACGCTTCAGTACCGGCGATCCGGGCCGCGCTCGACGCCGGCGCTGCGGTGATGGTCACCTCGCACCTGGGCCGACCGACCGAAGCTGAATTCAAGCCCGAGGATTCGCTGGCACCGGTTGCCGAGCGCCTGGGCGAGCTGCTCGGTCGCGAGGTGCCACTCGTGATGAACTGGGTCGAGAACGGCGTGAAAGTTGCGCCGGGCGAGGTGGTGCTGCTCGAGAACTGCCGCGTCAACAAGGGCGAGAAGAAGGACGACGATGCACTGGCACAGAAGATGGCTGCACTCTGCGACATTTACGTCAACGACGCGTTCGGTACAGCGCACCGAGCGGAAGCCACCACCCACGGTATCGCCAAGTATGCCAGCATCGCCTGCGCCGGACCCCTAATGGCCGCCGAGCTCGACGCGCTGGGCAAGGAGCTGAGCAACCCGAAGCGCCCGCTGGTGGCGATCGTGGCCGGTTCCAAGGTGTCGACCAAGCTGACCATCCTGAAATCGCTGGCCAAGAAAGTTGACCAGCTGATCGTCGGTGGCGGCATCGCCAACACCTTCATGCTGGTCACGGGCCTAGCGATCGGCAAGTCACTGGCCGAGCCGGCCCTGGTGGGCGAGGTCAAGGCCATCATCGATGCGGCACGCGAGCGCGGCGTCTCGGTGCCGATCCCCTCGGACGTGGTGACGGCCAAAGAATTATCACCGACCGCGCAGGCCATCGTCAAAAAGGTCAGCGAGATCGAGGCAGATGACCTGATCCTCGACATCGGCCCGGACACAGCGCTCGAGCTGGCCGGCCAGCTCGAGAAGGCGAGCACCGTAGTTTGGAACGGCCCAATGGGCGTGTTCGAGTTCGACCAGTTCGGCAACGGCACCAAGAGGCTCGCCGAAGCGATTGCCCACTCCTCCGCGTTCTCGATCGCGGGCGGCGGCGACACCCTGGCGGCCATCGCCAAGTACGGCATCCACGACAAGGTCAGCTACATCTCGACGGGTGGCGGCGCCTTCCTCGAGTTTCTGGAAGGGAAGACGCTTCCGGCGGTGGAAGTGCTGAAAACACGCGTCGCCTGATGGCAGCGCATGGGGCGTTGTTGCATAAATCGAGCGAGATCCGTTGACGCGTTTACGCGCAACGGTCGCGGGGCCAGCCTCCTATCAAGTCAGATTCCAGAGTAACTGCCTAGATTCCAGAGTAACTGCCTAATTTTTGCCAAGAAAATGCGCAAGAACATACACAAGAAAGGTGAGCCGAAGGCACGCTACCGTGTCAGGAATTGGGCTGCTTTATAATGAAGGCCTGATCAACCGGGGGAACGTAACAATATAGATAGATGAAGCCGCCCTTGCCAGAATACCCGATGCCATACCCACACGTGGTCGCCCGTGTCTATACGGCGATACGCTGATTCAGGCATTACTTGGCGTGCAGACCGTCTATCGTCTGACGTTGCGCGCCCTGCAAGGTTTCACCCACAGTCTGCGCGATCTGGGGCCTTCCCGAGCTTGCCGGTGCCGAATTACACCACGCTCTGTCGCCGGGCAAAAACGCTTGATGTCGAACTGCCGATCCTTCGTGACAATGAACCGATCCATCTGGTTGTCGACAGCACCGGTCTGAAGGTCTATGGAGAAGGTGCATGGAAGGTGTGCGCCAGCACGGCTACTCGAAGCGGCGCACGTGGCGTAAAGTCCATCTCGCGCTCAACGCGACTACGGGTCAAGTGCATGCCGCGCCAATGACGAATCAGCATGTGGCTGACGGTGACGCTCTGGTCATGTTGCTCGACCAGATTCCACGCGAAGAACAAATCGATGTCATCGGCGGTGATGGTGCCTACGACACAAAGCCATGCCATGCGGCCATTGCTGCACGCAGTGCTATTCCTTCGATTCCGCCACGCGAGGGTGCCGTTCATTGGCCAGCGGATATGCCCGGTGCGGCGTGGCGTCGTAATGGCGCGGTTGATGCAATTGCCCGTGACGGTCGTCGAGAATGGAAGCAAGACAGTGGCTACCACCGGCGATCGCTTGCCGAGAATGCGATGTATCGGTTCAAGACCCTCACCGGAAACTGTCTCTTGGCGCGTCACATCGAGGCGCAGGCGACCGAGGTCTCCATTCGCGTCGGCGTCATCAACCGGTATGGTGGACCTCGCTCGTCCGCAATCCGTTCGTATCGCCTGAAATTATCCCGTCGATGCTATTGCATCCTCACACTCGATTTATGCAACAACGCCCCGCAGCCATCATCACCTTCCATAAACTACCTGCAGAGGTCAACATAATTTATGGATAATTTCTTAGTCAAGCCGCAGCTGCGCTTCGGCATAGGCGTACAGCGGGCGCCACAACAAACGGTTGAACAAGGTCACGAACAACGACATGACCGTGATGCCCATGATGATCTTCGGATAGTCGCCGGCGGAGGTCATCTCGGAGATATAGGCACCAAGGCCGTGCGCCCGGATCTTGGTGTCGCCCCACTGCACTAGCTCAGAGACGATGCTAGCGTTCCAGGCACCGCCAGAGGCGGTGATTGCGCCAGTGACGTAGTAGGGGAAGATGCCAGGCAAGATCGCCTGGCACCACCATTGCCAGCCGCGGATGCGGAAGTTGGTGACGGCCTCGCGATAGTCGTTGGGATAGGTGGTCGCCCCGGCGATCACGTTGAATAGGATATACCATTGGGTGCCGAGCATGATCAGCGGCGACAGCCAAATGTCTGGGTTCAGGTGAAAGCGCGCGATCACGATCACGAACACCGGGAATAGTAGGTTAGCCGGGAATGCGGCGAGAAACTGCGCGATCGGTTGGGCCTTCTCGGCCAGAACCGGGCGTAGGCCGATCCACACGCCGATCGGTACCCACACCAGCGAGGCAAGCGCGATCAACACCAGAACGCGCAGCAGCGTGGCCAGGCCAAGCAGGAACACTTGGCCGACCTCGGTCAGCGTCACGCCAGTGGCCACGAAGCTGACCACGCGCCAGACCACGTAGGCGGTACCGAGCAGCACCAGAATTGCCCAGCCGATATCGACCGCGCGCGAAGCTTGCTTCTCGATGCTCGGCAACGCGAAGTGCACAGCGTCGAACGAAGGCAGCCGGAACGGTAGCCGCGCGGCGCGCGCCAAAAGCCGACCGGTCGGCACCAGCAACTGGTGAATCAGGCGCGTGCGGCGCACTAGGTCGAGCAGCCAGGATTTGGGTGCATTGCCCCAGCTGGTGTTCTCCATGCGGAACTTGTCGGCCCAAGCCACCAGCGGGCGGAACAGCAGCTGGTCGTAGGCCAGAATCACCACCGTCATGGCCAAGATCACCCAGCCGATTGCGCTGATGTTCTTGTCCGAGATCGCCTGCGCCAGGTAGGTGCCGATACCCGGCAGGATGATGGTGTGGTTGCCCACCGTGATGGCTTCGGAGGCTACCACAAAAAACCAGCCGCCCGACATTGACATCATCATGTTCCAGACTAGACCCGGCATCGAGAACGGTACCTCGAGCTTCCAGAAACGCTGCCAGGTGGTCAGGTGGAAACTGCGCGAGACCTCATCCAGGTCGTTCGGCACTGTGCGCAGCGACTGGTAAAAGCTGAAGGTCATGTTCCAGGCCTGGCTGGTAAAGATCACGAAAATCGCTGCCAGCTCGGCACCGGCCACGCGGCTCGGGATCAGCGCCAGGAAGAAGGTCACCGTAAACGAGATGTAGCCGAGCACCGGCACCGACTGCAGGATATCGAGGATCGGTACGAGCACCATGCCGGCACGGTGGCTCTTGGCCGCCAACGTGCCGTAGACCAGCGTGAACAGCATCGAAGCGACCATCGCCGCCAGCATGCGTAGCGTAGTGTGCAACGCATATTCGGCCAGATTGGCAGGATCGAGCAAAATCTTCTGGGTGCTGAGCGTGCCGATCGGCGCCATGGTTTCATGGAAGCCCACGATCGCCATCGCGATCACACAGAGGATGAGCGGAAAGGCGATGAAGTCCCAGCGATTGGGTAGCACGCGCCACGCCGAAACATTCGCGATCCGGTGCGGATTGAAACTAAAATCCATCAGGCACTCTCCCCGGCATGACCGTTCGAAGCGAAATTTGAGGCCAACATGGGTTCGTGACTCACGGTAAAGCGCATTGTATGGAGTTTGCTTATCACTGCAGATCTGCTTGTGCAGACAAGCTTTTGCGATCAGGTCGTGTGTGTCAAGAGGTCAGCCTGACAGGCTTCGAGGAGTAATTTACAGCCCAGTTTTTCGAGACGCCATGCGCGATTGTATCGGCGTTGTTGAGCGTTGTTGCATAAATCGAGCGAAAGCCGTTGACGTTTACGCGCAACGGTCGCCGGCCACCCCCCTATCAAGTCAGATTTCAGAGTAACTGCCTAATTTTTGCCAAGAAAATGGGCGTTGTTGCATAAATCGAGTGTGAGACGCAATAGCATGGATGGGCATAATTTCAGGCGATACGAACGGATTGCGGATCAATACCGTAGAGCGTTCAGCCGTTCGCACGCCGCACATAACGTGCCAAACGGACCACTCCGGCACTTTGAAATTCCTATGCGTCGAGTAATTTTATGCACCAGCGGTGTATTGCACTTCACTCTTGACAACCGACCTACGGAGTTTCGATGAGTATTAAACGGGTCACTGTCGAGGCTGCGCTCGCGGCACTCGTCGACCCCAACACCAGTCGTCCCTACGCCGACAACAAGGGCATTCGCGAGGTTTCTATCGACGGCGACACAGTTTCTATCAGCGTGGTGCTCGGTTACCCAGCGCTCAGCCAACACGAGGACGTGCGCCAGCGCGTGGCCATCGCCTTGCTGGACCAGGTGCCGGGCGTGCGCGCCGCGCACGTGGCGGTCAGCCAGGACATCGCCGCCCATACCGTGCAGCTTGGCGTGAAGCTTCTACCGAACGTGAAGAACATCGTGGCGGTAGCCTCGAGCAAGGGCGGCGTGGGTAAGAGCACCACCGCCGTCAACTTAGCTCTGGCGCTAGCCCAGGAAGGCACCTCGGTGGGTATCCTCGACGCCGACATTTACGGCCCTTCGTTGCCGACCATGCTCGGCGTGCACGGTCGTCCCGAGTCGCCGGACGACAAGTCCATGAACCCGCTGGTGGGCCACGGCCTGCAGGCCAATTCGATCGGCTTCCTGATTGACGAGGACAATCCGATAGTCTGGCGCGGGCCGATGGCGACCTCGGCACTAGAACAATTGCTGCGTCAGACCAACTGGCAGGACTTGGACTACCTGATCGTCGACATGCCTCCGGGCACCGGAGACATTCAGCTCACGCTGGCGCAGCGCGTGCCGGTGACGGGCGCGGTGATCATCACCACCCCGCAGGACATTGCCCTGCTCGACGCTAAGAAGGGCCTCAAGATGTTCGAGAAAGTTGGCATCCCAATTCTCGGCATCGTCGAGAACATGAGTATCCACGTCTGCCCGAACTGCGGGCACGAAGAACACGTGTTTGGCGCGGGGGGTGCCGCGCGCATGGCGACCGACTATAATGTACCGGTGCTGGGCAGCCTACCACTGGACATCGCAATCCGCGAGCAGGCCGACTGCGGCACGCCGACCGTGGCCGCCGCGCCAGATTCCGCGGTGGCAGCGCGTTATCGCGAGATTGCGCGGCAGGTGGCTATCGCGATCGCGGACCGGGCGGAATATAAGCGCAACATTCCCCTCGATTGTGGTTCAAAGTGGGCATTATTGCATAATTCGAGCGTGAATACGCAACGGCATCGACGGGCATAATTTCAGGCGATACGAACGGATTGTAGACGAGCGAGGTCCGCCATACGGTTGATGACGCCGACGCGAACGGCGACCTCGGTCGCCCGCGAGGCGATGTGACGCGCCCAAAGACAGTTGCCGGTGAGGGTCTTGAACCGATACATCGCATTCTCGGCAAGCGATCGCCGGTGGTAGCCAATGTGTTGCTTCCATGCTCGACGACCATCACGGACAATTGCATCAACTGCGCCATTACGCCACGCCGCTCCGGGCATAGCGGCGTTGTTGCATAAATCGAGCGAGATCCATTGATGTTTACGCACAACAGTCTCGGGGCCAGATCCCTATCAAGTCAGATGCCAGAGTAACTGCCTAATTTTTTTCCAAGAAAATGCGCAAGGACATACACAAGAAAAGTGAGCCGAAGGCACGCTACCGTGTCAGGAATTGGGCGGCCTATAATGAAGGCCTGATCAACCGGGGGAACGTAACAATATGGATAGATGAAGCCGTCCTTGCCAGAATACCCGATGCCATACCCACGCGTGGTCGCCCGTGTCTATACGGCGATACGCTGATTCAGGCATTACTTGGCGTGAAGACCGTCTATCGACTGACGTTGCGCGCCCTGCAAGGTTTCACCTAAAGTCTGCGCGCTCTGGCCTTCCCGAGCTTGCCGGTGCCGAATTACACCACGCTCTGTCGCCGGGCAAAAACGCTTGATGTCGAACTGCTGATCCTTCGTGACAACGAACCGATCCATCTGGTTGTCGACAGCACCGGTCTGAAAGTCTATGGAGAAGGTGAATGGAAGGTGCGCCAGCACGGCTACTCGAAGCGGCGCACGTGGTGTAAAGTCTATCTCGCGCTCAACGCGAATACGGGTCAAGTGCATGCCGCGCTAATGACGAATCAGAATGTGACTGACGGTGACGCTCTGGCCAAATTGCTCGACCAAATTCCACGCGAAGAACAAATCGATGTCATCGGCTGTGACGGTGCCTACGACACCAAGCCATGCCATGCGGCCATTGCTGCACGCAGTGTTATTCCTTCGATTCCGCCACGCGAGGGTGCCGTTCATTGGCCAGCGGATATGCCCGGTGCGGCGTGGCGTAATGGCGCGGTTGATGCAATTGCCCGTGACGGTCGTCTAGAATGGAAGCAAGACAGTGGCTACCACCGGCGATCGCTTGCCGAGAATGCGATGTATCGGTTCAAGACCCTCACCGGCCACTGTCTCTGGGCGCGTCACATCGACGCGCAGGATGACCTCAGTCGTCCGCAATCCGTTCGTATCGCCTGAAATCATGCCCGTCGTTGCCATTGCGTCCTCACGCTCGATTTATGCAACAACGCCGTTCAAATCCATCGATGCCAGCAGAAGCTGATATTTTTCTGCCAGCAGGTATCTCTCCATGGCTGTCAATTTCCCTGCGATCGATCCCGCGCAACTGCATCCCGTCGCTGGCGTCACGCTAGGCTGTGCCGAGGCCAACATTCGCAAGCCGAACTGTAAAGACGTGCTCGTCATCTCGGTCGAAGAAGGCTCTACGGTGGCCGGCGTGTTCACCGAGAATCGCTTCTGTGCGGCACCCGTGATCGTATGCCGGGAACACCTAGCGGAAGTGCGCGCCGCCGGTTCGGCAATTCTCGCGCTGGTGGTCAATACCGGTAACGCAAATGCAGGCACCGGCGAGCTGGGCCTGGCGGCGACCCGCGCGATCTGCGACGAGCTCGCGCGCCTGACTGGCCTGCAGCCCTCGCAGATTCTGCCGTTTTCCACCGGCGTGATTCTCGAGCCGCTACCCGTCGATTGTCTGAAGGCCGGCCTACCCGCCGCGTTGGCCAACCGGTCGACCGCTAACTGGTTCGCCGCCGCGCAGACGATCATGACCACCGACACGCTGCCCAAAGCCGCTTCGCGTCAGGTCGCGATCAACGGCCATACTGTCACGCTGACCGGCATTAGCAAGGGTGCCGGCATGATCAGGCCGAACATGGCCACCATGCTCGGCTATCTAGCCTTCGACGCTGAGGTCGCACAGCCTGTGCTCGACCAATTAGTGAAGGAGGTTGCAAACCGCTCTTTCAACTGCATCACAATCGATGGCGATACCTCGACCAATGATTCCTTTATCCTGATCGCCTCAGGTAAGTCGAGCCTGCCGGCGATCGATTCGGTGGACTCGACCGCGTACGGGGCGCTACGCGAGGCCGTCACCGAGGTGGCACAAACGCTATCGCAACTGATCGTTCGCGACGGCGAGGGTGCAACCAAGTTCATGACGGTGAAGGTTGAGGGCGGGCGAAACGTAGCGGAATGCCGGCAGATCGCCTACGCGATAAGCCATTCACCGCTGGTGAAGACGGCGTTCTACACCTCGGATCCCAACCTCGGCCGGATCTTGGCCGCGATCGGTTATGCCGGCGTGAGCGACCTAGACGTCGGCAAGATCAACCTCTACCTCGACGACATTTTAGTGGCCAAGGCTGGTGGCCGTAACCCGGCCTACCAGGAAGCCGACGGCCAGCGCGTGATGAAGCAGAGCGAGATCATGATCCGCGTACTGCTGGGCCGCGGCGAGGCCTGCGCGACGGTTTGGACCTGCGACCTGTCGCACGACTACGTCAGCATCAACGCCGACTATCGCTCTTGAGGCAGTGTATTGCGCGCCCGTGTATGCCCCCACCGAATATCGAACAGGCATTTGCATATTGATCACGAATTGCGGATTAATAAATCGAGCGTGAGGATGCAATGGGGTGTTGTTGCATAAATCGAGTGTGAGGACGCAATAGCATTCGACGGGCATAATTGCAGGCGATACGAACGGATTGCGGACGAGCGAGGTCCGCCATACGGTTGATGACGCCTCCGCGAATGGAGACCTCGGTCGCCTGCCTGCGAGTCGATGTGACGCGCCCAGAGACAGTTGCCGGTGAGGGTCTTGAACCGATACATCGCATTCTCGGCAAGCGACCGCCGGTGGTAGCCACTGTCTTGCTTCCATTCTCGACGACCGTCACGGGCAATTGCATCAACCGCGCCATTACGCCACGCCGCACCGGGCATATCCGCTGGCCAATGAACGGCACCCTCGCGTGGCGGAATCGAAGGAATAGCACTGCGTGGAGCAATGGCCGCATGGCATGGCTTTGTGTCGTAGGCACCATCACCGCCGATGACATCGATTTGTTCTTCGCGTGGAATCTGGTCGAGCAACTTGGCCAGAGCGTCACCGTCAGCCACATTCTGATTCGTCATTAGCGCGGCATGCACTTGACCCGTATTCGCGTTGAGCGCGAGATGGACTTTACGCCACGTACGCCGCTTCGAGTAGCCGTGCTGGCACACCTTCCATTCACCTTCTTAATAGACCTTCAGATCGGTTTTGTCGACAACCAGATGGATCTCGTTCATTGTCACGAAGGATCGGCAGTTCGACATCAAGCGTTTGTGCCCAGCGACAGAGCGTGGTGTAATTCGGCACCGGCAAGCTCGGGAAGGCCAGATCGCGCAGACTTTGGGTGAAACCTTGCAAGGCGCGCAACGTCAGTCGATAGACGGTCTTCACGCCAAGTAATGCCTGAATCAGCGTATCGCCGTATAGACACGGGCGACCACGTGTGGGTATGGCATCGGGTATTCTGGCAAGGACGGCTTCATCTATCCATATTGTTACGTCCCCCCGGTTGATCAGGCCTTCATTATAGGCCGCCCAATTCCTGACACGGTAGCGTGCCTTCGGCTCACCTTTCTTGTGTATGTCCTTGCGCATTTTCTTGGCAAAAATTACGCAGTTACTCTGGAATCTGACTTGATAGGAGGGCTGGCCCAGCGACCGTTGCGCGTAAACGTCAACGGATCGCGCTCGATTTATGCAACAACGCCGATACTTTCTAAGTCTGGGCACCCGCCAAAGCGGGTTCGAACCTTTCCTTGATTCGCGGATTCAGATCAGAACGTAGTGTGCAGGCCCACCATCACGCTGCGCCCGCCTTCCGGCGCGATATCGCGTACTACCGAGCTGGCGTAGCGGATTTCCTGGTTGGTGAAGTTTTCGCCGCGTACGTAGGCCAGCCAGTGGGTCGAGCCGACAGGGAAGCGGTAACTCAGTACGAGACCCAGCGCGGTGTAGCTGCTGGTCGGCAGGTCGTTGTTGGGCACGCGGTGCTGGGCCCAGGCGTGGGTGATCTGCGCGCGTGCGCCGAATGGCCCGTAGCCGTAGTCGGTCGCCAGCGAAGCTCGTAGTGGCGAGATGCGGGGCAGCGGCTCGCCCGTCTCGGTGTGACGCGCATGCGTGTAGTCGCTCGACAGCTCAATGTCCAGACAATGCGCGCCTTTCTCGAAGGCACGCCACTTGCCTTCCCATTCGAGCCCGTAGAACTCGGCACGCATTCCGCCGCGGTAGACAGCTTCCTTGAGCGCGTCGTCGGTACCGCGCGCGACGACCGCGCCATCATCGCCGACCAACCGCCCGGTATTGAACTCGGTTAAGTAGTTTGAGAAGCGCGTGTAGAACACCCTGATGCTGCCCTTGTTCAGCCCCGCCGTGTAGCGCAGCGCGAGGTCAGTTGAGACCGCCTTCTCCTTTTGCGCGCCGGGCGCGCCGATTAGGTACTGGCCGGTCGCATCATGCGGACCGTTCGCGTAGAGTTCGTAGAAGGTCGGCGCGCGCTCGGTGTAAGACACGCTGCCGGCCAGCGACCACACCGGGTTAAGCTTGTAGAGCGTACCAAACGAGACGCTACCGATATTGAAGCTGTGGCCACTCGCGTTAGCAAAACGCTCGTTTCCAGCCGACGTCGGATCGAGCTTGACGTGCTCGATCCGCCCGCCAAGGTAGAGCTTTAGCGCTTCGGCAGCCTGCCATTCCTCGAGACCGAACAGTGCCACATTGGTGGTCTGGGTGGTTGGTACTAGGGCCTCTTTGCCGAGCGCGGAGAAGGTGTTCTGCGAGGTCTGTATGCCGAATGCGCCCTCGAACCGACCGACCTTGCGATGGCGCGCCTCGATGCGAGCCTCGTAGCCGTGATTGCGGAAAGTAGTGCTGGTCTCGCCTTTATCGATTTCTTTATGTTCGTAGTCTGTATAACCGAAGTCGAACTTCAGCTGCGAGATTGGCTCGGACAGGTTGCGGATCTCGGACGAGGCCGCCAGGTGCTGCTGGCGCATGCGCAGCCGAACGTCGCTCTCGGCCACTGAGCCGTAGTTCGATTTAAAATCGCTGTATGACAGGCCCGCGTAGCCATCGACCCAGGTATAGGCACCGCCGACCGCGCCGCCATGCGAGCGGCCATCGCTGTTGGGGATGGTGCCCGAGACCTCACTTACGTCGTGGCCATCGAGCGCGCGCTGGCGGTCCGAATGCACGAAGCCTGGGATCCGAAGCTTGCTGGTCTTGCGATCGAAGGCATCGACATGGAACGCGAAGCGGCTGTTGCCGCCTTCCACCAAGGCCGCACCGGAACGCGCGGCGTTGGTTCCGCCATAGCTCGCGTCAACCGCGCCCGAAATGCCCTTGATCGCCTCGCGCGGAATCCGGTTGTCAATGGTGTTCACCACCCCGCCGATCGCATTGCCGCCATAGAGCAGCGCCGCCGGCCCCCGCACAATTTCGATGCGCTCGACCGTCAGCGGGTCTTGCGGTACCGCATGATCGTAGGACAGCGAGGAGGCGTCGAAGGCGGCCACGCCGTTCTGAAGCAGTCGGATTCGGTCGCCGTCCATACCGCGGATAATCGGTCGGCCCACCATCGGCCCGTAGGTGGTGGTCGAAACGCCGGGCAGGCCATCGAGCGTAGCGCCCAGCGAATCGGCGCGGCGCAGCGCCAGCACATCGCTGTCGATCAAGGTGGTCGGTGCAATCAGCTCGGTGTCACCGATTGGATTCGCCGTGACGAACACCGGGGCTAGCGTCAGGGTGGGCGTGATGATCGCGGGTACCCCCGCAGCAGGCACTCTGGGCGCACCGTTTTCCGCAGACTGCCCATAGGCCAGACTAGCGAAGAATATTAGAGTCAAGGGAGGCAGCCCGCGCGCGGCGGACAGGGATCGAAAACGGGCGAAGTCGCGCATAATGAAAATAGTTGTCGTGAAATGAGCCGGAATGCGACGCTGGCTGACTCGCGCGCCGTTTATAACGTCTCAACGCGAATCCGTGGTACGCCGTATCGATTCGGCATCATCCACGCGACCGAGCCGAGAGAGAAAAGCTCGAGGTCGGAAGAAACAGCGCAAAAATACATTATATCATTTAAGAATATAACAACAAGCACGAGCCTCGAAAGAAGCGAGGAATGGATTTTTATCGAGTGAAGGGCGTTGTTGCATAAATCGAGCGAGATCTGTTGACGTTTACGCGCAACGGTCACGGGCCAGCCCCCTATCAAATCAGATTCCAGAGTAACTGCCTATTTTTGCCAAGAAAATGCGCAAGGACATACACAAGACAGGTAAGCCGAAGACACGCTACCGTGTCAGGAATTGGGCGGCCTATAATGAAGGCCTGATCAACCGGGGGAACGTAACAATATCGATAGATGAAGCCGTCATTGCCAGAATACCCGATGCCATACCCACACGTGGTCGCCCGTGTCTATACGGCGATACGCTGATTCAGGCATTACTTGGCGTGAAGACCGTCTATCGACTGACGTTGCGCGCCCTGCAAGGTTTCACCCAAAGTCTGCGCGATCTGGCCTTCCCGAGCTTGCCGGTGCCGAATTACACCACGCTCTGTCGACGGGCAAAAACGCTTGATGTCGAACTGCCGATCCTTCGTGACAATGAACCGATCCATCTGGTTGTCGACAGCACCGGTCTGAAGGTTTATGGAGAAGGTGAATGGAAAATGCGCCAGCACGGCTACTCGAAGCGGCGCACGTGGCGTAAAGTCCATTTCGCGCTCAACGCGAATACGGGTCAAGTGCATGCCGCGCTAATGACGAATCAGAATGTGGCTGACGGTGACGCTCTGGCCAAGTTCCTCGACCAGATTCCACGCGAAGAACAAATCGAGGTCATCGGCGGTGATGGTGCCTACGACACAAAGCCATGCCATGCGGCCATTGCTGCACGCAGTGCTATTCCTTCGATTCCGCCACGCGAGGGTGCCGTTCATTGGCCAGCGGATATGCCTGATGCGGCGTGGCGTCGTAATGGCGCGGTTGATGCAATTGCCCGTGACGATCGTCGAGAATGGAAGCAAGACAGTAGCTACCACCGGCGATCGCTTGCCGAGAATGCGATGTATCGGTTCAAGACCCTCACCGGCAACTGTCTCTGGGCGCGTCACATCGAGGCGCAGGCGACCGAGGTCTCCATTCGCGGCGGCGTCATCAACCGTATGGTGGACCTCGCTCGTCCGCAATCCGTTCGTATCGCCTGAAATTATCCCGTCGATGCTATTGCATCCTCACACTCGATTTATGCAACAACGCCTAAATCTAGTGTAAACCGTTATCGGCTCTCGCTAGATTTATGCCACAACGCGCCTCTCGCTCGATTTATCCAACAACGCCATGCTTTATTCCACTGAATTTGACGTGATCGTCGTCGGCGGCGGTCATGCTGGTACGGAAGCCGCTTTGGCTGCCACACGAATGGGCGTGAAAACGCTGCTGCTAACCCACAATATTGAAACGCTAGGCCAGATGAGCTGCAACCCGTCGATCGGTGGGATTGGCAAAGGGCACTTAGTCAAAGAAGTCGATGCGCTCGGCGGTGCCATGGCGATTACCACCGACGAAGCCGGTATCCAGTTCCGAATCCTGAACTCGTCCAAGGGCCCGGCCGTGCGCGCTACGCGCGCCCAGGCCGACCGTCTTCTTTACAAGCAGGCAATCCGAAGGCGTCTCGAGAACCAGCCAAACCTCTGGCTATTCCAGCAAGCCGTCGACGACTTGATTATCGAGGGTGAGCGCGTTGTTGGCACCGTGACGCAGATGGGCATTCGCTTCCGCGCGCGCGCCGTCGTGCTAACCGCCGGCACCTTCTTAGATGGAAAAATCTACGTCGGCCTCAATAATCACACGGGCGGTCGGGCAGGGGATCCTGCCGCCGTTTCACTATCTTCGAGACTGAAAGAGCTGAAGCTGCCGCAAGATCGGCTCAAGACGGGCACGCCGCCTCGTATCGATGGCCGCTCAATCGACTTTTTGAAACTCGAAGAGCAGCTTGGCGATCTCGATCCAGTGCCAGTCTTCTCCTTCCTGGGCCGCGTAGAGATGCATCCGCGCCAGATGCCGTGCTGGGTCACGCATACCAACGAGCGCACGCACTATATCATCCGCAGCAGCCTCGATCGCTCGCCGATATACACCGGTGTGATCGAGGGCGCAGGGCCACGTTATTGCCCCTCGATTGAGGACAAGATTCACCGCTTCGCCTCGAAGAATTCGCACCAAATCTTCCTCGAACCGGAAGGGCTGACTACCAACGGGTTCTACCCAAACGGGATCTCAACCAGCCTGCCGTTTGATGTGCAGCTCGACCTGGTGCATTCGATGCGTGGCCTGGAGCATGCGCACATCCTGTGCCCCGGTTATGCGATCGAATACGACTACTTCGATCCGCGCGCCCTGAAGCCTTCCTTGGAAACCAAGGCAATCGCAGGCCTGTTCTTCGCGGGCCAGATCAACGGCACGACGGGTTATGAAGAGGCAGCCGCGCAAGGGCTGCTGGCCGGAATTAATGCCAGCCGTTACATCCAGGAGAAAGATGCCTGGTTCCCGTGTCGAGACGAAGCTTACCTTGGCGTGTTGGTCGATGACCTCGTCACACGAGGCGTTTCCGAGCCTTACCGGATGTTCACTAGCCGTGCTGAATATCGTTTGAGCCTGCGTGAAGAGAATGCCGATATGCGGCTTACCGAAATCGGTCGTGCACTGGGTGTAATCGACGATGCACGCTGGGATATATTCTCGCGCAAGCGAGATGCTGTTTCACGTGAAACTGAACGGCTACGCTCAACTTGGGTAACGCCAAAGACGTTGCCCGCCGAAGCAGCGACGGCGCTCCTCGGCAAGGCGATCGATCACGAATACAGCCTAGCCGAGCTGCTGCGTCGACCGGGCGTGAGTTATGCTAGCGTCTGCGACCTGCGTGGAAGGCAGTGTGGGCCGGCGGAGCCGCTCGCTGAGGATCCAGTGCTGCTAGCGCAGATTGAGGAGCAAATCGAGATTGGCATTAAGTACCAGGGTTATATCGAGCGTCAGGCAGGCGAGATCGAGCGTAATGGCGCGCATGACAATACTCGTCTTCAGGAAGGCATCGACTACGCCAAAGTACGGGGTTTGTCCTTCGAGGCACGCCAGAAGCTGAACCAACATCGTCCAGAAACGATCGGTCAGGCATCGAGGATCTCGGGTATCACGCCGGCATCGATCTCGCTGCTGATGGTTCACCTAAAGCGCGGCCTAGAGCGTAGCGTTACCTCCGGCGCGCATGGCGTGGATGAGACGGTGGGCAGCAAAACGTCCCAGCCCAACAATGACGGCGGAGCAACTAGTGGCGGACTCGTCCGTCGAAGCACTGCATAACCAACGCCCGTCCTCGCGCTCGATTTATGCAACAACGCCCCGGCAGGGCACAAACCCCACCCACGAACTTCGCTCATCGGTGCCTCAGGCTGCTGCGATATTCCCGCGCAGGCGCTCGAGGATGCCCTCGAGCGCATCGAGATCGCCAAAGTCGATCGTCAACTGCCCTCGACCTCGGTGACCTAGCTTGATTTTCACATTCGAGGCCAGCATGTCGGACAGCTCTTCCTCGAGGCACCGCGTGTCGCGCCCGCGGTCGTCCTTGGCCTTGGCATGTAGGGTAGGCACTTCTTTGGTGGTCTGCGCGACCAGCTTTTCTGTCGCGCGCACCGACAGACGACGATTCACTACCTGGTGCGCCAGCGTAGTCTGGGTGGCCGCATCGATGACTAGCAGCGCGCGCGCATGGCCCATGTCGAGATCGCCAGCCAGCAGCATGGTCTGCACTGGTGCTGCGAGATTCAGTAGGCGCAGCAAGTTCGACACAGCGCTGCGCGAGCGCCCTACTGCCTCGGCGGCCTGCTCGTGCGTGAAGCTGAATTCGTCGAGGAGGCGCTGGATGCCATACGCCTCTTCGAGTGGGTTGAGATCCTCGCGCTGAATGTTCTCGATCAGCGCCATCGCGGCTGTCGCCTGATCGGTCACCTTCTTGATCAGTACTGGCACGTCGGAAAGCCCGGCCAAGCGCGCGGCGCGGAAGCGGCGCTCTCCTGCGATGATCTCGAAGCGTTCGGTGCCGATCGGGCGCACCAGGATCGGCTGCATCATGCCCTGCGCACGTATACTAGCTGCAAGCTCCTGTAGCGCACCCTCGTCTATGCGCGTACGCGGCTGGTATTTGCCCGCCTGCAGCTTGTCGAGCGACAACGTATTCAGCGCGCCCTCGATCTTCAGCGATTCGCTGATACCGGCGCTGCCGCCGAGCAGGGCCTCGAGACCGCGTCCCAAACCTTTCTTCTTTGCTACTGCATTCATTGTATTTTCCTCGTTTGCTGGTCTGTTGTCACGACGCTGCAAAGCGCTCTTACCCGCTCGATCATTTCCGAGCCGAACTGCAGGTACGCCTGCGCGCCACGCGATACACGGTCGAACACCACGCCTGGTAGCCAGTGACTGGGTGCCTCAGCGAGCCGCACATTGCGTGGGATCACGGCGTCGAACACCTTGTCGCAGAAATGCGCCTTCAGCTGCTCCGACACTTGCTGCAGCGTGATGCGCGGATCAAACATTACGCGCAGGAGGCCGATCACCTTCAGATCGAGATTCAGGTTTGTGTGAATCTGTTTAATGATATTGAGCAGGTCGGACAGCCCTTCCAGCGCAAAATATTCGCACTGCATCGGGATCACCACGCCGCGCGCAGAGCACAGCCCGTTCAGCGTCAGCAACGAAAGCGCGGGTGGGCAGTCGATCAGCACGAAGTCATATTGATCGGCGACTTGCTCGAGCGCGAGCTTCAGCTGTCGCTCGCGATTTTCGATGCCGACTAGCTCGATCTCCGCACCCGAAAGTTCGCGATTAGCTGGCAGTACATCGTAGTCGAACAACTCGGGCGCACGCGCGCCTGCTCGATGCTCACGCCATCGAGCAGTACCTCGTAAACAGTCGACTCGCAAGCCGCCTTGTCGATGCCGCTATCCATGGTTGCATTGCCCTGCGGACCTAGATCGATCAGCAATACGTGCTGCTGCTGAGCAGCAAGATTCGCGGTGAAATTAACCGTCGTCGTCTTGCAGACTCCCCCCTTCTGGTTGGCCACACAGAAGATTTTTGCCATCATTAGTTTGGCCCTATTTCGGCGTTGTTGTGCATAAATCTGGTGCAAGCCGGTGACGTTTACGCGAAACGGTCGCGTGCCAGCCCTCTATCCAGTCAGATTCCGGAGTCACTTCCTAATTTTTGACAAGAAAATGCGCAAGGACATACATAAGACCGGTGAGCCGAAGGCTCGCTACCGTGTCAGGAATTGGGCGGCCTATAATGCAGGCCTGATCAACCGGGGGAACGTGACGATATGGATAGATGAAGCCGTCCTTGCCAGAATACCCGACGCCATACCCACACGTGGTCGCCCGTGTCTATATGGCGATGCGCTGATTCAGGCATTACTTGGCGTGAAGTCCGTCTATCGACGGACGTTGCGTGCCCTGCAAGGTTTCACCCAAAGTCTGCCTGATCTAGCCTTCCCGAGCTTGCTGGTGCCGAATTACACCACGCTCTGGCGCCGGGCAAAAACGCTTGATGTCGAACTGCCGATCCTTCGCGACAACGAACCGATCCATCGGATGGTCGACAGCACCGGTCTGAAGGTCTATGGCGAAGGTGAATGGAAGGTGCGCCCACCGGCATGGCTACTCGAAGCGGCGCACGTGACGTACAGTCCATCTCGCGCTCAACGCGAATACGGGTCAAGTGCATGCCGCGCTAATGACGCATCAGAATGTGGATGACGGTGACGCGCTGGCCAAGTTGCTCGACCAGATTCCACGCGAAGAACAAATCGATGTCATCGGTGGTGACGGTGCCTACGACACCAAGCCATGCCCATGCCATGCGGCCATTGCTGCACGCAGTGCTATTCGTTCGATTCCGCCATGCGAGGGTGCCGTTCATTGGCCAGCGGATATACCCGGTGCGGCGTGGCGTAATGGCGCGGTTGATGCAATTACCCGTGACGGTCGTCGAGATTGGAAGCAAGACAGTGGCTACCACCGGCGATCGCTTGCCGAGAATGCGATGTATCGGTTCAAGACCCTCACCGGAAACTGTCTCTGGGCGCGTCACATCGACTTGCAGGCGACCGAGGTCTCCGTTCGCGTCGGCGTCATCAGCCGTATGGTTGACCTCGCTCGTCCGCAATCCGTTCGTATCGCCTGAAATTATCCCGTCGATGCTATTCGTCCTCACACTCGATTTATGCAACAACGCCGTTGAGACGCACAACCACCCGACTGCGATCTCGCCGTTCTCCGGTGCCGAGACGGGCGTGGGCGGGGAAATCCGCGACGAAGGCGCGACCGGTCGCGGCACCCGACCGAAGGCCGGCTTGATGGCTTCACGGTCTCGAACGTGGATCTGCCCGGCGCGCGCGAAGCTTGGGAAAACGCACGCGACGCTGCCCAGCCGGTGGCTGAGCGCAACCCCCCCGTCGATGCCTATATCCCCTATGGCCGAGCGGACCGCATTGCCTCGCCGCTACAGCGCATGATCGACGCCCCACTCGGCGCCGCCGCCTTTAATAACGAATTTGGCTGTTCCAGCCTAAGCGGCTACTTCCGCGTCTACGAGCAGAATATCGGCGGCACCGTGCGCGGCTATCACAAGACGATCATAATCGCGGGCGGCATCGGCAACGTCTCCAATACGCATACCCACAAGCACGACCTGCCGGCTGGCACCCTGCTGATCCAGATCGGCGGCCCCGGCATGCGCATCGGCGTGGGCGGCGGCGCGGCCAGATCGATGGCCATCGGTTCCAACACGACCGAGCTCGACTTCGATTCCGTGCAGCGCGGCAACCCAGAAATCGAGCGACGTGCCCAGGAAGTGATCAACGGCTGCTGGCGGCTCAACGAGGTCAATCCGATCATGTCGATCCCCGACGTAGGCGCGGGCGGTCTGTCGAATGCCTTCCCCGAGTGGGTCTTCGGTGCCGACAAGGGCGCGCGCTTTGAGCTGCGCAAGATCCAGGTGGAGGAAAGCGGGCTGTCACCGCGAAAAATCTGGTCGAACGAATCGCAGGGGCGTTATGTCCTGGCGATTGCGCCTACCGACTTAGTGCGTTTCGAGGCGATCTGTTCGCGCGAGCGCTGCCCGTGCTCCGTGATCGGCGTGGCCACAGAGGCTCGCGCGCTACAGTTGGTCGACAATCTCGCCGAAGGCCAGAACGGTTTCCAGGTTGACATGCCGATGGACGTGCTACTGGGCAAGCCGCTTAAGATGCATCGTGACGTCACGCGCGTGGGGGTCGAGCGTATCCCGGTCGACGGGACCAGCGTTTCGCTGGCCGATGCGGTCGTCAGCGCACTTCAGCACCCGACCGTCGCCAGCAAGTCCTTCCTGATCACGATCGGCGACCGCTCGGTCGGTGGCACCTCGGTACGCGACCAGATGGTCGGCCCCTGGCAGGTGCCGGTGGCCGACTGTGCGGCGTTGTTGCATAAATTTAGCGAGAGCCGGTGACGTTTACGCGCACCGGGCGTATCCGCTGGCCAATGAACGGCACCCTCGCGTGGCGGAATGGCGCGGTTGATGCAATTGCCCGTGACGGTCGTCGAGAATGGAAGCAAGACAGTGGCTACCACCGGCGATCGCTTGCCGAGAATGCGATGTATCGGTTCAAGACCCTCACCGGCAACTGTCTCTGGGCGCGTCACATCGACGCGCAGGCGACCGAGGTCTCCATTTGCGTCGGCGTCATCAACCGTATGGCGGACCTCGCTCGTCCGCAATCCGTTCGTATCGCCTGAAATTATCCCGTCGATGCTATTGCATCCTCACACTCGATTTATGCAACAATGCCTTTCGGTGATGTCGACGGTGCCAAACCGTGGCCAGGTGCCCTAGAAAGTATTCGATGGCGCGATGAACGCAGATTATACTGCTCGACTTCCTGAAGGGACTGATCAAAGACATGCGCAGCAAGAAGGTGTTTCTGATTCTCGACAACCTGAAGGTGCATCACGCCCAGCCGGTCAAGGCGTGGTTGGCTCAGCACCTCGACAAGATCGAGGTGTTCTACCTGCCGTCGTACAGTCCGGAGCTCAATCCAGACGAGATGCAACAACGCTGCTTCGGATTCTCGATACGCGCGACATTACCCCTTCAGCGTCTGTTCCAGCACGTGCAGCTCGTGGTTTAGCTGGGCATCCTTGCTGCGTTCTCCAGCGATCTTGCGCACCGCGTGCAGCACGGTGGTGTGGTCGCGCCCGCCGAACAGCTCTCCGATCTCGGGTAGGCTCTTCTGCGTCAGTTCCTTGGCCAGGTACATAGCAATCTGGCGCGGTCGCGCGATATTAGCTGGCCGCTTCTTCGAGTACATATCGGCGACTTTGATATTGTAGAAATCGGCGACCGTCTTTTGGATATTCTCGACCGAGATCTGCCGGTTCTGCACCGTTAGTAAGTCCTTCAGTGCTTCCTTGGTTAGCTCGATGGTGATCTCGCCACCATGAAACTTCGAATACGCGAGGATCTTACGTAGCGCGCCTTCCAGCTCGCGCACATTCGAGCGCAGGTGCTTGGCCACGAAGAAGGCTACGTCCTCGGATAGATTCACACCTTCCGATTGCGCCTTGCGCATCAGGATCGCGACGCGCATTTCCAGCTCAGGCGGTTCAATCGCCACCGTCAGGCCAGAATCAAAGCGCGAGATCAGGCGGTCGTCGATGCCCGAAATTTCCTTCGGATAGGTATCGCTGGTGATGATCACCTGCGCCTTGTTGGCGACCAGCGCCTCAAAGGCATAGAAGAACTCCTCCTGCGTACGCGACTTGCCCGAGAAGAACTGGATGTCGTCAATCAGCAGCAGATCCAGCGAATAGTAGTAACGCTTGAAATCATCGAAGGCTTTACGCTGGTAGGCCTTCACCACGTCTGACACGTACTGTTCTGCGTGGATGTAGCGAATTCGCGCGCCGGCTTTGTCGAGCAGCAGCTGGTTGCCAATCGCGTGGATCAGGTGGGTCTTGCCTAGGCCCACGCCGCCGTACAAGAACAGCGGGTTGTAGGACACGCCCGGGTTGTCGGCCACCTGGATGGCCGCAGCGCGCGCCAGCTGGTTGGCCTTACCGGTGACGAAATTATCGAAGGTCAGGACCACGTTCAGCTTGGCGCGCTCGTAAGTTGAGTCGGTCGCGTCGCCACCGACTGGCGCATTCGTTCCGGGCCGCCAGGTACGGCGACCGGCAGCGGCCTCGTGGGCGGTCAGGCTGGGTAGGTCAAGGTCGGCGGCGTCGTCCGCGTTCAGCGCTGTGGCCACCACAGTCAGGTTTGACGCGACCTGCTGCACCGGAGTGGCGACCGGAGTAGAGGCTGTGTCCACCAGCGCGGTACCGACGGCGATAGCGGCCACCGACGGACGCGATATCACTACGTGAGCGGCGCTGCCCGCGCCGGTCTTTGGGTTGAGTACGAACTGCACGTCGATCGGCGTGTTCCAGAAATCTCGGGCCAGATCGGAGATCCGACCCGAGAACTGGCTCTTCACCCAGTCGAGCTTAAAGCGGTTTGGGGCGGCAATGGACAAGGTGTGCGCGGAAGCGTCGAAGGCCACTGGCACCAGAGGTTTTATCCACGTCACGTACTGCTGGGGCGTCAATTCACGCTCTAACAGGGCGGAACAGTGTTGCCAGAATTCGTTCATTGAGTTGCTGTCGTTCTTGGGTGGCACAGCAGCCCGAGGCCGCCTTTGTCGTGGATTGGCAACAAGGCCCCCGGTGCAGGGCCCCGAGCGAACATGCTCCGGAGGCTGGTGCACAAGGGTTTCTGGCACAGAGGACGAACCGAAGCAGCGTGCGGGATTCCTGGAGATAGGGTGAAATTCTACCGCCAAAAGCGTGTGTCGAGGGAGTTATCCACAGGGGTGAGGATCGGGTCGCGTTGTTGCATCAATCGAGCGAAAGCTGTTGACGTTTACGCTCAACGCTCGCGGGGCTAGCCTACTGTTATCAAGTCAGATTTCGGAGTCACTGCCTATTTTTTGCCAAGACAATGTGAAAGGACATACGCAAGACATGTGAGCTGAAGGCACGCTACCGTGCCAAGAATTGGTCAGCCTATAATGCAGGCCTGATCAACCGGGGAAACGTGACGATATGGATAGATGAAGCCGTCCTTGCCAAAATACCCGACGCCATACCCGCGCGTGCTCGCCTGTATCTATACGGTGATACGCCTGATTCAGGCATTACTTGGCGTGAAGACCGTCTATCAACTGACGTTGCGCGCCCTGCAAGGTTTCACCCAAAGTCTGTGCGATCTGGCCTTTCCGAGCTTGCCGGTGCCAAATTACACCACGCTCTTTCGCCGGGCAAAAATGCTAAATGCTTGATGTCAAACTGCCGATCCTTCGGCGACAACGAACCGATCTGAAGGTCTATGGCAAAGGTGAATGGAAGGTGTGCACCAGCACGGCTACTCGAAGCGGCGCACGTGGCGTAAAGTCTATCTCGCGCTCAACGTGAATACGGGTCAAGTGCATGCCGCGGTATTGACGATCTGCAATGCTTGATTTTGAATTAAGCTGCATAGCGAATCGGTTTATGCGGCGTTGTTTCATGAAATGGCGTTGTTGCATAAATCGAGCGCGAGGACGCAATGGCATCGGACGGGCATAATTCAGGCGATACGAACGGATTGCGGACGAGCGAGGTCCGCCATGCGGGGTTGATGACGCCGACGCGAACGGAGACCTCGGTCGCTTGCGCGGCGATGTGACGCGCCCAGAGACAGTGGCCGGTGAGGGTCTTGAACCGATACATCGCATTCTCGGCAAGCGATCGCCGGTGGTAGCCACTGTGTTGCTTCCATTCTCGACGACCGTCACGGGCAATTGCATCAACCGCGCCATTACGCCACGCCGCACCGGGCATATCCGCTGGCCAATGAGCGGCACCCTCGCGTGGCGGAATCGAAGGAATAGCACTGCGTGCAGCAATGGCCGCATGGCATGGCTTGGTGTCGTAGGCACCGTCACCGCCGATGACATCGATTTGTTCTTCGCGTGGAATCTGGTCGAGCAACTTGGCCAGAGCGTCACCGTCAGCCACATTCTGATTCGTCATTAGCGCGGCATGCACTTGACCTGTATTCGCGTTGAGCGCGAGATGGACTTTACGCCACGTGCGCCGCTTCGAGTAGCCGTGCTGGCGCACCTTCCATTCACCTTCTCCATAGACCTTCAGACCGGTGCTGTCGACAACCAGATGGATCGGTTCATTGTCACGAAGGATCGGCAGTTCGACATCAAGCGTTTTTGCCCGGCGACAGAGCGTGGTGTAATTCGGCACCGGCAAGCTCGGGAAGGCCAAATCTCGCAGACTTTGGGTGAAACCTTGCAGGGCGCGCAAGGTCAGTCGATAGACGGTCTTCACGCCAAGTAATGCCTGAATCAGCGTATCGCCGTATACACACGGGCGACCACGTGTGGGTATGGCATCGGGCATTCTGGCAAGGACGGCTTCATCTATCCATATTGTTACGTTCCCCCGGCTGATCAGGCCTTCATTATAGGCTGCCCAATTCCTGACACGGTAGCGTGCCTTCGGCTCACCTGTCTTGTGTATGTCCTTGCACATTTTCTTGTCAAAAATTAAGCAGTTACTCTGGAATCTGAGTTGATAGGGGGCTGGCCCCGCGATCGTTGCGCGTAAACGTCAACGGATCTCGCTCGATTTATGCAACAACGCCTCATGAAATAGAGAGCGACACGCTTTGATGATTTCTGGAGACGACACAGATACCTGATGACGGTTTTCTTGAGATGCCCCTTGGTTCACTTTCCGGAGTCTGCTTCGTCACGTTTGCTTGCAGATTTGTGTTGAGCATCTCGTCGGGATTGAGCTCCGGATTGTACGACGGTCGGTAGAACACTACGATCTCATCGACAGGCCTTCGCATCGACGCGCCACAGGTCGCTCGGGCGTCTTGCCAATCGGCGCGTAGGGAGAGCGGCCTCGCACATCGTACGAGCGTAGCCCCGTTTGTCGCCCCACTAGATCTCCGCACCTTCGGCTATGACCCGCCGTGAAATCTCCGGGTACGTCTCGTTCAGCCATGCCTGCACTGCTTCCCGTCGCTGCTCATAAGCTCGTTTCATCGGCTTTTGCGGCGAGAAACCCCAGCGCGCCAGATACAGGCTGACACCCTGTAGCGTCAGCGTAAAACCGCATCACTGCCGGATCAACTCCCGAACGGGCATGTCGTGTCCACAACGCGAACGACATCTTCAACTGGTCCGGAATCTGATTGCGCAACCGCGCGCGAATTTCCACTTCCTGCTGCTCACTCAGGGTACGGCGTGGGTTCACGACCGCCGATCGGCTTGTCATGCAATCCTACCGAATTTTCGCCGGCATAGCGTTTGCAAATATCGAACACGCCGGTGCGCTACAGGTTCATATGCTCGGCAATCTCGTCGTAGGTCCAGCCGCGCGTGCGCAAGTTGATCAGCTGACGTCGCGGCTCTTCACGTGCCTCACGAAGAAGTGATCCTTCATATCTCTTTTTTCCATCCCCCTCACCTGAGGGGTGTTGTTGCATAAACCGAGCGCGAGGACGCAATGGCATCGACGAGCATAATTTTAGGCGATACGAACGGATTGCGGACGAGCGAGGTCCGCCACATACGGTTGATTACGCCGAAGCAAATGGCGACCTCGTTCGTTGTTGCATACTGATCCGCAATTCCTAAGCAATATCCAGTCAAATTCCAAAGTAACTGCCTAATTTTTGACAAGAAAATGCGCAAGGACATACACAAAACAGGTGAGCCGAAGGCTCGCTACCATGTTAGGAATTGGGCGGCCTTATAATGCAAGCCTGATCAACCGGGGAACGTGACGATATGGATAAATGAGGCTGTCCTTTCCAGAATACCCGACGCCATGCCGGCACGGGCGCTCGTTTCAGCGCGCAAGCGCCTCGCGGATCTTCTCGATGACGGTCAGGGTAGCACTTTCGGTCGGAAGCAGGCTCGCTTTGGTGTCGCGGCGGCCCTGGTACTCAATCTTACCGTCCTTCAGACCGCGCTCGCCGAGCACCAGGCGATGCGGCACGCCGATCAATTCCCAGTCGAAGAACATCACGCCAGGGCGCTCTCCGCGATCGTCGAGGATTACGTCTATGCCGGCCTCGAGCAGATTCGTGTAGAGCTGCTCGGCGGCATTGCGCACCATTTCGCTGCGTTCATAGCCCATCGGGCAGAGCACCACCTCGAATGGGGCGATCGATTCGGGCCAGATGATACCCTTTTCGTCGAAGTTCTGTTCGATCGAAGCACCGAGGATTCGCGTGATACCGATCCCGTAGCAGCCCATCTCCATCGGCTGGGGCTTGCCGCCAGCGTCAAGGAAGGTGGAGCCCATCGCCTTCGAATACTTGGTGCCGAGCTGAAACACGTGGCCGACTTCGATGCCGCGGCAGATCTCAAGCACACCCTTTCCGTCTGGCGAGGGGTCGCCCTTCTGGACGTTGCGCAGGTCGGCGACCTCCGGCTCCGGCAGGTCGCGGCCCCAGTTCACGCCGGCGATGTGGTAGTCTTCTTCGTTAGCACCAATCACGAAATCGCTCATGTTGGCAACCGTGCGATCGGCGATTACCTTGACCGGCTTCCTGGTGCCGATCGGGCCTAGGTAGCCGGGCGGCGTGCCGAACCATTCGACGATCTCGGACTCGGTCGCCATCCGGTAGCCGCCGGATAGGCCCGGCAGCTTAGAGGCTTTGATCTCGTTGAGATTGTGGTCGCCGCGCAGCATCAGCAGCCAGATGGTAGGTTCGGAACCCTCGTTCTCGGTGGCGACAATGATTGATTTGATGGTGCGTTCGAGCGGGATATCGAGCAGCTCGGCGACCGCCTCGCACTTGGCCTTGCCGGGCGTAGCGACCTTGGCTAGTTCCTCGGTCGGTGCCGTGCCGCTGGTGATCAGCGGAAGCGCCTCGGCGGCCTCGACGTTGGCGGCAAACTCGGAGCTCGGGCAATAGGCGATCGAATCCTCGCCGGTGTCGGCGATTACGTGGAACTCATGCGAGCCGCTACCGCCGATCGAGCCGTTGTCAGCTGCCACCGCACGGAACTCTAAGCCGATACGCATAAATATGCGTACATAGGCGTCGTACATCTTACGATACGACTCCTTCAGGCCGGCCTGATCCTTGTCGAAGGAATAGGCGTCCTTCATGATGAATTCGCGTCCGCGCATCACGCCGAAGCGCGGACGGACCTCGTCGCGGAACTTGGTCTGGACTTGGTAAAAATTCACCGGAAGTTGCCTGTAGCTCTTGATTTGGTTGCGCGCGATGTCAGTGACAACTTCCTCGTGCGTCGGTCCGATCACGAAGTCGTTGTCCTTGCGGTCTTTGATACGAAGCAGCTCGGGGCCGTATTGCTCCCAGCGCCCCGATTCCTGCCAGAGCTCGGCTGGCTGCACAGCCGGCATCAGCAGCTCGATCGCGCCTGCTCGGTTCATCTCCTCGCGTACGATCGCCTCGATCTTGCGAATCGAGCGCAGTCCGACCGGAAGATAGTTGTAGATGCCGCCGGCGGCGCGGCGAATCATGCCAGCGCGCACCATCAGCTTGTAGCTGACGATCTCGGAGTCGGCGGGAGCTTCCTTCAGGGTACCGATAAAGAAACGAGAGGCTTTCATACGGGGCGATGTTGCATAAATCGAGCGCGAGGACGCAATGGCATCGACAGGCAGAATTTCAGGCGATACAAACGGATTGCGGACGAGCGAGGTCCGCCATGTGGTTGATTACGCCGACGCGAACGGCGATCTCGGTCGCCTGCGAGGGGATGTGACTTGCCCAGAGACAGTTGCCGGTGAGGGTCTTGAACCGATACATCGCATTCTCGGCAAGCGATCGCCGGTAGTAGCCACTTTCTTGCTTTCATTCTCGACGACCGTCACGGGCAATTGCATCAACCGCGCCATTACGCCACGCCGCACCGGGCATATCCGCTGGCCAATGAACGGGCACCCTCGCGTGGCGGAATCGAAGGAATAGCACTGCGTGCAGCAATAGCCGCATGGCATGGCTTGGTGTCGTAGGCAGCATCACCGCCGATGACATCGATTTGTTCTTCGCGTGGAATCTGGTCCAGCAACTTGGCCAGAGCGTCACCCTCAGCCACATTCTGATTCGTCATTAGTGGGGCATGAACTTGACCAATATTCGCGTTGAGCTCGATATGGACTTTACGCCACGTGCGCCGCTTCGAGTAGCCGCGCTGGCGCATCTTCCATTCACCTTGGCCATAGACCTTCAGACCGGTGCTGTCGACAACCAGATGGATCGGTTTATTGTCACGAAGGATCGGCAGTTCGACATCAAGCGTTTTGCCCGGCGACAGAACGTGGTGTAATTCGGAACCGGCAAGCTCGGGAAGGCCAGATCGCGCAGACTTTGGGTGAAACCTTGCAGGGCGCGCAACGTCCGTCGATAGACGGTCTTCACGCCAAGTAGTGCCTGAATCAGCGTATCGCCGTATAGACACGGGCGACCACGTGCGGGTATGGCATCGGGTATTCTGGCAAAGACGGTTTCATCTATCCATATTGTCACGTTCCCCCGGTTGATCAGGCCTGCATTATAGGCCGCCCAATTTCTGACACGGTAGCGTGCCTTCGGATCACTTGTCTTGTGTATGTCCTTGCGCATTTTTTAAAAATTAAGCAGTTATTGATCCGCAATTCTCTGGAATCTAACTTGATAACAGCAGGCTACCTCCGAGACCGTTGTGCGTAAACATCAACGGCTCTCGCTCGATTTATACAACAACGCCTAGCCACTGCCTTTCTTCCATTCTCGACGACCATCACGGGTAATTGCATTAGCCACGCCGCACCGGGCATATCCGCTGGCCAATGAGCGGCACCCTCGCGTGGCGGAATCGAAGGAATAGCACTGCGTGCAGCAATGGCCGCATGGCATGGCTTGGTGTCGTAGGCACCGTCACCGCCGATGACATCGATTTGTTCTTCGCGTGGAATCTGGTCGAGCAACTTGGCAAGAGCGTCACCGTCAGCCACATTCTGATTCGTCATTAGCGCGGCATGCACTTGACCTGTATTCGCGTTGAGCGCGAGATGGACTTTACGCCACGTGCGCCGCTTCGAGTAGCCGTGCTGGCGCACCTTCCATTCACCTTCTCCATAGACCTTCAGACCGGTGCTGTCGACATCCAGATGGATCGGTTCATTGTCACGAAGGATCGGCAGTTCGACATCAAGCGTTTTTGCCCGGCGACAGAGCATGGTGTAATTCGGCACCGGCAAGCTCGGGAAGGCCAAATCGCGCAGACTTTGAGTGAAACCTTGCAGGGCGCGCAAGGTCAGTCGATAGACGGTCTTCACGCCAAGTAATGCCTGAATCAGCGTATCGCCGTATAGACACGGGCGACCACGTGTGGGTATGGCATCGGGTATGCTGGCAAGGACGGCTTCATCTATCCATATTGTTACGTTCCCCCGGTTGATCAGGCCTGCATTATAGGCCGCCCAATTCCTGACACGGTAGCGTGCCTTCGGCTCACCTGTCTTGTGTATGTCCTTGCGCATTTTCTTGGAAAAAAATTAGGCAGTTACTCTGGCATCTGACTTGATAGGGATCTGGCCCCGAGACTGTTGTGCGTAAACATCAATGGATCTCGCTCGATTTATGCAACAACGCCCGCTACCGTGTCAGGAATTGGGCGGCCTATAATGCAGGCCTGATCAACCGAGGAAACGCGACGATATGGATAGATGAAGCCGTTCTTGCCAGAATACCCGACGTTATACCCCAACACGTGGTGCCTGTGTCTATATGGCGATACGCCTGATTCAGGCATTACTTGGCGTGAAGACTGTCTGTTCTGACGTTGCGCGCCCTGCAAGGTTTCACCCAAAGTCTGCGAGATCTGGCCTTCCTGAGCTTGCCGGTGCCGCATTACACCACGCTTTTTCTCCGGGCAAAAACGCTTGATGTCGAACTGCCGATCCTTCGTGACAATGAACCAGATCCATCTGGATGTCGACAGCACCGGTCTGAAGGTCTATGGCGGCGAAGGTGAATGGAAGGTACTCCAGCACGGCTACTCGAAGCGGCGCACGTGGCGTAAAGTCCATCTCGCGTTCAACGCGAATACGGGTCAAGTGCATGCCACGCTAATGACGCATTAGAATGTGGCTGACGGTGATGCTCTGGCCAAGTTGTTCGACTAGATTTTACGCGAAGGGGCGTTGTTGCATAAATCGAATGTAAGGACGAAATGGAACGGATGGCAGACCTCGCTTTTCCGCAATCCGTTCGTATCGCCTGAAATTATGCCCGTCGATGCCATCGCGTTCTCACGCTCGATTTATGCAACAACCCCCATGGGCTGCTGGAGCATCTGCTGACGGGCCCTCCAATCAACACAGGGCTGGAACCTTCGGAGGATGGTTGGAAGTCACCTTCATCAACCGACTAATTCGAATACCCGATGTATGCAACAATACCAGTAGCAAGGCGAGGCCGGTGGCGGTGATCGCAACACGGCACTTGAGTCAGAGGCAGCTGCTACGAAGAGCAGCACAAATGAATCGAACAGAATTTATTTGAATGGAGTAAGGTAATCTTTTGTCTGCTCCGATTTGACCGGCTCCAAGGTGCCGAACAATGTGGCGCGGAACGGGTATGGAAGGCGCAGGTGGATCATGGGGGGTAGCGCGTCCCCACCTGTCCTTGCGTAGTGGTCCTCCGGAGAAGTCCAGAACCGGCAAGGCCGCCTTTGTAGGATTGCTGTCCTTTGAGAAAGAGTCCAGATGGCCACGTATTCCAACGAAGCAGTGCTCGATGCCTTGAGGCGTGTGCAATACCGGCAAGTCCCCTGGGCCCGGAGACCTAACGTCTTCGGATACCTTCGTACCCTCGGACTGATGGACACGGTACGCCAGAAGACGGTCGCGCCAGCTCCAGGCTTCCATGCACCCGTCGACATCGCCGTGCTGACCGATACCGGTCGTGCCGAATTTACTAGGCTGGAACACGAAGAAAAGCAACTGAGCTGGACAGATCGTCGTATCGATGACTACGTGCTGAGCGATGCGAGCGCGGTGTCAATCTTGGAGAGCCGACTTTATTGATCCGCAATTCGTGATCTTTAAATTAGAAAATCATCCCTCATGTTTCGTTTTTTTATGCCAATCACATGATTAAGATGATTTTCTAATTTAAAGATCACGAATTTTTGATTAATAATGACCCATTAGAATGTGGCTGACGGTGACGCTCTGGCTAGGCGTTGTTGCATAAATCGAACGTGAGGACGCAATGGCATTGCAGGGCATAATTTTAGGCGATACGAACGGATTGCGGTCGAGCGAGATCCACAATCCGTTCGGATTGTGTCTTCATGCTCGATTTATGCAACAACGCCCTTTCCAATGCACCTGGCTACGGTTTGTAACCGTCGACATCACCGACGGGCCTTCAGTCTGCTCGACACGCGCTGTTCGGATGTCTTGCCTATTGGTGCGTCGTAGGAGCAGCCTCGTACATCATCCGAGCGCAGCCCTGTTTCGGGGCCCCACTGAATTGCTGCGCCTTCGGCTTTTACCCGACGCGTCATCTCCGGGTACGTCTTGTTTAACCATGCCTGTACCGCTTCCGGTCGCTGCTCGTAGGCCTGCTATTTTATCGGCTTTTGTGGGGTAACGCCCCTGCGTGGCAGATACAAGCCGACACCTTGCAACAACGCCCCTTGCAACGTCAGCGTCAAACCATATCGCTACCGGGTCAACTCCAGCACGGCATGTCGCGTCCACAACGCGAACGACATTTTCAGCTAGCCCGGCATCTGGTCATGCAACAGCATGCGAATTTCAACTGCCTGCTGCTCACTCAGGGCTTGGCTTGGGTTCACCACCGCTCCGGCTGCTCGGCTTGTCCAGCAATCCAGCCTACACCGTCGCGGGTGTAGCGCTCGCAAATATCGCACACGCCCGTGCACGCACGACAGGTTCGTATGTTCGGCAATCTCGTCGTAGGTCCAGCTACGCGTGCGCAGGTTGATCACCTGACATCGCCGCTCTTCATGTGCCTCACGAGGAAGCGATTTCATGTATTGTTTTTCCATCTCCCTCACATTAGGGTCGATTTCCAGATCGCAAGATCACGCATTGCGGATCAATAAACTTATTCCAGACCGCGATGAGCCAAGATTCCAAAACGAAGCTAGCATTGCCGCTCACCGACGGTGTGCGTGAAGCGCTCACGATCACGAAACGCGGCGTAGACGAGCTGCTGATCGAGGATGAGTTGGCGCGGAAGCTGGCGCGCAGCGAAGCCAACGGCACTCCGCTACGGATCAAGTTAGGCCTGGATCCGACTGCGCCCGACATCCACATTGGCCACACTGTGGTGCTCAATAAGATGCGCCAGCTGCAGGATCTCGGCCACACGGTGATCTTCCTGATCGGAGACTTCACCTCGCTGATTGGCGATCCTTCTGGTCGCAACGCCACGCGCCCCCCGCTCACGCGCGAGCAGATCGAGGTCAACGCCAAGACCTATTTCGAGCAGGCCACGCTTGTGCTTGATCGAGAAAAGACCGAGATCCGCTATAACAGCGAATGGTCGATGCCGCTCGGCACCGATGGAATGATCAAGCTGGTCTCGCGCTACACCGTGGCGCGCATTCTCGAGCGAGAGGATTTCACCAAGCGCTTTCAGAGCGGTGTGCCCATCTCGATCCACGAACTCCTCTACCCGCTGATGCAAGGCTACGACTCGGTCGCACTGAACGCCGACCTCGAGCTCGGTGGCACTGACCAGAAGTTCAACTTACTGGTGGGCCGTGAGCTGCAGAAGCAGTATGGCCAGGAACCGCAGTGCATCCTGACCATGCCGTTACTTGAGGGCCTGGACGGCGTGGAGAAAATGTCGAAGTCGAAGGCCAACTACGTCGGCATCAGCGAGAAGCCGACCGACATGTTCGGCAAACTGATGAGCATCTCAGACGTGCTGATGTGGCGTTACTTCGAACTGCTGTCGTTTCGACCAATGGCCGAGATCGCGAAGTTCAAGGCCGAGATCGAGGCGCGCCGCAACCCACGCGACTTTAAGGTGCTGTTGGCGCAGGAGATCGTTGCGCGCTTTCACTCCCAGGCCGATGCCGAGCTCGCTCTGGAGGACTTCAACCACCGTGCCAAGGGCGGCGTGCCAGAAGATATCCCGACCGTCACGCTGGGCGGCGCGCCGCTCGTAATCGGCCAGCTGCTCAAGCAGGCCGGGCTGGTACCCTCGACCAGCGAGGCGCTGCGCAACATCGAGCAGGGCGGCGTGAAGATCGATGGCACCACGATATCCGACAAGAGCCTCAGGATCAAGGCCGGCGAGTACGTGGTACGGGTCGGCAAGCGCCGCTTCGCACGCGTCATGCTCGGCGCATGATCGCGCGTGGTCCGGTCCACGCTTTAGCGTGGCGACCGACACGCTGCTGACCCCAAGGGGCTTGGTTATCGCGTGTTCAGCGAAGTGGTCGGCGTTGTTGCATAAATCGAGCGAGATCTGTTGACGTTTACGCGCAACGGTCGCGGGGCCAGCCTCCTATCAAGTCAGATTCCAGAGTAACTGCCTAATTTTTGCCAAGAAAATGCGCAAGGACATACACAAAAAAGGTGAGCCGAAGGCACGCTAGCGCGTTAGGCATTGGGCGGGCCATAATGAAGGGTTGTTCAACCTTGGGATCATAACGATATGGATAGATGAAGCCGTCCTTGCCAGAATACCCGACGCGATACCCATGCGGGATCACTCGCGTCTATACGGCGAATTCGCTGATTCAGGCATTACTTGGCGTGAAGACAGTCTATCGACTGACGTTGCGCGCCCTGCAAGGTTTCACCCAAAGTCTGCGCGATCTGACTTTCTCGAGCTTGCCGGTGCCGACTTCCACCACGCTCTGTCGCCGGGAAAAAACGCTTGATGTCGAACTGCCGATCCTTCTCGACAACAAATTGATCCATCTGGTGGTCGACAGCGCCGGTCTGAAGGTCTATGGAGAAGGACGTTGTTGCATAAATCGAGTGTGAGGATGCAATAGCATCGACGGGATAATTTCAGGCGATACGAACGGATTGCAGACGAGCGAGGTCCGCCATACGGTTGATGACGCCGACGCGAATGGAGACCTCGGTCGCCTGCGCCTCGATGTGACGCGCCCAGAGACAGTTGCCGGTGAGGGTCTTGAACCGATACATCGCATTCTCGTCAAGCGATTGCCGGTGGTAGCCACTGCCTTTCTTCCATCCTCCACGATCGTCACAGGCAATTGCATCAACCGCTCCGTTATACTACGCCGCACCAGGCGTATCCGCTGGCCAATGAGCGACACCTTCGCGCATGGCGGAATCGAAAAAATAGCACTGCGTGCAGCAATGGCCGCATGGCATGGGATGGTATGGTGTCCTAGGCACCGTCATCGCCGATGAGAGCGATTTGTTCGTCGAGTGGAATCTGGTCGCGAACAACTTGGCCAGAGCGTCACCGTCAGCCACATTCTGATTCGTCATTAGCGCGGCATGCACTTGACCCGTATTCGCGTTGAGCGCGAGATGGGCTTTACGCCACGTGCGCCGCTTCGAGTAGCCGTGCTGGCGCACCTTCCATTCACCTTCTCCATAGACTTTCAGACCGGTGCTGTCGACAACCAGATGGATCGGTTCATTGTCACGAAGGATCGGCAGTTCGACATCAAGCGTTTTTGCCCGGCGACAGAGCGTGGTGTAATTCGGCACCGGAAAGCTCGGGAAGGCCAGATCGCGCAGACTTTGGGTGAAACCTTGCAGGGCGCGCAACGTCAGTCGATAGACTGTCTTCACGCCAAGTAATGCTTGAATCAGCGTATCGCTGTATAGACAGGGGCGACCACGTGTGGGTATGGCATCGGGTATTCTGGCAAGGAAGGCTTCATCTATCCATATTGTTACGTCCCCCCGGTTGATCAGGCCTTCATGATAGGCCGCCCAATTCTTGACACGGTAGCGTGCCTTCGGCTCACCTTTCTTGTGTATGTCCTTGCGCATTTTCTTGGCAAAAATTAGGCAGTTACTCTGGAATCTGACTTGATAGGAGGCCGGCCCAGCGACCGTTGCGCGTAAACGTCAACGGATCTCGCTCGATTTATGCAACAACGCCTGGATAAGGTGAATGGAAGGTGGTGCGCCAGCACGGCTATTCGAAGCGGCGCACGTGGCGTAAAGTCCATCTCGCGCTCAACGCGAATACGAGTCAAGTGCATGCCGCGCTAATGACGAATCAGAATGTGGCTGACGGTGACGCTCTGGCCAAGTTGTTCGCGACCAGATTCCACTCGACGAACAAATCGCTCTCATCGGCGATGACGGTGCCTAGGACACCATACCATCCCATGCCATGCGGCCATTGCTGCACGCAGTGCTATTTTTTCGATTCCGCCATGCGCGAAGGTGCCGCTCATTGGCCAGCGGATACGCCTGGTGCGGCGTAGTATAACGGAGCGGTTGATGCAATTGCCTGTGACGATCGTGGAGGATGGAAGAAAGGCAGTGGCTACCACCGGCAATCGCTTGACGAGAATGCGATGATGTATCAGTTTAAGGTGCTCAAAGGCGTTGTTGCATAAATCGAGCGAGATCCGTTGACGTTTACGCGCAATGGTCGCGGGGCCAGCCTCCTATCAAGTCAGATTCCAGAGTAACTGCCTAATTTTTGCCAAGAAAATGCGCAAGGAGATACACAAGAAAGGTGAGCCGAAGGCACGCTACCGTGTCAGGAATTGGGCGGCCTATAATGAAGGCCTGATCAGCCGGGGGAACGTAACAATATGGATAGATGAAGCCGTCCTTGCCAGAATGCCCGATGCCATACCCACACGTGGTCGCCCGTGTGTATACGGCGATACGCTGATTCAGGCATTACTTGGCGTGAAGACCGTCTATCGACTGACCTTGCGCGCCCTGCAAGGTTTCACCCAAAGTCTGCGCGATTTGGCCTTCCCGAGCTTGCCGGTGCCGAATTACACCACGCTCTGTCGCCGGGCAAAAACGCTTGATGTCGAACTGCCGATCCTTCGTGACAATGAACCGATCCATCTGGTTGTCGACAGCACCGGTCTGAAGGTCTATGGAGAAGGTGAATGGAAGGTGCGCCAGCACGGCTACTCGAAGCGGCGCACGTGGCGTAAAGTCCATCTCGCGCTCAACGCGAATACAGGTCAAGTGCATGCCGCACTAATGACGAATCAGAATGTGGCTGACGGTGACGCTCTGGCCAAGTTGCTCGACCAGATTCCACGCGAAGAACAAATCGATGTCATCGGCGGTGACGGTGCCTACGACACCAAGCCATGCCATGCGGCCATTGCTGCACGCAGTGCTATTCCTTCGATTCCGCCACGCGAGGGTGCCGCTCATTGGCCAGCGGATATGCCCGGTGCGGCGTGGCGTAATGGCGCGGTTGATGCAATTGCCCGTGACGGTCGTCGAGAATGGAAGCAAGACAGTGGCTACCACCGGCGATCGCTTGCCGAGAATGCGATGTATCGGTTCAAGACCCTCACCGGCAACTATCTCTGGGCGCGTCACATCGACTCGCAGGCGACCGAGGTCTCCATTCGCGTCGGCGTCATCAACCGTATGACGGACCTCGCTCGTCCGATACTCTGTTCGTATCGAATGAAATTATACCCGTTGATCCCATGGCGTACTCACGCTCGATTTATGCAACAACGCCCCCATGACTCAAGACGACCTCAAACGCCTAGTCGGCCAGGCCGCCGCAGATTACGTGCTGAAAAACGTACCAAAAGGCTCGGTGATCGGCGTCGGAACCGGTTCCACTGCGCACTACTTCATCGACGCGCTGGACGCGATCAAAATGCACTACCGCGGAGCCGTATCGAGCTCGATCGCCACCACGCAGCGCTTAGAATTGTACGGCATCCGTGTGTTCAACTTGCACGAGATCGACGGCCTGCGGGTGTATGTCGACGGCGCCGACGAGCTCGACGCGAGCGGCGCGATGATCAAGGGTGGCGGTGGGGCGCTGACGCGCGAGAAGATCATCGCCTCGGTATCTGGAAGCTTCGTGTGCATCGCAGACTCCAGCAAGCGTGTAGCTACGCTCGGCGCTTTCCCGCTGCCGGTGGAAGTAGTGCCGATAGCGCGCACCGTGATCAGCCGCCGCCTGACGGCGCTCGGTGGCATACCAGTGCTGCGAATGACCAAGGACGGCGTACCCTTCCTGACCGACAACGGCAACGAGATCCTCGACGTACAGGGCCTCGCTATCAGCGAGCCACGCGCGCTGGAGACGACCATCAATGGCTGGCCGGGTGTAGTGACGGTGGGCCTGTTCGCCGAGCGCGGCGCGGACCTCTGCCTGCTCGGCGGAGAAAACGGCGTAGAAACGATCAATTACCGTGCGCGTTAGGCGTCGTTGCATAAATCGAGGCTTCGCGCGGCGTTGTTGCATAAATCGAGCGAGATCCATTGATGTTTACGCGCAACAGTCTCGGGGCCAGATCCCTATCAAGTCAGATTCCAGAGTAACTGCCTAATTTTTTCCAAGAAAATGCGCAAGGACATACACAAGACAGGTGAGCCGAAGGCACGCTACCGTGTCAGGAATTGGGCGGCCTATCATGAAGGCCTGATCAACCGGGGGAACGTAACAATATGGATAGATGAAGCCGTCCTTGCCAGAATACCCGATGCCATACCCACACGTGGTCGCCCGTGTCTATACGGCGGATACGCTGATTCAGGCATGACTTGGCGTGAAGACCGTCTATCGACTGACCTTGCGCGCCCTGCAAGGTTTCACCCAAAGTCTGCGCGATTTGGCCTTCCCGAGCTTGCCGGTGCCGAATTACACCACGCTCTGTCGCCGGGCAAAAACGCTTGATGTCGAACTGCCGATCCTTCGTGACAATGAACTGATCCATCTAATTGTCGACAGCACCGGTCTGAAGGTCTATGGAGAAGGTGAATGGAAGGTGCGCCAGCACGGCTACTCGAAGCGGCGCACGTGGCGTAAAGTCCATCTCGCGCTCAACGCGAATACAGGTCAAGTGCATGCCGCGCTAATGAAGAATCAGAATGTGGCTGACGGTGACGCTCTGGCCAAGTTGCTCGACCAGATTCCACGCGAAGAACAAATCGATGTCATCGGCGGTGACGGTGCCTACGACACCAAGCCATGCCATGCGGCCATTGCTGCACGCAGTGCTATTCCTTCGATTCCGCCACGCGAGGGTGCCGCTCATTGGCCAGCGGATATGCCCGGTGCGGCGTGGCGTAATGGCGCGGTTGATGCAATTGCCCGTGACGGTCGTCGAGAATGGAAGCAACACAGTGGCTACCACCGGCGATCGCTTGCCGAGAATGCGATGTATCGGTTCAAGACCCTCACCGGCCACTGTCTCTGGGCGCGTCACATCGCCGCGCAGGCGACCGAGGTCGTCTGCGCGGCGGCGTCATCAACCGCATGGCGGACCTCGCTCGTCCGCAATCCGTTCGTATCGCCTGAATTATGCCCGTCCGATGCCATGGCGTCCTCACGTTCGATTTATGCAACAACGCCCTTCGCGCTTAAATAGCAGAGCGAGGTAGCGACCGGTGAAACTAGCTTTGGTATTGGCGATCTGCTCGGGTGTGCCCTGGGCGATGATCTGGCCGCCTCCGGCGCCGCCTTCCGGACCAAGGTCGATCACCCAGTCGGCCATTTTGATGACGTCGAGGTTGTGCTCGATGATCACCAAGGTATTGCCCTGGTCACGCAGCCGGTGGATCACCTCAAGCAGGAGGGCGATGTCCTGGAAGTGCAGGCCGGTGGTCGGCTCGTCGAGGATATAGAGCGTTCGACCGGTATCCCGCTTAGACAGCTCCAGCGAGAGCTTGACGCGCTGGGCCTCGCCGCCCGACAGCGTAGTGGCCGACTGGCCCAGGCGAATGTAGCCGAGCCCCACTTCGAGCAGGGTCTTGAGCTTCCGAGCCACCACTGGCACTGCGCTGAAAAACTCATAGGCGTGCTCGACCGTCATGTCGAGCACTTCGCTGATATTCTTCCCCTTGTACAGCACCTCCAGTGTCTCGCGGTTGTAGCGCTTGCCTTGGCAGACGTCACAAGGCACGTAGAGGTCGGGAAGGAAGTGCATTTCGACCTTCAGCATGCCGTCGCCTTGGCAGGACTCGCAACGTCCGCCTTTGACGTTGAACGAGAAGCGGCCCGGATCATAGCCGCGCTCCTTGGAGGACAGTATGCCAGAAAACAGCTCGCGGATTTGCGTGAATAAGCCCGTGTAGGTGGCCGGGTTCGAGCGCGGCGTACGACCGATCGGGGACTGATCGACATTGACCACCTTATTGAAATGCTCCAGCCCCTCGAGCGATTCGTAAGGTGCTGGTTCCACTGAGGCACCATACAGGTGGCGCGCTACGGCCTGGTAGAGCGTGTCGTTGATCAGGGTCGACTTGCCCGAGCCGGAAACGCCAGTGATGCAGGTCAGCAGACCGACCGGAAGTTCCAGGTTGACATGCTTAAGGTTGTTGCCGTGCGCATTGCCGATCCGCAGCATGCGGTCCTCGTCTGGCACAATGCGCTCATCCGGGGGGTACTCGATGATTTTTTTACCAGCCAAGTACTGGCCCGTCAGCGAGGCTCTGTTGGCCTGCACCTGCTTGGGTGTACCCTCGGCGATCACCACTCCGCCGTGCTTACCGGCGCCGGGGCCTATGTCAACGACGTAGTCGGCGGTACGAATCATGTCCTCGTCGTGCTCAACCACAATCACCGAGTTGCCGAGGTCGCGTAGGTGCTTAAGGGTGGAGATCAGGCGGTCGTTGTCGCGTTGGTGCAGGCCGATCGAGGGCTCGTCGAGCACGTACATCACGCCGGTCAGGCCCGAGCCGATCTGCGAGGCAAGCCGGATGCGTTGCGCCTCGCCGCAAGAGAGCGTTTCGGCGCTGCGCTCGAGAGAGAGGTAGGCAAGGCCGACGTTGTTTAGGAAGCTGAGCCGTGCGACAATCTCCTTGATTACCTTGTCGGCGATCTCGCGCTTGGCACCGTCCAGCACCAAGCCATCGAAATAGCTAAGCGTATCGCGTAGCGGCCAGCCGCTGACTTCATAAATGGCGCGCGCCTGCTCGCCGCTTCCCACGCGCACGAAGCGCGCCGCGCGGCACAGGCGTGTGCCGTCGCAGGACGGGCAGGGCTGGTTGTTTTGGTACTTAGCCAGTTCCTCGCGTACTGCGGTTGAATTAGTCTCACGGTAGCGGCGCTCCAGGTTCGGGATGATCCCTTCGAACACGTGCTCGCGGATCGAGGTGCGACCGCGCTCGTTGGTATACGAGAAGGGCATGGTTTGCTTTCCCGATCCGTAAAGCAGGATCTTGCAGACTTTCTCAGGTAGGTCCTTAAAGGCCGTGTCGATATCGAACTCATAGAAGGTCGCTAAGTTCTGCAACATCTGGAAATAGAACTGGTTACGTCGGTCCCAGCCTTTCACTGCACCGACCGCTAGCGAAAGCGAAGGACACGTCACTACCCGCTTCGGATCGAAGAAGGTGATCTGGCCTAAACCGTCACATTCCGGACAGGCACCCATCGGGTTGTTGAATGAGAACAGGCGCGGCTCGAGCTCCTGCAGTGAATAAGAGCAGATTGGGCAGGCGAACTTCGAGCTGAACAGGTGTTCGCGGTCGGTGTCCATCTCGAGCGCAATGGCACGGTCTTCGGCCAGGCGCAGCGCCGTCTCGAAGGATTCCGCCAGGCGCTGCTTCATGTCAGCGCGCACCTTCAAGCGGTCCACCACTACGTCGATGGTGTGCTTGTCGTTCTTCTTAAGCTTGGACAGCGACTCGACCTCGTAGATCTTCGCCATGCCCTCATTGGCCGTGCCGCCGCCGGAACGCACCCGGAAGCGCACGAAACCCTTCGCCTGCATTTCCTCGAACAGCTCAATGTGCTCGCCCTTTCGGTTCGCAACCATCGGCGCGAGGATCATCAGCTTGGTTTCCTCCGGCAGCGCCAGTGCCGCGTCCACCATCTGCGACACGCTCTGCGCCTCAAGCGGAATCTCGTGGTCGGGGCAATAGGGTGTGCCGACACGTGCGTATAAAAGTCGCAGGTAGTCGTGGATTTCCGTCACGGTGCCGACGGTCGAACGCGGGTTGTGCGAGGTCGCCTTCTGTTCGATCGAGATCGCCGGCGAGAGCCCTTCGATCAGGTCGACATCAGGCTTCTCCATAAGCTGGAGGAACTGCCGCGCGTAGGAGGATAGACTCTCGACGTAGCGCCGTTGCCCTTCTGCATAAAGGGTGTCGAATGCAAGTGACGATTTTCCGGATCCCGACAGGCCCGTAATGACGACTAATTTGTGGCGTGGTAGGTCGAGATTGACGTTTTTCAGGTTATGTGTGCGGGCCCCACGGATACGGATCATGTTCCATGAACCTGGCGTAAGGAGAAGAAAACTAAGTTTATTATTGTAACATTTTTTGAGATCGTCGTTTCAGCTCTCCACAGGCCTCGATTCCGCCTGAAGCCAAATGGGCTCTGGGCACGTGAGGCGAAAACCCTGCCGATACGTTCTCGGCGAGCCGCATAGATTCCTGCAGTCCGCAGCCCGGATGATGCCGCTCAATACCGCAAAGTTCCCCCGATGTCCCATCCGTTAACCTCTCCCGTTCGCATGAGCGCGCCCGAGCTGCGCGCGACCATCTCGCTCGCAGCAATCTTTGCGCTGCGCATGCTAGGGTTGTTCATGATTATGCCAGTGTTTTCAGTCTATACGAAAACCATCCCCGGCGGCGACAACGTCCTGCTAGTCGGCATTGCACTAGGCACCTACGGCGTCACGCAATCGCTGCTCTATATCTTCTACGGTTGGGCTTCCGACCGGTTCGGTCGCAAGCCCGTGATCGCCTTCGGCCTGTTGGTGTTCGCTCTGGGCGCCTTCATAGCGGCCTTCGCCCACGACATCACCTGGCTCATCGTCGGGCGCCTCGTACAAGGAATGGGGGCTGTATCTTCGGCCGTGCTGGCCTTCATCGGCGACGTGACCTCGGAGCAGAACCGCACCAAGGCGATGGCGATGGTGGGCGGCTCGATCGGTGTGTCGTTCACGGTAGCAATTGTCGGCGCACCGATTGTGTTCCACTGGATAGGCATGAACGGCTTGTTCACGATTGTCGGCGTGCTGTCGTTGCTGGCGATCGGCGTAGTGCTGTGGGTTGTTCCCGACACCCCGAAGCGGGTACACGTGAAGGCGCCGTTCTCGGAGGTGCTGCACAACGTCGAGCTGCTGCGCCTGAACTTTGGCGTGCTGGTTTTGCATGCTACCCAGACAGCGCTGTTCTTGGTGGTGCCGCGCCTGCTAGTAGATGCCGGCCTGCCGGTGGCCGTACACTGGCAAGTGTACCTGCCAGTGATGGGGCTGGCCTTCGCGGCGATGGTGCCTGCAATCATCATGGCCGAAAAACGTGGCAAGATGAAGCCGGTGCTGCTCGGCGGCGTGGCGGCTATCCTGCTCAGCCAATTGCTGCTCGTCTCCACTCCGCATACGATTATGATCGTCACGGTCGTGCTGTTCGTTTATTTCCTCGGTTTCAATATCCTCGAGGCTTCGCAGCCCTCGCTGGTATCGAAACTCGCGCCGGATTCGCGCAAGGGCGCAGCCACTGGCGTCTACAACACCACGCAGTCGATCGGCCTGGCGCTAGGCGGTGTGGTGGGCGGCTGGCTGCTCAAGACGGGCGGCACTAACGAGGTGTTCTATGCGTGTGCAGCCCTGGTAGCCATGTGGCTTATAATCGCCGCCAGTATGAAGCCGTTGCCGCGCAAGGCATGAGGGGGACCACGACGCCGTCAACACTTTAGGCTGAACGCTGCGGCGGATCCGCCCAGTCCAGCATCGATTTTTTGGAGAAATGTAGATGGCATCCGTTAACAAAGTCATTCTCGTCGGCAACCTCGGTGCCGACCCCGAAGTGCGTTACCTGCCGAGCGGCGACGCGGTGGCAAACATCCGCCTCGCAACGACTGATCGCTACAAGGACAAGGCTACCAACGAGCCCAAGGAAGTGACTGAATGGCATCGCGTGGTGTTCTTCAGCCGGCTGGCCGAGATTGTCAACGAGTACCTGAAGAAGGGCTCGGCGGTGTACATCGAGGGGCGTCTGCGCACGCGCAAGTGGCAAGGCCAAGACGGCCAAGATCGTTATTCGACGGAAATCGTCGCCGACCAGATGCAGATGCTCGGAGGCCGTGGCGGCGTGGGCAGCGGTGCCGATGCTGGTGAAGATAACTACAGCGGTTGGGGTTATGGCGGCGGACGCGGCGGAGACCTGGAGCGAGCCCGAGCCCGTGCCTCTGGCAGTGTTGTCGGCTCTAGCCGTCCGAGCCAGCCGTCCAGCGGTGGCGGCTTCGACGAAGTGGATGACGAGATTCCGTTCTGAGTTTGCCCGAGCGGACCCCGCAGAAGATAGGGCGGTTTCAAGAGTGAAATGCAACAAACTGCTGTGTTATTGATCCGCAATTCAAGATCCCGAATTGCGGATCAATAATAGGCTAGAGCTTGGTCGGTGGCGGCGTTCTTGCATAAATCGAGTGTGAGACGCAATAGCATGGCGTTGTTGTATAAATCCAGCGAGAGCCGGTAACGTTTACACGCAACTCGAGTGGTGAGCCCCCTCTGTTATCAAATCAGATTTCGGCGTAAATTTTGGACTCTTGCCAAAAAAATGTGCAGGGACATACGCAAGACATCTGAGCCGAAGACACGCTACCGTGTCATGGACTGGGCGGACTATAAAAGGGCCTGATCAAACAGGGGGAGGAACATAACAATATGGATAGACGCAGCCGTCCTTGCCAGCATACCCGATGCCATGCCCACGCGTAGTCGCCCATGTCTGTACAGTATGATACTGTGCCTCAGGAATTGCTGAGCGTGAAGTCCGTCTATTGAAGGACCTTGGGTGCCCTGCAAGGTTTCGCAAACAGTCTGCGCGATCTGGCCTTCCCAAACTTTTCGGTGTCGAATTACACTATCCTCTGTCACCGGGTAAAAACGCTTGATGTCGAACTGCCGATCCTTCACGACAGCGAACCGATCTACCTTGTGGTCAAGAGCACCAGTCTGAAGGTCTATGGCGAAAGTGCATGGAAAGTACGCCAGCACGGCTACTCGAAGCAGCGCACGTGGCGTAAAGCGCATCTCGCGCTCAAGGCAAATATGGGTCCAAATGCATGCCGAGCTGATGCTGCGTCAGGGTGCGGCTGCGGTGACGCTCTGGCCAAGTTGCTCGACCAGATTCGGCGCAACAAGCAGATTGATATCATCGGCGGAAACGGTGCCTACGATACCCAGCCAAGCCATGCGGCCCTTGCTGCACGAAATGCCGTTCTTTCGATTTCGCCACGTATGGGTACCGCTTGTGGGGCAGCAGATACGCCCGGCGTAGCGTAGCGTAACGGCGTGGTTGATGCAAATTTTGGTGACGGTCGTCGAGAATGGAAGAAAGACAGTGGTTACCATCGGCGATCGCTTGCTGAGAATGCGATGTATCGGTTCAAGACGCTCACCGGAACCTGTCTCTGGGTGCGTCACATTGACGCGCAGGCGATCGAGGTCGCCGTTCGCGTCAGCGTAATCAACCGCATGGCAGATCTCGCTCATCCGCAATCCACTCGTATCGCCTGAAATGATGTCCGTCGGTGCCATTGTGTCCTCATGCTCGATTTATGCAACAACGCCTTACGCGCTACGATTCCTTGACGACCATGTAGCCGAGCCCGCGCACGTTGCGGATCAGATCCGAGCCGAGCTTCTTGCGCAGCGCATGGATGTAGACCTCGACCGTGTTGCTGCCGATCTCCTCGCCCCAGCCGTACATCTTCTGCTCGAGCTGGCTCTTCGAGAGCACCGCGCCAGGCCGTGCCAGCAGCGCCTCGAGCAGGGCAAACTCGCGCGCCGAAAGGGCCACTGCGGTACCGGCGAGCGTGACCTGGTGCGAGGCGGGGTCGAGCGTGAGCGCACCGTGGCGAATCACCGATTCGCTGCGTCCGGATTGGCGGCGGATCAGCGCGCGCATGCGCGCCCCCAGTTCGTCGAGATCGAAGGGCTTGACGAGATAGTCGTCCGCACCGGCGTCAAGTCCCTTGACACGGTCCGAGACGGCGTCACGTGCGGTGATGATCAGCACCGGCAGCGCATGGCCGCGCGCACGCAGCGTGCGCAGCACATCGACACCGTCGCGTTTTGGCAGCCCCAAGTCAAGCAGCATCAGGTCATAGAGGTCATAGGTTGCGCTGCCGATGGCAGTCAGCGCCGCTTCGCCATCCTGGACCCAGTCCACCGCGAAACCAACGGCCTTGAGCGCCTTGCGCACGCCCTCGGCAATCATCTTGTCGTCTTCGACCAGCAGGATACGCATCGTGCCAACCCTGGATGCAGGAAATTCGATGCCGCCCATTGTAGCCCCAGCCAGGACGTATTTCGTCATCTCGTCGACAATGCTTGGACTCATTCCCGAGTGAAACGCAACAAAGTCACGCAAACGCTAGGCCGGATCATCTCCCAGTCAGGCTACCGGCAACACAATTACAAGACGGCAAAATACTTGAGCGCCAACGAACGGTTTTACATCGAAAAATAGCGTTGTTCCATAAATCAAGCATGAAGATAAAGAGGTCCGCTATACAGTTGATTACATCGCCCAGAGACAGTTGCCGCTGAGGGTCTTGAACCGATACATCGCATTCTCGGCAAGCGATCTCCGGTGGTAGCTACTGTCTTGCTTCCATTCTCGACGACCGTCACGGGCAATTGCATCAACCGCGCCATTACGCCACGCCGCACCGGGCATATCCGCTGGCCAATGAACGGCACCCTCGCGTGGCGGAATCGAAGGAATAGCACTGCGTGCAGCAATGGCCGCATGGCATGGCTTGGTGTCGTAGGCACCATCACCGACGATGACATCGATTTGTTCTTCGCGTGGAATCTGGTCGAGCAACTTGGCCAGAGCGTCACCGTCAGCTACATTCTGATTCGTCATTAGCGCGGCATGCACTTGACCCGTATTCGCGTTGAGCGCGAGATGGACTTTACGCCACGTGCGCCGCTTCGAGTAGCCGTGCTGGCGCACCTTCCATTCACCTTCTCCATAGACCTTCAGACCGGTGCTGTCGACAACCAAATAGATCGGTTCATTGTCACGAAGGATCGGCAGTTCGACATCAAGCGTTTTTGCCCGGCGACAGAGCGTGGTGTAATTCGGCACCGGCAAGCTCGGGAAGGCCAGATCGCGCAGACTTTGGGTGAAACCTTGCAGGGCGCGCAACGTTAGTCGATAGACGGTCTTCACGCCAAGTAATGTCTGAATCAGCGTATCGCCGTATAGACACGGGCGACCACGTGTGGGTATGGCATCGGGTATTCTGGCAAGGAGGGCTTCATCTATCCATATTGTTACGTTCCCCCGGTTAATCAGGCCTTCATTATAAGCCGCCCAATTCCTGACACGGTAGCGTGCCTTCGGCTCACCTGTCTTGTGTATGTCCTTGCACATTTTCTTGTCAAAAATTAAGCAGTTACTCTGGAATCTGACTTGATAGGGGGCTGGCCCCTCGATCGTTGCGCGTAAACGTCAACGGATCTCGCTCGATTTATGCAACAACGCCACGTGGCGGGTCCGCCGCCGCTGTTTCCTATATAGCAGTCAGTGCCCCAAGTCTCCCATTCACTCGTGCTTTCCCAAGGAAACCCATCGTGAAATCCTCCGGATCAGCGCCCGCCGTGCGCCGCAACACTTTTTGGTCCAACGTCACCGCGCCAGTGCCCGACGAAGTGCCTGCGCAAGCACGCGCCAAGCGGCCCCCCAGCCAGGGAGAGGGCGGCGCCGCCAACTCAGGTACAAAGAAACCGGCCCACAAGACCACTAGAAAAGCGACCGTCCGGTCGAAAACCAAGCAGGCAAGAGTTTCGACCACGAAATCCTCCGCCCCGGCCAGCTCGACCCACTCGACGACCTTGCTCAAACGCGCCGCCGCGCTGAAAACAAACGGCCATACGCGCGAAGACAAGGACCAACCGCTGTTCAAGGACATCCGCTACCTGGGACGTCTACTCGGCGACGTGGTGCGTGAGCAAGAAGGCGATGCTGTGTTCCAGGTGGTCGAGACAATCCGCCAGCACGCCGTGAAATTCCGCCGCGAAGATGACCGCGAGGCAGCGCAGACACTCGACCGCATGCTACGCAAGCTCACGCCTGAGCAGACTGTCTGCGTGGTGCGTGCTTTTAGCTACTTCTCGCACCTGGCTAATATCGCAGAGGACCGCCATCACAACCGCCGCCGCCGCATCCATGCGCTGGCCGGCTCGACACCACAGGCCGGCACAGTCGGCTTCGCGCTGCAGACACTGAAGGACGCAGGCGACGCCTCGGTCGAAGTGATTCGCCGCTTCTTCGACGAGGCCCTGATCGTGCCAGTGCTGACCGCGCACCCTACCGAAGTGCAGCGCAAGAGCATCCTCGACGCCCAGCACGACATCGCCAGCCTGCTCGCAGAGCGCGACCAGCAGCTGACCACGCGCGAGCGAGCGCGCAACGAAGCGCTGCTGCGTGCGCGCGTGACTGCACTGTGGCAGACCCGCATGCTACGCGACGCGCGCCTAACAGTTGGCGATGAAATCGACAACGCGTTGTCCTATTACCGCGCCACCTTCCTCGAAGAATTGCCGGCGCTCTACGCCGACATCGAGGAGGCGCTGGCCGAGTATGGCCTGGACACGCGCGTGCCGGCCTTCTTCCAAATGGGAAGCTGGATCGGCGGAGACAGAGACGGCAACCCGAACGTGACAGCCGCCACCCTGGAGGAGGCGATTCATCGCCAGGGTACGATTATCCTCGAGCACTACCTGGAACAGGTCCACAAGCTCGGCACCGAACTGTCGGTCTCGCACCTGCTGGTAGGTGCGAGCGACGAGGTCAAGGCGCTGGCCGCGGCCTCACCAGACCAGTCACCGCATCGCGTCGACGAGCCCTACCGGCGCGCGCTGATCGGCATCTACACGCGCATTGCCGCTAGCGCTCGGGTGCGCTTGGGCGAGGGTGTGGTGGCCGTGCGTAGCGCCGGGCGTGGCGCGCCGCCGGTGCGCGCCACGCCCTATGCTAATTCCGAGGCCTTCGGGAGCGACCTACGCATGCTGAAGGAATCGCTGGTGGCCCATCACGGCACTTCGCTGACTACGCCACGCCTGGCACCACTGGTGCGAGCCGCCGAGGTGTTCGGCTTCCACCTGGCCAGCATCGACCTGCGCCAAAGTTCGGACATCCACGAGGCGGCGATTGCCGAGCTGTTCGCGCGCGCCTGCGTCGAGGCCAACTACGCGGCACTCGACGAAGCCGACAAGCTGCGCATACTGCTGGCCGCACTGACCGACCCACGCCCGCTACGTATCCCCTATCTCGACTATTCCGATCTCACGAAAAGCGAACTCAGCGTGCTCGAGAAGGCCCGTGAAGTGCGAGCTAAATTCGGTCCGAGCGCAGTGCGCAACTACATCATCTCACACACCGAAACGGTTTCAGACCTACTCGAAGCACTGCTGCTGCAGAAGGAAACCGGCTTCCTGGAAGGAAGCTTCGGCGCGCACGGCCATGGCAGGAACGGCCTGATGGTGGTCCCGCTGTTCGAAACTATCGCCGACCTGCAGAACGCGCCTAAGATCATGCGCGACTACTTTGCCATGCCTGGCATGCAGGCGCTGATCGCCCACCAGGGCGGTGAGCAAGAAGTTATGCTCGGCTACTCGGACAGCAACAAGGATGGCGGTTTCCTGACCTCGAACTGGGAGCTGTACCGCGCCGAAGTGTCCCTGGTCGAACTGTTCAGCACGCATGGCATCAAGCTACGCCTATTCCACGGCCGCGGCGGTACAGTCGGCCGTGGCGGTGGCCCGACTTATCAAGCGATCCTTTCGCAGCCACCGGGCACCGTGAACGGCCAAATCCGCCTGACTGAGCAGGGCGAGGTGATCGCCAGTAAGTTCTCGAACCCAGAGATCGGTCGGCGCAACCTGGAGACGGTGGTGGCCGCTACACTAGAAGCCTCGCTGCTGCCACGCAACAACGCGCCCACACAACTTCCAGCCTTCGAGGCGACCATGCAGACGCTGTCAGACGCAGCGATGGGCACCTATCGCTCGCTGGTCTACGAGACGCCCGGCTTCAAAGACTACTTCTTCTCCTCGACGCCGATCAGCGAAATCGCCGAACTCAACATCGGCAGCCGCCCAGCCTCGCGTAAGCTACAGGATCCGAAGAACCGCAAGATCGAGGACCTGCGCGCGATCCCCTGGGGCTTCTCGTGGGGTCAGTGCCGGCTCCTGCTCACTGGCTGGTACGGCTTCGGCGGCGCGTTTGCGGCCTACCTCGACGGCACGGCCAACTCGCCCAACCCCGAGGTCGAACGCGCCAAGCGGCTGGCCCTGCTGCAGAAGATGAACCGCAGCTGGCCGTTCTTCTCACACCTACTGTCGAACATGGACATGGTGCTGGCCAAGACCGACCTAGCTGTGGCCTCGCGCTACGCCGAGCTAGTGACCGACAAGAAACTGCGCAAACACGTGTTCGCACGTATCGTCGCCGAATGGGAGCGCACCGCCGCCGCGCTGGCCGAGATCACCGGCCACGAGGCGCGACTCGCGGCTAACCCGCTGCTGGCGCGTTCAATCAAGAACCGCTTCCCGTACCTCGATCCTCTCAACCACTTGCAAGTCGAGCTGATCAAGCGGTACCGTGCTGGCGATACCAACGCACGCGTGCGCCGCGGGATCCACCTGACCATCAACGGGATCGCGGCCGGCCTGCGCAATACCGGCTGAGGCAGAAAATTGGCTCGATAGTCGGTGGCGCTCGGTGTTGTTGCATCAATTGATGCAACAACGCCGATCAATAGCGTAGAGCGCACGGTCGCTCAGTCGCTCGAATCCGCGCCAAACGGACCCATCCGGAAATTTGCGATTCCTATGCGTGTAGGGTATTGATAGTACACGTCATAGAGTGGATCTCCTGTGGACAGATTAGGCACAACACCGATCCGCACAGGTTATGCGAAAAGTTGTTCTATGTTGCCGAGAGCTGTGCACATCGCATCGGCACAGTTATGCGGACGGCACAGCGTTGATCGAAAAGATGTAAATGCGTTTATCCACAAAGATGAATGCCCTTTATTAATTACTACTATTTAGGTATACCTACTCAAAAATAGTTGTGGAAAAACTCTTTGTGTGGAAAAAGTTGCTCGCCTAAAAGGGCAAGCAACTACATTTTTTGTAGGGAACCTACCGTAATTTACGCGAAGTTCTTTGCGGCGAAGTTCCAGTTCACGATGTTCCAAAACGCTTCGACGAACTTCGGACGTGCATTACGGTAGTCGATGTAGTAGGCGTGTTCCCACACGTCGATCGTCAGAAGGGGCTTGGCGTCACTCGTCAGAGGCGTAGCGGCGTTGCTAGTCGAGACTAAGTCGAGCGAGCCATCGACCTTCTGCACCAACCAGGCCCATCCAGAACCGAAGGTGCCGACGGCCGTCCCCGTGAAGGCTTTCTTGAAGGCATCGAACGACCCCCACTTGGCGTTGATTGCGTCATCCAGTGCGCCGGTTGGCGCACCGCCACCCTGTGGCGAGAGGCTGTTCCAGAAGAAGGTATGATTCCAGGTTTGCGTAGCGTTGTTGAAAATACCGCCAGACGACTTTTGCACGATCTCCTCGAGCGACAGGTTCTCGAACTCAGTCCCCGGGATCAAGTTGTTCAAATTCGTCACATAGGTCTGGTGATGCTTGCCGTAGTGGAACTGGATCGTCTCTGCCGAGATGTGCGGAGCAAGCGCGTCTTCAGCGTAAGGCAGAGGCGGGAGCGTATGAACCATGGCGATTCCTTTGAAGGATGTGGGAGACTAGGGCCTAGTAGAATATTCGATTGTAAGCGAGACGGAATAACCCCGCAAACTCGTAGAAATTCGCAATCGACCGCTTCCGAACGACTGGCAGAGAGGCGTTGTTGCATAAATCGAGCGAAAGCTGTTGACGTTTACGCGTCACGCGCGCCGGCCAGCCCCCTATCAAGTCAGATTTTAGAGTAACTGCCTAATTTTTCGAAAAAAATGCGCAAGGACATACACAAGACAAGTGAGCCGAAGGCACGCTACCATGTCAGAAATTGGGCAGCCTATAATGAAGGCCTGATCAACCGGAGGAACATAACAATATGGATAGATGAAGCCGTCCTTGCCAGAATACCCGACGCCATACCCACACGTGGTCATCCATGTCTATACGGCGATAGGCCTGATTCAGGCATTACTTGGCGTAAAGACCGTCTATCGACTGACGTTGCGCGCACTACAAGGTTTCAACCAAAGTCTGCGCGATCTGGCCTTCCCGAGCTTGCCGGTGCTGAATTACACCACGCTCTGTCACCGGGCAAAAACGCTTGATGTCGAACTGCCGATCCTTCGTGACAATGAACCTATCCATCTGGTTGTCAACAGCAGCGGTTTGAAGGTCTATGGAGAAGGTGAATGGAAGGTGGCCAGCACGGCTACTCGAAGCGACGCACGTGGCGTAAAATCCATCTCGCGCTCAACGCGAATACGGGTCAAGTGCATGCCGCGCTAATGACGAATCAGAATGTGGCTGACGGTGACGCTCTGGCCAAGTTGCTCGACCAGATTCTACGTGAAGAACAAATCGATGTCATCGGGGCGGTGATGGTGCCTACGACATCAAGCCATGCCATGCAGCCATTGCTGCATGCGGTGCTGTTCCCCTTCGATTCCGCAACCCGAGGGTGCCGCTTATGGCCCAGCGAATACGGGGCCCAGGGTGCGGCACCGCCCCGTGTCTGGCCTGCGGCTCAGCGCCAGGCGTCGAAGATCACGCGCTTGAGGATATGCAGCTTGCGGTGGAAGAAATGCTCGGCACCGGGGATTACGATCACCGGCAGCTCCTGCGGTCGCGCCCAGTCATAGACCGAACTGATCGGCACGATATCGTCGGTTTCTCCGTGGATCACGATAGTGTTTTCTGGCACGTCGTCCACCGCCCATCGGCTCGTGGCCGTGCCGACGAACACCATCCGCTCGATCGCCTCGCCGCGCTCTTGTATCTTTTTTCCGACCTGCGAGAGCACGAAGGTACCGAACGAGAAGCCCGCCAGCACCAGCGGCAGCGGGGCCTGGTCTGGTTGGGTGCGCATGTGAGCCAGCACCGCCAGCAGGTCGTCGGTCTCGCCGTGGCCATTGTCGTAGCTGCCCTCGGTGGCACCGACGCCGCGGAAGTTTGAACGCGTGACGATGTATCCGAGCTGGAGAAAGATGCGCGCGAGCGTCTGCGTGACCTTATTGTCCATGGTGCCGCCGAATAGCGGATGTGGATGCGCGACCAGCGCGATGCCGCGCGTGGCGGTATTTTTTAGCGGTAAATCGACGGCGATCTCGATGCGACCGACCGGGCCATTGATCAGGGACTTCTGGGTTTGAACGTTCATTTGGATTGCGGTTTCCTTCGGTTGGCGTGCGGCGGCACTCAGATCTTCAGGCGCTCAACCACCTGGCCGTCTCGCAGGTGTGATTCGACGATTTCGTCGATATCTTGCTTATCGACATAGGTGTACCAGGTACCTTCCGGATAAACTACTATTACCGGGCCCTCTTCGCAGCAGCCCAGGCAGCCCGCATTGTTGATGCGGACCTTGCCGGTGCCCGCCAGGCCCAAGTTCCTTGACGCGCTTCTTGGCATATTCCTGCGTCGAGTGTGCGTCGAAATTGGCGCAGCTCGTGCGCTCCGCGCCCGGTTCGCGCTGGTTCAAACAGAAAAATATGTGATACTGGTAGTCACTGCAGTTCATGATGTGGGTAATTACCCGTGTTCGCCTGGTCTGTGCCGAGCGCAGACAGCTGCGTTGGGGAGAATATGTCGGAAGGTTTGATATAGCGAGTGCCCGCCTAGCCCGCTGGCTTGTCGAGAAGGCTTTGCAGCAAGTGAACCGCCGCTGCGCGGTGGGGCTCGACCCATGACCGGAGGTCGAGGCGGCGCGCCCTTTTCCTCACGTCTCGAGACCGTACTTCTACCGTGAACCACAGGACTGCCGACCAGCTTCTTCTTATTGATCACGAATTGCGGATCAATAAAGCGATGCATAGCAAGAAAGTGTTTTTGATTCTCGAAAATCTGAAATTCTATCAGGCCAAGCCGGGCACGGCGTGGTCACGGCGTGGTTAGCCGAGCACCTTGACGAGATAGAGGTGTTCTACCTGCCATCGTACAGTCCGGCACTGAATCCCGAAGAGATGCTCAATGCTGACCTGATGAAGGCGAAAATGACAAAATAGAGGCGTTGTTGCATAAATCGAGCGTGAGTACGCAATGGTATCGACGGGCATAATTTCAGGCGATACGAACAGATTGCGGACGAGCGAGATCCGCCATGCGGGTTGATGACGCCGACGCGAACGGAGACCTCGGTCGCCTGCGAGTCGATGTGACGCGCCCAGAGACAGTTGCCGGTGAGGGTCTTGAACCGATACATCGCATTCTCGGCAAGCGATCGCCGGTGGTAGCCACTTTCTTGCTTCCATTCTCGACGACCGTCACGGGCAATTGCATCAACCGCGCCATTACGCCACGCCGCGCCGGGTATATCCGCTGGCCAATGAACGGGCACCCTCGCGTGGCGGAATCGAAGGAATAGCACTGCGTGCAGCAATGGCCGCATGGCATGGCTTGGTGTCGTAGGCACCATCACGGCCGATGACATCGATTTGTTCTTCGCGTGGAATCTGGTCGAGCAACTGGGCCAGAGCGTCACCGTCAGCCACATTTTGATTCGTCATTAGCGCGGCATGCACTTGACCCATATTTGCGTTGAGCGCGAGATGGACTTTACGCCACGTGCGCCGCTTCGAGTAGCCGTGCTGGCGGGCACCTGCCATTCACCTTCTCCATAGACCTTCAGACCGGTGCTGTCGACATCCAGATGGATCGGTTCATTGTCACGAAGGATCGGCAGTTCGACATCAAGCGTTTTTGCCCGGCGACAGAGCGTGGTGTAATTCGGCACCGGCAAGCTCGGAAAGGCCAGATCGCGCAGACTGTGGGTGAAACCTTGCAGGGCGCGCAACGTCAGTCGATAGACGGTCTTCACGCCAAGTAATGCCTGAATCAGCGTATCGCCGTATAGACATGGATGACCACGTGTGGGTATGGCATCGGGTATTCTGGCAAGGACGGCTTCATCTATCCATATTGTTACGTTCCCCCGGTTGATCAGGCCTTCATTATAGGCCGCCCAATTCCTGACACGGTAGCGTGTCTTTGGTTTACCTGTCTTGTGTATGTCCTTGCGCATTTTCTTGGCAAAAATTAGGCAGTTACTCTGGAATCTAATTTGATAGGGGGCTGGCCCCGTGACCGTTGCGCGTAAACGTCAACAGATCTCGCTCGATTTATGCAACAACGCCATGCAACTTGAGCAAAAGTTACATATTTCTTATCAAGAGTAGTTAGTGTCTATCGCCGCGCCGCCGGTCGCGCGTGGCGACACCCGCGCGGAGAGATCTGGCACAGCGCCAAAACCAGCCATGCCTGTGGAATGCCAGGCGAGCAGACCCAGGGTCGCGTAAAGACCCACTCCAAGGCCAGTCAGAACACGAGGCGTTGTTGCATAAATCGAACGTGAGGACGCAATAGTATCGACCGAAATAATTTCAGGCGATACGAACGGAGTGCGGACGAGAGCGAGGTCCACCATGCGGTTGATGACGCCCCTGCGGGGTCGATGTGACGCGCCCAGAGACAGTTGTCGGTTAGCGTCTTGTGATACATCGCATTCTCGGCAAGCGATCGCCGGTAGTAGCCACTGTCTTACTTCCATTTTCGACGACCGTCAGTGGCACTTGCATCAACCGCGCCATTACGCCACGCCGCACTAGACATATTCGCTGTCCAATGAGCGGCATCCTCGCGTGGCGGAATCGAAAAAATATTGATCACGAATTTCGGATCAATACCTTGACACGCGCAGAACCCCGAAAGTCACATGCACAAGTGAGCGTCCCAAGGAACCGGAAATCCAACTGAAGAGAGTGAAGAGGTTTGTGCTTCCATTTTCGCATTCCAGGCTCAATACCATTGCGAATAGCATCGGCGTTGTTGCATAAATCGAGCGAGAGCCGTTGACGTTTACGCGCACCGGTCTCGGTGCCAGCCCCCGATCAAGTCAGATTCCAGAATAACTGCCTAATTTTTTTCAAGAAAATGCGCAAGGACATACACAAGAAAGGTGAGCCGAAGGCACGCTACCGTGTCAGGAATTGGGCGGCCTATAATGAAGGCCTGATCAACCGGGGGAACGTAACAATATGGATAGATGAAGCCGTCCTTGCCAGAATACCCGATGCCATACCCACACGTGGTCGCCAGTGTCTATACGGCGATACGCTGATTCAGGCATTACTTGGCGTGAAGACCGTCTATCGACTGACGTTGCGCGCCCTGCAATGTTTTACCCACAGTCTGCGCGATCTAGCCTTCCCGAACTTGCCGGTGCCGAATTACACCACGCTCTGTCGCCGGGCAAAAACGCTTGATATCGAACTGCCGATCCTTCGTGACAATGAACCGATCCATCTGGATGTCGACAGCACCGGTCTGAAGGTCTATGGAGAAGGTGAATGGCAGGTGCCCGCCAGCACGGCTACTCGAAGCGGCACACGTGGCGTAAAGTCCATCTCGCGATCAACGCGACTACGGGTCAAGTGCATGCCGCGCTAATGACGAATCAGAATGTGGCTGACGGTGACGCTCTGGCCAACTTGCTCGACCAGATTCCACGCGAAGAACAAATCGATGTCATCGGCGGTGATGGTGCCTACGACACAAAGCCATTCCATGCGGCCATTGCTGCAAGCAGTGCTATTCCTTCGATTCCGCCACGCGAGGGTGCCCGTTCATTGGCCAGCGGATATGCCCGATGCGGCGTGGCGTAATGGCGCGGTTGATGCAATTGCCCGTGACGGTCGTCGAGAATGGAAGCAAGAAAGTGGCTACCACCGGCGATCGCTTGCCGAGAATGCGATGTATCGGTTCAAGACCCTCACCGGCAACTCTCTCTGGGCGCGTCACATCGACGCGCAGGCGACCGAGGTCTCCATTCGCGTCGGCGTCATCAACCGTATGGCGGACCTCGCTCGTCCGCAATTCGTTCGTATCGCCTGAAATTATGCCCGTCGATGTCACTGCGTCCTCACTCGCGATTTATGCAACAACGCCAATAGCATCTCGAAAAACTGGGCTTCAAATTATCCATCAAAGTCCTTCAGGAAAGCCTCTTGACGTTCATTGCCTGATCGAAAAGCGTGTCTAAACAACCGGATCCACTACACAGTCTCGGCAAGGAAAAAATTCCAGGATGAATGATCCAACCCATTTTTTCAGTAACTTGGATAAAATTGTGCATTGCACAAAACGCTTGACATCAACTCAATACATCCTAAAATAGCAATGTATTGGTGCATTGCACCAATACATTGCACTAGACATCGTATACCGTTCGTGCCTTGAAGTTGAGTCTCTAACTCACGAATTTCGGATCAATAACTCACACGAATGCCGTCAAGCCGGCGTTCGTCAATCAGGAGCTAGACTATGTCCCTACTCACCCAGGAGCAAATCGCTGCCGCGCAGCAAGCCAACTTCGAGAGTCTGTTTAGTTTCACTAGTAAGGCATTCGAAAGCGTCGAAAAGCTGATCAAACTGAATGTACAAGTTGTGAAGTCAACACTCGCAGAAAGCCAGGAAAACGTACAGCGTGCGCTGTCGGTGAAGGATGTGCCGGAGCTGCTCGCCTTGCATGCCAGCTTTGTCCAACCGCTCGCCGAGAAAACCCTCGCTTATGGTCGTCACCTGTACGACATCGCTTCCTCGACCCAGGCTGAATTCGCCAAGGTTACCGAAGCACAGTATGAAGAGCGGAACCGCAAGGTCCAGGCGCTCGTCGACAACGTCGCGAAGAACGCCCCGGTCGGGTCGGAAACGGCTGTCGCCGTGCTGAAATCGGCCATCAACGCCGCCAACACGACCTACGAAACAGTCCAGAAAGCCATCAAGCAAACCGTCGAAATCGCCGAGTCGAACTTCAACGCAGCCGCCGTGGCCACAAAAGCTGCTAGCGCTGCCGCCTCACGCGGCGCGAACACCGCCAAGCAGGTTTAATGAAGGTATTGAGTGTATTGCCTGGGTATTGCCTGGCCTGACGAGAAGAGCTGCCAAACCATCTCGTCAAAAAAAGCCGCGTAATGCGCGTAACATACCGCTTCGTTTATTTTTCGCCGGCGCTTCCCCCTCACAAGGGGGCATAAATCGAGCGTAAGGACGCAATGACATTGAAGGACATCATTTCAGGCGATACGAACAGATTGTGGACGAGCGAGGTCCGCCATGCGGTTGGTTACGCTGACGCGAACGGAGACCTCGGTCGCCTGCGAGGCGATGTGAGGCGCCCAGAGACAGTTGCCGGTGAGGGTCTTGAACCGATAGATCGCATTCTCGGCAAGCGATCGCCGGTGGTAGCCACTTTCTTGCTTCTATTCTCGACGACCGTCACAGGCAATTGCATCAACCGCGCCATTACGCCACGCCGCGCCGGGCATATCCGCTGGCCAATGAACGGGGCACCCTCGCATGGCGGAATCGAAGGAATAGCACTGCGTGCAGCAATGGGCGCATGGTATGGCTTGGTGTCGTAGGCATCATCACCGCCGATGGGCGTTGTTGCATAAATCAAGCGCGAGGACGCAATGGCATCGACGGGCATATTGATCACGAATTTCGGATCAATAATTTCAGGCGATATGAACGGATTGCGGACCTTGCTCGTCCGCAATCCGTTCCATTGCGTCCTCACACTCGATTTATGCAACAACGCCTCGTGCACTGCCTACACTGCAAAAGTTGGCAGATAAGCCTGCGTAGATTGGTCCAGTGTTCTGGCATTATTTTTTTGTTTCATACTTCTACAATATATCAAGTTTGACTTGGTTCACCTGTCATTCAGCGTTTCCAGGCAAAGCCTGATGCCAGAATGGCATGCCGACCACTGGTGTACTCACGCGGGCACTCTCACGCGGGTCCATCGGACCGCCCAGGAAAGCGGCGCGGCCCGCTTCCACGGCCTGGGCGAAGGCGCGCGCCATGATTTCCGGATGCGTGGCCTGCGATATCGCCGTGTTCAGCAGCACGCCGTTGAAGCCCCATTCCATCACCTGGCAGGCATGCGAGGGCACCCCGAGCCCAGCATCGATGAGCAGCGGCACGTCCAGCAGGCGCTCGCGCAGCACGCGCAGTCCGTAGGGATGGACCACTCCCTTTCCGGTGCCGATCGGTGCGCTCCAGGGCATCAACGCCTCGCAGCCGGCGTCGAGCAGGCGGCGCCCCATCACCAGGTCCTCAGTGCAGTAAGGCAGTACCTTGAAGCCGTCTTTCACGAGCACGCTTGCCGCCTCGATCAACCCGACCGGATCGGGCTGCAGCGTGTAGTCATCGCCGACTAGTTCGAGCTTGATCCAGTCAGTCTCGAACACTTCGCGTGCCATCTGCGCAGTGTTGACCGCCTCGGCAACGGTTTGGCAGCCGGCCGTGTTCGGCAGCAGCGGCACCGCGTGGCGCTTCAGCAGATCGAAAAAGCCAGCCTCAGCGGTGTTGGTGTTCATCTGCCGGCGCAGCGCGACGGTGACCATGCCGGGCAATGAGGCCGCGATCGAGTCAGACAGCGATTGCAGCGACGGGTAGCACGAGGTGCCGAGCAGCATTCGGCTCTGGAACGGCGTGCCGTACAACGTCAGCGCATCGGTAGTGTGAAGCGGCGTCATGGGGAGGTCCTGTAAGAATCTCAGTCGTTGCGGTTCAGAGCGGCGCTCAGCCGCCCGCCACCGGGTGCACTACGTCCAGCCGATCTCCGGTCGCGAGTATGTGCAAGGCGTGCCGTGCACGCGCCACGAAAGTGCCGTTGACGGCTACCGCGAATGGTGGCCTGGCCTGGTAGGCGGTGAGCGCGTCGGCCACGCTGGCACTGTCAGGGAGCGTCAGCGTCTGCTGGTTGATCTGGATGTCCATAGGGCAAGAGAGCAAGCGTAGGGGTTTTGATCTGCTTCAGGTTCTGGCCTGTGTCGTGTCGGTCTCGGTCCGGAACAGTGCAGGCCAGCGCGTGGTCATGCGCCAGGCCAACAGCGCCTCGGACTCGAGCTGCGCTGTAGCGCCGAATACGCCACTGAACCAGGCCTGGACGAAGTCGACGGTCGCCTGAGTGACCTCGGGCGCGATCATGAAGCCGTGCCGATAGAGGCCATTGACGGCTAGCGTGGCGTCACCTCTCCAGGCGATTGCGGGCCGGTGGTCGGGCAAGGTCGGGCGGCACTGGGTTCCGAGCTCGAGGATGCGTGCCTCGCCGAAGCCGGGATGCACTGAGAAAGCTGCGCTCAGCAATTCAAGTGCAGAACGCACGCTGACTGGCGACATGTCCTCGCCCTCCACCTCGGTCGCACCAAGCACGTAGAGATCATCCTGCTTCGGTGCGATATAGAGCGGATAACGTGGATGCAGGAGACGCACCGGTCGCTCGAGGCAGATGCCGGGCACTCGTACTCGCGCCACTTCGCCGCGGATCCCGCGCAGGCCTGGCAGCACCGGCTTGGCACCGAGTCCGCGGCAATCGATAGTGAGTTGAGCTCGAGGTTCGGGCGCGCGCTCGACGGCAGTGTTCCAGTGACATTGTACGCCGCGCTCGGTCAAGCTAACGGCAAGCATGGCAAGCGTCTGGCGGTTGTCGAGCTGGCCCTCGCGCGGCAGCAACAGCCCGTGCAGGAAACGCCCGGCCAGCGCCGGTTCAGTCGCGTCGAGCTGGGCACCTGCGAGCGCGACGAAGCCGTCTGTGACGAGCCGGGCGGGTGCGTTTGCGCGCACGCGCCGCTCAAACAACAGTGCTTCGGCGCGATCGGCCTGATGCCAGACCACCAGAGTGCCGTTGTGCTGAAAAAAAACCGGCTCGGACAGCTCGGCCAGCCATTGCGGCCAGCGCTCCAGCGAGGCCGCGCCTAGCTCGGTGATCAGCAGCTCTGCGCTGGCCGCCTCGGCCAGCGGCGCGAGCATCGCGGCGGCTACCCAGGCGGCTGTGCCTGAACCGGCTGCGTCTCCGCGCTCGTAGAGCGCAACACGCATACCCAGCCCTACCAGCCTCCAGGCGATCAGGCGACCGACCAGGCCGCCGCCCAGCACGGCGATATCAGGGCGATTCCCGACCGCACGGCTCATCGCATACGCTCCACCGCCACGCCGGCACAAACGCCAGTATCGGCGTGCACGCGAATGCGAGCCGGCCACGGCAGACAGCACCGCGAAGCATCCGAATCAGGGGAAAAAGGCTGGACGTGAAGAACGGGCATGGGGTCCTTCCGTGACGCGCGAGGATGTGATTGAATGGACGAAACCGTCGGCCTAGGCCAATACAAGGCGGTACCCATGTCGAGAAGCCCCCATCGCGGGGATGGCAAGAGCGTGGCGATCACAAGACCTGGTAGTATCGGCAACTTCCTCCCACGCCGGTGGTATTACTCGGATCGGATACGAAGGGCTTCTCTCAACCTTGCGCGGCTCATCTGCGGTCCGCTTCCGGCTCTGGCAGGCAGCCCCCCCAGAACCCCTGTTGGCGTCATCCGATCATTAGACCACGGAAGCCTAAACGGTCGCAAACCGCGCGACCATTACGCGGTGCTGACACAATAGAATCCAAGTAGTTTCAAGATTACTAATTGCGGATCAATAGTTACTGATAAGTGCGAAAATATGGCGTTTTTATGAAGAGCTGTGAAATTTTTTCTGTAAATAAGACAGGCGATTCCACCGTGATGTTCTGGTCAGGCGTTGGCGTTGTTGCATAAATCGAGCGCGAGGACACAATACCATCGACGGGCATAATTTCAGGCGATACGAACGGATTGCGGACGAGCGAAGTATGCAATCCGTTCCATTTCGTCCTCACACTCGATTTATGCAACAACGCCATGGCGAGGCGTACTTACTGCAGTGCCTCAAAAGCGCGCTGGCGGATTTCATCGACGCTGCCGAGGCCTGAGATCTTTCGATAGGCCGGCGCCTGCAGGCAGTTTGCCTCGCAGCGCTTGGCCAAGTGGCTGTAATAGCGGATCAGCGGCTTAGTCTGCGCTTCATACACGTCCAGGCGCTTCTTGACGGTTTCGTCCTTGTCGTCGTCGCGTTGAATCAGCGGCTCGCCCGTCACGTCGTCCTTGCCCCCAACTTTCGGCGGATTGAAGCGCACGTGATAGATGCGGCCAGAGGCCGGGTGGGTGCGCCGGCCACTGATGCGTTCGATAATCTCGGAGAAAGGCACGTCGATCTCGAGCACGTAGTCGATCACGACGCCAGCATCCTTCATAGCATCGGCCTGCGGGATGGTGCGCGGGAATCCATCGAACAGATATCCATTCTGGCAATCGGCTTCTTTCAGGCGCTCCTTGACCAGCCCGATGATCAATGAATTTGGCACGAGCTTGCCTTCGTCCATGTAGCCCTTAGCCTCAATGCCGCACGGCGTGTTGGCCTTCACGGCCCAGCGAAGCATGTCGCCGGTCGAGATCTGTGGAATCCCGAACTTTTCCTTGATGAAGGTGGCTTGGGTGCCTTTACCGGCACCGGGAGCGCCCAACAGGATCAAACGCATGGTGATTATATGAACGCGTCCCGTTTGCGCCAGTTTTTCGTGTATCCAAACTTTCGACAGATGGATTGCAGCTGTATATCCGGCCTTGTTGCAACCATTTTACCGCTGGGGACCCCTATGATTGATCCGTTAACTCACATCTCATTGCTTCATTGAGCTCGAAGCTTATACAATCACGAAGGTTTAGTGAGTTTCGGTCCTACTTGTCTGTGTCATCTCACACGATTGCCAACACAACTTTTTTACGTTCATCCTGTGCAAAATGTTGATCTTCTACGTCACGCTCGCCTTTCAGGCTGGCTTTACGCTCCCGTAGTCTTTCTTGTACGCTTATTCATGCGCAAGCACCGCCCAGATTGTCAGCGCCATTTTGTTTGCCTGCGGCGCCCACTAGCATATTCGTTGGTCGCGGGTGCTTTATCTGTTCAACCCGACGTTGTTGCATAAATCAAACGTGAGGACGCAATGGCATTGACGGGCATAATTTCAAGCGATATGAACGGATTGCGGACTAATATGCAACAATGCCCAGAAACTTTGAAATTCTTATGTGCCACGCTGATCGACGAACGCGTGCGTTGAAGCTGCTCGTGGCCCGAGCGAGCCTATGAAAAGTACCTCGCGGGGCGTTTTTTGACGTCTGCATGGGGCCCCGGCACCTCTCTGGCCGAACCGGGGCGTCTCACTCAACGATGCGCGTTGATGGTGTCGCGCGTGGCCTGCGCGACACGCGCGGCGGCCTCGGTGAAGTCCTCTTCTTTGCTCGCGTAGAGGATCGCGCGCGAGGAGTTGATCATCATGCCGCTACCATCAGCGGTGCGACCGGCAGCCACTGTCGCCTGCAAGTCGCCGCCCTGCGCACCGATTCCTGGAATCAGCAGCGGCATCTCGCCGACGATGCCGCGTACGATTTCTATCTCCTTGGGGAAGGTCGCGCCCACCACCAGCGAGAGCTGACCGGTCTTCACGTTCCAGCGCGTGGCGGCTAGCTCAGCCACCACCTGATAGAGCGGGCGGTCGCCTGTCTCGAGAAACTGTAAGTCCGAGCCGCCCGGGTTCGAAGTCCGGCACAACACCACCACGCCCTTGTCCTGGTAGGCGAGGTACGGCTCGATCGAGTCATAGCCCATATAGGGATTGACCGTCACGGCGTCGGCCCGGTAGCACTCGAAAGCCTCACGCACGTATTGCTCGGCGGTGCTGCCGATGTCGCCGCGCTTGGCGTCGAGGATCACTGGCAAGCCTGGGTGCTGCAAGTGGATGTGGGCGATCAGCCGCTCGAGTTCATCTTCGGCACGATGTGCAGCGAAGTACGCGATCTGTGGCTTGAAAGCGCTCGCGTAGGGCGCGGTCGCGTCGACGATCTCGCGGCAGAAATCAAAGATCGTCTCGGCTCGGTTCGAGAACTGGGCGGGAAAACGTGTCGGTTCTGGATCGAGACCGACGCAGAGCAAGGAATTTGTGCGCTGCCAGGCAGCGCGTAGCGTATCGATGAAAGTCAGCGAAGTAGACATGTTTTGCGGCGCATCGTTTGAGGAACAGGGGAGTGTATTTTACCAGCCGCGTCCCTTCCCTCTACCACGTTCCTCTGGTCAATAGTCGATTTCGACTGCTTTCCCAGCTACTTTTTCGGCGGCCTTTTCCCGTCGCCTTGGGCGCGCCCGGGCACAGATCGGTACGCGCTCCCCACCGTGAAACGAAAGCGGTGCGTCAGGAGGCGATCTCTTGGCCCGAGTAGATTCATACCATGCGCGTCGGTGCCACCCAGGTAGGTTCACTGCGTTGATCGGGTGAGTAAACGGCGTTGTTGCATAAATCGAGCGCGAGGACGCAATGGCATCGACGGGCATAATTTCAGGCGATACGAACGGATTGCGGACGAGCGAGGTCTGCAATTCGTTCCCTTTCGTCCTCACGCTCGATTTATGCAACAACGCCGAGTAAACTGGCTCGAAGCAGAAAAAGCGCTCGCCTGGCAGCATGTAAAGTACGTAGCAGTCGGCATCCAACTTAATCGCCATGCTCAAGCCGCGTGTGGGTTTAGGCTAAACATGTGGCGCATCTGCCCAGCCCGAGAAGGCATTTTTGGAGGGTCGATGGAAGTGAAGTGGATAGACGATGATGCTGGATTGCAGCCCAACCTTCGTGGGTGTGTGCGGGCGCGACAGGTTCGTATGCTCGGCAATCTCGTGGTAGGTCCAGCCCGAGCGTGTGCAGGTTGATCACCTGTCGTCGCCGCTCTTCACATGCTTCACGAGGAAGCGATTTTATATCTCGTTTTTCCATTTCCTTCACATGAGGGTCAATTTGCCAATTTGCAAGATAACGCATGTCGGATCAATAGATTCCAGCGTAAACTTTCAACTTTTTCCAAGAAGATGCTCAGGGACATACGCAAGACATGTGAGCCGAACGCACGCTACGGTGTCAGCAATTGGTCGGCCTATAAGGCGTTGTTGCATAAATCGAGTGTGAGGACGCAATGGAACGGATTGCGGACCACGCTCGTCCGCAATCCGTTCATATCGCCTGAAATTATGCCCGTCGATGCTATTGCATCCTCACACTCGATTTATGCAACAACGCCATAACGCTTTTTTACTAGGAACACGTCGCCTGAGTGCCCGCCACGATGCTGTCGCCAAGGATCCTGCTCGCCGCCGTGCTGATGGAGCTGGCCACCTGGCTCTATCGACCCGCCACACGGCTCGCGCGACGTGTGGTACAGGCTGTCGCGCCGCGCAAATCCGGCATGGCGGTTGCCAATCGGAAGCGCGAACTGCTGGTCGATGTGTCTATCATCGCGAAATATGATGCCGGGACCGGCATCCAGCGCGTGGTCCGCTCGCTGCTGTGGCAGCTGATCGATGCGCCGCCCCCCGATTTTATAGTCAGACCCGTCCTGGCAACGCGCAGACGCGCTTATCGCTATGCAGACGATTTTCTGGCCTCGTTCGGCGCGGTCTCTGTCGATACCGGACGGCACCGCCTGGCTCCGCAATTAGGAGACATTTTTCTGGGTCTAGACCTAACCAGCCGGATTCTTGCGCTGCGGCAATTTGACTTTCTCGCCTGGAAAGCGAAGGGAGTGCAGCTCATGTTCGTGGTCTATGACGTGCTGCCGGCCCATCATCCTGAGTGGTTCACGGCGCGTGGGAACCGGTCCTTCCTTCACTGGTTCTCGACCATCGCCATCCACGCCGATAGCTTGATCAGCATCGCCCCCACTACGCGTGACGCCGCCGCGCAGCTGATACAAGCCCGTTTTTCGATCGACGCATCGAGCTTGCCCATCCGGAATTTTCCCCTCGGCTGCGACATCGGCGGTCGGGTTCGCGGTCGGGCCAGAACGACCGCACGGAAAACGCGAGCCCGTTCCGATAGCCCGCTCATTATCATGGTAGGCACCATCGAGCCACGCAAAGGCCATACCCTCGTCATCGAGGCATTCGAGACCCGGTGGCGCGAGATGGACGACCCGGCCAGGCTAGTCATCGTCGGTCGGCTCGGCTGGGGCATGGATACATTCGCCGAGCGGTTTTCGTGGCGTTGCGCTGCATCCGGAGGGAAATTGAGCTGGATCGACGATGCGGACGACGATCAACTCTCCAAGATATACCGGCAGGCGGATGGGCTGGTGTTCGCCTCCGAGGCGGAGGGCTACGGGCTGCCTATCGTCGAGGCCGCGCATTACGGCATTCCGCTACTGCTGCGCGACCTGCCTATCTTTCGTGAAATCGCTGGCGAGCATGCCAGCTACTTCACAGCGACGAACGGCGATGAACTGGCCGTGCAGCTGGGTGGCTGGCTGACACGACTCGAGCGGCGCGATGCACCAGACAGCGCATCGATCACACGCTTCACCTGGCGCGACAGCGCCGCCGCACTAAAAAATCTATTGGTGGCGGCCCCCCTGGCGACTCATACCTCGACGTAACGCCGGTAGACATCAAGCGTATGCAGTGCGCAGCGCTCCCAGGTCGCTTCGGCCGCTACCGCGAGGCCACGTCTGGCAGCGGTGGCGCGCCAAGCTTCGTCGGTGAGCACACGCGCCAGCCCATCGCGCAGTGCATCGCGGTCATCGGGCTCGACCAGCCAGGCAGCGCCTCCCGCCACCTCGGGCAGTGACGACGCATTGGAGGTCAGCGTGGGCACGCCGCTTGCCATCGCTTCTAGTACCGGAAGGCCGAAACCTTCGTATCTCGAAGGAAAACAGAAGGCACGCGCCCCCGAGTAAAGCATCGGTAGATCCGCCTCTGGCACGTAACCGAGGTAGTGCAGCCAGTTTTCGTCCGCAGCAAGCCGAATCCGCGTCATCAGGTCATCGCTCAACCAGCCTCGCACACCGGCCAGCATCAGGGGACAGGCGAGCCGTAACTCGGAGGGCAAATCCCCGTAGGCATCGATTAGGCTATCGATACCCTTGCGCGGCTCCAGCGTCGCCACACACAGCGCGTAGCGACCGTACGCGAGTCCATACCGCGCCAGGACCGGCGAGATATCCGGCTCGGCGCTAGGACGGAACCCACGCGGCACTCCGAGCGGAATTGCCGTGATCTTCTGTTCCGGCCAACCGAAAAAGGTAGCAACCTCGGAGCGCATCGCCTCCGAATCGGTGATCAGATGGACGGCACGCTTCAGGCTGTCGTCAAAATTGATACGGAAGTGTTCGATCCGCTCACGCGGATGTGTTTCGGGGTACTTGAAAATCGACAGGTCGTGAATCGTGACGATGCCGTCGCGCACGCCTTGGGGCAGGAAATAGTTAGGCGAATGAAAACAATGGCCACGCATCGCCCGATGGACCGCCCAGCGCGCCAGACGGCGATGCGACTTGTAGAGCTTCGCATAGCGACCGAGCACCGACCGCAGCCCGAGCAGGCTGCCTACACCGAGCGCCTGCCGGTCATCGACCCAGTTTCCCTGGTAGTGAAACCTCAAGTCGTCAAAACATTCATCATGCTGGATGAAATAACGTGCGAGTTCCCAGGCATAGCGACCGATCCCCGAGAAGGGCGGGATGATCGCATCCACGTCGAAAATCAGCTTCAAGCCACCCCCGACCCGCCACCACCCTCGTGGTCGCGCACCCAACGCAGGGTCTTGTGAATCGGAAGGGCCTCGATCGGTCCGCTCACCTTGCTTATTGATCCGCAATTTGTGATTTGGAAATTGGAAAATCCTCCCTCATGTGAGGGGCATGGAAAAACGAAACATGAGGGAGGATTTTCCAATTTCCAAATCACAAATTGCGGATCAATAGATGGGCATAACTGTCGACTAGCCGATAGACTTCGTTCTTCCGGACGGCGTTATTGCATAAATCGAGCGAGATCCGTTGACGTTTACGCGCAACGATCGCGGGGCCAGCCCCCTATCAAGTCAGATTCCAGAGTAACTGCCTAATTTTTTCCAAAAAAATGCGCACGGACATACACAAGACAGGTGAGCCGAAGACACGCTACCGTGTCAGGAATTGGGCGGCCTATAATGAAAGCCTGATCAACCGGGGGAACGTGACGATATGAATAGATGAAGCCGTCCTTGCCAGAATACCCGACGCCATACCCACGCGTGCTCAACCGTGTCTAGACGGCGATACGCTGATCCAGGCATTACTTGGCGTGAAGACCTTCTATCGACTGACGTTGCGCGCCCTGCAAGGTTTCACCCAAAGTCTGCGCGCTCTGGCCTTCCCGAGCTTGCCGGTTCTGAATTACACCGCGCTCTGTTGCCGGGCAAAAACGCCTGATGTCGAACTGCCAATCCTTCGCGACAACGAACCCGATCTATCTGGTTGTCGACAGCACCGCTCTGAAGGAGGTCTATGGCGCAGGTGAATGGAAGGTGCGCCAGCACGGCTACTCGAAGCGGCGCACGTGGCGTAAAGTCCATCTCGCGCTCAACGCGAATACGGGTCAAGTGCATGCCGCGCTAATCACCCATCAGAATGGGGCTGACGGTGACGCGCTGGCCAAGTTGCTGGACCAGATTCCAGACGACCAACAAATCGATGTCATCGGCGGCGACGGTGCCTACGACACCAAGTCATGCCATGCGGCCATTGCTGCACGCAGTGCTATTCCTTTGATTCCGCCACGCGAGGGTGCCGCTCATTGGCCAGCGGATATGCCCGATGCGGCGTGGCGTAATGGCGCGGTTGATGCAATTGCCCGTGACGGTCGTCGAGAATGGAAGCAAGACAGTGGCTACCACCGGCGATCGCTTGCCGAGAATGCGATGTATCGGTTCAAGACCCTCACCGGAAAGTGTCTCTGGGCGCGTCACATCGACGCGCAGGCGACCGAGTTCTCCGTTCGCGTCAGCGTCATCAACCGCATGGCGGACCTCGCTCGTCCGCAATCCGTTCGTATCGCCTGCAATTATGCCCGTCGATACCATGGCGTCCTCACGCTCGATTTATGCAACAACGCCTCTGGAATCTGACTTGATAGAGGGCTAGCCCCGCGACCGTTGCGCGTAAACGTCAACAGATCTCGCTCGATTTATGCAACAAGGTTACTTCACTCTTGAAACCGTCTCAACAACCGTATTTTCTACACCGAGCTGGTGCAGTAAAATCAAGAAAAGCCGGTGCATCTGCCCCGGTCGCGCGCCGCGGATCGCCGCCTCCTGCGCACCGCTCATTCGCCAGCGCCGACATCGATCGAGAACTCGGTCGATACCGCTTCGATCCGCGCCCGCCGCACCGCTTCTCGGATCCCTTCCGGATTGCCGCGCAGCCCATTCGCCACCTGGCCGGCATTCACCGAGCGCGCAGCCAACAGAGCGCGCCGCAGGCGCTCGGCGTGTGGACAAGGCGGTGCCTCGAACTCAAGCCCCCCTCGCGCATTCGATTCGCAGGCCTGCAGCATCTCGGCGAAGCGACCTGGCTTGCGCAGCGCGTCGACGCGCTCCAGAAAGCACACCAGCGCAGTCGCGCGCATCTGCATCACTTGGTGCAGATTGCCGTGCTCACGCGCTACCAGTAGCGCCAGGTCGCGGCACTCGTTCGGAACCCGCAGCCGCTCGATCAGGGGCTTGAGTAGCTCGCCGCTGCGGCCTTCATCTTCATAGTTGATGATATGGCGCGGTAGCATGCGCTCGTGTGCGGCGGCCTTGCCGAGATCGTGGGTCAGTGCGACGAAGCGCACTGGAAGTGTATAGCTGTGCCGCGCCGCATAGTCAACCACCATCATCACATGCAAGCCGGTATTATCCCCCTCGAGGTTGTAGTCGGCACGTTGCGGCACGCCGAACAGGGCGTTGACTTCTGGCAAGATGCGTGCCAGCGCCCCGCACTCGCGCAGCACCTCAAACATCCGCGACGGCTTCCCTTCCATCAACCCGCGCGAAAGCTCCTGCCAAACCCGCTCGGGCACCAGCATATCAACCTCACCGCCCCTCACCATCTCATGCATCAGCGCGAGCGTCTCGGGCGCGACCGTAAAATCGGCGAAACGGGCCGCAAAGCGCGCGATCCGCAGAATCCGCACCGGATCCTCGACGAAGGTCGGGCCGAGGTGGCGAAACCGCTTCGCGGCTAGGTCTGCGCGACCGTCGAACGGATCCACCACCGGACCAACCAGGTTGCCGTCTGGGCTCAGCTCGCGCGCCATCGCGTTGATGCTCAGGTCGCGGCGCGCTAGGTCTTCCTCGAGGGTAACATCCGGCGCAAAATAGAACTGGAATCCGCGATAACCAGCTCCGGTTTTACGCTCGGTGCGCGCCAGCGCGTATTCCTCGTACGTGCTCGGATGTAGGAACACCGGGAAATCTTTGCCGACTGGGCGGTAGCCCAGGTCGGCAAGCTGCTCTGGCGTCGCGCCGACCACCACGTAGTCGCGATCCTGGGCCGGCACGCCAAGCAGTTCATCGCGGATCGCGCCGCCGACTGCGTAGATCCTCATGAACTAATTATTTAGCGATTGTAAAAGAAAATTGTAATACACCGCTGGTTAATAGGCTATAACTCGGTCGGTAGAGAAGAGGGCCTCCGCATGAAAAAAACCATGGGACATAGGTGCTTCGGCCGAGGTTATTGATTCGCAATTTGTTCTCTTGCAATTTGGAAATCATCCCTCATGTGATGGACATGGAAAAACGAGACATGAGGGACGATTTTCAAATTTCAAGATTAATTATTTTTGATCAATAAATTGCTCGATCAGATTCCGAGCGAAGAACGGATCGATGTCATCTGCAGTGACGGTGCCTACGAAGCCAAGCCATGCCATGCCATGCGGACATTGCTGCACGCGGTGCTATTCCTTTGATTCTGTGACGTGAAAGTATCGCTCATTGGCCAGCGGATACGTCCGGTGCTGCATGGCGTAACGGCGCGGTCGATGTAATTGCCCGTGAAGGTCCTCGAGAATAAAAGAAAGAAAGTGGCTACCACTGGCGATTGCTTGCCGAGAATGTGATGTATCGGTTCAAGATGCTTACCGAAAACTGTCTCTGGGCGCGTCATATCGACTCGCAGGCGAATGAGGTCGCCGTTCGCGTCGGGGTAATCAACTGTATTGCGGACTTAACTCCTCCGCAATCCGTTCGTACCGCATGAAATTATGCCAGTCGATGTCATTTGCGTCCTCACACTCGATTTATGCAACAACGCTAACTAAAATCACCTCGAAACCAGTCAGGCCAGCCTCTGGAAGCTCGTCCTGATCGAAACAAAAGCGTATCCATTGATCCACTACACGTCAGAGCGGCAGCGGGTTCTCGTACATGTAGCGCCGCGACCAGGGTAGTGTTTTCGCGCTGTGGCCGGCCTTGCGGCAGACGAGTTGGTAAATCGAGACGTCGTCATTCTCGAAGGCATAAGCGCAGCCCGCGAGATACACGCGCCAGATCCGGAACTTCTCGTCGTCGACGAGCTGGCGGGCCTGGTCGGCCTTGGCCTCGAAGTTCTCGGTCCAGATGTCGAGCGTGCGCGCATAGTGACGACGCAGGCTCTCAGCATCAACCACCTCCAGGCCGCCATGCTGAGCCGCCTCGATCGCCAGGCTCACGTGCGGCAGCTCACCGTCCGGGAACACATAGCGATCGATGAATGCGCCGCCGCCCAGAGAGGCTTCGCCGCTGTCCGCGTCCGAGGAGGTGATGCCGTGGTTCATCGCTACGCCGTCCTCAGTTAGCAGCTCGCGCACCTTGGTGAAGTAGCCCGGTAGATTCTTGCGACCGACATGCTCGAACATGCCGACGCTGGTGATGCGGTCGAACTGGCCTTCCACATCTCGGTAATCCTGCATTCGGATCTCGATCTGCTTTTCGAGGCCTGCTTTGCGTACGCGTTCGGTGGCGAGGTCGAACTGGTTCTGCGAGAGCGTCACGCCCACGCAGTGCGCGCCGAACTTTTGTGCTGCGCGCAGCACTAGCGCGCCCCAGCCGCAGCCGATGTCGAGTAGGGGCTGGCCCGGCTGGAGCTGGATCTTAGTCAGGATGTGGTCGATTTTCTTGATCTGGGCAGTGGCTAGATCCTCGTCGCCATTCTCGAAGTAGGCACAGGAATAGACCATGTTCTCGTCGAGCCACAGCTGGTAGAAATCGTTTGAGATGTCGTAATGATACTGAATCGCCTTCTTGTCCGAATTCTTGGTGTGGGTGAAGTAGCGTGTGACGCGCGTCAACTTGCTCGCATTGATGGTTGTGCTACGCGCCAACGAGTAGCCAATTTCAATGATGTCAGGCAGGCACCCCTCGATATCGATTTTTCCCTGGACATAAGCCTCGCCAAGATTGTCGAGGCTCGGATCGAGCAACAGTGGCAGGGCCAAGGCATTATTGACCTTTAGGGTCACCGCTGGTGCGCAGAAGGTGCCGAAATCATGCTGGTCTCCATTCCACAGGACCAGGCGCACCGGAAGGTTTTCTTTTTCCCGTACTTCATCCACCCACTGTGCCAGTTTCTTTTCCCAGAACATGAGGATTCTCCATTGTCCGTTGAAACAAATATAGCTAAGTTTTCGTACTGACCAGCCGCGTCGCTGTGGCGGGTCGACATGTAAATCAAAACATGAGCTGAGCCGTGGGTTGGTTACGCGGCGAAATTGGGTCAAGGAGAGAGCCGCTTGATGGTCCAGGCGTCAGCCGCGTTGCGCTGGTACAACAGGCGGTCGTGTAGCCTTGAAGGCCGGCCCTGCCAGAATTCGATCACCTCTGGCAGAAGGCGGTAGCCGCCCCAGTGTGGCGGGCGCGGCGGGTTCTCGCCGTAGCGTACGGCGCAGTCGCGTTCACGCGCCTCCAGCACCTCTCGATCGGCGATCACCGTGCTCTGCTCCGAGGCCCAAGCGCCGATGCGCGAGCCCACCGGGCGCGAGGCGAAATAGCTGTCGGATTCGACAGCGCTGGTTTTCTCGATGCGGCCTTCGATACGCACCTGGCGCTCGAGTTCGATCCAGTAGAATAGCAGCGCGGCATGGGGATTGTGTGCGATCTCGCGGCCCTTTCGGCTCTCGTAGTTGGTGAAGAATACGAAGCCGCGCCTGTCCACGCCTTTGATCAGCACGATGCGCGCAGAAGGGCGGCCCTCGGGGTCGACCGTGGCCAGCGTCATGGTGTTCGGTTCTGGAAGTTGTGCGTCGCGCGCTTCCTTGAACCAAGTGTCAAATTGACGCATTGGATCGGACGCGATGTCGGCTTCGTCGAGCGCGGCGCGCGAGTAGTTGATACGGAGATTGGAGAGAGAGGTCATTTCTTGTGGGAATGCTTTACTCTTCGGGTGGATTCCGCGTCCATTGGAACGTTCACTTTTGCATTTCACTTTCGAATGGCGTTGTTGCATAAATCGAGCGAGATCCGTTGACGTTTACGCGCAACGGTCGCGGGGCCAGCCCCCTATCAAGTCAGATTCCAGAGTAACTGCCTAATTTTTGCCAAGAAAATGCGCAAGGACATACACAAGAAAGGTGAGCCGAAGGCACGCTACCGTGTCAGGAATTTGGCGGCCTATAATGAAGGCCTGATCAACCGGGGGAACGTAACAATATGGATAGATGAAGCCGTCCTTGCCAAAATACCCGATGCCATACCCACACGTGGTCGCCCGTGTCTATACGACGATACGCTGATTCAGGCATCACTTTGCGTGAAGACCGTCTATCGACTGACGTTGCGCGCCCTGCAAGGTTTCACGGCGTTGTTGCATAAATCGAGTGTGAGGATGCAATAGCATCGACGGGCATAATTTCAGGCTATACGAACGGATTGCGGACGAGCGAGGTCCGCCATACGGTTGATGACGCCGACGCGCGAATGGAGACCTCGGTCGCCTGCGACGCGATGTGACGCGCCCAGAGACAGTTGCCGGTGAGGGTCTTGAACCGATAGATCGCATTCTCGGCAAGCGATCGGCGGTGGTAGCCACTGTCTTGCTTCCATTCTCGACGACCGTCACGGGCAATTGCATCAACCGCGCCATTACGCCACGCCGCCCTGGGCATATCCGCTGGCCAATGAGCGGCACCCTCGTGTGGCGGAATCGAAGGAATAGCACTGCGTGCAGCAATGGCCGCATGGCATGGCTTGGTTTCGTAGGCACCATCACCGCCGATGACATCGATTTGTTCTTCGCGTGGAATCTGGTCGAGCAACTTGGCCAGAGCGTCACCTTCAGCCACATTCTGATGCGTCATTAGCGCGGCATGCACTTGACCCGTATTCGCGTTGTGAGCGAGATGGACTTTACGCCACGTGCGCTGCTTCGAGTAGCCGTGCTGGCGCACCTTCCATTCACCTTCTCCATAGACCTTCAGACCGGTGCTGTCGACAACCAGATGGATCGGTTCATTGTCACAAAGGATCGGCAGTTCGACATCAAGCGTTTTTTCCCGGCGACAGAGCGTGGTGTAATTCGACACCGGCAAGCTCGGGAAGGCCAAATCGCGCAGACTTTTGGTGAAACCTTGCAGGGCGCGCAACGTTAGTCGATAGACGGTCTTCACGCCAAGTAATGTCTGAATCAGCGTATCGCCGTATAGACACGGGCGACCACGTGTGAGTATGGCATCGGGTATTCTGGCAAGGACGGCTTCATCTATCCATATTGTTACGTTCCCCCGGTTGATCAGGCCTTCATCATTATAGGCCGCCCAATTCCTGACACGGTAGCGTGCCTTCGGCTCACCTGTCTTGTGTATGTCCTTGCACATTTTCTTGTCAAAAATTAAGCAGTTACTCTGGAATCTGACTTGATAGGGGGCTGGCCCCGCGATCGTTGCGCGTAAACGTCAACGGATCGCGCTCGATTTATGAAACAACGCCGGTTTCACCCAAAGTCTGCGCGATCTGGCCTTCCAGAGCTTGCCGGCGCCGAATTACACCACGCTCTGTCGCCGGGCAAAAACGCTTGATGTCGAACTGCCGATCCTTTGTGACAATGAACCGATCCATCTGGTTGTCGACAGCAGCGATCTGAAGGTCTATGGAAAAGGTGAATGGAAGGTGGTGCGCCAGCACGGCTACTCGAAGCGGCGCACGTAGCGTAAAGTCCATCTCGTGCTCAACGCGAATACTGGTCAAGTGCATGCCGCGCTAATGAAGAATCAGAATGTGGCTGATGACGGTGACGCTCTGGCCAAGTTGCTCGACCAGATTCCACGCGAAGAACAAATCGATGTCATCGACGGTGATGGTGCCTACGACACCAAGCCATGCCATGCGGCCATTGCTGCACGCAGTGCTATTCTTTCGATTCCGCCACGCGAGGGTGCCGTTCATTGGCCAGCGGATATGAACGGGTGCGGCGTGGCGTAATGGCGCGGTTGATGCAATTGCCCGTGACGGTCGTCGAGAATGGAAGCAAGACAGTGGCTACCACCGGAGATCGCTTTCCGAGCATGCGATGTATCGGTTCAAGACCCTCACCGGCAACTGTCTCTGGGCACGTCACATCGCCTCGCAGGCGACCGAGCTCCGTTCGCGTCGGCGTCATCAACCGCATGGCGGACCTCGCTCGTTCGCAATCTATTCGTATCGCCTGAAATTATGCCCGTCGATGCCATGGCGTCCACACGCTCGATTTATGCAACAACGCCCAACAACGCCGCTGCTAGAGCAGCTGCTGACGCCTCCCATCAACACAGGGCCAGAATCTTCTTCGGAGGGTGACTGAAAGTCACCTTCCCTTCATTAACCGCCTCATCCGAATACCCAAAAAAGTCAGAAAAGACTAGACATGGGTTGGAAGTTGAAAGAAAATTTTTTATTTATTTTAGTTTAAATTCCATACTACTTATGGAGTATGCTGCGGTAAATAGGCGAATCTCCTCACAGGAGCCACAACGTTACGGTATTATTGTATCACGTTGTGCGGCTGGAGAAGGATCGAAATCGATCTTTGACGATCGGGTTGACGAAGTCCTGAAAGGAATTTGTCTGTCGATCGAACAGCGCTACCAGATGAAATTTTTAGAAGTTAGAACGGACAAAGATCACGTTCATTCTGCTCGGGGCGTTAGCTCCTCGGGGCGTTAGCTCAGTTGGTAGAGCAGCGGACTCTTAATCCGTAGGTCGAGTGTTCGAGTCACTCACGCCCCACCAAAGAATAAAAGGCTTTGCAGGCAGTTCCTGCAAAGCTTCTTTACCGACTCCTCGCTGTGCAGATTTAGTGCAATACGTAGAAGCCCAGACCTCAAGGAAGGAGCACCATAGCAGCACTGACAAACAACACCCCCGCGTCGCCTAGAAAGCCACCGGTCCGTCGCCTTTGGTTGACCCAAAGGGCCCGGCGCGCCCAAGACATTTCGCACCAAGCGCGATGCCGAGGACTGGGCGCGACGCAGCACCGAAGCTGAATGGTGCGCGCGGGCTTCATCTAGCGTGCGCCGTCTGAAAGTCCACGGTGGATGACACCTTGGACTAGCGTCGTTGCATGGCATGGCCTGGTTTCGTAGGCACCGTCGTCGATGACCTCGATTTGTTCGTCGCGTGGAAGCTCGTCAAGCAACTTGGATAGAGTGTCACCGTCAGACACATTCTGATGTGGCATTAGCGCGGCATGCACTTGACCCGTGTTCGCGTTGAGTGCGAGATGGAGTTTACGTCACGTACGGGGCGTGGTGTAATTCGGCACCGGCAAGCTCGAGCAGGCTAGATCACGCAGACTTTGGGTGAAACTTTGCAGGGCGCGCAACGTCAGTCGATAGACGGTCTTCACGCAAAGTGATGCCTGAATCAGCGTATCGCCGTATAGACACGGGCGACCACGTGTGAGTATGGCATCGGGTATTTGGGCAAGGACGGCTTCATCTATCCATATTGTTATGTTCCCCCGGTTGATCAGGCCTGCATTATAGGCCGCCTAATTCTCCTGACACGGTAGCGTGCCTTCGGCTCGCCTGTCTTGTGTATTTTTTTTCGCATTTTCTTGTAAAAATTAGGCAGCTACTCTGGAATTTGACTTGATAACAGGAGGCTGGCTCCGCGACCGTTGCGCGTAAACGTCAACGGCTCTCGCTCGATTTATGCAACAACGCCCAACAACACCCCCTCGCTATTTGGGGCGAGGAACTTCATGGCTGGAGAGCGGCTGTGCACAGTGAACTCACTGCCCCGCGATCGTCATCTGCTCGATTAGTACCGAACCAGTTTCCTTGGTGCCACGCACGATGGTGTCGGCGCCGATCGCAACGATGCGACGAAACATCTCCTGCAGCGTGCTTGCCACCGTGATTTCCTCCACTGGGTACTGGATTACGCCGTTCTCGACCCAGAAGCCGGCCGCGCCGCGCGAGTAGTCGCCCGTCACGTAGTTCACGCCCTCGCCCATCAGCTCGGTCAGCAGTAGACCGGTGCCGAGCTTCTTGAGCATCGCCTCGAAATCGTCCCCGGCACGCGTGTCCTTGCTGCGCAGCACAAGGTTGTGCGAGCCACCAGCATTACCGGTGGTCTGCATGCCGAGCTTACGGGCCGAGTAGGTCGACAGGAAGTAGCCCTCCACCACGCCGTCCTTAACCACGCTGCGCGCGCGGGTGCGCACGCCTTCTTCATCGAACGGCGCGCTACCCATCGCGCGCGGCACGTGCGGATCCTCGGCTACCTGTACATGCGGGGCGAACACCGGCTTGCCGAGGCAGTCGACCAGGAAGCTGGTCTTACGATACAGTGCGCCACCGCTAGTGGCCTGCACGAAGGTGCCAAGTAAACCGACCGCGAGCGGTGCCTCGAACAGCACCGGTACCTTGCGCGTATCGAGCCGGCGCGAGCTCATGCGGGCCAGCGCACGCTCAGCGGCATAACGACCGACCGCCTCGGGCGCGGCGAGGTCGTTGGCGTTGCGTCTAGAGGTGTACCAGTGATCACACTGCATGTGGCAGCCGCTGCCAGCGATTGGCGTGCAGGCCACGTAGTGGTGCGAATACGGATAACCGGCGAGGAAACCGCACGAGGTGGCCAGCACAAACTGAGAACGCTGTGCCGACACGTTCGCGCCTTCGGAATTGCGGATTTGCGGGCTCACCGCGAAGGCAGCGTCCTCCGAGCGGCGCGCGATCTCGACAGCCTCGTCAGCCGACAGCGCCCATGGGTGGTAGAGATCGAGGTCGCGCGGCTCAGTCTCGAGCAGTTCAGCCTCAGCCAGGCTCGCCGCATCGTCTTCGGAAGTAAAGCGCGCGATGTTGTAGGCCGCCGCCACGGTGTCCTTCAGCGCGGTCGGAGAGAAAGCTGAGGTACTGGCATTGCCGCACTTCTTGCCGATGAAGACTGTGACGCTAATCATCTTGTCTCGATTGTGTTCGATGGTCTCGACTGCGCCGCGCCGCACCGACACCGACAGGCCATCACCTTCCGAGATTTTGGTTGCCGCGTCGGACGCGCCGAGCGCCTTCGCGTGCCGCAGAATGTCCGAGGCGATTTCTTTTAGATGCTCCTGGGTGTGCGGGAAATTGCGCGTGGGTGCGTCGGTGTGAGCAGGCATCGTCGTGTTGTCCGGTGGAGTGCGGGTTGCCCGCGTGGTTCGAAATAGGTGTATCCCATAATCATAGCAAGGTCCAGCACCGGCCAACCTATCCGGACTACGCCCCGCTCGGAACGATCACGCGACCGGGACTGGGAGCCGGGGCCCACGCCGCGATACAATCTCGCACATGAACCGCAAAACCTATATTCAATCAGCGTTGTAGCATAAATCTGGCGAGAGCCGGTTACGTTGACACGCGTTTACGCGCAACGGTGGGGGTGAGCCCCCTGTTACCAAGTCAGATTTCGGCGAAACCCCTCGATTTATTAATCCGCAATTTGTAACAACGACGCAGCGGACCACGACACTGTACGCCACGCGCCGCGTGTCGGTTTTGATCGTAGGCGGCCAGCGTGCCGGTCGCCGGCACGATGCATAGCGCGATGAAAGCCGTCAACACGACACGCAGTCCCGAAGAGGCACGCAGCGCACAGGCTGCATGCCGGAAGAAAATAGGATGGAGGAAGGCGGGCGGGAGAGAAGGACCCCGTCAAGCGATCTCGCTTCAGGTGCGCTTGAAAACCAGTGTTCCGTTAGTCCCGCCAAAGCCGAAGGAGTTCTTCAGTGCAACGCTGATTTTCATGTCCCGCGCTTCGTTCGCGCAGTAATCGAGATCACATTCTGGATCCTGATTGAAGATGTTGATGGTCGGCGGCGAAACCTGGTTGTGCACAGCCAGTACCGTGAACACTGACTCGAGGCCGCCTGCTCCACCAAGCAGGTGGCCCGTCATCGACTTGGTTGAGTTGACCACCATCTGCTTGGCGCGATCGCCGAAGGCCTGCTTGATAGCGATCGTCTCAGCCAAGTCGCCGAGCTGCGTCGAGGTGCCGTGCGCGTTGAGGTAGTTGACTTCGTCGGGATTGATACCGGCGTTGCGCAATGCGGCCAGCATGCAGCGGCGCGCGCCGTCGCCGTCTTCGACCGGGGTAGTCATGTGATAGGCGTCTGCGCTCATGCCGTAGCCGCACACCTCGGCATAAATCTTTGCGCCACGTACCTTAGCATGCTCGTATTCCTCGAGCACCATTACGCCAGCACCCTCGCCCAGCACAAAGCCGTCGCGATCCTTATCCCACGGACGGCTGGCGGTAGCCGGGTCGTCGTTGCGCTGCGACAGCGCGCGCGCGGCCGAGAAACCGCCGATGCCCAGCGGCGAGACGGTCGCCTCGGCACCGCCCGAGAGCATCATGTCGGCGTCGCCGTACTCGATCAGACGCGCCGCCGCGCCGATGCAGTGCAGGCCGGTGCTACAGGCTGTCACAACCGCGAGGTTCGGGCCCTTCAGGCTGAACTTGATCGACAGGTTACCGGAGATCATGTTGATGATCGAGGCCGGTACGAAGAACGGCGAAATGCGACGCGGGCCGCGGTTCAGCAGTTCGGTCTGCGTGACCTCGATCATCGGCAAGCCACCGATACCGGAGCCGACGACCACACCAAAGCGCTCCGCGTTTTCCTCGGTGACCTCGATGCCAGAATCTTGCATGGCCTGCATGCTCGCCACGATACCGTAATGGATGAAGGTATCCATGTGGCGCGCTTCCCTCGCGGGCAGATAATCCTCGACATTGAAGCCCTTCACCTCGCCCGCGAAGCTGGCCAAATAGTTCGTTGCTTCAAACTTGGTGATGTTGGCAATGCCGGATTGACCGGCGACCAGATTGGCCCAACCATCGGCAACATTATTGCCAACAGGCGAAATCAGCCCAAGGCCTGTAACGACAACTCGACGGCGGCTCACGGTACCCTCTTTTCCATTGAATAAAAAAAACCACAGCGACCGCAAGATAGCAACCGTGCGAGCTCTGTAGCTGTTAGCGCGACCAGCAACGAGGCCGGCGGCAAGATCTGGTGCCCACGCAGCGTTCCGAAAAAAGCTGTTGACGGGGGCGTTGTTGCATAAATCGAGCGCGAGGAGGCAATGGCATCGACGGGCATAATTTCAGGCGATACGAACGGATTGCGGACGAACGAGGTCCGCCATGCGGTTGATTACGCCGACGCGAACGGCGACTGAGGTCACCTGCGCGTCGATGTGACGGGCCCAGAGACAGTTTCCGGTGAGCGTCTTGAACCGATACATCGCATTCTCGGCAAGCGATCGCCCGTGGTAGCCACTGTCTTTCTTCCATTCTCGACGACCGTCACGGGCAATTGCATTAACCGCGCCGTTACACCACGTGCGCCGCTTCGAGTAGCCGTGCTGGCGCACCTTCCATTCACCTTCTCCATAGACCTTCAGACTAGTTCTGTCGACCACCAAATGGATCAGTTCGTTGTCGCAAAGGATCGGCAGTTCGACATCCAGCGTTTTTGTCCGGCGACAGAGCGTGATGTAATTCGGAACCGGAAAGCTCGGGAAGGGCAGATCGCGAAGACTTTGGATAAAACCTTGCTGGGCGCGCAACGTCAGTCGATAGACGGTCTTCACGCCAAGTAATGCCTGAATCAACGTATCGCCGTATAGACGCGGGCGACCACGCGTGGGTATGGCGTCGGGTATTCTGGCAAGGACGGCTTTATCTATCCATATCGTCACGTTCCCCCGGTTGATCAGGCCTGCATTGTAGGGAGCCCAATTCCTGACACGGTAGCGTGCCTTCGGCTCACCTGTCTTGTGTATGTCTTTGCGCATTTTCTTGTAAAAAATTAGGCAGTTACTCTAGAACCTGACCTGATAACAGGAGGCTGGCCCCGACCGTTGCGCATAAACCGTTACCGGCTCTCGCTCGATTTATGCAACAACGCCTTGCTAACGGCGTTGCCGGGTCTTAGGCCTTGACGTTCGCGCGAGCGAAGTTGATCGCTTGCTGAACGGTCGTGATCTTCTCGGCTTCTTCGTCCGGAATTTCTATACCGAACTCGTCTTCGAGCGCCATGACCAGCTCGACCGTGTCGAGCGAGTCGGCACCGAGGTCGTTTACAAACGAGGCTTCGTTTTTGATTTCTCCTTCAGCAACGCCAAGTTGCTCAGCGACAATCTTCTTGACACGTTGTTCGATGTTATCCATTACCCCTCTCCGAGGGAAAGTTCAGATTTACAAGTGCGCGCATTCTATCAGGTTTAATGCCACTCACAATGCGCAACGATGTTGTGGTTCGAGAGCTACTCGAGGTGCCTCCATCCGACGTACGGCGCGGATGGTAAACGAATTCCGTTACAACATGTACATACCGCTGTTCATATACAGCGTTGTGCCAGTGATATACCCGGCAAGCGGCGAGGTGCGGAACGGCGTGAGGCGACACATCGCCTCAGTGCTGCTGAGGTGCCCGAGCGGAGTCTGGGGCGGTTTTAAGAGGCAGTGAAATACACCGCTGGTTACTGAAAGGTGCGCCAAATAAAACGTGATACCGTTATTGATCCGCAATTCGTAATCTTGAAACTTGCAAATCGTCCCTCATGTCTCGTTTTCCATGCCTATCAGATAAAAAACGATTTTCAAATTTCAAGATTACGAATTGCGGATCAATATACGGAGTATAAAACCGAAACACAATGTCCGTAAACCGCGTTGTTGCACAAATCTGGGAAGGTCCGGTGACGTTTACGCGCAACGGTCAGGGCGCGTTCCCTGTTATCAAGTTAGATTTCGGCGTAAATTCTCAGTTTTTGCCAAAAAGATGCGCAGGGACATACGCAAGACATGTGAGGCGAAGGCCACGCTTCAGTCTCATGAACTGGACGGCCTTATAATACAGCTTTAATCAAGCTGGGGAACATCACGCGATGGATACATGAAGCTGTCCTTGCCAAAATGGCTGACGCCATATCCACGCGTGGTCGCTTGGGTCTCTCAGAGATAGGGCGCTGTTGCATAAATCGAGCGGGATCCATTGACGTTTACGTGCAACGGTCGCGGGGCCCCCCCTATCAAGTCAGATTCCAGAATAACTGTTTAATTTTTTACAAGAAAATGCGAAGGACATACACAAGAAAAGTGAGCCGAAGGCACGCTACCGTGTCAGGAATTGGGCGGCCTATAATGATGAAGGCCTGATCAACCGGGGGAACGTAACAATATGGATAGATGAAGCCGTCCTTGCCAGAATACCCGATGGCCCATACCCACACGTGGTCGCCCGTGTCTATACGGCGATACGCTGATTCAGGCATTACTTAGCGTGAAGACCGTCTATCGACTGACGTTGCGCGCCCTGCAAGGTTTCACCCAAAGTCTGCGCGATCTAGCCTTCCCGAGCTTGCCGGTGCCGAATTACACCACGCTCTGTCGCCGGGCAAAAACGCTGGATGTCGAACTGCCGATCCTTCGTGGCAATGAACCGATCCATCTGGTTATCGACAGCACCAGTCTGAAGCTCTATGGAGAAGGTGAATGGAAGATGCGCCAGCACGGCTACTCGAAGCGGCGCACGTGGCGTAAAGTCTATCTCGCGCTCAACGCGAATACGGGTCAAGTGCATGCTGCGCTAATGACGAATCAGAATGTTGCTGACGGTGACGCTCTGGCCAAGTTGCTCGACCAGATTCTACGCGAAGAACAAATCGATGTCATCGGCGGTGATGGTGCCTACGACACAAAGCCATGCCATGCGGCCAAGCCATGCCATGCGGCCATTGCTGCACGTAGTGCTATTCCTTCGATTCCGCCACGCGAGGGTGCCGTTCATTGGCCAGCGGATATGCCCGGTGCGGCGTGGCGTAATGGCGCGGTTGATGCAATTGCCCGTGACGGTCGTCGAAAATGGAAGCAAGACAGTCGCTACTACCGGCGATCGCTTGCCGAGCATGCGATGTATCGGTTCAAGACCCTCACCGAAAACGATCTCTTGGCGCGTCACATCGACTCGCAGGCGACCGAGGCCGCCTGCGAGTCTGCGTCATCTCAACCGCATGGCGGACCTCGCTCGTCCTCAATCCGTTCGTATCGCCTGAAATTATGCCCGTCGATGCCGTTGCGTCCTCACGCTCGATTTATGCAACAACGCCGATCTCCGCGCCCTTGGCTATGGCCCGGCGGGAAATCCTCCGGATACGTCTCGTTCAGCCATGCCTGCACTGCTTCCGGTCGCTGCTCATAGGCCCGTTTCATTGGCTTTTGCGGCGTGAAACCCCAGCGCGCCAGATACAGGCCGACACCCTGTAGCGTCAGCGTCAAACCGCATCGCTGCCGGATCAACTCCCGCACGGCATGTCGCATGCACAACGCGAACGACATCTTCAACTAGTCCGGCATCTGATTGCGCAACAGCGCGCGAATTTCCACTTCCTTCTGCTCACTCAGGGCACGGTGTAGGTTCACTGCTCCGCCGCTCGGCTTGTCACGCAATCCAGCCTCACCTTCGCTGGCATAGCGTTTGCAAATATTGAACACGCCGGTGCGCGAAAGGTTCGTATGCTCGGCAATCTCGTCGTAGATCCAGCCGCGCGTGCGCAGGTTGATCACCTGACGTCGCCGTTCTTCACGCTTCCTCACGAGGAAGCGATCTCATATTTCTTTTTCCATCTCCCTCACATGGGGGCGATTTGCCAATTTAAAGATCACGCATTGCGAATCAATAGCACTGCGTGCAGCAATGGCCGCACGGCATCGCTTGGTATCGTAGGCATCGTCACCCTCGATAATATCGATTTTTTCTTCGCGGGGAATCTAGTCGAGCAACCTGGCCAGCGCGTCACCGTCAGCCACATTCTGATTCGTCATTAGCGCGGCATGCACTTGACCTGTATTCGCGTTGAGCGCGAGCTGGACGTTACGCCACGTGGGCCGCTTCGCGTAGCCGTGCTGGCGCACTTTCTATTCACCTGCGCCATAGACCTTCAGCCCGCTGCTATCGACAACCAGATGGATCGGTTCATTGTCGCGAAGGATCGGAAGTTCGACATCAAGCGTTTTTCCCGGCGACAGAGCGTGATGTAATTCGGCACCGGCAAGCTCGGGAAGGCCAGATCGCGTAGACTTTGGGTGACACCTTGCAGGGCGCACAACGTCCGTCGATAGACGGTCTTCACGCCAAGTAATGCCTGAATCAGCGTATCGCCGTATAGACACGGGCGACCACGTGTGGGTATGGCATCGGGTATTCTGGCAAGGACGGCTTCATCTATCCATATTGTTACGTTCCCCCGGTTGATCAGGCCTTCATTATAGGGCGCCCAATTCCTGACACGGTAGCGTGCCTTCGGCTCACCTTTCTTGTGTATGTCCTTGCGCATTTTCTTGGCAAAAATTAGGCAGTTACTCTGGAATCTGACTTGATAGGAGGCTGGCCCCGCGACCGTTTCGCGTAAATGTCAACGGCTTTCGCTCGATTTATGCAACAACGCCATTCGCTGCGATCGTCGCGCTGATATTCACGAAGCGTTCCTGAAACTGGGCTGCTCGCTTGTCTGTTGGAATATTTTCAGACGTGCTGAGCATGATTTTAAACTGATCTCTTACTGACATTCTCGCGAACCGCAACGAAACGAATCTAGTTACAGGAGAAGCAGTAGATGAAGACGATCCACGATATCGTGAAACTCGGCCCGGTGATTCCGGTCCTCTCGTTCGAGACGGTCGAGCAAGGCGAGCAGGTATCGCGCGCGCTGCACGCTGGCAGCGTGAAGGTCTTGGAGATCACGCTGCGCACCGAGGCAGGCCTGAAAGCGATCAAGCGCGCCAGCCAGTTGGCCAATGACATCGTGGTCGGCGTAGGCACCATCACGCGTCCCGAGCATTGCGCCCTAGCCAAGAAAGCCGGCGCGCAGTTCGGCGTCTCGCCGGGCCTCACGCGCAGCATACATCAGGCCGCCAAGGATGCGGGCCTGCCGCTGCTTCCCGGCGTAATGACGCCGACCGACATCATCGCCGCACTCGAATTCGGCTACGAGGTGGTGAAGTTCTTCCCGGCTCAGCAGGCCTGCGGCATCCCGATGCTGCAGGCCTTCCATGGCCCGTTCCCGACGCTGAAGTTCTGCCCCACCGGGTGGCATCAGCGCGCAGAGTGCCCCCGACTTCCTCAAGCAGCCGAACGTGGTCTGCGTCGGCGGCTCGTGGCTTACGCCGAGGGCGGTGCTAGCCGCACAGGATTGGGCCAAGGTCACGTGCCTCGCCCAGACCGCCAGCCAGCTACCGCGCTAAACGCGCTCGCGCGCAACCCGCACCGGGGCCTCGAAATACTCGAGACAGCGGCGAGGGAGCTTCGCTTGCATAGACGACCGGGCGCACCTATGCTACGTATGATCATCAGGCCAGGCCGCGCCGGCTCAGCTCGCCAGACGTCGATCGTTCCGCTTTCCCGGCTCGCCAGCGAGCCACGGCTCTATAGGGTATAGTTGTACATTGATGCCGCGATTCGTAATTTTGAAATTGGAAAAGCGTCCTTCATGTCTCATTTTCCATGCCCCTCACATGAGGGAGGATTTTCCAAGTTCAAGATTACGAATCGCGGCATCAATAATGCAGGTGTGATCAACCGAGGAACGGGCGCTGTTGCATAAATCGAGCGAGATCCGTTCACGTTTACGCGCAAAGGATCTCGCTCGATTTATGCAACAGCGCCATATGGATAGATGAAGCCGTCCCTGCCGGAATACCCGACGCCATACCCACACGTGGTCGCCCGCGTCTGTACGGCGGATACGCCTGATTCAGGCATTACTTGGCGTGAAGACAATCTATCGAACGACGTTGCGCGCTCTGCAAGGTTTCACCCAAAGTCTGCGGCGATCTGGCCTGCCCGGGCTTGCCGGTGCCGCATTACACCACACTCTGTCGCTGGGCAAAAACGGTTGATGTCGAACTGCCGATCCTTCTCGACAGCAACCGATCCACCTAGTGGTCGACAGCAGCGGTCTGCAGGACTATGGCGAAGGTGCATAGAAAAGGTACGCCATCACGGCTGCTCGAAGCGGCGCACGTGGCGTAAAGTCTATCTCGCGCTCAACGCGAATACGGGTCAATAGTGTGCCGGCATTCGCTCATGAAGCGATCGATGCCGGGTATCGCAGCACGGCCTCAGCCGCCGAACTTCTCCAGCAGACAGAGCTGCGCGCTACGCCGGCTCTTGCCAGAGCGGCGGCGCTTGTAATGGCCATCGCTCTGCATCACCCAAGCCGATTGATTGTCACCGAGGAACACCGACAGGCCCTCGTCGATCACGCGCCGCTTGAGTTTGAGATCGTAGATCGGAAACGCCACTTCGACACGACGGAATAGGTTGCGATCCATCCAGTCAGCACTTGACAGGTAGACCTGCTCGGTGCCCCCGGCATGGAAGTAGTAAATCCGGTGATGCTCTAGGAAACGTCCAATGATCGAGCGCACTCTGATATTCTCCGAAAGGCTTGGCACCCCAGGCTGTAACGCGCACACGCCGCGCACGATCAGGTCGACTTTTACGCCGGCCTGCGAGGCCTCGTATAGTGCGGCGATGACCGAGGGTTCGAGCAGCGCGTTCATTTTGGCGACGATGCGCCCGCGCTTGCCGGCACGTGCATTGGCAATCTCGTTACGGATCCCTTCGATCAGCTTCGGGTGCAGCGTGAAGGGTGACTGCCACAGCTCGTGCAGCTTGAGCTCGCCGCCGCGGCCGGTGAGCTGCTGGAACACATGGTGGACGTCTTCACAGATCCTCGGCTCGGCCGTCATCAGCCCGAAATCGGTATAGAGGCGAGCCGTGCGCGGATGATAGTTGCCGGTGCCCAGGTGCACGTAGCGGCGTAGCATCGTCTTGTCGCCACGCTTCTCGCGGCGTACGATCAGTACCATCTTGGCGTGGCACTTGTGGCCCACCACGCCATAAACTACGTGCGCACCCACTGCCTCCAGGCGCGAGGCCCAGTTGATGTTAGTTTCTTCGTCGAAGCGCGCCAGCAGCTCGACCACCACCGTCACTTCCTTGCCGTTGCGCGCTGCTTCCATCAGTGCGTCCATCAGAGGCGAATCGGTGCCGGTGCGGTAGATGGTCTGCTTGATCTCGACTACATTTGGATCTTTGGCCGCTTCGTGCAAGAGCTCTAGCACTGGCTGGAAGCTTTCGTAGGGGTGATGTAGCAGGATGTCGCCACGATTGATCGCGGCGAACATGGAGGTGCCGTTGGCGATCGCCGCCGGGGTGGACGGCGTGTGCGGCCAGAACTTCAGCTCAGGCAAGTCGACTAGGTCGGGCAGCTGCATCAGCCGCACCAGGTTAACCGGGCCGTTGGCGCGATAGCAATCGCGCTCGTTGAGCTCGCTCTCGTCGAGTAGGCGACGCACGATATGGGCTGGTGTGTCGGTCGACACCTCGAGCCGCACCGCGTTTCCGAGGTGGCGCGCCGGCAGTTCGCCCTGCAGCGCTACGCGCAAGTTGGTGATTTCGTCCTCGTCGACGAACAGCTTACTGTTGCGCGTGATACGGAACTGGTTGCAACTCCTGACCACCAGCTTCGGGAACAGCGCGCCCACGAAGCACTGCATCAGCGAGCTGAGCAGTACGAAGCCGTGGCGGAAGCCTGACAGTTCCTGCGGCATGCGTACCAGGCCCGGAAGCGCTCGCGGTGCTGCCTGCACGATGCCGAGCAGGGCCTGGCAATCGAAGGCGTCGCGGCCTTCCAGCTCAACCACGAAGTTCAGGCTCTTGTTGATTACGCGCGGGAAGGGGTGGGTCGGGTCGAGCCCGATCGGCGTGAGCACAGGCAGCAGTTCTTCTAGAAAGTAGGCGTGCGCCCATTCGAGCTGTGCCTCGCTCCAGCTATCGCTGCCGTGGAAATAAATGCCTTCATTCTCCAGCGCCGGAAAGAGAGTCTCGTGCATCATCGCGTACTGCTTGTGCACCAGCCGTTGGGCGCGGTCCACCACCAAGTCGTAGACGTGCTGCAGTGACATATCTTCTGGCGACAGTACGCCCGGATTTTCGCGCATCTGCTCCTGCAGACCGGCCATCCGGACTTCGAAGAATTCGTCGAGGTTGCTGCTGGTAATGCAGATAAAACGCAGCCGCTCGAGCAGCGGCACCTGCGGATCGGTAGCCTGCGCCAGCACGCGCTCATTGAAACCTAGGATGCCTAGTTCACGGTTAAGCAGCGGGTAGCAGAGCCGTTGTTGCATAAATCGAGCGTGAAGACGCAATGGCATCGACGGACATAATTTCAGGCGATACGAACGGATTGTGGACGAACGAAGTCCGCCATGCGGTTGATGACGCAGACGCAAACGGCGACATTGGTCTCCTGCGCGTCGATGTGACGCGCCCAGAGACAGTTTCCGGTGAGCGTCTTGAATCAATACATTGCATTCTCGGCAAGCGATCGCCGGTGGTAGCCACTGTCTTGCTTCCATTCTCAACGACCGGCACGGGCAATTGCATCAACCGCGCCATTACGCCACGCCGCACCGGGAATATCCGCTGGCCAATGAGCGGCACTCTCGCGTGGCGGAATCGAAGGAATAGCACTGCGTGCAGCAATAGCCGCATGGCATGGCTTGCTGTCGTAGGCAGCGTCACCGCCGATGACATCGATTTGTTCTTCGTGTGGAATCTGGTAGAGCAACTTGGCCAGAGCGTCACCGTCAGCCACATTCTGATTCGTCATTAGCGCGGCATGCACTTGACCCGTATTCGCGTTGAGCGCGAGATGGACTTTACGCCACGTGCGCCGCTTCGAGTAGCCGTGCTGGCGCAACTTCCATTCACCTTCGCCATAGACCTTCAGACCTGTGCTGTCGACAACCAGATGGATCGGTTCATTGTCGAGAAGGATCGGCAGTTCGACATCAAGCGTTTTCCCCCGTCGACAGAGCGTGGTGTAATTCGGCACCGGAAAGCTCAGGAAGGCCAGATCGCGCAGACTTTAAGTGAAACCTTGCAGGGCGCACAACGTCAGTCGATAGACGGTCTTCACGCCAAGTAATGCCTAAATCAGCGTATCGTCATACAGACGCGGGCGACCACGCGTGGGTATGATGTCGGTCATTCTGGCAAGGACGGCTTCATCCATCCATATCGTCACGTTCCCCCGGTTGATCAGGCCCGCGTTATAGACCGCGGAGTTTCTGACACGGTAGCGTGCTTTCGGCACATATGTCTTGTGTATATCCCTACGGGAGATTCTTAGAAAAAGTAGAAAGTCTACGCCTAAATCTGAGTTGGAGTTTAGTTCAAAAATACTGCTTGCTCGTCTGTTCGAATATCTTTCAGCTTACTGCTGAACAGTATTTTGAACTGTCTCTTATTATTAATCCGAAATTAGTAATCAATATGGGCGTTGTTGCATAAATCGAACGTGAGGACTCCATGGCATCGGACGGGCATAATTCAGGCGATACGAACGGATTGCGGACGAGCGAGGTCCGCTATGCGGTTGATGACGCCGACGCGAACGGCGGCCTCGGTCGCCTGCGCGGCGATGTGACGCGCCCAGAGACAGTGGCCGGTGAAGATCTTGAACCGATACATCGCATTCTCGGCAAGCGATCGCCGGTGGTAGCCACTGTGTTGCTTCCATTCTCGACGACCGTCACGGGCAATTGCATCAACCGCGCCATTACGCCACGCCGCACCGGGCATATCCGCTGGCCAATGAGCGGCACCCTCGCGTGGCGGAATCGAAGGAATAGCACTGCGTGCAGCAATGGCCGCATGGCATGGCTTGGTGTCGTAGGCACCGTCACCGCCGATGACATCGATTTGTTCTTCGCGTGGAATCTGGTCGAACAACTTGGCCAGAGCGTCACCGTCAGCCACATTCTGATTCGTCATTAGCGCGGCATGCACTTGACCCGTATTCACGTTGAGCGCGAGATGGACTTTACGCCACGTGCGCCGCTTCGAGTAGCCGTGCTGGCGCACCTTCCATTCACCTTCTCCATAAACCTTCAGACCGGTGCTGTCGACAACCAGATGGATCGGTTCATTGTCACGAAGGATCGGCAGTTCGACATCAAGCGTTTTTGCCCGGCGACAGAGCGTGGTGTAATTCGGCACCGGCAAGCTCGGGAAGGCCAAATCGCGCAGACTTTGGGTGAAACCTTTCAGGGCGCGCAAGGTCAGTCGATAGACGGTCTTCACGCCAAGTAATGCCTGAATCAGCGTATCGCCGTATAGACACGGGCCACGACGTGTGGGTATGGCATCGGGTATTCTGGCAAGGACGGCTTCATCTATCCATATTGTTACGTTCCCCTGGTTGATCAGGCCTTTCATTATAGGCCGCCCAATTCCTGACACGGTAGCGTGCCTTCGGCTCACCTTTCTTGTGTATGTCCTTGCGCATTTTCTTGGCAAAAATTAGGCAGTTACTCTGGAATCTGACTTGATAGGAGGCTGGCCCCGCGACCGTTGCGCGTAAACGTCAACGGATCTCGCTCGATTTATGCAACAACGCCGCGCAAAATTACACCACGCTCTGTCGCCGGGTAAAACGCTTGATGTCGAACTTCCGATCCTTCGTGGCATCGAACTGATCGACCTGGTAGTCGAAAGCACTGATCTGAAAGTCTATGGCGAAGGTGAATGGCAGGTGCGCCGCCAGCACGGCCTACTCGAAGCGGCGCACGTGGCGTAAAGTCCATCTCGCGCTCAACGCGAATACGGGTCAAGTGCATTCCGCGCTAATGAAGAATCAAAATGTGGCTGACGGTGACGCTCTGGCCCAGTTGCTCGAGCAGATTCCACGCGAAGAACAAACCGATGTCATCGGCAGTGATGGTGCCTACGACACCAAGCCATGCCATGCGGCCATTGCTGCACGCAGTGCTATTCCTTCGATTCCGCCACGCGAGGGTGCCGTTCATTGGCCAGCGGATATGCCCGGTGCGGCGTGGCGTAATGGCACGGTTGATGCAATTGCCCGTTACGGTCGTCGAGAATGGAAGCAACACAGTGGCTACCACCGGCGATCGCTTGCCGAGAATGCGATGTATCGGTTCAAGACCCTCACCGGCAACTGTCTTTGGGCGCGTCACATCGCCTCGCAGACGTCCGAGGTCGCCGTTCGCGTCGGCGTCATTAACCGTATGGCGGACCTCGCTCGTCCGCAATCCGTTCGTATCGCCTGAAATTATGCCCGTCGATGCTATGACGTCCTCGCGCTCGATTTATATAACAACGCCTCCCTCATGTCTCGTTTTTTCATACCCCTCACATGAGAGACGAGTTTATAATTTCAAGATTACAAATTGCAGATTAATATGCAACAACGCCCCTCGCGGCGATGAAGGCAGTGTCCGGCCCGCGCCGCGCCAGCGATATTCCGAACCCGTTCCAGGAGCAGTGATGGCGAAGCTAGAGTCGCTCGGCGATTTCCTCGTGCCGTTCCACAACGATGAGAAGGCCGCGACCGCGTTCCAGCTCGATCGGTTCGAGCCTGGTGCAAAGCCGTTCTTGACGGGCTCAAAGCATACCGACCGGTCGCGCCTTTCTGAACTATCGATGAAGATCGACGCACTGCAGGATATGCTGCACACGCAGCCGCGCAAGCGCCTCCTGCTGGTGCTGCAAGGCATGGACACCAGCGGCAAGGACGGCACCGTGCGCGCGGTGTTCCACGAGGTCAACCCGCTCGGCCTGCGGGTGGTGCCATTTAAAGCACCCACTTCGGTGGAGCTTGCGCACGATTTCCTCTGGCGCATCCACGCGTTGGTACCGGCTGCCGGCGAGCTGACCATCTTCAACCGCAGCCACTACGAGGACGTACTAGTGCCGCGCGTGCTGGAGAGCATCGACAAGGCAGAATGCGAGCGCCGTTTCCAGCAGATCCGCCAGTTCGAAGAGATGCTGGACGAATCAGGCACCACCATTGTCAAGTGCTTCCTACACATCTCTAAGGGCGAGCAACGCGAGCGCCTGCAGTCGCGCATCGACGATCCGAACAAGCACTGGAAGTTTGACGTCTCCGATCTCGAGGCACATAAGTACTGGGGTGCCTACCAGATCGCCTATCGCGACGCGCTGGCCGCCACCTCGGCACCACATGCGCCGTGGTACGTGATCCCAGCCGATTCCAAGATGCATCGCAACATGATGGCCGCAGAGTTGCTACTGCGTACACTGACCGCTATGAAGCTGGCCTACCCGCCCGCCAAGCCAGAACTGGAGGGTGTGCAGATCGAGTAAGCTGTCTCCAGGACCACGCGTTGCGCCCTAACCAACAAAACCTGAACCACACTGAATGGAAACACATCATGCTGCGTGTCATCACGGCAAACTTGAACGGCATCCGCTCGGCCGCGAAGAAGGGCTTCTTCGACTGGCTCGGCAAGCAAAAAGCCGACTACGTCTGCGTCCAGGAAATCAAGGTATCAGCCGACGACCTGCCGGCCGAGTACGCAGCACCGCACGGTTTCACCGGCCTTTTCCACCATGCTGAAAAGAAGGGCTACAGCGGCGCGGGGCTTTATACGCGGCGCGAGCCAGACGACCTGATCCTCGGCTACGGCAGCAGCAAGTTCGACAGCGAGGGGCGTTATGTTGAGGCGCGCTACGGCAAGCTGTCGGTGATCTCAGTCTACGTGCCCTCGGGCTCGAGCGGCGAAGAACGCCAGCAGGCTAAGTTCCGCTTCATGGCCGAGTTCATGCTCCACCTGGCCGAGCTGAAGGCGAAGAAACGAGAAGTGATTCTCTGCGGCGACATCAATATTGTCCACAAGGAAATTGACATCCGAAACTGGAAGAGCAACCAGAAAAATTCTGGCTGTCTACCCGAGGAGCGCGCCTGGCTGGCCCAGCTATTCGATGAGGTCGGCTACGTAGACGTGTTCCGCACGCTTGACCCGCGCCCCGATCAATACACCTGGTGGAGAAACAGCGGCCAGGCCTACACAAAGAACGTGGGCTGGCGAATCGACTACCAGATCGCTACGCCGGCCGTGGCCGGCACTGCGAAGCAGACCTCGATTTTCCGCGATATCAAGTTCAGCGACCACGCGCCGCTGACGGTTGACTATGACTACAACTAAGCGCGAGGCGGCCCAATGACATTGGGCCGCAAGGATGTAGAGGATCCGGTTATTCAAACACGCTTTTGAGATCAGGCTGCGAGCGTCAAGAAGCTGACTTGACGGGCTTCAAAGGGTGATTTGAAGCCCAGTTTTTCGAGACGCGATGCGTAATTGTATCGACCCTATTGATCCGCAATTCGTTATTTTGAAATTGGAAAATCATCCCTCATGTGAGGGCCATGGAAAAACGAAACATCAGGGATGATTTTCCAATTTCAAAATAACGAATTGCGGATCAATAGTCGCATCATGGTCGATCGACCCAATGAGATGGTGCACTGATGGAATCAAGATTCAAGCTGTCGATGAGGGACTGGTCTGGATCTTTGCTGCAGTCGATCATTGTGACGCGGTGTGCGTCGGCATCTCCAGCATCAGGCGTTGTTGCATAAATCGAGTGTGAGGACGCAATGGAACGGATTGCGGACCTCGCTCGTCCGCAATCCGTTCATATCGCTTGAAATTATTGATCCGAAATTCGTGATCAATATGCCCGTCGATGCCATTGCGTCCTCGCGCTTGATTTATGCAACAACGCCCCAGCATCAAGCTCGGAGACCGATTTGCAGCCTTGGAACCGATCAACCACAGTGCGGCGTGGATATTTCGGTTCGATCGAAGCCGAAGCCAGTCGCGGACTGGCGCCACGAATGGATCACAGCTCGCAATACAGGTCGGACGACTTCCGCAACCAGATCAAATTTTTGGGCGTGGTACCGAGCTATGCCTTAGTCGCCAAACTACAGGCAAACGGCGTCGCCGAGTGTTTCAACCGGACTATGCAGGAGCAAGTTATCCGCGGGCATTTGTTCAAAAACGTTGAAGAGGTTCGTTCTACCGTCGTCGAGTTCCAGGATTGATACAATCACGGATGTCATCTTGAAACACTAGGCTTCAATCACCCATCGAAGCCCGTCAGGCCAGCATCTTGACGCTCGAGCCTGATCGAAAAGTGTGTCTAAACAACCGGATCCGCTACAGCGAGTGATTCATGGTTCCCCACCTCGTTACGGCATTAAATGGTCCGCTACTCGAGCTGGAGCGGAAAATTCTCGACGCGACGCCGGCGATCGAACGCTGGTTCCGCCTCGAGTGGCAGGAACACACGCCGCCGTTCTATTGTTCGGTCGACCTGCGTAACGCCGGTTTCAAGCTCGCGCCCGTCGATGCTAATTTGTTCCCTAGCAGTTTCAACAACTTACCGCTGGAAGTGCTGCCACTTTCCGTGCAGGCGGCGATGGCCGCGATTGAAAAGATTTGTCCGGACGCGAAAGAATTGCTCGTTATCCCGGAATTGCCCACGCGCAATGTCTTCTATCTCGAGAACGTCGCGCGGCTGGCGACCATCATGCGCCAGGCCGGGCTCAACGTGCGTTTCGGCTCGCTCGACCCGAGCGTGATCGATATCACGCCGATCACGCTCTTCGACGGCCAGAAGATCGTGCTGGAGCCGCTCGGTCGTTCGCATCGCCGCCTGGGCCTGAAGAACTTTGATCCCTGCTCGATCCTGCTCAACAACGATTTGTCGGGCGGGATTCCGGACGTGCTGGAAAACCTGCACGAGCAGCATCTGCTGCCGCCACTGCACGCAGGCTGGACGGTACGCCGCAAGTCGACCCACTTCGCCTGCTACGACGAAGTGGCCAAGAAGTTTGCCAAGATGCTCGGCGTCGACCCCTGGATGATGAATCTTTATTTCACCCACGTGGGCAGCATCGACTGGCAGGCCGGCAATGGCGGCGAGGCGCTAGCCGATGCAATCGACGCGGTGCTCAAGAAGATTGCGCGAAAATATCGCGAATACGGCATCAGCGAGAAGCCCTATATAGTGGTGAAAGCCGACGCGGGTACCGCCGGTCGCGGCGTGATGACGGTGCACGATGCTTCCGAGATCGGCGGCATGACCAAGCTCGAGCGCGCTCAGATGTCCGAGACCAAGGCTGGGCTGCCGGTCAGTGACGTGATCGTGCAGGAGGGCGTGTATACGTTCGAGCGGATCGGCGACGACGTGGCCGAGCCGGTAGTCTACATGATCGACCGCTACGTGGTGGGCGGCTTCTACCGTACCCATTCGGCGCGCGAACGCGACCAGAACCTCAATGCGCCGGGCATGCACTATGTGCCGCTCGGCTTCGAGCACACCGCCTTGCCGGACGTGCACGCTAAGCCCGGCGTGGCACCGCCGAATCGCTTTTACATGTATGGCGTGGTCAGTCGGCTCAGCCTGCTCGCTTCCTCGATTGAACTCGAGAAGACTGATCCCGAGGAGATACAGGTCTGAGCAGATTTTTCCGCGCGAGATCGAGAGGCGTTGTTGCATAAATCGAGTGTGAGGACGCAATAGTATCGACGGGCATAATTTCAGGCGATACGAACGGATTGCGGATGAGCAAGGTCCGCCATACGGTTGATGACGCCGACGCGAACGGAGACTTCGGTCGCCTGCGAGTCGATGTGACGCGCCCAGAGACAGTTGCCGGTGAGGGTCTTGAACCGATACATCGCATGCTCGGCAAGCGATCGCCCGTAGTAGCGACTGTCTTGCTTCCATTTTCGACGACCGTCACGGGCAATTACATCAACCGCGCCATTACGCCACGCCGCACCGGGCATATCTGCTGGCCAATGAGCGGCACCCTCGCGTGGCGGAATCGAAGGAATAGCACTGCGTGCAGCAATGGCCGTATGGCATGGTTTGGTGTCGTAGGCACCGTCACCGCCGATGACATCGATTTGTTCTTCGCGTGGAATCTGGTCGAGCAACTTGGCCAGCGCGTCACCGTCAGCCACATTCTAATTCGTCATTAGCGCGGCATGCACTTGACCCGTATTCGCGTTGAGCGCGAGATGGACTTTGCGCCAAGTGCACCGCTTCGAGTAGCCGTGCTGGCGCACCTTCCATGCATCGTCTCCATAGACCTTCAGACCGGTGCTGTCGACATGCAGATGGATCGGTTCGTTGTCGCGAAGGATCGGCAGTTCGAAATCAAGCGTTTTTGCCCGGCGACAGAGCGTGGTGTAATTCGGCACCGGCAAGCTCGGGAAGGCCAGATCGCGTAGACTTTGGGTGAAACCTTGCAGGGCGCGCAACGTCAGTCGATAGACGGCCTTCACGCCAAGTAATGCCTGAATCAGCGTAGCGCCGTATAGACACGGGCGACCACGTGTGGGTATGGCATCGGGTATTCTGGCAAGGACGGCTTCATCTATCCATATTGTTACGTTCCCCCGTTTGATCAGGCCTTCATTATAGGCTGCCCAATTCCTGACACGGTCAGTGTTCCTTCGGCTCACCTTTCTTGTGTATGTCCTTGCGCATTTTTTGGCAAAAAATTAGGCAGTTACTCTGGAATTTGACTTGATAGGAGGCTGGCCCCGCGACCGTTGCGCGTAAACGTCAACGGCTCTCGCTCGATTTATGCAACCACGCCCGATCAAGAGACAGCCACGACACTCAGCCAGCCCCTCACCAGGACCCGAATGGACATTCTCTTTATCGCTGACCCGCTCGATCGTTTTCGGATCTATAAAGATTCGACCTACGCGATGATGGCTGAGGCGGTGCGGCGCGGGCACGTGATCTACGCCTGTGAGCCGCAGCAGCTAGCTTGGACCGGTAGTTTGGTGGAAGCCGACGTGCGGCGCGTGACGATCGTCGGCGACACGGTCGACCTGTATCGCGACACCTGGTTCGAGGTCGGCACGGTCGACTCGCGCGCGCTGGCGTCCTTCGGCGCGGTGCTGATGCGCAAGGACCCGCCCGTCGATATGGAGTACGTGACCTCCACCTGGCTGCTCGAGATGGCCGAGCGTGCCGGGGCGAAGATCGTCAATCGTCCGCAGGCGATCCGCGATCATTCGGAGAAGCTCGCGATCGGAGAATTCCCGCAGTTCGTGGTGCCGACCCTGGTTACGTGCGACGTGGCGCGGCTGCGCACCTTCCACGCCGAGCACAGTGACGTGATCATCAAGCCGCTCGACGGCATGGGCGGGTTGGGTGTATTCCGCGTCAAGGCTGACGGCATGAATCTTGGTTCGATCGTCGAGATGCTTGGCGACAACGGTCGCCGCTCGCTGATGATCCAGAGGTTCATTCCCGAGATTAAGGCGGGCGACAAGCGCATCCTGCTGATCGGGGGCGAGCCAGTGCCGTACTCGTTAGCGCGGATCCCGCAGGGCAACGAGGTACGCGGAAATCTGGCCGCCGGTGGCGTAGGCGTGGCCCAGCCGCTCACTGAGCGCGACCGCGAGATCGCCGCCGTACTCGGGCCCGTGCTGGCTACGCACGGCCTGCTGCTGGTCGGGCTCGACGCGATCGGAGACTGGCTCACCGAAGTCAACGTGACTAGCCCGACCTGCTTCCGAGAGATCATGGAGCAGACCGGCTTCGATGTCGCGTCGATGTTCATCGACGCGCTGGAGCGCGCGATCGGCTGAGATTCGTTGTTTACATCGGTGGCGGCGTTGTTGCATAAATCGAGCGTGAGGACGTAATGGAACGGATTGCAGAGCTCGTTCGTCCGCAATCCGTTCGTATCCGCCTGAAATTATGTCCATCGATGCCATTGCATCCGCACGCTCGATTTATGCAAAAATCGCCTCTTATATGCGCATCGGCATCACTACATACTTGAATTCGTCGTTTTCTGGAACGGTGATCAGCGCCTTCGAGTTAGCGTCACCCAGGCTCACCTCGATGTTGTCTACCTTTAGGTTCGCGAGCACGTCGAGCAGGTAAGTCACGTTGAAGCCGATATCCACCATGTCGCCCTGGTAGACGATTTCGAGTTCTTCCTGCGCCTCTTCTTGGTCGGCATTGGTCGACATGATTTTCAGCTGGCCCGGCGCGATAATGCAGCGCACGCCTTTGAACTTGTCGGAGGTCAGGATCGCAGCGCGCTGTAGCGCACGCTGTAGTTCCTCTCGACCGATCGTGAAAGTGTTTTTTTTCGTCTTCGGAATTACGCGCTGGAAGTCGGGGAACTTGCCCTCTACCAGCTTCGATACCAGCTCAACCTGGCCAAAGGTGAACTTGGCCTGCGTCTGGGCGATGTCGATCTTGACCGTGTCTTCGATGTCCTCGAGTAGGCGTTGCAGCTCGAGAATCGTCTTGCGCGGCACGATCACTTCCTGGCGTGGAAAGGTACTGCCCTCAATCTTCATCGAGGAGTAGGTCAGGCGGTGGCCGTCGGTGGCTACGGCCATCAGTTGGTCGCCGTCCACCATCAGTAGCATGCCATTCAGGTAGTAGCGAATGTCCCGCTGCGCCATCGCGAAGTACACCATGCCGAGCAACTGGCGGAAGGCCTTCTGCGGCATCGCCAGGTTCGCGCCGAAATCCTTCAATTGTGCGACTGTCGGGAACTCGCCGGCGGCTAGGGTCTGCAGGGCAAAGCGGCTCTTGCCCGATTGCACGGTCAGGCGCTTGTCAACCAGCGACAGCGTCACGTTCCCGTCAGGCATCGCGCGCAGGATGTCGAGCAGCTTGCGGGCAGCTACCGTGGTCGCAATCTGTTCTCCGCCCACACCGAAATCGGTGTGCGTAGTGATCTGCAGTTCGAGATCGGTCGACAGGAACGATACGTTGGAACCCGTCTTCGTGATCAGCAGGTTCGCGAGAATTGGCAGCGTATGGCGGCGTTCAACGATACCACTTACCGTTTGTAACGGCCTGAGGAGGGCGTCTCGTTCGGACTGGACCAATTGCATAGAGTTCCTTCGTTGATTTACTTATATTGATCAAAAATTCGTGATCTTGAAATTTGAAAAATAGCTCTCATGTGAGGAGCATGGAAAAACGAGACATGAGGGGGGCCAATTTTCAAATTTCAAGATCACGAATTTTTGATCAATATAAGTAATGCCTGCATCAGTGTATCGCCGTTACAGAGGCGGGTGCCCACGCGTGGGTATGGCGTCGGCCATTCGGGCAAGGACGGCTGCATCTACCCATATCGTCACGTTTCCAAGGTTGATTAGGCCCGCATTATAGGCCGCCCAGTTCCTGGCACGGTAGCGTACCTTCGACTCACATTTCTTGTGTATGTTTTTACGTATTTTCTTGTTAAAAACTAATAAGTTACAATCAAATCTAATTTGATAATAGGGGGCTGACCCCTACCGTTGCACGTAAACGTTACCGGCTCACGCTCGATTTATGCAACAACGCCGGCGTACCGCACGGCAGCCGGTCAAGACAGCGCAAAGGCAGCTTTACTGCACCGAGACGGTCTCGAAGTGCTGGCACCCGAAAGGGCTGACGTGATAACCGTTCACGTTCGACCGCGTGATCGCCGCTGCGGTCGGATAGCCGAGCGGTATCCACAGCGCTTGGTCGTGGATGATCCTCTGCGCGGCTTCATAGGCCTTGGTGCGCTTGGCTTGGTCGGGCATTTCCTTGCCGTCGGCGATCAGCTTGTCGAGTTGCGGATCGCAGTAGCGCGCGAAGTTGATACCTGACGTCACTGCATTGCAGCTGAACAGCGGCGATAGGTAGTTGTCCGGATCGCCATTATCGCCGGCCCAGCCCATGAACAGCATGTCATGCTGGCCACGTTTGGCTTGTTTTATCAGCTCGCCCCACTCGATCACTTTGACCTCGGCCCTCACGCCGATCTTGGCGCAATCGGCCTGCAGCAGTTCCGCGCCGGCCTTCGGGTTTGGGTTCAGCACACTGCCCGTGGGGCGCACCCAGATGGTAGTTGAGAAACCGTTTGGAAAGCCGGCCTGTGCCAACAGCTGCTTGGCCCTGGCTGGATCATAGGGATAGGCCGAGATCGACTGCGCGTAGCTCCAGATGTTGGGTGGATATGGGTTCACGGCTGGCGTCGCGGTATTGTCGAATACCACCTTCAGGTAAGTTGCGCGATCGAAGGCGAGGTTCAGCGCCTCGCGCACCTTCGGGTTGTCGAGCGGCTTGTGCTCGGTGTTAAGCGCGACGAAGGCGGTCATGAAAGCCGGCGTCTCGACCACTTTCAGCGCCTTGTCGGCCTTGGCAGCGGCCACGTCCTGAGGCTTGGGCGACAGCGCGATTTGGCATTCTCCGGCCTGGACCTTCTTCGCGCGCACCGAGGCGTCGGGCGTGATCGCGTAGATCAGGCGGTCGACCTTAGGCTTTTTGCCCCAGTAGCTCGGGTTCACCTCGTAGCGGATCAGCGCGTCCTTTGTATAGCTCTTCAGCACGAAGGGGCCGGTGCCGACTGGCTTGGCGTTGAGGTCCTGCTGGCGGCCCGCCTGAAGTAACTGATCGGCATATTCGGCCGAGTAGATCGAGGCGAAGCCCATCGTCAGGATCGCCACGAAAGTCACGTTCGGCTCGTTGAGCTCGAACTTCACGGTCTGCTCGTCGACTTTTGAGACTGACTTTACCAGCTTCACCAGGCCCATCGACTGCGCGTGCGGAAAGCCGCTTGCGCCGGCCACCTTATGCCACGGATTGTCGTTATCGAGCATACGGCTGAACGTAAACACCACGTCGTCTACGTTCAGGGCACGCGTCGGCTTGAAGTTCTCTGTGGTCTGGAAGGCCACATTTTGGCGCAAGTGGAAGGTCACGGTTCGACCGTCTGCACTAACGTGCCACTTGTCAGCCAGCGAGGGCACCACCTTCCTGCTTGGCTCGTCGTAGGACACCAGCGTGTTGAAAATCACGTCGGCCGAGGCGTTGGTAGTGACTAGCGAGTTGTACTGAGCCACGTCGAAGCCGTCTGGGCTCGCTTCGGTACACACTGTGAGCGGCTTGGCCTGAGCGATAAGGGGAGCAGCGGCGAGCGGGGCCGCGATCAGCGCGACGGCGAACGTCGTAAAACGCATGAGATTTCTCACGTGACAGTGTCTGTTATCGGCATGCCGGGCGAGGATGTCCATGCAGCTCCCAGGCATCAGTCGACTATTGATCACGAATTGCAGATCAATAAGGTCTATTTACATTCTCATGAGTAGCCCAAAGGGGGGTGTTGGACGTTGTTGCATAAATTGAGCGCGAGGACGCAATGGAACGGATTGCATACTTCGCTCGTCCGCAATCTGTTCCATTGCGTCTTCACGCTCAATTTATGCAACAACACCGCGCGGTCCGCTTATGCGGTTGATTACGCCGACGCGAATGGCGACTTCGGTCGCCTGCAAGTTAATGTGATGCGCCCAAAGACAGTTGCTGGTGAGCGTCTTGAACCAATACATCGTATTCTCGGCAAGCGAGCGCCGGTGGTAGGCACTGTCTTTCTTCCATTCTCGACGACCGTCACGGGCAATTGCATCAACCGCGCCATTACGCCACGTGCACCGCTTCGAGTAGCTGTGCTGGCGCAGCTTCCATTCACCTTCGCCATAGTCTTTCAGACCGGTGCTGTCGACCACCAGATGAATCAGTTCGTGGTCGCGAAGGATCGGCAGTTCGACATCAAGCATTTTGGTCCGGCGGCAGAGCGTGGTGTAATGCGGCACCGGCAAGCTCGGGAAGGTCAGAGCGTGCAGACTTTGGGTGAAACCTTGTAGGGCACGCAACGTCCGTCGATAGACGGACTTCACGCCAAGTAATGCCTGAATCAGCGTATCTCCGTATAGACACGGGCGACTATACGTGGGTATCGCGTCGGGTATTCTGGCAAGGACGGCTTCATCTATCCATATTGTCACGTTTCCCCGGTTGATCAGGCCTTCATTTATAGGCCGCCCAATTTCTGACATGGTAGCGAGCCTTCGGCTTACATGTCTTGTGTATGTTTTTACGTATGTTTTTGGGCGTTGTTGCATCAATCAAGCGCGAGGATGCAATGGCATCGACGGGCATATTGATCACGAATTTCGGATCAATAATTTCAGGCGATATGAACGGATTGCGGACGAGCGAGGTCCGCAATCCGTTCCATTGCGTCCTCACACTCGATTTATGCAACAACGCCATGTTTTTGTCAAAAATTAGGAAATTACGCTGAAATTTGATTTGATAACAGGGGCTGGCACCGACCATTGCGCGTGAACGTTACCGGCTCGCGCTAGCTTTATGCAACAACGGCCCTGCGTGGCGGCGCGATGCGCTCGCTTTTGGCCACGGGCCCACGCTGCCCCGTGTTACCTGGAGTTGCACTTGTCTCATATCCGCCCGCTACTCATGAGCGTTTCTTCCCTCACCGCTACTGAAGCGCCGTCACAAAAGGCTAAATTTCGTGCTGTCAAGGCCGAGCTGCTCACGCGCTTTCGTGCGGCGACCCAGGTTGAGGCGCTGATGCGCGCGCTTTCGAGAGCCACTGATGACGTGCTGCACCAGCTCTGGATCAATTGCGACCTGCCCAGCTCGCTGGCCCTGATCGCGACCGGCGGCTTCGGGCGCGGTGAGCTCTCGCCACATTCGGACGTCGACATTCTGGTGCTGCTGCCCGATACGCATGGTGGCGAGTTCGACGCGCGCATCGAACGCTTCATCAGCATGGCCTGGGATCTCCGTCTCGAGATCGGCAGCAGCGTGCGCACGGTCGGAGAATGCATCGACGAAGCCGAGCAGGATGTCACGGTGCAGACCTCTCTGCTAGAGGTGCGCCGCATCACTGGCAGCCTAACGCTGTTTAAGCACGTGGTAGCGAGCTACCGCGAGGCGCTCGACCCGCGAGCCTTCTTCCAGGCCAAGGTGTTGGAGATGCGCCAGCGCCACGCGAAGTTCCAGGACACGCCCTACAGCCTCGAGCCAAACGTAAAGGAAAGTCCGGGCGGCCTGCGCGACTTGCAGACGATCCTCTGGGTAGCACGCGCTGCCGGCTTTGGCAACAGCTGGCGCGAGCTCGACGCGCCAGGGCTGATCAGCGCGCGCGAGGCGCGCGAGCTGCGCCGCAACGAGGCTTTCTTGAAGGCGCTGCGCGCGCGCCTACACGTGATCACCGGACGCCGCCAAGACATCCTGGTGTTCGACTTACAGACCCAGGCTGCGGAGAGCTTCGGCTACGTGCCGACCCCGGCTAAGCGCGCCAGCGAACAGTTAATGCGTCGCTATTACTGGACCGCCAAGGCCGTCACCCAGCTCGCCACGATCCTGATCCAGAACATCGAAGCGCATCTGTTCCCGGCCACCAGCGGCATCACGCGAATACTCTCGCCAGGGCGCTTCGTCGAGAAGCGGGGTATGCTGAAGACCGTCTCCGACAACGTGTTCGAGCAGCATCCCAACGCGATTCTCGAGGTCTTTCTACTCTACGAGACCACCCGCGGCGTGAAGGGGCTGTCGGCGCGCACGCTGCGCGCTCTCTACAACTCGCGCAACATGATGAACAGTGCCTGGCGGCACGATCCGCGCAACCGCGAAACCTTCGTGAAGATCCTACAGCAGAACGAGGGCATCACGCATGCATTCCGTCTGCTGAACCAGACTAGCGTGCTGGGTCGCTACCTGCTCCATGTCCGCCGCATCGTCGGGCAAATGCAGCACGACCTCTACCACATGTACACGGTCGACCAGCATATTCTGATGGTGTTGCGCAATATCCGCCGCTTCGCGGTGGCCGAACACTCGGACGAAGATCCGTTCTGCAGCAGCCAGTTGGTTGCGAACTTCGAGCGGCCCTGGTTGCTCTACGTGGCGGCGCTGTTCCACGATATCGCCAAGGGCCACGGCGGAGATCATTCCAAGCTCGGCATGGCCGACGCACGGCGATTCTGCCACGAGCACGGCATCACCGGTACCGATGCCGTGCTGGTGGTCTGGCTGGTTGAGCATCACCTGAGCATGAGCCAGGTGTCGCAGAAGCGGAATATCAGCGACCCCGAAGTAATCAAGCGCTTCGCCGGTCTGGTCGGCAACGAGCGCTGGCTGACCGCACTCTACTTGCTGACTGTGGCCGACATCTGCGGCACCAGCCCAAAGGTCTTGAATACCTGGAAAGGTAAGCTGCTGGAAGACTTGCACCGCGCTACCAGCGCGGTGCTCGTCGGCGCGCGACCGGACACGCATTCCGAGCTGCAGGCGCGCAGCACCGAGGCGCTCGCGCTGCTGCGTCTGAAGACCGTGCCCGCCGACGTGCATCAGCCGCTGTGGGACCACCAGCTCGACGTCGACGACTTCCTCCGCCACGACGCGGTCGACATCGCCTGGAAAACGCGGGTGCTATACCAGCACGTGCATGCCAAGATGGAGATCGGGCGCGCGCGTCCCTCGCCGGTAGGCGAGGCACTCCAGGTGCTGGTCTACATCAAGGATCGCTCCGACCTGTTTGCCGGCATTTGCGCCTACTTTGACCGCCACGGCCTGTCAGTGCTCGACGGGCGCATCAACACTACCCGCCACGGCTACGCGCTCGACAACTTCATCGTCATGCGCTCCGAGCGCGACGTGCAGTACCGCAATATCGCTAACCTCGTCGAACAGCAGCTCGCCGACGGGCTGTCCAGCTCGGCACCGCTGCCAGAAGCGTCGAAGGGCCGCCTATCGCACTTGTCGCTCACCTTTCCGATCACGCCCCGCATCGACCTGCACGCCGACGAGCATGGTCAGTACTACATCCTATCCGTGTCCGCCAACGACCGAGCGGGTCTTCTCTATTCGGTCTCGCGCGTGCTGGCCGAGCACAGAGTCGGCGTCCATGCGGCGTGGATCAATACGCTCGGCGAGCGTGTCGAGGACGTGTTCTTGCTCGACGGTGCCGGCCTGTCCGACAACCGTCTGCAGATCCAGGTTGAAACCGAATTGCTACGCGCGATCCTGGCTTGAGTGAAATTTAGCGTTTATGCACAACAAACAGCGTTGTTGCATAAATCGAGTGTGAGGACGCAATAGCATCGACGGGCATCATTTCAGGCGATACGAACGGATTGCGGACGAGCGAGATCCGCCATACGGTTGATGACGCCGACGCGAACGAAGAACTCGGTCGCCTGCGAGTCGATGTGACGCGCCCAGAGATAGTTGCCGGTGAGGGTCTTGAACCGATACATCGCATTCTCGGCAAGCGATCGCCGGTGGTAGCCACTTTCTTGCTTCCATTCTCGACGACCGTCACGGGCAATTGCATCAACCGCGCCATTACGCCACGCCGCACCGGGCATATCCGCTGGCCAATGAACGGAACCCTCTCGTGGCGGATTCGAAGGAATAGCGCTGCGTGCAGCAATAGTCGCGTGGCGCGGCTTGGTGTCGTAGGCACCGTCACCGCCGATGACATCGATTTGTTCTTCGCGTGGAATCTGGTCGAGCAACTTGGCCACAACAAACGGCGTTGTTGCATAAATCGAGCGAGATCCGTTGACGTTTACGCGCAATGGTCGCGTGGCCAGCCTCCTATCAAGTCAGATTCCAAAGTAACTGCATCATTCTTTCCAAGAAAATGCGCAAGGACATACACAAGACAGGTGAGCCGAAGGCACACTACCGTGTCAGGAATTGGGCGGCCTATAATGCAGGCCTGATCAACCGGTTGAACGTGACGATATGGATAGATGAAGCCGTTCTTGCCAGAATACCCGACGCCATACCCACGCGTGGTCGACCGTGTCTATACGGTGATACGCCTGATGCAGGCATTACTTGGCGTGAAGACCGTTTATCGACTAACGGTGCGCGCCCTTCAAGGTTTTACCCACAGTCTGCACGATCTAGCCTTCCCGAGCTTGCCTGTGCCGAATTACACCACGCTCTGTCGCCGGGCAAAAACGCTTGATGTCGAACTGCCGATCCGGCGCGATAGCAAACCGATCCACCTGGTGTTCGACAGCACCGATCTGAAGGTCTATAGAGAAAGTAAATGGACGGTGCGCCAGCACGCTTACTCGAAGCGTGCGCACGTGGCGTAAAGTCCATCTCGCGCTCAACGCGAATACGGGTCAAGTGCATGCCGTCGCTAATGACGAATCAGAATGTGGCTGACGGTGACGCTCTGGCCCAGTTGATCGACCAGATTCCACGCGAAGAACAAATCGATGCCATCGGCGGTGGCGGTGCCTACGACACCAAGCCATGCCATGCGGCCATTGCTGCACGCAGTGCTATTCCTTCGATTCCGCCATGCGAGGGTGCCGCTCATTGGCCACCGGATACGCCCGGTGCGGCGTGGCGTAATGGCGCGGTTGATGCAATTGCCCGTGACGGTCGTCGAACATGGAAGAAAGACAGTGGCTACCACCGGCGATCGCTTGCTGAGAATGCGATGTATCGGTTCCAAACGCTCACCGACAACTGTCTCTGGGCGCGTCACATGCGCCTTGCAGGCGACCGAGGTCGCCGTTCGCGTCGGCGTAATCAACCTCATGGCGGACCTCGCTCGTCTGCAATCCGTTCGTATTGCCTGAAATTATGCCCGTCGATGCCATTGCGTCCTCTCGCTCGAGTCCATGGATCAACGCCGTGCTGATGAATACCCTGGCACAAGGGCTGTACGCCCAGAAGACCAAACACGATGGCGGGCTGCGGATCAATATCGACAGTTGGAGAGCGTCGCTAAGGTGGGCTGACTCAAAAAACAGCCGCCCGAGACACCCGAGCGCTTCAGTTTTTCAAAATATGTGGTGCCCAAGAGAGGACTCGAACCTCCATGGTATTGCTACCGCTAGGACCTGAACCTAGTGCGTCTACCAATTCCGCCACTTGGGCACAATATATTTCAAATATATTTTTATATTATAGCATGATCAACTAGCGTATTAATAATTTTTTGCATTACCCCTTGTACGGGGGGGTGTTGCATAAATCGAGCGAAAGCCGTTGACGTTTACGCGCAACGCGCGCTGGCTAGCTGCCTATCAAGTCAGATTCCAGAGTAACTGCCTAATCTTTTCCAAGAAAATGCGCAAGGACATACACAAGACAAGTGAGTCGAAGGCACGCTACCGTGTCAGGAATTGGGCGGCCTTATAATGCAGGCTTGATCAACCGAGGGAACGTGACGATATGAATAGATGAAGCCGTCCTTGCCAGAATACCCGACGCCATACCCACACGTGGTCGCCCGTGTTTATACGGCGATGGGCGTTGTTGCATAAATCGAGTGTGAGGACGCAATAGCATCGCCTGAATTATGCCCGTCCGATGCCATGGCGTCCTCACGTTCGATTTTTATGCAACAACGCCGTCGATAGACGGTCTTCACGCCAAGTAATGCCTGAATCAGCGTATCGCCGTATAGTATAGACACGGTCGACCACGTGTGGGTATGGCATCGGGTATTCTGGCAAGGACGGCTTCATCTATTCATATCGTCACGTTCCCTCGGTTGATCAAGCCTGCATTATAAGGCCGCCCAATTCCTGACACGGTAGCGTGCCTTCGGCTCACCTTTCTTGTGTATGTCCTTGCGCATTTTCTTGGCAAAAATTAGGCAGTTACTCTGGAATCTGACTTGATAGGAGGCTGGCCCCGCGACCGTTGCGCGTAAACGTCAACGGATCTCGCTCGATTTATGCAACAACGCCGATTTATGTAACCCCGACGTGGGGGAATGAGATCGGTTCTGGTGGGCTCGGCTTCGCGTCGCGATGCCGCTCCGCTCGTGCTTTAGGCTGCGTGCTCGATGATCAGCTGCACGCGCGTCACGCCGTTCCAGGTGTTGTTGGCGAGACGGTAGGCGATAGTGGCGCGGGCCGAAAGCGGCTCGGTATGGTTGAACCAGATCGCGCCAAAGCGCTGGCGACCGCGCGTGAGCTGCAACTTCAAGTGCTTGTCCTTGACCAGCGCCTGGGAGTCCACATCGAACTCGCCAGAGAAGAGCGGCATCGGAAAACCCTGACCCCAGACTGCGCTGTCGAGCAGCTCGACGAACTGCGGCGTGAAATACGCATCCTCGAGATCGCCATCGGTCTCCAGTACGCGCGAGAGCGCCTCCTCGGACAGCCGTTCGCGTGCCACCGCCTCGAAGGTAGCAGCGAAGCGTGGCACCTTGTCGGTCTCGAGCGTGACGCCGGCAGCCATCGCATGACCGCCAAAAGTCAGCAAAAGGTCCGGCTCGCGCTTGGAGACCAAGTCCAGTGCGTCGCGCAGGTGGAAGCCTGGGATCGAGCGGCCCGAGCCCTTGACGCGCGCGTCGCTCTCGTCGGCATGCGCAAAGGTGAATGAGGGGCGGTGGAATTTCTCCTTGAGCCGGCCAGCGATAATGCCAATCACGCCCTGGTGCCAGTCTGGATTGAACAGCGTGATGGTGGCCGCCTCGGTCGGATCGACCTGGGCCAGGTCGGCCAGCGCCTGCCGCTGCATGCTAGCTTCGATCTCACGGCGCTGGCGGTTCATGGTGTCGAGCTGCTGGGCTAGCTCCCATGCGCGACCGATGTCGTCCGTAGTCAGGCATTCGATGCCGAGTGACATGTCGGACAGGCGGCCCGCCGCGTTCAGGCGCGGGCCCAGGCCGAAGCCGAGATCGCAGGCTGAGGCTGAACGGGCCTCGCGCGCAGCGGCGCGAAATAGCGCGGCGATGCCGGGCTGCATGTGGCCGCGACGGATGCGCCGCAGGCCCTGCGCGACCAGCACGCGATTGTTGCCGTCCAGGCGCACTACGTCGGCCACTGTGCCGAGCGCGACCAGGTCGAGCAGGCCATCCAGGCGCGGTTCGGGCCGGGCATTGTCGAAGGCGCTGCGGCGGCGCAGCTCGGCACGCACCGCCAGCAGCACGTAGAACATCACGCCGACCCCGGCGATATGCTTACTTGGGAACTCGCAGCCAGGCTGGTTCGGGTTGACGATGGCGCACGCCTCGGGCAGCTTCGCGCCAGGCAAGTGGTGGTCGGTGACCAGCACGTCGATGCCAAGCGCCTTGGCGGCAGCCACGCCGTCAACGCTGGCGATGCCGTTGTCTACCGTGATCAGCAAGTCCGGTCGGCGCGCAGCGGCCAGCTTGACAATCTCGGGTGTGAGGCCGTAGCCGTATTCGAAGCGGTTCGGCACCAGGTAGTCGATCGAGGCACCAAGCATGTGCAGGCCGCGCACGGCCACTGCGCAGGCGGTGGCACCGTCGCAGTCGTAGTCGGCCACCACCAGCATGCGCTTGCACGCCACCAGCGCGTCGGCCAGCAGCACCGCCGCTTCCCCGCAGCCTTTTAGGCTAGCAGGCGGCACGAGGCGTGCCAGAGCGGTCTCGATGTCCTCGGGGCAGGTGACGCCACGTGCGGCGTACAGGCGCGCAAGCACGGGATGCAGGCCGTGGCGGGCGAGCGCCTCGGCGTCGGCGGGGGAAGCCTGTCGGGTAACGAGTCGAATCATACGGATGACTTATTTGAAGAGGGAGGCACGCGCGCGGCGGCGCCAGAATTTGCGGAGGTCGCTCCGCGTCACGGCGAGGGTGGTGGTGCCGATGTCGCCGCACAGCGTGAAGCTCAGCTCGCTCAGCTCGCCAGCGCGCAGCGCCTCCAACGCCGGCGCGAACCAGTCGTGCTCGAGCGTATCAAGCGCCTCGCGCCAGGCCGCCCAATCTTGCTGGATGAAAGGCACCGTCAGCGCATCGAGGTCGAGCAGGGTGGGGTAGGCCGCCTCGTCCTCGCCAGGCGCGCTGGACAGCGCGGCAAAGGCGACCGGCGGTGCGTCCACCGGCACCTGGGCAGCGAGCCCCAGCCCGCGCGTGGCGCAGTCCGTCGACAGCACGCGCGCAAACGGGCTACTCACGGGCCGCAGTTGGCCCTGGCTGTGAAACCAGATCGAGTTTACGGTGAACTGGCCGCGAGCCTCGCGTGTCTCGTTGACGGGGTGGCCGAACCAGGCCATCTGCACTTCGTTCTGCAGTTTCATCCACAGCGGCGAGCGCTCGCCAGTACAGGCCTCGTGCGGCAGCCAGATCTCGATGTTGCGACCGCTCGCGCGCAGCGGCGCGGCACAGGCCAGCGTGGCCAGCGATTCACTCGACAGGTACCAGCGCCGTGGATCTGGCGCCTGCAATTGCACGCCGAGTTCCTCAACTAGCGGGCGCGCGACCTCGAGCAGGGCGGCGGCCTCGGCTGTTGGCAGCTCGAGCGCGGACGGATCCATTAGCACCAGGTGGTCGGTGGCGATTTGCACGTGGACCGGTTCGACGTAGGCCCAGGGCACATCTCCCGGCGCGCCTCCGTCGGCCAGTAGCATGTACGGCGCGAGCGGCGCATCGTCAGCATCGCCCTGGTTCGCGCCGAAGCGCGTGGCCAGCCAGCGCTGATGCGGCAGCGTGCGCTGGAAGTCCGCGCCAGCGCTGTGCTCGATCAGGCGCGCGCGGGCTAGCAGGGCGGCCAGTGCCGGGCTCGCTAGGTCGTGCGGCGACGAGGCAGCATCGGCGGCGAACGGCAATAGGAAGTGGAGGCGGCGGGGCGAAGGCAAGGCTAGAGCATAATGGTATGTATTGTAGAGGCGTTGTTGCATAAATCGAGCAAGAGCTGTTGACGTTTACGCGCAACGGTCGCAGGGCCAGCGCCCTGTTATTGATCACGAATTGCGGATCAATATCAAGTCAGATTCAAGAGTAACTCTCTAATCTTTCCAAGAAAATGCGCAAGGGGACATACACTAGACATGTAAGCCGAAGGCACGTTACCGTGTCAGCAATTGGGCAGCCTATAAATGCAGGCCTAATCAAGCGGGGAGCGTGACGATATGGATCGTAGATGAAGCCGGCCTTGCCAGGATACCCGACGCCTCATACCCACGCGTGGTCGCCGCGTTTGTACGGCGATACGCTGATTCAGGCATTACTTGACGTGAAGACCGTCTATCGACTGACATTGCGCGCCCTGCAAGGTTTCACCCAAAGTCTGCGCGATCTGGCCTTCCCGAGCTTTCCGGTGCCGAATGGCGTTGTTGCATAAATCGAACGTGAGGACGCAATGGCATCGACGGGCATAATTTCAGGCAATACGAACGGATTGCAGACGAGCGAGGTCCGCCATCAGGTTGATTACGCCGACGCGAACGGCGACCTCGGTCGCCTGCAAGGCGATGTGACGCGCCCAGAGACAGTGGCCGGTGAGGGTCTTGAACCGATACATCGCATTCTCAGCAAGCGATCGCCGGTGGTAGCCACTGTCTTTCTTCCATGTTCGACGACCGTCACGGGCAATTGCATCAACCGCGCCATTACGCCACGCCGCACCGGGCGTATCCGGTGGCCAATGAGCAGCACCCTCGCATGGCGGAATCGAAGGAATAGCACTGCGTGCAGCAATGGCCGCATGGCATGGCTTGGTGTCGTAGGCACCGTCACCGCCGATGGCATCGATTTGTTCTTCGCGTGGAATCTGGTCGATCAACTGGGCCAGAGCGTCACCGTCAGCCACATTCTGATTCGTCATTAGCGACGGCATGCACTTGACCCGTATTCGCGTTGAGCGCGAGATGGACTTTACGCCACGTGCGCACGCTTCGAGTAAGCGTGCTGGCGCACCGTCCATTTACTTTCTCTATAGACCTTCAGATCGGTGCTGTCGAACACCAGGTGGATCGGTTTGCTATCGCGCCGGATCGGCAGTTCGACATCAAGCGTTTTTGCCCGGCGACAGAGCATGGTGTAATTCGGCACAGGCAAGCTCGGGAAGGCTAGATCGTGCAGACTGTGGGTAAAACCTTGAAGGGCGCGCACCGTTAGTCGATAGACGGTCTTCACGCCAAGTAATGCCTGCATCAGGCGTATCACCGTATAGACACGGTCGACCACGCGTGGGTATGGCGTCGGGTATTCCGGCAAGAACGGCTTCATCTATCCATATCGTCACGTTCAACCGGTTGATCAGGCCTGCATTATAGGCCGCCCAATTCCTGACACGGTAGTGTGCCTTCGGCTCACCTTTCTTGTGTATGTCCTTGCGCATTTTCTTGGCAAAAATTAGGCAGTTACTCTGGAATCTGACTTGATAGGAGGCTGGCCCCGCGACCGTTGCGCGTAAACGTCAACGGATCTCGCTCGATTTATGCAACAACGCCGTGCCGAATTACACCACGCTCTGTCGCCGAGCAAAAACGCTTGATGTCGAACTACCGATCCTTCGTGACAACGCACCGATCTATCTGGTTGTCGACAGCACCGGTCTGAAGGTCTATGGAGAAGGTGAATGGAAGGTGCGCCAGCACGGCTACTCGAAGCGGCGCACGTGGCGTACAGTCCATCTCGCGCTCAACGCGAATACGGGTCAAGTGCATCCCGCGCTAATGACGCATCAGAATGTGGCTGACGGTGACGCTCTGGCCAAGTTGCTCGACCAGATTCCACACGCCGAACAAATTGATGTCATCGGCGGTGACGGTACCTACGAGACACCGCGCCATGCGATGCGGCCATTGCTGCACGCAGTGCTATTCCTTCGATGCCGCCACGCGAGCGTGCCGCGGATTGGCCAGCGGATACGCCCCCTGTGCGGCGTGGCGTAACTGCGCGGTTGATGCAACAACGCCCAACTCCTTCCCCAAGGAGGGAAGATGCGCAGACACGGGATCATCCTATTTGGACACGGTTCGCGCGACCCGCGCTGGATAGAGCCATTCGAGCGGCTGGCCGAGCGCGTGCGAGTCAGCCATACTAGCGGCCCTGTCGGGCTGGCTTTTCTCGAACTGATACCGCCCGAGCTCAAGAATGCGGTGGCCGACCATGTCACAGCCCGCTGCGCGACTGTCACCATCGTGCCTGTGTTCGTTGGCCAGGGCAGCCACGTGCGGCGCGACCTGCCCGAGCTTGTCGAGGCTTGCCGGGCGGCGCATCTCGGCGTGGAGATCCGCTGTGCCACGGCGATCGGCGAAGAGCATTCGGTGCTCGATGCGATAGCAAAATACTGCCTGCAGCAGGCTTGCGACTGAACCTCGATCGGGGGCCGCTCCCGCTCGCTGACAACGCTGGCCTTGCGCCAGCGTTGTTCATGGTACTAATGAAGTTCATTGTCGCGGCGTTGTTGCATAAATCGAGCGAGATCCGTTGACGTTTACGCGCAACGATCGCGGAGCCAGCCCCCTATCAAGTCAGATTCCAGAGTAACTGCTTAATTTTTTGACAAGAAAATGTGCAAGGACATACACAAGACAGGTGAGCCGAAGGCACGCTACCGTGTCAGGAATTGGGCGGCCTATAATGAAGGCCTGATCAACCGGGGGAACGTAACAATATGGATAGATGAAGCCGTCCTTGCCAGAATACCCGATGCCATACCCACACGTGGTCGCCCGTGTCTATACGGCGATACGCTGATTCAGACATTACTTGGCGTGAAGACCGTCTATCGACTGACGTTGCGCGCCCTGCAAGGTTTCACCCAAAGTCTGCGCGATCTGGCCTTCCCGAGCTTGCCGGTGCCGAATTACACCACGCTCTGTCGCCGGGCAAAAACGCTTGATATCGAACTGCCGATCCTTCGTGACAATGAACCGATCTATCTGGTTGTCGACAGCACCGGTCTGAAGGTCTATGGAGAAGGTGAATGGAAGGTGCGCCAGCACAGCTACTCGAAGCGGCGCACGTGGCGTAAAGTCCATCTCGCGCTCAACGCGAATACTGGTCAAGTGCATCCCGCGCTAATGACCCATCAGAATGTGGCTGACGGTGACGCTCTGGCCAAGTTGCTCGACCAGATTCCACGCGAAGAACAAATCGATGTCATCGGCGGTGATGGTGCCTACGACACCAAGCGATGCCATGCGGCCATTGCTGCACGCAGTGCTATTCCTTCGATTCCGTCACGCGAGGGTACCGTTCATTGGCCAGCGGCGTTGTTGCATAAATCGAGTGTGAGACGCAATAGGGCGTTGTTGCATAAATCGAACGTGAGGACGCCATGGCATCGGACGGGCATAATTCAGGCGATACGAACGGATTGCGGACGAGCGAGGTCCGCCATGCGGTTGATGACGCCGACGCGAACGGCGACCTCGGTCGCCTGCGCGGCGATGTGACGCGCCCAGAGACAGTGGCCGGTGAGGGTCTTGAACCGATACATCGCATTCTCGGCAAGCGATCGCCGGTGGTAGCCACTGTGTTGCTTCCATTCTCGACGACCGTCACGGGCAATTGCATCAACCGCGCCATTACGCCACGCCGCACCGGGCATATCCGCTGGCCAATGAGCGGCACCCTCGCGTGGCGGAATCGAAGGAATAGCACTGCGTGCAGCAATGGCCGCATGGCATGGCTTGGTGTCGTAGGCACCGTCACCGCCGATGACATCGATTTGTTCTTCGCGTGGAATCTGGTCGAGCAACTTGGCCAGAGCGTCACCGTCAGCCACATTCTGATTCGTCATTAGCGCGGGATGCACTTGACCTGTATTCGCGTTGAGCGCGAGATGGACTTTACGCCACGTGCGCCGCTTCGAGTAGCCGTGCTGGCGCACCTTCCATTCACCTTCTCCATAGACCTTCAGACCGGTGCTGTCGACAACCAGATAGATCGGTTCATTGTCACGAAGGATCGGCAGTTCGACATCAAGGGTTTTTGCCCGGCGACAGAGCGTGGTGTAATTCGGCACCGGCAAGCTCGGGAAGGCCAAATCGCGCAGACTTTGGGTGAAACCTTGCAGGGCGCGCAAGGTCAGTCGATAGACGGTCTTCAAGCCAAGTAATGCCTGAATCAGCGTATCGCCGTATACACACGGGCGACCACGTGTGGGTATGGCATCGGGCATTCTGGCAAGGACGGCTTCATCTATCCATATTGTTACGTTCCCCCGGCTGATCAGGCCTTCATTATAGGCCGCCCAATTCCTGACACGGTAGCGTGCCTTCGGCTCACCTTTCTTATGTATGTCCTTGCGCATTTTCTTGGCAAAAATTAGGCAGTTACTCTGGAATCTGACTTGATAGGAGGCTGGCCCCGCGACCGTTGCGCGTAAACGTCAACGGATCTCGCTCGATTTATGCAACAACGCCGTGCTATTCCTTCGATTCCGCCACGCGAGGGTGCCGCTCATTGGCCAGCGGATATGCCCGGTGCGGCGTGGCGTAATGGCGCGGTTGATGCAATTGCCCGTGACGGTCGTCGAGAATGGAAGCAACACAGTGGCTACCACCGGCGATCGCTTGCCGAGAATGCGATGTATCGGTTCAAGACCCTCACCGGCCAGTGTCTCTGGGCGCGTCACATCGCCGCGCAGGCGATCGAGGTCGCCGTTCGCGTCGGCGTCATCAACCGCATGGCGGACCTCGCTCGTCCGCAATCCGTTCGTATCGCCTGAAATTATCCCGTCGATGCTATTGCATCCTCACACTCGATTTATGCAACAACGCCTTCGCGTGGAATCTGGTCGAGCAACTTGGCCAGAACGTCACCGTCAGCCACATTCTGATTTTTCATTAGCGCGGCATACACTTGACCCGTATTTGCGTTGAGCGCGAGATGGACTTTACGCCAGGTGCGCCGCTTCGAGTAGCCGTGCTGGCGCACCTTCCATGCACCTTCGCCATAGACCTTCAGACCGGTGCTGTCGACAACCAGATGGCTCGGCTCGTTGTCGCGAAGGATCGGCAGTTCGACATCAAGCGTTTTTGCCCGGCGACAGAGCGTGGTGCAATTCGGCACCGGCAAGCTCGGGAAGGCCAGATCGAGTAGACTTTGGGTGAAACTTTACAGGGCGCGCAACGTCAGTCGATAGACGGTCTTCACGCCAAGTAATGCCTGAATCAGCGCATCGAGCGCATCGCCGTATAAGCACGGGCGACCACGTGTGGGTATGGCGTCGTGTATCCTGGCAAGGACGGCTTCATCTATCCATATCGTCACGTTCCCCCGGTTGATCAGACCTGCATTATAGGCCGCCCAATTCCTGACATGGAAGCGTGCCTTCGGCTCATCTTTCTTGTGTATGTCCTTGCGCATTTTCTTGGAAAGAATTAGGCAGTTACTCTGGAATCTGACTTGATAGGGCTGGCCCCGCGACCGTTGCGCGTAAACGTCAACGGCTTTCGCTCGATTTATGCAACAACGCCTTGGCCAGCGGATATGCCCGGTGCGGCGTGGCGTAATGGCGCGGTTGATGCAATTTCCCGTGACGGTCGTCGAGAATGGAAGCAAGACAGTGGCTACTACCGGCAATCGCTTGCCGAGAATGCGATCTATCGGTTCAAGACCCTCACCGGCAACTGTCTCTGGGCGCGTCACATCGACTCGCAGGCGACCGAGGTCTCCATTCGCGTCGGCGTCATCAACCGTATGGCGGACCTCGCTCGTCCGCAATCCGTTCGTATTGTCTAAAATTATGCCCGTCGATGCTATTGCATCCTCACACTCGATTTATGCAACAACGCCCATTGTCGCCCTCAAGGGCGAGGTATCAAACCCCGAAAGTCAAATGCAAAAGTGAGCGTTTCAAGGGACGGGCAATCCACCCGAAGAGATTGAAGAAGTTCGTGCTATCTTCGTCGCGTTCCAGGATCGATACAATCACGAATGGCGTTTCGAAAAAAACTGGGTGTCAAATTACACCTCGAAGCGTGTCAAGCCAGCCTCTTCGCGCTTGTGGCTCAATCAAAAAATGATGTATGAGCAACCGAACCCGCTACAGGTAGGTGGTAGGCCGTACTGGATTCGAACCAGTGACCAACGGATTAAAAGTCCGCTGCTCTACCAGCTGAGCTAACGACCCCAAAGGGGTAAAATTATAGCCGATATTTTTCGAACCCATCAAGAATCGATCCTCGGCAGGCTTGCCGCCGCTCATCTGGCCGGCAGATACGCCCGGTGCGGCGTGGCGTAACAGCGCGGTTGATGCAATTGCCTGTGACGGTCATCGAGAATGGAAGAAAGGCAGTGGCTACCACCGGCAATCGCTTGCCGAGAATACGATGTATCGGTTCAAGACGCTCACAGGAAACCGTCTCTGGACGCGTTACATCGACTCGCCGGCGCCTGAAGTTGCCGTTCGCGTCGTCGTGTAATCAACCGCATGGCGGGCGGACCTCGCTTGTCCACAATTCATTCGTATCGCCTGAAATTATGCCCGTCGGATGCCATCGTGTCCTCATGCTCGATTTATGTAACAACGCTCCAGCGCGATGTCATGCCAGCCAGGGCCGGCCCCCTGCCGGTGGCAGCTCGACGATGGCGGGCGCGACCGCGAAACGAAACCCGGCGCGTGCTTTTCCGCCGTCGAACGGCATCCATCTGGCGTTGGTCTACCAAGACAGCCGTGCGGCACCACAACCCAGATCGCTTCCCCCTGCCTGTCACCGCACGGCATGAGCTCGACTGCAACCGCCCCGCATCGTGACTGCCATCCGTCAACTGACGCTCAACCTCGGCACCCCGCCGCCACGGACTTTCGAGAACTTCACTATCGGGGCCAACGAAGAGCTCGTCTCGCAGCTGCGAAGGCTCGATTGCGCGCTCGCAGTCGGCCCGGTGGCCGACCGATCCTTTTATGTCTGGGGCGAGGCCGGCAGCGGCCGCAGCCACCTGCTGCAGGCGCTGGTCTACGACACCTCTTACGGAAGCGCGCTCTACTTGACGCCGCAAAGCGCACTCGGCGAAATCGTCTTCAACCCGCGCGTCTCACTGTACGCCGTCGACGACATCGACGCGATGAGCGATAACCAGCAGATCGCCTTATTCAACCTGTTCAATGAGGTGCGAGCCCACCCGTCCGGCGCCTTCGTCGGCGCTGGGCCGGTCGCGCCACTCGCGCTCGACGTCCGCGAGGACCTACGCACGCGTCTGGGCTGGGGGCTGGTCTTCCATCTCACTCCGCTGGCCGACGCAGACAAGGCGGCGGTCTTCAAGCGTGCCGCGCGCGACCGCGGCATTGCCATCGCTGACGACGTGCCAGCCTACCTATTCACACACTACCGGCGCGACATGCCGAGCCTGATGGCCCTGCTCGACGCGCTCGATCGCTTCTCGATCGAACAGAAACGCGCTGTCACGCTGCCGCTGCTACGCACACTGCTGGCCACGCTGGAACGTGAGGAGGGCGGTTCCGGCGAGATCAAGTAGGTTCAAGTAAAATGCCATTCTATGGCAAATTTAGCACTCTTTGATCTCGATCACACGCTGATCCCGACCGACAGCGACTACGAATGGGGTCGCTTTATGATCAAGCTTGGTCTCGTCGACGCGGAAAGCTTCAAGCGTCAAAACGACCGTTTCTACGCAGACTATAAAGCCGGCACGCTCGATATCCACGCCTACCTGACCGCCGCACTAGTGCCGATGGCCAAGCACCCGCGTGTCCGGCTCGATGCCTGGCATGAGCAGTACATGCAGGAAGTAATCCGCCCGGCAATGCTGCCGACCGCGCTCGAGCTGGTATGCCGACATCGCGAGGCGGGCGATCTTTGCTGCATCGTTACGGCCACCAATGCCTTCGTCACGCGCCCGATCGCTGCTGCCTTCGGCGTCGAGACCCTGATCGCCTGCGAGGTCGAGACGGTCGACGGCCACCCAGCGTCCGACCTGACCGGTCGCGCCACCGGCGTGCCGAGCTTCCGCGAGGGCAAGATCGCGCGCACCGAGGCCTGGCTCGCCTCGCTCGGCAAGAAACTGGCTGATTTCGAGCACAGCTACTTCTACAGCGACTCGCATAATGACATCCCCCTGCTCGAGAAAGTCACTGACCCAGTCGCGACCAACCCTGACGACACACTGCGCACGCATGCCCACAAGCAGAACTGGCGCATCCTCAATCTATTTCAACCTTCGTGATCAAGAGACTCATCCGCAAGCTGCTCGGGCAGAACGATAGCGTCGCCCGCGACGGTTTCGCCCCCACCGAGGCCGCGCCGCTATCCAAACGCGCCGCCTCGCGCGCTCCGACCACAACCGCAGCGAAGAAAACTAGCGCGCAGAAGCAGGCCGCGCGCGATGCAGCGAACGTGGCCGAACGGCGCACCGCCCCCACCATCCTGCCGGCTTCCGTGCACGGCATCGATCCCTCGCTGATCTCACGCAACGCGGTCCGAGTGACCGACACGCTGCAGCAGGCGGGTTTCCGCGCCTACATCGTCGGCGGCGCGGTACGCGACCTGGTGTTCAATATCGCGCCCAAGGATTTCGACGTCGCCACCGATGCCACCCCGACCGAGGTGCAGCGCCTGTTTCGCCGCACGCGCCTGATCGGGTTCCGTTTCCAGATCGTGCATGTGCAGTTCGGCCACGAGCTGATTGAGGTTTCGACCTTCCGCGCGCTAGTCGACGCACCAGTCGAGGCACTGGCCGTCGACGCGCCGCCGCTGCGCCGCATGAAGTGCGGCCAGCTGGATCGTTACACCCACGCGGTGGATGCCAGCGGTCGCGTGCTTCGCGACAACGTCTGGGGCGAGCAGCACGAAGACGCGGCACGCCGCGACTTCACGATCAACGCGATGTATTACGACCCCGCGACGCAGACTGTGCTTGATTACCACGACGGCATGGCCGACATGCGCGCACGCTTATTGCGTATGATCGGCGATCCGGCTACGCGCTACCGTGAGGATCCAGTGCGCATGCTGCGCGTGGTGCGCTTCGCGGCCAAGCTCGGCTTCGACATCGAACCGCATACGCGCGCGCCGATTAAGCCGCTGGCCGACCTAATCAACAATGTGCCGGCTGCGCGCCTATTCGACGAGATGCTCAAGCTACTGCTCTCGGGCCATGCGCTGGCCTGTCTGAAGCAGCTGCGCAGCGAAGGCCTACATCACGGGCTGCTGCCGCAACTCGACGTGCTGCTCGAGCAGCCCCAGGGCGAGAAGTTCATCACGCTGGCGCTAAACAACACCGATGCGCGCGTGCGCGATGGCAAGTCGGTCTCGCCGGGCTTTCTGTTCGCCGCCCTGCTCTGGCACGATATACGCCAGCGCTGGAACCAGTATGTCGCCAACGGCGAGTTCCCGGTACCGGCCCTGCAGCACGGGATAAACGACGTGCTGGCGATGCAGACTGAGAAGTTGGCGATCCACAAACGCCACTCGGCCGACATGCGTGAGATCTGGGGCCTGCAACTGCGCCTGGAAAAACGCTCAGGCCGCAGCGCGATTCGACTGCTGGAACACCAAAGATTTAGAGCGGGGTATGACTTCCTCCTGCTGCGCTGCGCGTCCGGAGAACTGGACAAATCGATGGCGCAGTGGTGGACGGATTTCATCGACGGCGACGCCACTGCACGCGAGTCGCTGCTCACCCAGGGCACATCGCGCGACAAGGCTCCTGGAACGCCGGGGGTTGCCGCCCCCCTCCCCGTAAGCGCAGTCGCCGCAGCGGCGCGCACAACCGCAGACCGGAAGACGGCGGCGCGCAGCCGCAGCTGGCCGCAGCACCGGATGTGGACGACTGAGCCGTCGGACGAAACAGGAAGTGGATGCCATGACGCTTGCTTATCTCGGACTCGGTGCGAATCTCGGCGATGCGCGCCAGACATTGAAGGATGCGGTAGTCTGCCTCGCGCAGCAATGCGCGGTCACCGTACTCAGCAAATCGAGTCTGTACCGAACGGCACCGATCAACGCCGGCGGTGAAGCCTACTACAACTGCGCGGTCAAGATTGAGACGCGTCTGGCGGCCCGTGAGTTACTCAGGCTTGGCCAGCGGATCGAGCACTACTTCGACCGTGAGCGACCGTTCCAGAACGCGCCGCGCACACTCGATGTCGACATTCTGCTGTACGGCGATCACACCATCGACGAACCCGACCTGGTGGTGCCGCATCCGCGGCTGACCGGGCGCGCCTTCGTACTTGTGCCGCTGGTCGAACTCGATCCGGGGCTGGCGATCCCGATCCACGGTCGTGCGCAGGCCTTTCTGACTACGGTGGCCGCCCAGCGCATCGAGAAGGTGCAGACCTGCCAGTGCCTGATTTCGATGAAGACCACGAACGATAAAAACCGCTGCCGATAAACGCGACCCCACTGACCGTCATGCCGCTCGACCTATGCTTCCGCCGCATCGCTACATCGCGATCGAAAGGCCGATCTGGATAGACAAGACCTTGCTGGCGGCATTGATAGCCGAGCTCTGGGCAAGATTCCGTTCCCTGATCGATCGAGCGCAGGACAATCCATTCCTGGAACGTTTTTACTGCGAGAGCGCGCAGTTGACGGTTTACGCGCAACGGTCGCGGAGCCAGCCTCCTATTAAGTCAAATTCCAGAGTAACTGCCTAATTTTTGCCAAGAAAATGCGCAAGGATATACACAAGAAAGGTGAGCCGAAGGCACGCTACCGTGTCAGGAATTGGGCGGCCTATAATGCAGGCTTGATCCCCCGTGGGGATCGTGACGATATGGATAGATGCAGCCGTCCTTGCCAGAATACCCGACGGCCATACCCGGACGTGGTCGCCCGTGTCTATACGGGGCGATACGCTGATTCAGGCATTACTTGGCGTGAAGACCGTCTATCGACTGACGTTGCGCGCCCTGCAAGGTTTCATCCAAAAAGTCTGCGCGATCTGGCCTTCCCGAGCTTACCGGTACCGAATTACACTACGCTCTGTTGCTGGGCAAAACGCTTGATATCGAACTGCCGATCTTTCGCAACAACGAAGCAGATCCATCTGGTGGTCGACAGCACCGGTCTGAAGGTCTATGGCGAAGGTGAATGGAAGGGTCTTCCAGCACGGCTACTCGAAGCGGAGCATGTAGCGTCAAGTCTATCTCGCGCTCAACGCGAATACGGATCAAGTGCATGCCGCGCTAATGATGCAACAACGCCCTGTCGCGAGCTGGGTCCTTGGTGCCCAGCGTGACGAACAAACGCTTTTGTTATACTCCGCGGATGATAGCGAAACCCAATGATGAGCGGGCGCTCGCGCTCGCCCGCGACGTGCTCGACATCGAAGCGGACGCCATACGCGCATTGTGTAAACAGCTTGGCGGCGGTTTCGTCGGCGCGGTCAGCCTGCTGCTGAACTGCCGCGGGCGCGTGGTGGTTTCTGGCATCGGAAAGTCCGGCCATATCGCGCGCAAGATCGCGGCCACCCTGGCCAGCACTGGCACCCCGGCCTTCTTCGTACATCCGGCCGAAGCCAGCCATGGCGACCTGGGCATGGTAACGACCGATGATGTCTTCATCGCGATCTCTAATTCTGGCGAATCCGAGGAGCTGGTCGCGATCCTGCCTCTCATCAAGCGACTCGGCGCCAAGCTGATTGCCATGACCGGGCGGTCGCGGTCGAGCCTCGCGCAATTGTCAGATGTGCACCTGTATACCGGCGTCTCGAAGGAAGCCTGCTCACTAAACCTCGCGCCGACCGCCAGCACCACGGCCGCGCTCGCGCTCGGCGACGCGTTGGCGGTGGTGGTGCTCGATGCGCGCGGTTTTGGTCCCAACGATTTCGCGCGCTCGCATCCGGGCGGCTCGCTGGGCCGGCGCTTACTGACCCACGTGCGCGACGTGATGCGCACCGGCAACGAGGTACCAACCGTGCGCCTCACCGCGACGCTCTCCGACGCGCTATTCCAGATCACCGCAAAGCGCATGGGCATGACCGTGGTAATCGACGCGCAGGACCGTGTGGTTGGCATCTTCACCGACGGAGACCTGCGCCGCATGCTCGAGCGGGACGGCGATTTCCGCCGCCTTCCGATCGCTGACGTGATGACCCGCCACCCGCGCAGCATCGCCCCCGATCACCTGGCGGTCGAAGCCGTGGAACTGATGGAGCGGTATCGGATCAACCAGATGCTCGTAACCGATGCCGACGGCGCGCTGATCGGCGCACTCAACATGCACGACCTGTTCTCGAAAAAGGTAATCTGATGTCCACTGATCTCGCCACGGTCGACGAACTCGCGAGTTGCGTCAAGCTGATGATTTTCGATATCGTCGGTGTGCTGACCGCCGGCAGCTACATTTCACGGTCGCCGGCGATACCCTGAAGTGGCGTTGTTGCATAAATCGATATCATCGTCGGTGACGGTGCCTACGACACTAAGCCATGCCATGCGGCCATTGCTGAACGCAGCGTTATTGATCCGTAATTCGTGATTTGGAAATTGGAAAATCGTTCTTCATGTAAGGGGCATGGAAAAACGAGACATGAAGAACGATTTTCCAATTTCCAAATCACGAATTACGGATCAATAGATTTATACAACAACGCCCCCCAACGCGAAAACTCAATGGCCTCGTCGGGTGCCCTGCTTGAATGCCGCGGCGGCACGCCAGAGCCGATCATTGACAGCAATCCATTCGGTCGTCTCCGGCAACTGCTCAATCAAGATGCGCGTGACCTGAGCGCGGTCGAACGCGCGCAGCAGACCGTACAACTCGCGCGCATAGGCCTGGGGATCTTCGGGCACCGCGACGAAATGCACACCGATCGCAGCGACCCAGTCGCGCGCCATCGCAGCCCGCGCGACCAGCGCTACCGGCTCGCCAGCCTTGGAGGCCGCATCGAGCAGCAACTCCAGCCGATCGAACGGTAGCAGCGTCAGCGGCGTGCGCGGCGCATAATGTGCCTTCAACGTGCCGGAAGCACGTGGTACCGTGGCATCGCTGCCATCGGGTAGGCGCGGGACGGTGCCGAGCACTGCAGCAATCTGCTGCGGCGTGACATGGCCGGGACGCAGCAGCGCCAGAAAACCACGCGACAGATCAAGGATGGTCGATTCGATGCCGACTTCGGCTGCGCCGCCATCGAGCACATAGACGCTGTCGCCGAACTCGTCGCGCACATGCTGCGCGGTGGTCGGGCTGATATGGCCGAAGCGATTCGCCGAGGGACCAGCCACGCCGCCGTGGCCGCCGCGCAGCGTACTGAAGGCCACCAGCAGCCGCTGCGCGGTCGGATGTGAGGGACGGCGCAGCGCAACCGAATCCTGCCCGCCGCTTACCGCGTCAGAGATATGCACGGCACGCTTCAGGATCAGCGTGAGCGGCCCTGGCCAGAACGCGTCGATCAGTTTTTGCGCATCGTCCGGCAGCGTTTCGACCCAGTAGCCCGGATCGCCACCGGGCGGCAGGTGCACGATCACCGGATGATTCAAGGGCCGACCCTTGGCCGCGTAGATCCGCGCCACTGCCTCGGGGCTCTCTGCATCGGCACCGAGACCGTAGACGGTTTCGGTCGGGAACGCGACCAGTTGGCCGACCGCAAGCTTGGCGGCGGCTTCCTCGATCGCGGCTTCGTTTGGCATCGGCCAGTCGAGGGTCGAACGGGCGTCTGGGCTCATCATTGTGCAGGCTCTCCTCAATCGAGCGGGATGATGCGCAGCAGGCTTTCTCGGCTTCGAGCGTTTCGTCGAGCGTGGCGAACGTAAAATTTACATGGTCCATTTTTCGGGCCACGTGCGCTTCTTCCTTGCCAGAAAGGTGCAGATGGGCGACCGGCATCGCGGCTATCTAGTCCCAGGGCGGCGTGACCAGCTCGCTTTCGCCTGCGATATCGGAAAACTAGATCTCGCCAAGGGCGTTCGTTGTTGCATAAATCGAGCGTGAGGCCGCCATGGCGTCGACGGGCATAATTTCAGGCGATACGAACGGATTACGGACGAGCGAGGTCCCCGCCATACGGTTGATGACGCCGACGCGACTGGAGACCTCGGTCGCCTGCGCGTCGATGTGACGCGCCCAGAGACAGTTGCCGGTAAGCGCCTTGAACCCATACATTGCATTCTCGGCAAGCGAGCGCCGGTGGTGGCCACTGTCTTGCTTCCATTCTCGACGACCATCATGGGCAATTGCATCAACCGAGCCATTACGCCACGCCGCACCGGGCATATCCGCTGGCCAATGAACGGCACCCTCGCGTTCCGGAATCGAAGGAATAGCACTGCGTGCAGCAATGGCCGCATGGCATGGCTTGGTGTCGTAGGCACCATCACCGCCGATGACATCGATTTGTTCTTCGCGTGGAATCTGGTCGAGCAACTTGGCCAGAGCGTCACCGTCACCCACATTCTGATTCGTCATTAGCGCGGCATGCACTTGACCCGTATTCGCATTGAGCGCGAGATAGAGTTTACGCCACGTGTGCCGCTTCGAGTAGCCGTGCTGGCGCACCTTCCATTCACCTTCTCCATAGACCTTCAGACCGGTGCTGTCGACAACCAGATGGATCGGTTCACTGTCACGAAGGATCGGCAGTTCGACATCAAGCGTTTTTACCCGGCGACAGAGCGTGGTGTAATTCGGCACCAGCAAGCTCGGGAAGGCCAGATCGCGCAGACTTTGGGTGAAACCTTGCAGGACGCGCAACGTCAGTCGAGAGACGGTCTTCACGCCAAGTAATGCCTGAATCAGCGCATCGCCGTATAAACACGGGCGATCACGTGTGGGTATGGCGTCGGGTATTCTGGCAAGGACGGCCTCATCTATCCATATCGTCACGTTCCACCGGTTGATCAGGCCTGAATTATAGGCCGCCCAATTTCTGACACGGTAGCGTGCCTTCGGCTCACCTTTCTTGTGTATGTCCTTGCGCATTTTCTTTGAAAGAATTAGGCAGTTACTCTGGAATCTGACTTGATAGGAGGCTGGCCCCGCGACCGTTGCGCGTAAACGTCAACAGATCTCACTCGATTTATGCAACAACGCCTAACAACACCGTTCCCAATCGACAGGCTGGAACGGCGGCTGGACTCCTGGCCTAGACCACCCAGAACTACATCAGGCAGAAAACCGATGTGTTAGTGCACGAGCTGGACGAGTTCACTGGCCTTGTAGCGCTCGGCAATCTGGTCGAGCGAAACTGGCTTGATCTTGCCGGCTTGGCCTTCGCAGCCAAAGGCCTGGTAGCGCGCGATACACACCTTCTTGGCGGCTTCACGCGCGGGTTTCAGATAGTCGCGCGGATCGAACTTCGATGGATTCTCGAACAGATAGCGGCGGATTGTGCCAGTGATCGCCAGGCGTAGGTCGGTGTCGATGTTGACCTTGCGCACGCCGTGCTTGATGCCTTCCTGGATCTCCTCGACCGGTACGCCGTAAGTTTCCTTCATATCGCCGCCGAATTCGCGGATTTCCGCCAGCAGCTCCTGCGGTACCGACGACGAGCCATGCATCACCAGATGCGTGTTTGGAATGCGCGTGTGGATTTCCTTGATACGCTCGATCGACAGGATGTCTCCGGTGGGCTTCTTGGAGAACTTGTAGGCACCATGCGAGGTGCCGATCGCGATCGCCAGCGCATCACACTGGGTCTGCTTGACAAAGTCGGCGGCCTGCTCCGGATCGGTCAGCAGTTGCTCATGCGTCATGGTACCCTCGGCACCGTGGCCGTCTTCCTTATCACCCTTCATGGTCTCGAGCGAACCGAGCACGCCAAGTTCGGCCTCGACCGTCACGCCGATCGAGTGTGCTATCTCGACGACCTTGCGCGATATGTCCACGTTGTATTCGTAGGAGGCGACCGTCTTACCATCGGCCTGCAGCGAGCCATCCATCATCACACTGGTAAAGCCGCTGCGGATCGCCACTAGGCAGACCGCCGGCGACTGGCCGTGATCCTGGTGCATCACCACCGGGATGTGCGGGTAGGACTCAACCGCCGATTTGATCAGGTGGCGCAAGAAGGCCTCGCCCGCATACTTTCTGGCGCCGGCCGAGGCCTGCATGATCACGGGCGCATTGACCTCGTCGGCCGCCGCCATGATCGCCTGCACCTGCTCCAGGTTGTTCACGTTGAATGCCGGGAGGCCATAATTATGTTCCGCTGCGTGGTCTAGTAATTGACGCATTGATACGAGAGGCATTGTGGTACTCCATGAATGGAAACCGGTGCGCCCTGATTGGCGACGGGGGGCTGCCCCGGGCGAATTCACAGCGCAGCACCGACGGCGGAGCGTTGAGTGGACAGCATTTTATCGCGAAGCGCCCTGCCGTTTAGGCTATGCAATTTTTTTGTAAAAAAGGCGTTATTGCAAAAAGCGAGCGCTAGGACTCAATGGCATCAACGGGCATAATTTCAGGCGATACGAACGGATTGTGGACAAGCGAGGCCACCTACAGTTGATTACGCTGAAACGAACAGCAACCTCGGTCGCCCGCGCGTCGATGTGCTGCGCCCAGAGAAAGTTTCCGGTGAGCGTCTTGAATCGATACATCGCATTCTCGGCAAGCGATCGCTGGTGATAGCCAGCGTTTTTCTTCCATTCTCGACGACTGTCACGGGCAATTGCATCAACCGCGCCATTACGCCACGTCGCACCGGGCATATCCGCTGGCAATGAACGGCACCCTCGCGTGGCGGAATCGAAGGAATAGCACTGCGTGCAGCAATGGCCGCATGGCATGGCTTTGTGTCGTAGGCACCATCACCGCAGATGACATCGATTTATTCTTCGCGTGGAATCTGGTCGAGCAACTTGGCCAGAGCGTCACCGTCAGCCACATTCTGATTCGTCATTAGCGCGGCATGCACTTGACCCGTATTCGCGTTGAGCGCGAGATGGACTTTACGCAACGTGCGCCGCTTCGAGTAGCCGTGCTGGCGCACCTTCCATTCACCTGCTCCATAGACCTTCAGACCGGTGCTGTCGACCACCAGATGGATCGGTTCATTGTCACGAAGGATCGGCAGTTCGACATCAAGCGTTTTTGCCCGGCGACAGAGCGTGGTGTAATTCGGCACCGGCAAGCTCGGGAAGGCCAGATCGCGCAGACTGTGGGTGAAACCTTGCAGGGCGCGCAACGTCAGTCGATAGACGGTCTTCACGCCAAGTAATGCCTGAATCAGCGTATCGCCGTATAGACACGGGCGACCACGTGTGGTATGGCATCGGGTATTCTGGCAAGGACGGCTTCATTTATCCATATTGTTATGTTCCCCCGGTTGATCAGGCCTTCATTATAGGCCGCCCAATTCCTGACACGGTAGCGTGCCTTCGGCTCACCTTTCTTGTGTATGTCCTTGCGCATTTTCTTGGCAAAATTAGGCAGTTACTCTGGAATCTGACTTGATAGGGAGCTGGCCCCGCGACCGTGGCGCGTAAACGTCAGTGGATCTCGCTCGATTTATGCAACAACGCCTCGTATACCCAGAACTGAATCCAGACGAGATGCTCAATGCGAACCTGAAGGCGAACGTGACGAAACAGGCTCCAACACGGACCAAGGTGCATCTTAAAAAGAGGTCATCAGCCATCTACGTCGTCTCCAAAAATCAGCACAACAAGTCGCTCTCTATTCCATGTACAAACTGGCATTGTTGCATAAATCGAGCGAGATCCACTGACGTTTACGCGCCACGGTCGCGGGGCCAGCTCCCTATCAAGTCAGATTCCAGAGTAACTGCCTAATTTTGCCAAGAAAATGCGCAAGGACATACACAAGAAAGGCGAGTCGAAGGCACGCTACCATGTCCGGAATTTGGCGGCCTATAATGAAAGTCTGATCAACTGGGGGAATGTGACGATATGGATAAATGAAGCCGTCCTTGCCAGAATACCCGACGCCATACCCACACGTGCTCGCCCGTGTCTATACGGCGGCGATACGCCTGATTCAGGCATTACTTGGCGTGAAGACCGTCTATGGACGGACGTTGCGCGCCCTGCAAGGTTTCACCCAAAGTCTACGCGATTTGGCCTTCCCGAGCTTGCCGGTGCCGAATTACACCACGCTCTGTCGCCGGGAAAAAACGCTTGATGTCGAACTGCCGATCCTTCGCGACAACGAACCGATCCATCTGGTGGTCGACAGCACCGGTCTGAAGGTCTATGGCGAAGGTGAATGGAAGGTGCCCGCCAGCATAGCTACTCGAAGCGGCGCACGTTGCGTAAAGTCCATCTCGCGCTCAACGCGAATACGGGTCAAGTGCATGCCGCGCTAATGACGAATCAGAATGTGGCTGACGGTGACGCTCTGGCCAAGTTGCTCGACCAGATTCCACGCGAAGAACAAATCGATGTCATCTGCGGTGATGGTGCCTACGACACAAAGCCATGCTATGCGGCCATTGCTGCACGCAGTGCTGTTCCTTCGATTCCGCCACGCGAGGGTGCCGTTCATTGGCCAGCGGATATGCCCGGTGCGGCGTGGCGTAATGGCGCGGTTGATGCAATTGCCCGTGACGGTCGTCGAGAATGGAAGCAAGACAGTGGCTACCACCGGCGATCGCTTGCCGAGAATGCGATGTATCGGTTCAAGACCCTCACCGGCAACTGTCTCTGGTCGCGTCACATCGAAGCGCAGGCGACCGAGGTCTCCATTCGCGTCGGCGTCATCAACCGTATGGCGGACCTCGCTCGTCCGCAATCCGTTCGTATCGCCTGAAATTATGCCCGTCGATGCCATGGCGTCCTCACGCTCAATTTATGCAACAACGCCCTTTTCAGCGCACCTGGCCACGGTTCGTCACCGACGACATCGACGAGAGGCCTTCGCGTTGACTCACTACGCGCCGATCAGGTACCTTACCCATTGGGTAAGTAGGAGCGGCGCTCGTATATCATCCGAGCGCAGCCCCATTTCTTCTCCCCACTGAATTTCCGCGCCTTCGGCTTTTGCCCGGTGCGCAATCTCCGGGTACGTCTCGTTCAGCCATGCTTGCACCGTTTCCGGTCAGTGCTTGTAGGCCCCCGCTTCATTGGCTTTTGTGGGGTGAAGCCCCAGCGTGCCGAGATACAAGCCAATACCTTGTAACGTCAACATCAAACCACATCGCTGCCGGATCAACTCCCGCACGGTATGTCGCGTCCACAACGCGAACGACATCTTTAACTATTGATCCGAAATTTGCGATCTTGACATTTGAAAATCATCTCTAATTTGATGGGCATGGAAAAACGAGAGATAAGAGACGAATTTCCAATTTCCAGATCACAAATTTCGGATCAATAATTAAGGAATGGTGCAGATAGATTCATCTGGTTCTGGATGGGGGGATTGTCAACGTACAAGAGACCGAGAGCGTGCGTGCCTACGTCGACAGCCTGAAGGGCAAGCGGAACTTGTACTTCCTGCCGGACCATCCCTTCGGATCTGAATCTTGCTGAGCTTGTTTGAAGATATATTAAGCGGACCGGTGTTGGGCGCAGTCCGTTGAGCAGTAGCGAAAAGCCTGCCGATCGGGTACGTACCCAGTTGTCCGAAACCAAACTTTGTTTCAATCTAGTACCGTCTTTCTTCGTATATTCAAGTGTCTCCTATATTGCTGACTTATAAGTAAGAGGAGTTTCATGCTTCGCGCTACCAAGATAGTCGCCACGATCGGCCCGGCTTCTAGTTCTCCCGAGATTCTGCGGCAGATGATGCAAGCCGGCCTCGACGTCATGCGCTTCAATTTTTCGCACGGCACGGTCGACGATCACCGCCAGCGCGCCGAGATGGTGCGCGAGGCTGCACACAAGGTCGGTCGTGAGATAGCGATCATGGCCGACCTACAAGGTCCGAAGATCCGCCTCGGCAAGTTCGAGAACGGCAAGACTACGCTGAACCCGGGCCAGCCCTTCATCCTCGACGCCACCTGTGAGCTCGGCAACGATGCGCGCGTCGGCCTCGACTACAAGGATCTGCCGCGCGACCTGAAGACTGGTGACGTTCTGCTCCTTAACGACGGCCTGATCGTGCTGACCGTTGAGCGCGTGCTTGGCGACGAGATCTACACCATCGTCAAAGTCGGTGGCGAGCTTTCGAACAATAAGGGCATCAACCGCCAGGGTGGTGGACTATCGGCACCAGCGCTAACCGCCAAGGATATGGAGGATATCCGCACCGCTATGTCGCTAGGCGCGGACATGGTGGCCGTATCCTTCCCGAAGAACGCCATTGACATGGAAATGGCCCGCCAGCTCGCCAACATCGCGGGCGCGCCCTACGGCATCAAACCGAAGATGATCGCCAAGATCGAACGCGCCGAGGCAATTCCGGCCATGCAGGGCATCCTCCATGCCTCGGACGGCATCATGGTGGCGCGCGGCGATCTGGCGGTAGAAGTCGGAAACGCAGCTGTGCCGGCCCTGCAGAAGCGCATGATTCGCATGGCGCGCGAGTCGAACAGGCTAGTGATCACCGCCACCCAGATGATGGAGTCGATGATCCACGCCCCGGTGCCTACCCGCGCCGAGGTCTCGGACGTGGCTAACGCCGTGCTGGATGGTACCGATGCGGTGATGCTGTCGGCCGAATCGGCGACCGGAAAGTATCCGGTGGTGACCCTCGAGGCCATGGCCGCGATCTGTGTCGAGGCCGAGAAGTCAGAAACCGTCGAGCTCGAAAAGGATTTCCTCGATCGAACCTTCACCCGCATCGACCAGTCGATCGCGATGGGGGCGCTGTTCACGGCCTACCATCTGGGTGCCAAGGCGATCATCGCGCTGACCGAATCGGGTTCCACGGTGCTGTGGATGTCGCGTCACATCACCCACGTTCCGATCTTCGCGCTTACACCGCGGGCCGGCAGCGAGCGTGCGATGACATTGTTCCGCAACGTCACGCCGTTGCACGTCGACTTCAATAACGACCGCGACTCGGCCATGCGGGCCGCCATCGAAATCGTGATCCGCCAGGGCTTTGTGGTGCGCGGTGACATGGTTGTGCTAACCGCCGGCGAACCGATGGGACAGGCCGGTGGCACCAACACGCTAAAGATCGTTCGGGTCGGCGAAAGCTTCTGATTTACCTTTAAGTTTATATTCCTAATAAGTCAGGAATATAGGCAATATTTAGATTCCAAAAGAAGGGCCGTTCTTAATCTAAGAATTCATAATTCTGAAATTAGCGAATCGACCCTCATGTGGCGATTTATGCAACAACGCCACAAAGAAGTAGATCTCGACTTTTTTCTGTTTAGTCTGACGTGCAATGGCTTGGTAGGTGTCCAGCGCTGCCAGCGCGTCACCGACTGTCCCGAGTCGCGCTGCTGATAAGTTTGCTGCAAACAGCTCCTGCGGCGTCAGCCCAAGCCGCGCCAGCACCGTGCTAACGCGCGCAAGACTCAACCGTGCACCGCATTTCTGCTCGATCAGCTCACGCACGATCTGCTGCGTCCAAAACCCAAAGTCGAATCCGTACCGCCGCGGGTTCTTACCGTTGACCCAGGCAAACACTTGACGATCCTGCCTCGGCGAGAGCGTATTCGACTGAGTCCTCGCCAACAGGCGAGGTTGCATAAATCTAACGAGAGCTGGTATGGTGGACCTGGTTGTTTAGAGACGCTTGTTCAATCAAACCGTAAGCCTCAAGAGGCTTGCCTGACGGGGTGCGAGGGGTAATTTGAAACCCAGTTTTTCAAGGTGCCATTGGAGATGGCATCGATCTTGGAAGGCGACGACAGCAGCACAAACCTCTTCAACGTTTTTGAACAAATGCTCGTAGATAGTTTGCTCCCTCATAGTCTAGTTGAAATGGCGTTGTTGCATATTTATCCACAATTCGTTATTTTGAAATGTGAAAGCCTCCCTCATGTGAGGGGCATACATAAGAAAAACAATACATAATGCTCTGGCAGGCCAGATCGCGCAGACTTTGGGTGAAACCTTGCAGGGCGTGCAAGGTTTCACCCAAAGTCTACGTGATCTGGCCTGCCAGAGTTTGCCGGTGCCGAATTACACCACGCTCTGTCGCCTGGCAAAAACGCTTGATGTCGAACTGCCGATCCTTCGTGACAATGCACCGATCCATCTGGTTGTCGACAGCACCGGTCTGAAGGTTTATGGAGAAGGTGAATGGAAAGTGCGCCAGCACGGCTACTCGAAGCGGTGCACGTGGCGTAAAGTCCATCTCGCGTTCAACGCGAATATGGGTCAAGTGCATGCCGCGCTAATGACGAATTAAAATGTGGCTGACGGTGACGTGCTGGCTCAGTTGCTCGACCAGATTCCACGCGAAGAACAAATCGATGTCATCGGCGGTGACAGTGCCTACGACACCAAGCCATGCCATGCGGCCATTGCTGCACGCAGTGCTATTCCTTCGATTCCGCCACGCGAGGGCGCCGTTCATTGGCCAGCGGATATGCCCGGTGCAGCGGGGCGTAATAGCGCGGTTGATGCAATTGCCCGTGACAATCGTCGAAAATGGCAGCAAGACAGTGGCTACCCCCGGCGATCGCTTGCCGAGAATGCGATGTATCGGTTCAAGACCCTCACCGGCAACTGTCTCTGGGCGCGTCACATCGCCTCGCAGGCGACCGAAATCTTCATTCACGTCGGCGTCATCAACCGTATGGTGGACCTCGCTCGTCCGCAATCCGTTCGTATCGCCTGAAATTATCCCGTCGATGCTATTGCGTCTCACACTCGATTTATGCAACAACGCCCCAAAAAAGTAAGCGTTTGTTTCCTAATTTACTGACCTATAAGTAAACGAGACAGATCGTTGCATAGCGCAATCGCCGACAGCGCGACGATGCAGATCAAGCCCATTCTTTGCAGAATTAGTTCCCAGCGCTCCGAAACGGCTTTCCCAGTCGTGGCTTCGATCCAATAGTATAACAAATGCCCGCCATCCAAAACCGGAATCGGCAGCAAGTTTAGCACGCCAAAACTGATACTGACTAGCGCCAAAAACAACAAGAAGGCTGGCAATCCTAGTTTCACGCTCTTGCCAGCGTAGTCGGCGATGGTCACCGGCCCCGACAGGGTCTTCAGCGACGCTTCCCCAGTCAGTATCCACCCGAACATCTTCAGCGAGTATGCCGCAATACTCCAGGTGCGGAGTACGCCCAGCTCGGCGCTCTCGAGCAGGCTGTAGCGAACGTCCACAGTCGGCATGTGCATCGACAGCGCCGCTCCGATCCGGCCCACTTGCCCGCCGTTCGCGGTCGGCGTAGTATCACGCTCCGCGTGCGGCAAGATACTCAGCGTGCGCTCAACGCCGCCACGCGAGATCCGTAGCGCGAGCGGACGGCCTGCATGTGACTTGATGGTGTCAATAAAGCGTCCCGAGCTGATCACCGACTTGCCGTCGAACGCGACGATGCGATCGCCAGGCCGCAGCCCCGCCTGCTCCGCCGCGCTGCCCGGCGTGATCGCCGAAATCGACAGCGCCCCGCCGCCCGGCTCAAAGCCGAGCTTCGACATGTAGTCGTCGGTCGAGCACTGGTCGAAGCCGCTCAGGTCAACGTGGAAGTCATAGGTCTCCCCGCCGGTGCGACCGCCCAGGATCACCTGGCGATGATCGATGATCGCGCTGAGCAGTTTCCAACGCAAGTCCGACCAGGAACGCACCGGCTCGGTCGAGCTGCCCTGCGCTGCGCGGATCGAGACGATGGCCTCGCCGCCGTCGAAGCCGGCACGCGAGGCCACCGTGTTGGCGGTCGGCACCGCGACCACCGCTGCCGGCTCGGTCACGCCGGTGGCGAATACCATGGAGAACAGCAGGATCGCGAGCAGGAAGTTAGCGATCGGCCCGGCCGCAACAATCGCGATGCGCTTCCACACCGATTGGCAGTTAAAAGTCTGGGGCAGGTCGGTCGGCGCGATGCCATCGGGGCCCGAATCGCGCTTGTCGAGCATTTGCACGTAGCCGCCCAGTGGCAGCGCAGACAGCGTCCATTCGGTGCCGGTACGGCGGCTAGTGTGCCGCACCAGTACTGCGCCGAAGCCGATCGAGAAGCGCAACACCTTCACGCCGCACAGGCGCGCGATGCTGTAATGTCCATACTCGTGGACCACGACGAGCACGCCGATCGCCACTGCAAACGCTATCAGTTCGATCAGCACATTCATGCGCCCCTCTCGCTCAGGCTGCACGCTCCGCGAGCGGAACAGGCAGGACGGCCTCAAATCTGAAGTGCAACACCTGCACCCAACCGGTAAATTGCATGGATGGTAGGGAGAATATACCAACAACTGCAACCCGAAGAACGTATGCGAATCGATTTCTGGAGGATGCGCGATTGAGCTTGCGAGCGATAGCCAGCAAGCTCAATCGCGCACCCTCGTGGCGGTGTCCAAACGTAGTGTGGTTGAGGGTTGAAGGCGGCGGATTCCGGTAGGAATCCGAGAGAATCTAGTTGTCAAAACTTTGAATCAAAAATTTGTGATCTTGAAATTAAACATTTGTCTCTCATGTGAGATGGCATGGACAAACGAGGCATGAGATCACTTCCTCGTGAGGTATCTGAAGAGCGGTGTCGGCAGGTAAGGCGTGGTTGCATAAATCGAGTGTGAGGCGCAATAGCATTGACGGGATAATTTCAGGCGATACGAACGGATTGCGGACGAGCGAGGTCCGCCATGCGGTTGATGACGCCGACGCGCCTAGAGACACTAGCCGGTGAAGGTCTTGAACCGATACATCGCATTCTCGGCAAGCGATCTCCGGTGGCACTGTCTTGCTTCCATTCTCGACGACCGTCACGGGCAATTGTATCAACCGCGCTATTACGCCACGCCGCACCGGGCATATCCGCTGGCCAATGAGCGGCACCCTCGTGTGGCGGAATCGAAGGAATAGCACTGCGTGCAGCAATGGCCGCATGGCATGGCTTAGTGTCGTAGGCACAGTCACCGCCGATGACATCGATTTGTTTGTCGCGTGGAATCTGGTCGAGCAACTTGGCCAGCGCGTCACCGTCAGCCACATTCTGATGCGTCATTAGCGCGGCATGCACTTGACCCGTATTCGCGTTGAGCGCGAGATGGACTTTACGCCACGTGCGCCGCTTCGAGTAGCCGTGCTGGCGCACCTTCCATTCACCTTCTCCATAGACTTTCAGACCGGTGCTGTCTACAACCAGATGGATCGGTGCGTTTGCACGAAGGATCGGCAGTTCGACATCAAGCGTTTTTGCCCGGCGACAGAGTGTGGTGTAATTCGGCACCGGCAAGCTGGGGAGGGTCAGATCACGCAGACTTTGGGTGAAACCTTGCAGGGCGCGCAACGTCAGTCGATAGACGGTCTTCACGCCAAGTAATGCCTGAAGCAGCGTATCGCCGTATAGACACGGGCGACCACGTGTGGGTATGGCATCGGGTATTCTGGCAAAGACGGCTTCATCTATCCATATTGTTACGTTCCCCCGGTTGATCAGGCCTTCATTATAGGCCGCCCAATTCCTGACACGGTAGCGTGCCTTCGGCTCACCTGTCTTGTGTATGTCCTTGCGCATTTTCTTGGCAAAAATTAGGCAGTTACTCTGGAATCTGACTTGATAGGAGGCTGGCCCCGCGACCGTTGCGCGTAAACGTCAACGGATCTCGCTCGATTTATGCAATTGCCCGTGACGGTCGTCGAGAATGGAAGCAACACAGTGGCTACCACCGGCGATCGCTTGCCGAGAATGCGATGTATCGGTTCAAGACCCTCACCGGCCACTGTCTCTGGGCGCGTCACATCGCCGCGCAGGCGACCGAGGTCGCCGTTCGCGTCGGCGTCATCAACCGCATGGCGGACCTCGCTCGTCCGCAATCCGTTCGTATCGCCTGAATTATGCCCGTCCGATGCCATGACGTCCTCACGTTCGATTTATGCAACAACGCCGTTGAAGATGTCGTTCGCGTTGTGGACGCAACATGCTTTGCGGGAGTTGATCCGGCAGCGATGCGGTTTGAGGCTGACGTGACGCTACAGGGTATCGGCTTGTATTTGGTGCGCTGGGGGCTTTCACGCCGAAAAAGCCGATGCAACGGAGCTGCGCTCGCACGATGTGCGAGGGCGCTTCTATGCGCCGATTGGCAAAACTCGCCGCGCTTCGCGTGGCGAGTCGACGCGAAGGCCTGTCGGTGATGTCGACGGTGACGAACCGTGGCCAGGTGCGCTGGAAAGTATTCGCAGGTGCGATAAACGCAGACATCCTGCTCAATTTTCTGAAGCGAGCATGATTAAAGAGATGCGCAACAAGAAGGTGTTTCTGATTCTCGACAAGCTGCAGGTTCATCCCACCAAGCTGGTCACGGCGTGATTGGCCGAACACCCTGATCTTATTGATCCGCAATTCGTGATCTGGAAATTATAGATCAACCATCAGTTTCATCGTTCGATTTGGAGCGCTTCGCGTACCGGTGCGAAGGAGCGTCGGTGATGCTCGCAGGGGCCATGCTCGCGCAGCGCAGACAGATGCTTCGCCGTGCTGTAGCCAGCATGAACATTGAAGCCATAATACGGGAAATTCGCGTGCAAGTCCACCAGCAAGCGGTCGCGCGTGACCTTGGCGATGATCGAGGCGGCCGAAATACTCGGCACCAGCGCGTCGCCGCCGATGATTGCCTCGCTGCGGATGCTGAGCGTTAGGCAGCGGTTGCCGTCGATCTTGACCAGCGTCGGGAGCAGCGATAAGCCTTCCACGGCGCGCCGCATCGCCAGCGTAGTCGCGTGTAAGATGTTGAGCGTGTCGATTTCCTCGACGCTTGCTGAAGCTACACACCAGGCACGCGAATGCGCGACGATCTCGTGGTAGAGAAGCTCACGCTTCTTTGCGCTAAGCGCCTTGGAATCGTTGAGACCGAAGATCGACCGCGCCGGATCAAGGATTACGGCGGCCGCCACTACTGGGCCGGCCAGCGGCCCGCGACCGGCCTCGTCGACGCCGCAGACGATCTCGCCCGGCGCGTCGAAGGCGAAGCCAGACTGGTCGATCGCGATCACGGCTGCAGCCGCGGCGCGCGGAGTCCTAGCGGCTTTCATGCGCGCGGCTTTCGGCTCGCCACCACGCGCTCGATGGCCTCGACCGCGCGCGCCGCCGTGTTCTGCCGCAGCGATAGATGCATATCGGTGAAGATCTCGGTCAACGTGCGGCGGTTCGATTCGTCACGCAGCTGCATGAGCGCCACGTCGGCTAGCGCCTCAGGCGTCGCGAAGTGCTGCAGCAGCTCTGGCACCACGAAGCGACCGGACAGGATATTCGGTAGGCCGACATAGGGTAAATAAGCCTGGCGGCGCATCACCTGTCCCGTCAGCCAGGGCACCTTGTACGAAATCACCATCGGCTTCTTCAATAGCGCAGCTTCCAGCGTGACAGTGCCACTTTTGAGCAGGATTGCGTCGGCAGCCGTCATGGCTACCTGCGAGCAGCCTTCGATCAACGTCAACGGCAACTGTAGATAGGCCTCCACCAGTGGCTGCAGCCTTTCGCGCAGCGCGGGCGTGGCGACCGGCATCACGAAGCGCAGGCCAGGCTCACGCTTGTGCATCAGCGCCATCGCCGCGAAGAAAGTCGGCCCGATGAGCGCGATCTCGGAGCGCCGGCTGCCCGGCAGCACCGCGATCACGGACCCGTTCTCAGGCAGACCGAGGGCGATACGCGCGCCGCGCGTATCGGGTTCGAGCGGGATGTCGTCGGCTAATGGATGTCCCACATAGGTCGAGGCCAGGCCCGATTTCTCGAGCAGGGCCGATTCGAACGGGAATAGGCACAACATGTGGTCGACCGACTTGACGATTTTCTTAATCCGACCGCCGCGCCAGGCCCAGATTGAGGGACAGACGAAATGCACGGTCGGGATGCCGACCTCGCGCAGTGAATACTCTACACCGAAATTGAAGTCAGGCGCGTCGATGCCGATGAACACGTCAGGACGCTCGGCCAGCAACTGCCGTTTCAGCCCGCTGTAGATACGCAGGATACTGGGGATTTCTTTGAGCGCCTCGACGTAGCCGCGCACAGCCAGCCGATCCATGGGCCAAAGTGAGTCGAATCCGGCGGCGTTCATGTACGGTCCGCCGATGCCGTAGTAATGCGCCGAACCGGGCAGGCGCGCATGGAGCCCGCCGAGCAGCGAAGCACCGAGCAGATCGCCAGACGGCTCACCGGCAACCAGCGCGAGCCGCAGTGGAGTCGAGATCAGCGCCATCGTGTCAGCGGATGATGCCACGTTGTGAGGCGTCGATGAAGCCGAGGAACTGCTGAAGCTCGGCTACGCCGTCACCGCCCTCTCCGCCCACCTCAACCATCTTACGCAATTCAGCCTTAGCCTCATCGAGCATCTTTCCGCTCTTGTAGACCACCCGGTAAGCGTTGCGTAGCACGCTGATCGCCTCAGTCGAGAAGCTGCGGCGACGCAGACCCTCGACATTAATGCCATGCGGAACGGCCTTGTTACCGGCCGAGATCACGAACGGCGGAACGTCCTGAACTAGCGCCGAAGCACCGCCCAGCATTGAATGCGCACCGATCCGCACGAACTGGTGCACGCCTGACATGCCACCGACGATGGCCCAGTCGCCGATCTCGACGTGCCCCGCCATCTGTGCGTTGCTTGCCAGGATCACATGGTTGCCAACCCGGCAGTCGTGGCCAATGTGAACATAGGCCATAATCCAGTTGTCGTCGCCAAGCGTGGTCACGCCGGTGTCCTGCACGGTGCCGGTATGGATCGTGGTGAATTCGCGGATCATGTTGCGATCGCCGATCACGAGCCGGGTGGGCTCGTCCTTGTATTTCATGTCTTGCGGACGACCGCCAACCAACGCGTAATGGCCGATGTGGTTGTCCTCGCCGATCGTGGTGTGCCCCTCGATCACACTGTGAGAACCGATGGTGGTACGCGCGCCGATCGTAACATGCCGACCAACGATCGCGTACAGGCCGATTTCGACGCTCTCGTCGATCTCCGCGCCTGGCTCGATCACGGCCGTTGAATGGATCCCGCTCATGCGCGGTTGCCTCTCTTGGTGGCGTTGTTGCATAAATCGAGTGTGAGAATGCAATAGAACGGATTGCGGACGAGCGAGGTCCGCTATACAGTTGATGACGCCGACGCGAACGGAGACCTCGGTCGCCTGCGAGTCGATGTGACGCGCCCAGAGACAGTTGCCGGTGAGGGTCTTGAACCGATACATCGCATTCTCGTCAAGCGATCGCCGGTGGTAGCCACTTGGCTTGCTTCCATTCTCGACGACCGTCACGGGCAATTGCATCAACCGCGCCATTACGCCACGCCGCACCCGGGTATATCCGCTGGCCAATGAACGGCACCCTCGCGTGGCGGGATCGAAGGCACAGCACTGCGTGCAGCAATGGCCGCATGGCATGGTTTGGTATCGTAGGCACCGTCACCGCCGATGACATCAATTTATTCTTCGCGTGGAATCTGGTCGAGCAACTTGGCCAGAGCGTCACCGTCAGCTACATTCTGATGCGTCATTAGCGCGGCATGCACTTGACCCGTATTCGCGTTGAGCGCGAGATGGACTTTACGCCACGTGCGCCGCTTCGAGTAGCCGTGCTGGCGCACCTTCCATTCACCTTCTCCATAGACCTTCAGACCGGTGCTGTCGACATCCAGATGGAGCGGTTCATTGGCACGAAGGATCGTCAGTTCGACATCAAGCGTTTTTGCCCGGCGACAGAGCGTGGTGTAATTCGGCACCGGAAAGCTCTGGAAGGCCAGATCGCGCAGACTTTGGGTGAAACCTTGCAGGGCGCGCAACGTCAGTCGATAGACGGTCTTCACGCCAAGTAATGCCTGAATCAGCGTATCGCCGCCGTATAGACACGGGCGACCACGTGTGGGTATGGCATCAGGTATTCTGGCAAGGACGGCTTTATCTATCCATATTGTTACGTTCCCCCGGTTGATCAGGCCTTCATTATAAGCCGCCCAATTCCTGACACGGTAGCATGCCTTCGGCTCACCTTTCTTGTATATGTCCTTGCGCATTTTCTTGGCAGAAATTAGGCAGTTACTCTGAAATCTGAATTGATAGGAGGCTGGCCCCGCGACCGTTGCGCGTAAACGTCAACGGATCTCGCTCGATTTATGCAACAACGCCACATACGCAAGACATATGAGCCGAAGGCACGCTACCGTGCCAGGAACTGCGTGGCCTATAACGCGGGCCTGATCAACCCGGGGAACGTAACAATATGGATAGATAAAGCCATCCTTGCCAGGATGCCTGACGGGGGGCTATACCCCACGCATGGTCGCCGGTGTCTATACGGCGATACGCTGATTCAGGCATTACTTGGCGTGAAGACCGTCTATGGACTGACGTTGCGCGCCCTGCAAGGTTTTACCCAAAGTCTGCGCGATATGGCCTTCCAGAGCTTGCCGGTGCCGAATTACACCACGCTCTGTCGCCGGGCAAAAACGCTTGATGTCGAACTGCCGATCTTTCTCGAAAACGAACCGATCCATCTGGATGTCGACAGCACCGGTCTGAAGGTCTATGGCGAAGGTGAATGGAAGGTGCCGCCAGCACGGCTCCTCGAAGCGGCGCACCTGGCGTAAAGTCCATCTCGCGCTCAACGCGAATACGCGGGTTATTGAGCGAGAGGATGCAATAGCATCGACGGGCATAATTTCAAGCGATACGAACGGATTTCGGACAAGCGAAGTCCGCAATCCGTTCCATTGCGTTCTCACGCTCGATTTATGCAACAACGCCGGCCAAGCCCGATGTGCAATATCCCGCTCGGCGGAAGCCGAGCGGGCTGACTATCGGCAGTTTGAGGGCTTCGCCAAGGCGGCCTGACTCAAACAAAATAATCTCCGAAAAACATCGGGGTGATGTGTTCCGGCGTCACGTCACCGCGCGCTGGGCCGTTGCCGCCCGGTGGTCAACACCAAGTAGTCGAAGCCGGCCACGTCGACCAGCTCGACCAGTGTGGCCAAGATCAGAGCCGGTGCCTCGTCGTCGATCAGACGCGTCTCGGCGTACCAAGGCGACGCCGAGCCAGCGCCCCAGCGACCGGGATGCCCCTTGGGGCTAGTCGAGACCAGGCCGACGATCAGTGCGTCGCGTTGCTTACGATTCGTCATCGTGCTCGCCTTTGCCCGCGGCATCCTCGCTGAGCTTGCCGCGGGCGGTGTTAATCCACTGAAATAGCTCACGGAAATGGCGCGACGGCTTACCGAGCTGGGCTTCCTTGCGGGTGTTACGGATCAGGGTTCGACCTTCTTGGACGTCGGCGACCGGGTAGTCGCGGATGAAGCGCGTGAGCGCTTCGTCGTCGACGAGCAACTGGGCGCGCGTGCGCTCGATCCAGTGTAGGCGCGCGGTAGCGGCCTTGTTCACACCACGCTGCGTGTCGAGCGCGGTGCGCAGCACCTCGATCTCGGGCTCGGTCAGCGAGCGCATCACCTTGCCGATATATTGCATCTGGCGGCGCTTGCCCTTGTGGTCGGTGATGCGGCGCGCCTCGCGCACGGCATCGTCGAGATCTTCCGGCATTGACATGCGTTTGAGGGCATCCTTGGGCAGTTCGACCAGGTTGCGACCGAGCTGCTGCAGCACATGCATCTGGTGTTTCCGCCGGGATTTACTGGGGCGGTCGTAGCCATGGTCGGCGTCGTCTTCGACATGCTTGATCGATTGGATACAGGTTTTGCGGTGCATGTGCGAGATTATATCGCGGTGTAGGCCCCGACCTGTCGCGCGATTGTTCCGGGCTGGGCGTAGCGTTGTTGTATATTGATCCACAATTTCAAGATTAAAAATTGTAGATCAATATCGGCGGCCCTACCTACGATACCAAGCCATGCCATACGGCTATTGCTGCACGCAGTGCTGTTTCTTCGATTCCGCCATGCGAGGGTGTCGCTCATTGGCCAGCAGATTGGCAGTGTTGCATAAATCGAGCGCGAGGACGCAATGGCATCGATAGGCATAATTTCAGGCGATACGAACGGATTGCGGACGAGCGAGGGCCGTTATACGGTTGATTACGCCGACGAGAAGGGCAGCTTCGGTCGCTTGCGAGTCGAAGTGACGCGGCCAGAGACAGTTGCCGGTGAGGGTCTTGAACCGTGATACATCGCATTTTCGGCAAGCGATCGCCGGTGGTAGCCACTTTCTTGCTTCCAGTCTCGACGACCGTCACGGGCAATTGCATCAACCGCGCCATTACGCCACGCCGCACCGGGCATATCCGCGGGCCAATGAGCGGCACCCTCGCGTGGCGGAATCGAAGGAATAGCACTGCGTGCAGCAATGGCCGCATGGCATGGCTTTGTGTCGTAGGCACCATCACCGCCGATGACATCGATTTGTTTTTCGCGTGGAATCTGGTCGAGCAACTTGGCCAGAGCGTCACCGTCAGCCACATTCTGATTCGTCATTAGCGCGGCATGCACTTGACCCGTATGCGCGTTGAGCGCGCGATGGACTTTACGCCACATGCGCCGCTTCGAGTAGCCTTGCTGGCGCACCTTCCATTCACTTTCTCCATAGACCTTCAGATCGGTGCTGTCGACATCCAGATGGATCGGTTCATTTTCACGAAGGATCGTTAGTTTGACATCAAGCGTTTTTGCCCGGCGACAGAGCGTGGTGTAATTCGGCACCGGCAAGCTCGAGAAGGCCAGATCGCGCAGACTTTGGGTAAACCCGGCGTTGTTGCATAAATCTAGCGAGAGTCCGTAGCGTTTACGCACAACGGTCGGGGCCAGCTCCCTCTTATCAAATTCCAGCATACCTTCCTAATTTTTAAAAAACAAAATGCGTAAGGACATACACAAGACATGTGAGTCCTTGCCACGCTACCGTGGCAAGGACTGGGCGGCCTATAATGAAGGCCTGATCAATCGGGGGAACGTAACAATATGGATAGATGAAGCCGTCCTTGCCAGAATACCCGATGCCATACCCACACGTGGTCGCCTGTGTCTATACGGCGATACGCTGATTCAGGCATTACTTAACGTGAAGACCGTCTATCGACTGAAGTTGCGCGCCCTGCAAGGTTTTACCCAAAGTCTGCGCGATCCGGCCTTCTTGAGCTTGCCGGTGCCGAATTACACCAGGCTCTGTCCCCGGGCAAAAACGCTTGATGTCGAACTGCCGATCCTTCGTGACAATGAACCGATCTATCTGGTTGTCGACAGCACCGGTCTGAAGGTTTATGGAGAAGGTGAATGGAAAGTGCGCCAGCACGGCTACTCGAAGCAGCGCACGTGGCGTAAAGTCCATCGCGCGCTCAACGCGAATACGGGTCAAGTGCATGCCGCGCTAATGACGAATCAGAATGTGGCTGACGGTGACGCTCTGGCCAAGTTGCTCGACCAGATTCCACGCGAAAAACAAATCGATGTCATCGGCGGTGATGGTGCCTACGACACAAAGCCATGCCATGCGGCCATTGCTGCACGCAGTGCTATTCCTTCGATTCCGCCACGCGAGGGTGCCGTTCATTGGCCAGCGGATATGCCCGGTGCGGCGTGGCGTAATGGCGCGGTTGATGCAATTGCCCGTGACGGTCGTCGAGAATGGAAGCAAGACAGTGGCTACCACCGGCGATCGCTTGCCAAGAATGCGATGTATCGGTTCAAGACCCTCACCGGCAACTGTTTCTGGGCGCGTCACATCGACGCGCAGGCGACCGAGGTCTCCATTCGCGTCGGCGTCATCAACCGTACGGTGGACCTCGCTCGTCCGCAATCCGTTCGTATCGCCTGAAATTATCCCGTCGATGCCATTGCGTCCTCGCGCTCGATTTATGCAACAACGCCGGTGAAACCTTGCAGGGCGCGCAACGTCAGTCGATAGACGGTCTTCACGCCAAGTAATGCCTGAATCAGCGTATCGCCGTATAGACACGGGCGACCACGTGCGGGTATGGCATCGGGTATTCTGGCAAGGACGGCTTCATCTATCCATATTGTTACGTTCCCCCGGTTGATCAGGCCTGCATTATAAGCCGCCCAATTCCTGACACGGTAGCGCGCCTTCAGCTCACATGTCTTGTGTATTTCCCTGCGAATTTTGTTAGCATATTGATCCTCAATTCGTGATCTGGAAATTGAGGATCAATAACAGGGGGCTGGCCCTGCGACTGTTGCGCGTAAACGTCACCGCCTCTTAACAGATTTATACAACAACGCCTCTCTTGGTTAGTCTTGCCTCGGTGATGATGACGCGCGGCGCTCAAGATACGGCGTCGGTCGATTTCACCGTGCACATCAGTTCGGCCTCCGCGGCCATCTTGCCGTCGACTTCAGCGGTCGCCTTGAACTTCCAGATACCGCGGATATGGCGCTCGAACTTCACGTTCAGGATCAGCTGGTCGCCCGGCTCAACCACTCGCTTGAATCGGGCACCGTCGATGCCTACGAAGTAGTACTGCGACTTGCCCGGATCGTTCGGCGTTTCCTCACTGCAGGTCAGCAATGCTGCTGACTGCGCCAGCGCCTCGATGATCAGCACGCCTGGCATCACCGGACGCTGCGGGAAGTGCCCCTGGAAGAATGGTTCGTTTATAGTCACGTTCTTCAGCGCTTTAATGCTTTCGTGCGGGGTGAGTTCAATCACGCGGTCGACCAGCAGAATCGGATAACGATGCGGCAGCAGTGTGAGTATCTTATGGATATCGCAATTGGTTTGTTCGATGCTCATGATAGTTCGTCTCACGTAATCGCTGCGCAGTGGTGACTGCAAATGCTGCTAGGGGTCGCTCCAAGCGGGCGACCCACGCGGATCAATAGCTTCAGCCGAACGGCGCGCCCGCTTCGACCTTCAGTCCTGCGCTGGTCCGTCGTTCCGTTCGGCCAGCGCAATTTCGAGCGACCGGATGCGGTCGCGAAGCTTATCGAGATTGCGCACGAGCGCGGCGCTGCGGTTCCAGTCGCCATGCTCGACGGCCGGGAACGTGCTCGTGTATATACCCGCCTTCGGCAGCGACTTCGACACGCTAGACTGCGCCGTGACGATCACGTAGTCGACAAGCGTGATATGGCCAGCGATGCCGACTGCACCGCCGATCATACAATGGCGACCGATATTAGTGCTGCCCGCGATGCCTGCACAACCGGCGATCACGGTATAGGCGCCGATTCGGCAATTGTGGGCGATCTGCACCAAGTTATCAATTTTCACACATTCCTCAATGACTGTATCGGCCATCGCACCACGGTCAATCGTCGTGTTCGCGCCGATTTCTACATCGGGACCGATCTTCACGCCGCCAACCTGCGGGATCTTGACCCAGGTTCCGGTGCGTTCTTCGCCCTCGCCGATGAAGTCGGGCGCGAAGCCAAAGCCGTCCGAGCCGATCACGGTGCCCGAATGTACGATCGACCGCATACCGATATCGCAGCCGTGATAAACGACCACGTTCGGGTACAGGCGGGAGCCTTCGCCGATCTTCGTGCCGGCACCCACGAACACGTTAGTATCCAGGCGCACGCCTTCGCTGATTACGGCACCGGCTTCGATTATTACATTTGGGCCGATCACGGCACTGGCCGCGACCTGCGCCGAGGGATCGACGTTCGCGCTGGGATGCACGCCCGAGAGCCACTTGGGCGCGTCTAGGTCGATGAACATCTGCGCGACGCGTGCAAAATAGGCGTAGGGATTCGGGGTGAGGATAAAGTTGCGGCCTTCGGCGGTCGTGCCGAGCTTCTCCAGATCACGCGGCGTGATTAAAACGGCGCCGGCGCGGGTGGTCTCGACCTGGGACAAATACTTGGGATTGGCGAGGAAGGCGAGCTGGTTGGGGCCGGCCTGGTCCAGCGGAGCGAGGCCGCCAACCTGGCACTGCGGATCCCCCGCAATATCCCCGCCAAATCGTTTGGCGAGTTTGTCTAGCGTCCATGCCATGTGCGTTCCCTTAGTTCAGAAAACCATAGTGGGTGAGGCCAGCGTCTTCATCACCTGGTCGGTGATATCGATGCGCGGGCTGACATACACCCCCTCCTGCACGATCAGGTTGTAGTTCTGGTGCTCAGCAATCTGCTGAATCAGCTTATTAATCCAAAATTCATGATATTTAAATTGGAAAATCATCACATCATGTGATGAGCATGGTGTTGTTGCATAAATCGAGCGTGAGGACGCAATGGCATCGACGGGCATAATTTCAGGCAATACGAACGGATTGTGGACGAGCGAGATCCGCCATACGGTTGATGGCTCCGACGCGAACGGAGACCTCGGCCGCCTGCGAGTCGATGTGACGCGCCCAGAGACAGTTGCTGGTGAGGGTCTTGAACCGATACATCGCATTCTCGGCAAGCGATCTCCGGTGGTGGCCACTTTCTTGCTTCCATGCTCGACGACCGTCACGGGCAATTGCATCAACCGCGCCATTACGCCACGCCGCACCGGGCATATCCGCTGGCCAATGAGCGGCACCCTCGCGTGGCGGAATCGAAGGAATCGCACTGCGTGCAGCAATGGCCGCATAGCATGGCTTTGTCTCGTAGGCACCATCACCGCCGATGACATCGATTTGTTTTTCGCGTGGAAGCCGGTCGAGCAACTTGGCCAGAGCATCACCGTCAGAGCCACATTCTGATTCGTCATTAGCGCGGCATGCAGTTGATTCGTAGTCGCGTTGAGCGCGAGATGGACTTTACGCCACGTGCGCCGCTTCGAGTAGCCGTGCTGGCGCACCTTCCATTCACCTTTTCCATAGATCTTCAGACCGGTGCTGTCGACAACCAGATGGATCGGTTTATTGTCACGAAGGATCGTCAGTTTGACATCAAGCGTTTTTGCCCGGCGACAGAGCGTGGTGTAAGTCGGCACCGGCAAGCTCGGCAAGGCCAGATCGCGCAGACTTTGGGTGAAACCTTGCAGGGCGCGCAACGTCAGTCGATAGACGGTCTTCACGCCAAGTAATGCCTGAATCAGCGTATCGCCGTATAGATTCTGGCGACCACGCTTTGGTGTGGCATCGGGTATTCTGGAAAGGACGGCTTCATTTATCGAAGTCGTCACGTTCCCCTGGTTGATTAGGTCTGCATTATTAATCCGCAATTTTTGATCTTGAAATTAGAAATTTGTCTCTCATGTGAGGGGCACGGAAAAACGAGACATGAGGGACAAATTTCTAATTTCAAGATCAAAAATTGCGGATTAATAAATGCGCCGCCGTACTCGACGAGCCAAACGCGGAACTTCTGCGCGGTGTCGTAGTTCGTGGATGCCCGGGGTAGAGCTACGGTCGCATCAGTCGCCTCGCAAAAGTTCGTTCAGGCCGACTTTGACGCGCGTCTTAGCGTCGACTTTCTTGACGATCACGGCGCAGTACAGGCTATGCGAGCCGTTCTTCGAGGGTAAGTTTCCGGCGACCACTACCGAGCTGGCGGGGATGCGACCATAGCTGATCTCCCCCGTCTCGCGATCATAGATCTTGGTGCTCTGGCCGAGGTAGACGCCCATCGAGATTACCGCATTTTCCTCGACGATCACGCCTTCCACTACTTCCGAGCGCGCGCCGATGAAGCAGTTGTCCTCGATGATCACGGGGTTGGCCTGCAGCGGCTCGAGCACGCCGCCGATGCCGACGCCACCTGACAGGTGCACGTTTTTGCCAATCTGAGCGCAGGAGCCGACGGTGGCCCAAGTGTCAACCATGGTGCCTTCGTCGATATAAGTGCCGATATTAGTATACGACGGCATCAGGACCACATTTTTTGCGATGAAGGAGCCGCGGCGCGCAAAGGCCGGCGGCACCACGCGGAAGCCGCCCGCGGCAAAGTCTTTCGCCGTGTAGTTGGCGAACTTCGAGGGCACCTTGTCAAAAAACTGAGAGTAGCCTCCGGCAGCCATTGGTACGTTGTCTTCCAAGCAGAACGACAGCAGCACAGCCTTCTTTAGCCACTGGTGCACGATCCATTCACCATTCTGCTTTTCGGCCACTCGCAGCGCACCCTTGTCGAGCTGCTCGATGGCATACATGACGGCCTCGCGGACCTTGGCGGGTGCGCCCTTGGGCGAAAGCTCGGCACGGTTTTCCCAGGCGGTATCGATGATTTGCTGAAGTTGTTGTGACATGTGGGTTGCTTCGCTTGGAGCTGGAAGAGGCATTGGGAAGGCGTTGTTGTATATTGATCAGAAATTCGGTATTTTGAATCAAACTACATATTGATCTGCAATTCGTAATCTTAAAATTGCAAATTATCCCTTATGTGATGAGCATGGAAAAATGAGACATGAGGGACATTTTAAAATTTCAAGATTACGAATTGCAGATCAATAATGCAGGCCTGATCAACCAGGGAAACGTGACCATATGGATAGATGAAACCGTTCTTGCCAGAATACCCGACGCCATACCCACACGTGGTCGCCCGTGTTTATATGGCGATAGGCCTGATTCAGGCATTACTTGGCGTGAAGACCGTCTATCGACGGACGTTGCGCGGCGCCCTGCAAGATTTCACCCAAAGTCTGCTCGATCTGGCCTTCCCGAGCTTTCCGGTGCCGAATTACACCACGCTCTGTCGCCGGGCAAAAATGCTTGATGTCGAACTGACATCCTTCGCGACAACGAACCAGATCCATCTGGTGGTCGACAGCACCGGTCTGAAAGTCTATGGCGAAGGTGAATGGAAGGGATGCGCCAGCACGGCTACTCGAAGCGGCGCACGTGGCGTAAAATCCATCACGTGCTCAACGTGAATACGGGTCAAGTGCATGCCGCGCTAATGACGAATCAGAATGTGGCTGACGGTGACGCTCTGGCCAAGTTGCTCGACCAGATTCCGCTCGACGAACAAATCGATGTCATCGGCGGCGTAGGTGCCTACAACACCAAGCCATGCTATGCAGCCATTGCTGCACGCAATGCTGTTCCTTGGATTTAGGCAGGCGAGGGTGCCGCTCATTGGCCAGCGGATATACCCGGGTGCGGCGTGGCGTAACGGCGTGGTTGATGCACTTGCCTGTGACGGTCGTCGAGAATGAAAAAAGACAAGTGGCTACCACCGGTGATCGCTTGCCGAGAATGCGATGTATCGGTTCAAGACGCTCACCGGCAATTGTCTCTGGGCACGTTACATCGTCGCTCAGGCGACTGAGGTTTCCGTTCACGTCGACCGTATTAATCCGCATGGCGGACTTCGCTCGTCCGTAATCCGTTCGTATCGCGTGAAATTATGTCTGCCGATGCCATTGCGTCTTTACGCTCGATTTATGCAACAAGGCCCCGCGCGGGATAAATCGGGTCGAGCAAAGCTGGGTCAGGCCAATGGCAAGCTGGGCGCGGTTAGCCGTGTCCAATAATTATCTTCAGGCCGCCACTGCGTCGAGCGTGGGGCGGGGCGGCGTGCCGGTCGAGATGGTCAGTACTTCGTGGCCGGTCGGCGTGACCAGCACGGTATGTTCCCACTGCGCCGACAGGCTACGGTCGCGCGTCTTCACAGTCCACTGGTCCGGCATGGTGCGGATGTCGCGCTTTCCAGCGTTGAGCATCGGCTCGATCGTGAAAATCAGGCCGGGCACCAACTCGATGCCGGTGCCAGGTCGGCCGTAATGCACCACCTGCGGATCTTCGTGGAATACCGTGCCGATGCCGTGCCCACAGTACTCGCGCACCACGCTGTAGCCCCGCCCTTCGGCATGCTTCTGGATGGCGTGGCCAATATCGCCTAGGTGCGCGCCCGGCTTGACCTGCTCGATGCCGAGCCACATGCATTCGTAAGTGGTCTGGATCAGGTGCTTGGTGAGGATCGAACCTTCGCCGACCAGAAACATCCGGCTAGTATCGCCGAAATAGCCGTTCTTGATCACGGTGATGTCGATATTGAGCGCGTCTCCTTTTTTGAGCACTTTGTCGCCGGGGATGCCGTGGCAGATTACGTCATTGACCGAGGTACAGATCGCCTTTGGGTAGGGCGGGTAGCCGGGCGGCTGGTAGTTCAGCGGTGCCGGCACGGTATCCTGTACGTTGGTCATGTACTCATGACAGAGCTGGTCGATCTCACCGGTGGTGGTGCCGGCGAGGACGGACGGCGTGATGTAGTCGAGCACCTCGCTCGCCAGCCGGCAGGCGACGCGCATCTGTTCGATATCGTGTTCGGTCTTGATCGTGATGGCCATAGTTCTTGCCTGCGAGGAATACGTGGAATTGTGGGACTGTTTCGCACCTTCTGGAGGTGGTCGTAGCCCTTGTTGAGCTTGTCTAGCTTAGGTTTTACGAGGCGTTGTTGCATAAACCGAACGAGAGCTGTGGAGGCTTACGTGCAAGGGTCCCGGGGCCAGCCTCCTATCAAGTCAGATTCCAGAGTAACTGCCTAATTTTTGCCAAGAAAATGCGCAAGGACATACACAAGAAAGGTGAGCCGAAGGCACGCTACCGTGTCAGGAATTGGGCGGCCCCTATAATGAAGGCCTGATCAACCGAGGGAACATAACAATATGGATAGATGAAGCCGTCCTTGCCAGAATACCCGATGCCATAGCCACACGTGGTCGCCCGTGTCTATACGGCGATACGCTGATTCAAACATTACTTGGCGTGAAGACCGTCTATCGACTGACGTTGCGCGCCCTGTAAGGTTTCACCCAAAGTCTGCGTGATCTGGCCTTCCCGAGCTTGCCGGTGCCGAATTACACCACGCTCTGTCGCCGGGCAAAAACGCTTGATGTCGAACTGCCGATCCTTCGTGACAATGAACCGCTCTATCTGGTTGTCGACAGCACCGGTCTGAAGGTCTATGGAGCAGGTGAATGGAAGGTGCGCCAGCACGGCTACTCGAAGCGGCGCACGTGGCGTAAAGTCCATCTCGCGCTCAACGCGAATACGGGTCAAGTGCATGCCGCGCTAATGACGAATCAGAATGTGGCTGACGGTGACGCTCTGGCCAAGTTGCTCGACCAGATTCCACGCGAAGAACAAATCGATGTCATCGGCGGTGATGGTGCCTACGACACAAAGCCATGCCATGCGGCCATTGCTGCACGCAGTGCTATTCTTTCGATTCCGCCACGCGAGGGTGCCGTTCATTGGCCAGCGGATATGCCCGGCGCGACGTGGCGTAATGGCGCGGTTGATGCAATTGCCCGTGACGGTCGTCGAGAATGGAAGCAAGAAAGTGGCTACCACCGGCGATCGCTTGCCGAGAATGCGATGTATCGGTTCAAGACCCTCACCGGCAACTGTCTCTGGGCGCGTCACATCGACTCGCAGGCGACCGAGGTCTCCGTTCGCGTCGGCGTCATCAACCGCATGGCGGATCTCGCTCGTCCACAATCCGTTCGTATCGCCTGAAATTATGCCCGTCGATGCCATTGTGTCCTCACGCTCGATTTATGCAACAACGCCGAATAGATGGGTAAGTTTGGAATGATTATACTAGCGTGTTATACTCTTCGGCTAAGTCTGGCTCCCACTTCCAATCTATGCCATGCGATGCAGCATGGACAAGCAAAACCTGGCTGACCGGCACGCGCGGTGTTCACAAGTGCCGAATCACAAGGTGGCGCACCCTGGGTTTCGCGTGCAATCCGCCGCGATACGGCAGTCGGCTTAAGATCCAACCCTAGCGGAGAATCACTCTCATGGCAGTCACAATGCGCCAAATGCTGGAAGCCGGTGTCCACTTCGGTCACCAAACGCGCTTTTGGAACCCGAAGATGGCCCCGTTTATTTTCGGTCATCGCAACAAGATTCACATCATCAACCTCGAAAAGACGCTGCCGATGTTCACGGACGCAGAAAAGTACGTGCGTCAGCTGTCGGCAAATCGAGGCACCATCCTGTTCGTCGGCACCAAGCGCCAGTCCCGCGACACGATCGCCCAAGAAGCACAGCGCGCTGGCATGCCGTTCGTCAACGCGCGCTGGCTCGGCGGCATGCTGACAAATTTCAAGACGCTGAAGGTATCGATTAAGCGTCTGAAGGACATGGAAGCAGCAAGCGAGGTGGGCGAGCTCGAGAAGATGAGCAAGAAGGAAGCGCTACTATTCGAACGTGAAATTGCCAAACTGCAGAAGTCGATCGGTGGCGTGAAGGATATGGGCGGCATTCCGGACGCGATTTTCGTGGTCGACGTCGGGTACCATAAGATTGCCATCACCGAAGCGAATAAGCTCGGCGTGCCGGTCATCGCTGTGGTCGATACGAACCACTCACCGGAAGGTGTGGACTACGTGATCCCAGGTAATGACGACTCGAGCAAGGCTATCGCGCTGTACGCAGAAGGCGTGGCAGACGCGATCCTCGAAGGCCGTGCCAACACGGTCAACGAAGTGGTCCGAGCGGTGCGTGGCGACGAGTACGTCGAAGAGAACGCATAACTGCTCCCAAGCTGGCGCAAAAAAGGGGGACAAGAGTGAAGTGCACGCACTGCGGGTTATTGATCAAAAATACGCAATCTTGAATTAAGCTATATATACTATATATAGTGAATCGGTTTATTAATCTGAAATGCGCGATCTTTAAATTAAAGATCCGCAATTTGCGATCTTGACATTGGACAATCGTCCCTCATCTGAGTGGGATGGAAAAAGAGATATAAGATCGCTTCCTCGTGAGACACGTGAAGAACGGCGACGTCAGGTGATCAACCTGCGCACGCGCGGCTGGGCCTACGAGGAGATTGCCGAGCATACGAACCTGCCGCGCACCGGCGTGTTTGATATTTGCAAACGCTACGCCCGAGAAGATGCGACTGGATTGCGTGACAAACCGAGCAGCAGAGCAGTGAACCCACGCCGCGCCCTCAATGAGCAGCAGGCTGTGTAAATTCGTGCGCTGTTGTGGGCGCTCAGATGCCGGACCAGTTAAAGATGTCGTTCGCGTTGTGGGCTCGACATGCCGTGCGAGATTGGATCCGGCATCGATGCGGTTTGACGCTGAAGGGTGGCGGCCTATATCCAGCGCGCTGGGGCTTCACCCACAAAAGCCGATGAAGCGGGCCTACGAGCTGCGACCGGAAGCGGTGCAAACATGGTTGAACGAGACGTACCTGAAGATTGCGCGTCGGGCAAAAGCCGAAGGCCCGGAAAGTCAGTGGGGCGACGGCAACGGGGCTGCGCTCGGATGATGTACGAGGCCGCTTCCTACACGCCCCAATGGGAAAGATACCCGAGCCGGCACGTGGCGAACCGACGCGAAGGCTTGTCAGTGGTGACGACAGTGAAAAACAGCGTCCAAGTTCGCTGGAAAGTATTCGAGGGCGCGATGAACGCAGATATCCTGCCCAGCCTTCCTGAAGAGGCTGATCAAAGACACGCGCAGCAAGAAAGTGTTTCTGATTCCCGAGACAAGCTGAAGGTTCATCGGGCGTTGTTGCATAAATCGAGTGTGAGGACGCAATAGCATCGACGGAATAATTTCAGGCGATACGAACGGATTGCGGACGAGCGAGGTCCGGGGCCCCATACGGTTGATGACGCCGACGCGAATGGAGACCTCGGTCGCCTACGCCACGATGTGACGTGCCCAGAGACAGTTGCCGGTGAGGGTCTTGAACCGATACATCGTATTCTCGGCAAGCGATCGCCGGTGGTAGCCACTTTCTTGCTTCCAGTCTCGACGACCGTCACGGGCAATTGCATCAACCGCGCCATTACGCCACGCCGCACCGGGCATATCCGCTGGCCAATGAACGGTACCCTCGCGTGGCGGAATCGAAGGAATAGCACTGCGTGCAGCAATGGCCGCAGTGGCATGGCTTTGTGTCGTAGGCACCATCACCGCCGATGACATCGATTTGTTTTTCGCGTGGAATCTGGTCGAGCAACTTGGCCAGAGCGTCACCGTCAGCCACATTCTGATTCGTCATTAGCGCGGCATGCACTTGACCCGTATTCGCGTTGAGCGCGAGATGGACTTTACGCCACGTGCGCGGCTTCGAGTAGCCGTGCTGGCGCCACCCTTCCATTCACCTTCTCCATAGACCTTCAGACCGGTGCTGTCGACAACCAGATGGATCGGTTCATTGTCACGAAGGATCGGCAGTTTGACATCAAGCGTTTTTGCCCGGCGACAGAGCGTGGTGTAATTCGGCACCGGCAAGCTCGGGAAGGCCAGATCGCGCAGACTTTGGGTGAAACCTTGCAGGGCGGGGCAACGTCAGTCGATAGACGGTCTTCACGCCAAGTAATGCCTGAATCAGCGTATCGCCGTATAGACACGGGCGACCACGTGCGGGTATGGCATCGGGTATTCTGGCAAGGACGGCTTTATCTATCCATATTGTTATGTTCCCCCGGTTGATCAGCCCTTCATTATAGGCCGCCCAATTCCTGACACGGTAGCGTGTCTTCGGCTTACCTGTCTTGTGTATGTCCTTGCGCATTTTCTTGGCAAAAAATAGGCAGTTACTCTGGAAGCTGACTTGATAGGAGGCTGGCCCCACAACCGTTGCGCGTAAACGTCAACGGATCTCGCTCGATTTATGCAACAACGCCCAGGCAGGCAATCAGTTCACAACGCAGTTCGCCGCGAGGCTGAGTGTAGATAGCGTTGTAAATCGTTTCGTGGGAAACGTGCAAGCTCGGGTCGTCAGAGGAAGTGCGCTTCAGAGTAGTGCCAATCTCCTGTGGCAACCAACAGTGCTCGCGCAAGCGTTGATAGACGAGGCTCCAGAGAATCGAGTCAGATACGAGCTTCAGCGGCGTTCGCGCAGCCTTTCGGAGGGGGGTGTTTGCACGAAGCTTCGGCTACACTCCGGACAGTAGCCCATTGGTCTACTGTGTTGCGGACCAGTTCGCGACTCAATGTCGAGGGCGTTCGATTAAACTTCCGGGCGATCTCCAGCAAGCTCAATGCCTCGTCCCGCCAGCAATCGATTCGCAGATATTCTTCTGGGTTGAAGTTGTTGGTACGTTCTCTTTCCTATTCACAAAATTTATCGGTTGGCGAAGGTGTTTCCCTTCAGATTTGAATCCACTCAGGCTCTCAACAGGCCCTGTAAAAGTCGCATTGCCGGGGAGCGTACATCGGAAAAGCGAATCCGTGCCTTCCGGATTGAAGAGCGGCGTCGTAAATAGACTTAAGGAGTGAATGATGGCGGCAATTACCGCAAGTATGGTGGCAGAACTTCGCACGAAGACCGACGCGCCAATGATGGAATGTAAGAAGGCGCTGACGGAAGCCGACGGCGACCAAGGTAAGGCCGAGGAACTGTTGCGCGTGAAGCTCGGAAACAAGGCCAGCAAGGCCACATCGCGCATAACGACTGAAGGCGTGGTCTCGTCCTTTGTCGGCAACGGCACCGGTGCCCTGGTCGAGCTGAACTGCGAAACTGATTTCGTCGCCAAGCACGATGCTTTCCTAGCCTTCGCCAAGACCGCCGCGCAACTCGTCGCGGTCCAGAACCCATTTGACGTGGCTGCCCTGTCAACCCTGCCGCTGGACGGCAAGACGGTTGACGAGGTACGCCTGGCCCTGGTTGGCAAGATCGGAGAAAACATCTTGATCCGCCGCTTCGTGCGCTTCGAAACCGCTAATCAGATCACCACCTACTTGCACGGCAACCGTATCGGTGTGATCGTCGAGTACACTGGCGCAGACGAGCAGGTCGGCAAGGACGTTGCAATGCACGTCGCAGCCATGAAGCCGATCTCGCTGTCGACCGACGAAGTGCGGGCTGAGCTGGTCGAAAAGGAACGCCGCGTAGCCGAGCAGAAGGCCACTGAATCGGGCAAGCCGACCGAGATCGTCGCCAAGATGGTCGAGGGCAGCGTCCAGAAGTACCTGAAGGAAGTTTCGCTGCTAAACCAGCCGTTCGTGAAAAACGACAAGCAGACGATCGAACAAATGCTCCAGGCAGCCAATGCTGCAGTGAAAAAGTTCGCGCTATTCGTGGTCGGCGAGGGCATCGAAAAGCGCCAGGATAACTTCGCGACTGAAGTGGCGGCGCAAGTCGCGGCAGCTAAGCAGCAGTAAGCAGTATCGCAACATTGTTGCACCCGCGCGGTGGGTGTCCGCTGCGACGCGCTTTGGCAGTGCTGCAGATTGGAGCCGCTTCTCCCCGGGCGGCAATTTGGGCGACGCTTGCCCGGATCAGTATTTCGCCCAGCATTGTTGCATAAATCGAGGGAGATCCGTTGACGTTTACGCGCACCGGTCGCGGGGCCAGCCCCTATCAAGTCAGATTCCAGAGTAATTGCCTAATTTTGCCAAGAAAATGCGCAAGGATATACACAAGAAAGGTGAGCCGAAGGCACGCTACCGTGTCAGAAATTGGGCCGCCTATAATGAAGGCCTGATCAACCGGGGAATCGTGACGATATGGATAAATGAAGCCGTCCTTGCCAGAATACCCGACACCATACCCACACCTGGTGGCGTTGTTGCATAAATCGAGTGTGAGGACGCAATGGAACGGATTGCGGACGAGCGAGGTCCACCATACCGGTTGATGACGCCGACGCGAATGGAGACCTCGGTCGCCTGCGCGTCGATGTGACGCGCGCAGAGACAGTTGCCGGTGAGGGTCTTGAACCGATACATCGCATTCTCGGCAAGCGATCGCCGGTGGTAGCCACTGTCTTGCTTCCATTCTCGACGACCGTCACGGGCAATTGCATCAACCGCGCCATTACGTCACGCCGCACCGGGCATATCCGCTGGCCAATGAACGGCACCCTCGCGTGGCGGAATCGAAGGAATAGCACTGCGTGCAGCAATGGCCGCATGGCATGGCTTGGTGTCGTAGGCACCATCACCGCCGATGACATCGATTTGTTCTTCGCGTGCCATCTGGTCGAGCAACTTGGCCAGAGCGTCACTGTCAGCCACATTCTGATTCGTCATTAGCGCGGCATGCACTTGACCTGTATTCGCGTTGAGCGCGAGATGGACTTTACGCCACGTGCGCCGCTTCGAGTAGCCGTGCTGGCGGCACCTTCCATTTACCTTCTCCATAGACCTTCAGACCGGTGCTGTTTACAACCAGATGGATCGGTTCATTGTCACGAAGGATCGGCAGTTCGACATCAAGCGTTTTTGCCCGGCGACAGAGCGTGGTGTAAGTCGGCACCGGCAAGCTCGGGAAGGCCAGATCGCGCAGACTGTGGGTGAAACGTTGCAGGGCGCGCGACGTCAGTCGATAGACAGTCTTCACGCCAAGTAATGCCTGAATCAGCGTATCGCCGTATAGACACGGGCGACCACGTGTGGGTATGGCATCCGGGTATTCTGGCAAGGACGGCTTCATCTATCCATATTGTTATGTTCCCCCGGTTGATCAGGCTTTCATTATAGGCGCCGCCCAATTCCTGACACGGTAGCGTACCTTCGGCTCACCTTTCTTGTGTATGTCTTTGCGCATTTTCTTGGCAAAAATTAGGCAGTTACTCTGGAACCTGACTTGATAGGGGGCTGGCCCCGCGACCGTTGCTCGTAAACGTCAACGGATCTCGCTCGATTTATGCAACAACGCCCCACCTGGTCGATCGTGTCTATACGGGGCGATATGCTGATTCAGGCATTACTTGGCGTGAAGACCGTCTATCGACTGATGTTGCGCGCCCCTGCAAGTTTTCACCCAAAGTCTGCGCGATCTGGCCTTCCTGGGCTTGCCGGCGCCGAATTACACAACGGCTCTGTCGCCGGGCAAAAACGCTTGATGTCGAACTGCCGATCCTTCTCGACAACCAACCGATCTATTTGGTTGTTGACAGCACGGGTCTGAAGGTCTACGGCGAAGGTGAGTGGAAGGTGCGCGCCAGCACGGCTACTCGAAGCGGCACACGTCGCGTACAGTCTATCTCGCGCTCAACGCGAATACGGGTCAAGTGCATACCGCGCTAATGACGAAGAGCTATGGCGCAAAATCCGTACGCCCGAGACGTTGACTGAGTTGCTGGCGGGCATACCATTTACTGACTTATGAGTAACTCCGGAATAGGTTCAAACAACGCCTCGATATCGTTGGCCGAGAACATAACGCTACCTGCCGCATTATTAGTGAGAATGGCGTCTGCCAGTTCAGCTTTTTGCTGCTGCAAGGCGACGATTTTCTCTTCAACGCTACCACCGGCGATCAGTTTGTAGACGAACACAGGCTTGTCTTGACCGAGCCGATGCACACGGTCGGTCGCCTGATTTTCAACCGCCGGGTTCCACCATGGGTCGTAGTGGATCACCGTGTCGGCCGCGGTCAAATTCAACCCTACACCCCCGGCCCTCAGGCTAATGAGGAACAAAGATACATCACCCCGCATAAAGCATTTCACGGGGACCGTGCGATCGACCGTTTCTCCGGTTAAGATCACGTAGGCGATGTTGCGTCGATCCAGTTCGGCGGCTATACGATCAAGCATGCTGGTGAACTGTGAAAACAGCAGGATGCGGCGGCCCCCATCAATGAGTTCTGGAAGCATTTCAAGCAACAGCGTCAGCTTGGCCGATTCCTTAACGCGTGCGGCTTGCGTGCTCTTTAGCAAGCGAGGATCGCAACATACCTGTCGCAATTTCAGCAACGCATCGAGCACGATGAGGTGACTTCGCGCAAGTCCTTGCGCTGCAATCGCTTCGCGCACCTTCTGCTGCATGGTGGCGCGCACGGTCTCATAGAGGTCGCGTTGCGTGCCTTTGAGCTCGACCGTGCGCACGATGGTGGTCTTCGGCGGAAGTTCGGTGGCAACTTCGTCTTTACGTCTACGCAACATGAACGGACGAATGCGACGCACGAGTAGGTCGCGCCGTACGGTGTCTTCGTTTTTTTCGATCGGTATGCGCCAACGCCGGGTGAAATCCTGGCGCGAACCGAGAAAGCCGGGCAACAGGAAATCGAACTGAGCCCACAGCTCGCCGAGGTGATTTTCAAGTGGGGTACCCGTTAAGCAGAGACGGTATCCTGCGCGAAGCGCACGAATGGTAGACGCCGCTCTGGTGGTAGTATTTTTAACATATTGTGCCTCATCGAGAATCATCATGTGATAGTCGTGCTGCGACAGAACGCTTTCATCACGCCAGACAAGTGCGTAGGTTGTCAGGACCAGATCGTGCTGAGAGATTGCGTCAAAGCGCTCGTGCCGCTGTGGACCGTGCAAATTTAGCACACGTAGCGTGGGCGCGAAACGCTGTGCCTCGTCGCACCAGTTGTGCACGAGCGTGGTAGGCATAACGATGAGCACTGGGTGCGTGAGACGGCCAGCTTCCTTTTCGGCGAGCAGGTGCGCCAGCGTCTGAACCGTCTTGCCGAGTCCCATATCGTCGGCCAGTACACCTGAGAGGTGGTATTCGCGCAAGAACTGCATCCAAGCTAGTCCCTGAAGCTGATAGCCGCGCAGTTCGGCACGCAGTCCTTGCGGTACTGGCACGTTGACAACACCGGCTCCGGCCATCAGGCGTTGAGCGAGTTGCCGAACTGATGCGTCGCCATGAAACTGCCAGCGTCCCATGTTATCTAGCGCGGCCAGCCGTGCTGCGTCCCGTTCGGAGATTTGTATGCCGTCACCGACGTGTTCAAGCAGGTCAACAAGCACACGCACGACTGGTTTGAGTCGATCGGCCCGCAATCGCAATCGTTCGTTGCGGTCTGTCTTCAGTTCAATGGTCTCATTGTCGGCAATCCCCTCGAGTCGACCGGAAAGCCACCGAGTATCGCTGCGGAACAGGTCCGCCAACAGCGGTTCGAGGCGCACGATGCGATCGTTGACCGTGATACCCATTTCGACATTGAACCAGCCGTCACTCGACTGCCACAGTTTACCATCAATGGCGTCAATTTCGATCACGTTGTGACGAAACGTATCGGTCATAATGACTTGCCAACCATTCTGGTGGAGCGTGGGCAACGCGATTTGGGTGAAGACAGGCCACTCACCCGGATTTTGCGGGGCAAGCATCCCATCTGGAAACGGCTGTGGGCCTTGGGCGCGATTGGCCGGAATTTTCCGTAAGCCGAGTTTGTACAGTTCCATCAAGTGGCGTTGCTCGACGTCGAGTTGTCGTTTGATCTGGAGTACATTTCCATCGATCGTGGGTACGAGTGTGGTATTGCTCTGCGCAGCGAGGGCATGGCCTGCATAGTCGAAAGAAACAGTCGCAAAATCTAGTACACTTGGCAACGCCGACGACGACCAGGCCGATACCCAGGTGCGGAGAGTATCGAGCGACAGCCGCGGGATTGGTCTGGCGTCAATCACCCGCACGTTTGCCACATCGTGTGCAGGCGGTCGCGGCCAATCTGGTGCCACTTCTTGCAGCACTTTCCCGACGAGCGCAGCCTCATCGAGCGTGATGGGCGGCATTGCTAGAAATGCTCCGAGTTGCTCGTCAGACCAGGGTAAATCGATCGGACCGGCAACGCCAGCCTGCGCGTCCAGATACCAGCACGGCTGGGTTGCAGTTAGCAAGAGTGTCGCGATCGGTTCGGTTTGCAGGATTGGTCGAACCCGGGTATCAGGCAGCGAATGCCAGGTGATGTGTCCGCTACGCGAGGGCCCGGTATGCAGTACACATGGGGCGCCAGAATGCATGGGGTTCGCTGTTGGCGAGACAAACGCGCGGCCAGTCTCAACGAGCTTTTCCAGAACTGCGGCACCCGTTGTGCCTTGTAGCCCGAAGCTGCTGCTATATCTTCCGGAGCGGTCCAGCCATAATCCACGCAAGATCGATAGATCTTCCTCAACAACAAATTTTGGCGGCTTGACAAGGGCGTTTTCTACGTTTTGCCAGGGCTCATCAAAGGAGCGAATCGCACCGTCGGTGCCTATACGGGCCTTGTAGATAAAAATTTCCGGGCTTGCGCGATACGAATTGGCGATCACATACGCCAGCGCATGCGTCGCCTTGGGCTTCGTGGGCTTTTTGCTGCGGGCAACGGGGGCTATGCGGGCAGCCCGAAATGCTTCCAGCCAAGATACCAACTCAGAACGCACGCCCGATGCAGGGTGTTTCGGTAGATGTTCAAGCGCGGCGATCAGTAGCGCTGCTACGTGCTTGCACTTGAAGCCGACTGGACACGTGCATTTATTCTCAATCCACATGTCCTCGTCAACGTCGTTGAACTCGATCCAGATATGATAGGGGCGCGATTGCGTGCCCTGGACCTTCCCAGTCAGCGTGGTATAGTCACCCTGCCACTTCAGATCAGAGATGGCATGTAGATAGTCACGGGCTTTCTTGACCGTATGAAAACCTAACCAATCTGTGATCTGTTTGTGGGTATACGAGACGAGCATGGGGACAAGCATTCAGTTTGATGGCATGCGGAGGCATCGACCGGCATAATTGCAGGCGATACAAACGGATTGCAGACGAGCGGGGTCCGCCATGCGGTTGATTACGCCGACGCAAACGAAGAGCTCGTTCGCCTGCGCGTCGATGTGACGCGCCCAGAGAGACTTGCCGGTGAGCGTCTTGAAGTGATACATCGCATTCTCGGCAAGCGATCGCCGGTGGTAGCCACTGTCTTTCTTCTATTCTTGACGACCGTCAAGGGCAATTGCATCAACCACGCCGTTACGCTACGCCGCACCGTGCATATCCGCTGGCCAATGAGCGGCGCCCTCGTGTGGCGGATTCGAAGGAATAGCACTGCGTGCAGAAATGGCCGCATGGCATGGCTTGGTGTCGTAGGCACCGTCACCGCTGATATTGATCTGTTCGTCGCGCGGAATCTGGTCGAGCAACTGAGCCAGAGCGTCACCGTCAGCCATATCCCGCTGCGTCATCAGCGCAGCACGCACTTGACCCGTATTCGCGTTGAGCACGAGATGGACTTTACGCCACGTGCGCCGCTTCGAGTAGCCGTGCTGGCGGCCACCCTTCCACCCACTTTCGCCATAGACCTTCAGACCCGTGCTGTCGACCGGCGTTGTTGCATAAATCGAACGTGAGGACGCCATGGCATCGGACGGGCATAATTCAGGCGATACGAACGGATTGCGGACGAGCGAGTTCCGCCATGCGGTTGATGACGCCGACGCGCCCAGAGACAGTGGCCGGTGAGGGTCTTGAACCGATATATCGCATTCTCGGCAAGCGATCGCCGGTGGTAGCCACTGTGTTGCTTCCATTCTCGACGACCGTCACGAACAATTGTATCAACCGAGCCGTCACGCCACGACGTGCCGGGTATATGCGCTGGCCAATGAGCGGCGCCCTCGCGTGGCGGAATCGAAGGAATAGCACTGCGTGCAGCAATGGCCGCATGGCATGGCTTGGTGTCGTAGGCACCGTCACCGCCGATGACATCGATTTGTTCTTCGCGTGGAATCTGGTCGAGCAACTTGGCCAGAGCGTCACCGTCAGCCACATTCTGATTCGTCATTAGCGCGGCATGCACTTGACCTGTATTCGCGTTGAGCGCGAGATGGACTTTACGCCACGTGCGCCGCTTCGAGTAGCCGTGCTGGCGCACCTTCCATTCACCTTCTCCATAGACCTTCAGACCGGTGCTGTCGACAACCAGATGGATCGGTTCATTGTCACGAAGGATCGGCAGTTCGACATCAAGCGTTTTTGCCCGGCGACAGAGCGTGGTGTAATTCGGCACCGGCAAACTCGGGAAGGCCAAATCGCGCAGACTTTGGGTGAAACCTTGCAGGGCGCGCAAGGTCAGTCGATAGACGGTCTTCACGCCAAGTAATGCCTGAATCAGCGTATCGCCGTATAGACACGGGCGACCACGTGTGGGTATGGCATCGGGTATTCTGGCAAGGACGGCTTCATCTATCCATATTGTTACGTTCCCCCGGTTGATCAGGCCTTCATTATAGGGGCCGCCCAATTCTCCTGACACGGTATCGTGTCAGAAAGGCATTACTTGGCGTGAAGACCGTCTATCGACTGACGTTGCGCGCCATGCAAGGTTTCACCCAAAGTTTGCGCGATCTGGGTTTCCCGAGCTTACCGGTGCAGAATTACACGACGCTCTGGCGCCGGGCAAAAACGCTTGATGTCGAACTGCCAATCCTTCTCGACAACGAACCGATCCATCTGGTGGTCGGCAGCACTGGTCTGAAGGGGTCTATGGCGCGGTGAATGGAAGGGGGGCGCCAAGCACGGTTACTCGAAGCGGCTCACGTGGCGTAAAGTCTATCTCGCGCTCAACGCGAATACGGGTCAAGTGCATGCCGCGCTAATGACGCATCAGAATGTGGCTGATGGTGACCGCTCTGGCCAAGTTGCTCGACCAGATTCCACGCGACGAACAAATCGATGTCATCGGCGGTGAGGGTGCCTACGACACCAAGCCATGCCATGCAGCCATCGCTGCATGCAGTGCTATTCCTTCGAATCCGCCACACGAGGGCGCCGCTCCTTGGCCAGCGAATATGCCCCGGTGCGGCGTGGCGTAATGGTGCGCGGTTGATGCAATTGCCCGTGATGGTCGTCGAGAATGAAAGCCAGACAGTGGCGACCACCGGCTATCGCTTGCCGAGAATGCGATGTATCGGTTCAAGAACCCTCACCGGCAACTGTCTCTGGGCGCGTCACATCGACGCGCAGGTAACCGAGGTCGCCGTTCGCAGCGGCGTCATCAAACCGCACGGGCGCGGACCGGCTTGTCCGCAATCCATTCGCATCGCCTGAAATTATGCTTATCGATGTCACTGCGTCCTCACGCGCGATTTATGCAACAACACCGAAAAGATCGAAGATTGGTGGAGGCAGTCGGGATCGAACCGACGACCCCCTGCTTGCAAAGCAGGTGCTCTCCCAGTTGAGCTATGCCCCCCATACAGAGACACTCGGGTTTTACCGCCAAGACAATTGGTGAGGCTGGTTAAATGCGAACCAAACGACTCTCACCTTACTAAGTCGATGTTCTAACCGACTGAGCTACAGAATCCTGTAGTTTCTCTTGATTTACAGGTAATCAGCAGCGCGAACGCTAAACTTTTCCATAATAGCACAAAAAAAGAGGTGATCGAGCCGCACCTTTTAATATGACCCCCCTACCTTCCGATAGGGCCACCTTATTACAATACAACTTCACCTCAGTCATAAATTTTACCGTGGTAACCGTCCTCCTTGCGATTAGACGGGCCACTTCTGGTAAAATCTATCTATATGGTGTGATGGGGGGTTCTGTACAAGACACGGCATTGTTGCATAAATCTATTGATCTGTAATTCGTGATCTGGAAATTGAAAATTTGTCTCCCATGTCTCGTTTTTCCATGCCCCTTACATGAGGAACGATTTTTCAATTTTCAGATCACGAATTACAGATCAATAACGCTGCGTTCAGCAATGGCCGCATGGCATGGCTTAGTTTCGTAGTCACCGTCACCGCCGATGGGCGTTGTTGCATAAATCAAGCGCGAGGACGCAATGGCATCGACGGGCATATTGATCACGAATTTCGGATCAATAATTTCAGGCGATATGAACGGATTGCGGACGAGCGAGGTCGGCAATCCGTTCCATTGCGTCCTCACACTCGATTTATGCAACACCGCTGCCTACGACACCAAGCCATAGTATGTGGCCACCATTGCTGCACGAAATCCCGTTCCTTCGATTCCGCCACGCGAGGGTGCCGCTCATTGGCCAGCGCATATACCCGGCACGTCGTGGCGTGACGGCTCGGTTGATACAATTGTTCGTGACGGTCGTCGAGAATAGAAGAAAGGCAAGTGACTACCACCGGTGATCGCTTGCCGAGAATACGATATATCGGTTCGAAATGCGTACTGGAAACTGTCTCTGGGCGAGTCGGCGTAATCAATCCGCATGGCGGATCTCGCGCGTCCGCAATTTGTTCGTATCGCCTGAAATTTATGCCCGTCGATGCCATTGCGTCCTCACGCTCGATTTATGCAACCACGCCAAGACCGGCTTAGCACGCTTCGCCAGCGGCTTTGGCCTGCGGTGGGCGGGTTGGCGCGTTCGACGCGTGCGCCGCCCGGCGAGGTGGCGATTCGCTGCGGACCCGGCTCGGTAGGAACCGACTGGCACGTGCAGCACCAGGGTCTGGCCGGGGCTGACCTGGTTGCGGCGCATGCGGTTCCAGGCCTTCAACTGCCTGATCGACACGCCATAGCGGCTCGCCACTGCGGCCAGCGACTGCGAGCGGCGTACCCGGATCAGCATCTTGCGCGTATCTGGCACGTCCGGCTCCATCGCCAGCACGGCATTCTCGGCGACGTCGGCGCTGACGTCTTCGTCGTCTCCACCACGCGGCACCACGATGGTTGAGCCCGGCTTCAGGCGCATACCGGCGGGGATCTTGTTGACAGCCCTCAATGTAGCGGCACTGACGCCGATCTTCTCAGCGATCATCGACGGGCGCGCACGCTCGGTGACGGTATATGTGGTCCAGCTCGACAGCGGGCCGTCATAAGACTTTAGGCCCTTCTCAAACTGAAAGACGTTGTTGAAAGGCAGCAGAATCTGCGGCTGGGTCGCGCTGAGGATCACCGGCTTCGAGAATGAAGGATTGAGCGCCTTGAACTCCTCGAGCGACAGGCCCGCAAGCTGCGCGGCCATCTTCACATCAATGTCGTGCGAGGTGGTGACCGTGACAAAATATGGGTGGTTCGGGATGTCGGGAAGACTCAGGCCATACTGCTGCGGATTGGCGATGATGTTTTTGACAGCCTGCAGCTTGGGCACGTAATTGCGCGTCTCGTTCGGCATGCGCAGGCTCTGGTAGCCTGTCGGCAGGCCGACCGCTTGGTTTCGAGCGATCGCGCGCTGTATGTTGCCCTCGCCCCAGTTGTAGGCCGCCAGCGCCAGGTACCAGTCGCCGAACATGTCATGCAGGCGCGACAGGTAGTCGAGCGCGGCGCTGGTCGAGGCCAGCACGTCACGGCGCTCGTCCTGCCACATGTTCTGCTTGAGGTTATAAGTGCGGCCCGTGCCTGGAACGAACTGCCACATGCCGGACGCCTTGGCCACGGACAGGGCCTGCGGATTATAGGCCGATTCGATAAAGGGTAGCAGCGCCAGCTCGGTTGGCATGTTGCGCGTCTCGAGCTCCTCGACGATGTGATAGAGGTACTTCTGCGAGCGCTCAGTCATGCGCTGCACATAGTCGGGACGATCCGCGTACTCGGTCGTCTGCATGTCGACCAGATCGCCCTGCAAGTCGGGCATCTGAAAGCCGCAACGGATGCGCACCCACAGATCTGGATCTTTTGGAGTCAGCTCACCGAGCGGCTGTTTGTCGACGTCGATGGTTCCCTCGGAGAGGGTGGACTTGCGGAGAAAATCGGATGCGGCTTTCGGGTCGGAAGCAGCGGTGGTGGAGGCGGGCGGCCCGGGGCTGGCACAGGCTGCCAGCAACAGGACCAATAGCGCACTAATCAGGAATCGCATGTAAATCTCGGCTTCCAACGGCTGGAAATTTCAAGCGATAGTAAGGTAGACGCGCGCATCGCGTCAATCTCTTCGGATCTAATTTCCCACTGCTTGGGGCGTCAACGGCAGAAATGAGCGAATATATTGATCAGAAATTCATAATCTTGCAATTAGAAAATTGTCTTTCATGTGATGGGCATGGAAAAACAAGACATGAGGGACAATTTTCTAATTGCAAGATCACGCATTGCGGATCAATACGCTGCAATCTGGCTTGACAACAGGGGGCTGGCCTAGACTGTTGCGTCTAAACGTCACCGGCTCTCGCTAGATTTATGCAACAACGCCCCTCGCCGTCATGAAAAACCGTGCCTCTCGGCGTTTTTTCATGCCGGCTACCGAAGCGGCCCGGCAAGGGGGACTGAAAGCAGAGGAACCCAGCTCAGACCACGCCGGCACCCTGCGCCTGCAGGTCTGCGTGATAGCTCGAGCGTACCATCGTGCCTACCGCCGCATGCGTGAAGCCCATTTTATAGGCTTCTTCTTCGTACATCTTGAAGATGTTGGGATGCACGTACTTACGCACCGGCAAATGGTGCTCGGAAGGCTGTAGATACTGGCCGATGGTCAGCATATCGACATCGTGCTTGCGCAGGTCGCGCATCACTTGCAGGATTTCCTCAGGCGTCTCGCCCAGGCCGACCATCAGGCCCGACTTGGTGGCGACGTTCGGATGCAGTGCTTTGAAGTCCTTCAGCAGCTTCAGCGAATGCGCGTAGTCCGAACCTGGGCGCGCTTCTTTGTAGAGGCGCGGCACCGTCTCGAGGTTGTGGTTCATGACGTCGGGTGGCGCGACATTGAGGATGCCTAAGGCGCGATCCAAGCGACCGCGGAAGTCTGGGGTGAGGATTTCGATGCACGTTTCCGAAGACTGCTCGCGCACATGACGGATGCATTCGACGAAGTGGCCGGCACCGCCGTCGCGCAGGTCGTCACGGTCGACGCTGGTGATCACCACGTACTTCAGGCGCAGCGTGCCGATCGTCTTGGCTAGGTTGATCGGCTCGTTCGGATCGAGCGGATCTGGTCGACCGTGGCTAACGTCGCAGAACGGGCAGCGCCGCGTGCACTTGTCGCCCATGATCATGAAAGTCGCCGTTCCCTTACCGAAACACTCGATGATGTTCGGGCAGCTTGCTTCCTCGCATACTGTGTGCAGGTTGTGCTCGCGCAGAATGGTCGTGATTTCGTTGAAGCGTGAGCTGCCGGTGGCCGCCTTCACACGAATCCACTCAGGCTTCTTGAGCTTCTCGATCGGCCCAATCTTGATCGGGATGCGCGCCGTCTTAGCCTGGGCCTTCTGCTTCGCGCTCGGATCGTAAACGGCAGATTCTGCGGTCGATGCGGGGGGTGCGGTTACGTTAGTCATTCGTGTGTTCCAGTGCCGGCGGTAATACGGCGACAGTTAGTGCCGTCAAGGTTGGCGCTCAGACGGCGCACGAGCCTGTTGGCCACCTCTCGCCAGTCGGCGAGCACACCCACGCTCGCCATGTCGACCGTCTCGAGTCCAGCGTGGCCGCACGGATTGATCGCGAGAAATGGGCCGGGGTCCATCCGGACGTTCAGGCTCAACCCGTGATAGCTGCATCCGTTGCGTATCTTCAGGCCGAGGGCGGCGATCTTCGCACCCGCATGCGGCTCTGATTCTACATAGATGCCGGGCGCGCCCACCTTGCGGACTGCCGCGAGATTATATGCAGCGAGGGTGTCGATCACGGCCTGCTCGATCCGCTCAACCATGCCGCGCACCGTCAGCTTACGACGGCGCAACTCAACCAACAGGTAGGCGACGATCTGGCCCGGGCCGTGATAGGTGATTTGCCCTCCCCGGTCCACCTTGACCAGCGGCGCGCCGCTGTCAGCCACCAGCAGGTGCGCTGGGTCGCCCGCCAAGCCGAGCGTATAGACGGGGGGATGTTCAAGCAGCCAGATCTCGTCGACCGTCTCGGGCGTACGCGCCTCGGTGAAGGCGCGCATCGCCTCGAAGGTTGGCTCGTAGGATGCTGAGCCGAGCCAGCGTACCACGAACGGCACCGGGGCAGCGGCCTCGGGGATGGTCGTCGTGGCGGGATCGAGGGAAATTGAGGGTAAGATAGTAAAAACCGATGCTGACATAGACACTATTGATTTGTTCTTCGCGTGGAATTTGGTCGAGCAACTGGGCCAGAGCGTCACCGTCAGCCACATGCTGATGCGTCATTAGCGCGGCATGCACTTGACCGTATTCGCGTTGAGCGCGAGCTGGACTTTACGCCACGTGCGCTGCTTCGGGTAGGCGTGCTGGCGCACCTTCCATTCACCTTCTCCATAGACCTTCAGACCGGTGCTGTCGACATCCAGATGGATCGGTTCGTTGTCACGAAGGATCGGCAGTTCGACATCAAGCGTTTTTGCCCGGCGACAGAGCGTGCTGTAATTCGGCACCGGCAAGCTCGGGAAGGCCAAATCGCGTAGACTTTGGGTGAAACCTCGCAGGGCGCACAACGTCAGTTGATAGACGGTCTTCACGCCAAGTAATGCCTAAATCAGCGCATCGCCGTATAAACACGGGCGACCACGTGTGGGTATGGCGTCGGGTATTCTGGCAAGGACGGCTTCATCTATCCATATCGTCACGTTCCCCGGTTGATCAGGCCTGCATTATAGGCTGCCCAATTTCTGACATGGTAGCGTTGCCTTCGGCTCACTTGTCTTGTGTATGTCCTTGCGCATTTTTTGGGCGTTGTTGCATAAATCGAGCGAGATCCGTTGACGTTTAGGCGCAATGGTCGCGGGGCCAGCCTCCTATCAAGTCAGATTCCAGAGTAACTGCCTAATTTTTGCCAAGAAAATGCGCAAAGACATACACAAGAAAGGTGAGCCAAAGGCACACTACCGTGTCAGAAATTGGGCTGCCTATAATGCAGGCCTGATCAACCGGGGGAACGTGACGATATGGATAGATGAAGCCGTCCTTGCCAGAATACCCGACGCCATACCCACACGTGGTCGCCCGTGTCTATATGGCGATACGCCTGATTCAGGCATTACTTGGCGTGAAGACCGTCTATCGACGGACGTTGTGCGCCCTGCGAGGTTTCACCCAAAGTCGGCGCGATCTGGCCTTCCCGAGCTTGCCGGTGCCGAATTACACCACGCTCTGTCGCCGGGCAAAAACGCCTGATGTCGAACTACCGATCCTTCGTGACAATGAACCGATCCATCTGGTTGTCGACAGCACCGGTCTGAAGGTCTATGGAGAAGGTGAATGGAAGGTGCGCCAGCACGCCTACTCGAAGCGGCGCACGTGGCGTAAAGTCCATCTCGCGCTCAGCGCGAATACGGGTCAAGTGCATGCCGCGCTAATGAAGAATCAAAATGCGGCTGACGGTGACGCTCTGGCCCAGTTGCTCGACCAGATTCCACGCGAAGAACAAATCCATGTCATCGGCGGTGATGGTGCCTACGACACCAAGCCATGCCATGCGGCCATTGCTGCACGCAGTGCTATTCCTTCGATTCCGCCATGCGAGGGTGCCGTTCATTGGCCAGCGGATATGCCCGGCGCGGCGTGGCGTAATGGCGCGGTTGATACAATTGCCCGTGACGGTCGTCGAGAATGGAAGCAACACAGTGGCTACCACCGGCGATCGCTTGCCGAGAATGCGATGTATCGGTTCAAGACCCTCACCGGCCACTGTCTCTGGGCGCGTCACATCGCCGCGCAGGCGACCTCGGGCGCCTGCGCGGCGGCGTCATCAACCGCATGGCGGACCTCGCTCGTCTGCAATCCGTTCGTATCGCCTGAAATTATGCCCGTCCGATGCCATGGCGTCCTCACGCTCGATTTATGCAACAACGCCTCCTCAGGACAGATCAGAGATACTTGATTAAAATTATCAGATATTTATACTTGACTGAAATCATCAAGATTGCTGTGCTCTACGACTATGAGACTCACCACGAAAGGCCGTTTCGCCGTCACGGCGATGATTGACTTGGCACTGCGCCAGGAGCATGGGCCGGTGACGCTTGCGGGCATCAGCCAGCGCCAGAGCATCTCGCTCTCGTACCTAGAGCAGTTGTTCGGAAAGCTGCGGCGGCACGAGATCATTGAATCGGTCCGCGGGCCGGGGGGCGGCTACAACCTCGCTCGCCGTGCGGTCGACGTTACGGTCGCCGACATCATCATCGCGGTAGACGAACCGCTCGATGCCACGCAATGCGGTGGAAAGGGTACCTGCGAAGGCACCAAGCAGCCCGATGGTCGTTGCATGACGCACGAGCTCTGGTCGACGCTTAACCAGAAGATGGTCGAATACCTCGATTCGGTTTCGCTGCAGGATTTCATCGATCGGCAGCGCGCCCAAGAAAGTACACTAGCCGTGCTGCTCGACCATAGCGTGACGGAGCCGACCACGCCCATCGAGCCGCTGCGAGCAATGCCGTTCGGGGCGCATTCAGTCCTCAACATCGCGACCAGTTCCTAAAGCGAGACGTTGTCATACTCGATAAAACTGCACTTACATAACAGATTGTCCCTGCACTGAATGCATACCCGGAGCGACAGATGAACAACGATACTCCTCACCTGCCCATTTATATGGACTACAGCGCGACGACGCCCGTCGATCCGCGCGTGGTCGATAAGATGGTGCCGTATCTGCGCGAGCAGTTCGGTAATCCGGCATCGCGCAGCCACGCGTATGGTTGGGATGCAGAGCGGGCGGTGGAAGAGGCGCGCGAGCAGGTTGCGGCGCTCGTGAACACGGGCCCGCGCGAAATTATCTGGACCTCGGGCGCGACTGAATCGGACAACCTCGCGATCAAGGGCGCGGCGCATTTCTACCAGGGAAAAGGCAAGCACATCATCACGGTAAAGACCGAGCACAAGGCCGTTCTCGATACCTGCCGCGAACTCGAGCGTGAAGGCTTTGAAGTGACCTACCTAGACGTCAAGGACGATGGCCTGATCGATCTCGAGGTATTCAAGACCGCGCTGCGCCCGGATACGATCTTGGTTTCGGTTATGCATGTGAATAATGAGATCGGCGTAATCCAAGACATCGAGACGATCGGCGAGATCTGCCGAGCCCAGGGCATCGTGTCCCACGTCGACGCCGCGCAGTCCACCGGAAAGGTGGGGATCGATCTCGCTAAGTTGCAGGTTGACCTGATGTCGTTTTCGGCGCACAAGACCTACGGTCCGAAGGGGATCGGCGCGCTCTACGTGCGCCGCAAGCCGCGTGTTCGGATCGAGGCACAGATGCACGGCGGCGGCCACGAGCGCGGCATGCGCTCCGGCACCCTGGCGACGCACCAGATCGTCGGCATGGGCGAGGCCTTCCGCATCGCCCGGGAGGAAATGGCGGTCGAAAACGAGCGTGTGCGCGCACTGCGCGACAAGTTGCTGCTCGGCCTGTCGCAGATCGAGGAAACCTATGTGAACGGCGACATGGAACAGCGTGTCCCGTACAATTTGAACATCAGCTTCAATTTCGTCGAAGGAGAGTCGCTGATCATGGCGATCAAGGATGTCGCTGTGTCATCGGGCTCGGCCTGTACCTCGGCCTCGCTGGAGCCGTCCTACGTGCTGCGCGCGCTGGGCCGGAACGACGAACTCGCGCACAGCTCGATCCGCTTCACGGTCGGTCGCTTTACCACCGAGGCGGATGTCGACTACGTGATTAACTTGCTGCAAGACAAGATCGCCAAGCTACGCGGTCTGTCCCCGCTCTGGGAAATGTACAAGGACGGCGTCGATCTTTCGATGATCGAGTGGGCCTCACACTGAACGAAGGTTATGGTAGTAGTCCGGTGCCGCGCGTACGCAACGTATCAAGGAGTCGCATCATGTCTTACAGCAATCAAGTTCTGGATCACTACGAAAATCCACGCAACGTCGGTTCCTTCTCGAAAGACGATGACGCAGTCGGTACGGGCATGGTCGGTGCGCCGGCCTGCGGAGACGTGATGAAGCTGCAGATTCGTGTCAGTTCGGATGGCGTCATCGAAGACGCGAAGTTCAAAACCTATGGTTGCGGCTCGGCGATCGCCTCGAGTTCGCTGGTCACAGAATGGGTGAAAGGCAAGACGCTGGACCAGGCGCTGGCCATCAAAAATACACAGATCGTTGAGGAATTGGCGCTGCCTCCGGTGAAGATCCACTGTTCGCTCCTCGCGGAAGATGCGATCAAGGGAGCAGTGGACGATTACCGCAAGCGTCACGATGCGACCGCGGAAGACGGACAAGCTGCGTAAGCAGCGGCACAGGATACAAGCCCGCTCCCGAACGTAGAGTAGCGGTTTCAAGAATGAAGTGCAATATACCGCTGCTTATTAAGCTGCAATGCGTGATTTTTAAATTGGAAAATCGATTCTCATCTGAGGGAAATGGCGTTGTTGCATAAATCGAGTGTGAGGACGCAATAGCATCGACGGGTAATTTCAGGCGATACGAACAGATTGCGGACGAGCGAGGTCCGCCATACGGTTGATGACGCCGACGCGAATGGAGACCTCGGTCGCCTGCGCCTCGATGTGACGCGCCCAGAGACAGTTGCCGGTGAGGGTCTTGAACCGATACATCGCATTCTCGGCAAGCGATCGCCGGTGGTAGCCAGTGTCTTGCTTCCATTCTCGACGACCGTCACGGGCAATTGCATCAACCCGCGCCATGACGCCACGCCGCACCGGGCATATCCGCTGGCCAATGAGCGGCACCCTCGCGTGGCGGAATCGAAGGAATAGCAGTGCGTGCAGCAATGGCCGCATGGCATGGCTTGGTGTCGTAGGCACGGTCACCGCCGATGACATCGATTTGTTCTTCGCGTGGAATCTGGTCGAGCAACTTGGCCAGAGCGTCACCGTTAGCCACATTCTGATTCGTCATTAGCGCGGCATGCACTTGACCCGTATGCGCGTTGAGCGCGAGATGGACTTTACGCCACGTGCGCCGCTTCGAGTAGCCGTGCTGGCGCACCTTCCATGCACCTTCTTCATAGACCTTCAGACCGGTGCTGTCGACAACTAGATGGATCGGTTCGTTGTCGCGAAAGATCGGCAGTTCGACATCAAGCGTTTTTGCCCGGCGACAGAGCGTGGTGTAATTCGGCACAGGCAAGCTCGGGAAGGCCAAATCGCGTAGACTTTGGGTGAAACCGTGCAGGGCGCGCAACATCAGTCGATAGACGGTCTTCACGCCAAGTAATGCCTGAATCAGCGCATCGCCATACAAACACGGGCGACCACGTGTGGGTATGGTCGTCGGGTATTCTGGCAAGGACGGCTTCATCTATCCATATCGTCACGTTCCCCCGGTTGATCAGGCCTGCATTATAGGCTGCCCAATTCCTGAATTGGTAGCGTGCCTTCGGCTCACTTGTCTTGTGTATGTCCTTGCGCATTTTCTTGGCAAAAATTAGGCAGTTACTCTGGAATCTGACTTGATAGGAGGCTGGCCCCGCGATCGTCGCGCGTAAACGTCAACGGATCTGGCTCGATTTATGCAACGAACGCCCCGTCGATGCCCTTGTGTCCTCACGCTCGATTTATGCAACAACGCCGAGGGAAATGGAAAAAAGAGAGGAAAAAGAGATATGAGATCGCTGCCTCGTGAGATATGTGAAGAGCGGCGACGTCAGGTGATCAACCTGTGCGCGCGGCTGGACCTAGGACGAGATTGCCGAGCATACGAACCTGGCGCGCACTGGCGTGTTCGATATTTGTAAACGCTATGCCCGCGAAGGTGCGGCTGGAGATTGCGTGATAAACCGAGCGGCGGAGCAGTGAACCCACACCGTGCCCTGAGTGAACAGCAGACAGTGAAAATTCGCGCGCTGTTGCGCAATCAGATTCCGGAGCAGTTGAAGATGTCGTTCGCGTTGTGGACGCGACATGCCGTGCGGGAGTGGATCCGACAGCGGTGCGGTTTGACACTGACGCTACAGGGCGTCGGCCTGTAGCTGGCGTGCTAGAGTTTTACGCGACGTTGTTGCATAAATCGAGCGTGAGGACACAAGGGCATCGACGGGGCGTTCGTTGCATAAATCGAGCCAGATCCGTTGACGTTTACGCGCAACGGTCGCTGGGCCAGCCTCCTATCAGGTCAGATTCCAGAGTAACTGCCTAATTTTTGCCAAGAAAATGCGCAAGGACATACACAAGACAAGTGAGCCGAAGGCACGCTACCGTGTCAGGAATTGGGCGGCCTATAATGAAGGCCTGATCAACCGGGGGAACGTAACAATATGGATAGATGAAGCCGTCCTTGCCAGAATACCCGATGCCATACCCACACGCGGTCGCCCGTGTCTATACGGCGATACGCATGATTCATGCATTATTTGGCGTGAAGACCGTCTATCGACGGACGTTGCGCGCCCTGCAAGGTTTCACCCAAAGTCTCCGCGATTTGGCCTTCCCGAGCTTGCCGGTGCCGAATTACACCACGCTCTGTCGCCGGGCAAAAACGCTTGATGTCGAACTGCCGATCCTTCGTGACAATGAACCGATCTATCTGGTTGTCGACAGCACCGGTCTGAAGGTCTATGGAGAAGGTGAATGGAAGGTGCGCCAGCACGGCTACTCGAAGCGGCGCACGTGGCGTAAAGTCCATCTCGCGCTCAACGCGAATACGGGTCAAGTGCATGCCGCGCTAATGACGAATCAGAATGTGGCTGACGGTGACGCTCTGGCCAAGTTGCTCGACCAGATTCCACGCGAAGAACAAATCGATGTCATCGGCGGTGATGGTGCCTACGACACCAAGCCATGCCATGCGGCCATTGCTGCACGCAGTGCTATTCCTTCGATTCCGCCACGCGAGGGTGCCGTGCATTGGCCAGCGGATATGCCCGGTGCGGCGTGGCGTAATGGCGCGGTTGATGCAATTGCCCGTGACGGTCGTCGAGAATGGAAGCAAGACAGTGGCTACCACCGCCGATCGCTTGCCGAGAATGCGATCTATCGGTTCAAGACCCTCACCGGCAACTGTTTCTGGGCGCGTCACATCGCCTCGCAGGCGACCGAGGTCTCCATGCGCGTCGGCGTCATCAACCGTATGGCGGACCTCGCTCGTCCGCAATCCGTTCGTATAGCCTAAAATTATGCCTGTCGATGCTATTGCATCCTCACACTCGATTTATGCAACAACGCCGTTTCACGCTGCAAAATCCGATGAAACGGGGCCTATGAGCAGCGACCAGAAGCAGTGCAGGTATGGCTAAATGAGATGTACCCGGAGATTTCCCGCCCGGCCATAGCCGAAGGCGCGGAGATCCAGTGAGGGGCGTTGTTGCATCAATCGAGCGAGATCCGTTGACGTTTACGCACGACGGTCGCGGGGCCAGCCCCCTATCAAGTCAGATTCCAGAGTAACTGCCTAATTTTTGCCAAGAAAATGCGCAAGGAGATACACAAGACAGGTGATCCGAAGGCACGCTACCGTGTCAGGAATTGGGAGGCCTATAATATGCAAGCCTGATCAACCGGAGGGACGTGGCGATATGGATAGATGAAGCCGTCCCTGCCAAAATACCCGACGGGGGGGGCCATATCCACGCGTGGTCGACCACGTCTATACGGGGCAATACGCTGATTCAGGCATTACTTGGCGTGAAGACCGTCTATCGACTCACGTTGCGCGCGCCCTGCAAGGTTTCACCCAAAGTCTGCGCGTGCTGGCTTTCTCGAGCTTGATGGTGCCGAATTACACCACGCTCTGTCGCCGGGAAAAAACGCTTGATGTCGAACTGCTGATCCTTCTCGACAACGAACCGATCCATCTGGTGGTCGACAGCAGCGGTCTGAAGGTCTATGGTGAAGGTGAATTGAAGGTGCGCCAACACGGATACTCGAAGCGGCGCAGGTGGCGTAAAGTCCATCTCGCGCTCAACGCGAATACGGGTCCGGTGCATGCCGCGCTAATGCCGCATCAAAATGTGGCTGGCGGTGACGCTCTGGCCAAGTTGCTCGACCAGATTCCACGCGACGAATAAATCGATGTCATCGGCGGTGACGTTGCTTACGACACCAAGCCATGCTATCCAGCCATTGCTGCACGCAGTGTGCTATTCCTTCGATTCCGCCACGCGCGGGTGCCCCTCATTGGCCAGCGGATACGCCCGGTGCGGCGTGGCGGAATGGCGCGGTTGATGCAATTGCCCGTGACGGTCGTCGAGAATGGAAGAAAGACAGTGGCTACTACCGGCGATCGCTTGCCGAGAATGCGATGTATCGGTTCAAAACGCTCACCGGAAAACTGTCTCTGGGCGCGTCACCATCGCCTGGCAGGCGACCGATGTCCGCCCTGCGCGTCGGCGCAATCAACCGCATGGCAGACCTCGCTCGTCCGCAATCCGTTCATATCGCCTGAAATTATTGATCCGAAATTCGTGATCAATATGCCCGTCGATGCCATTGCGTCCTCGCGCTTGATTTATGCAACAACGCCTAAAATATTTGCAAGTGTACTGAGCAGTATTTTGAATTAGCCTATTATCGTAATTTACCGATTGGCGAAAGGTGTTGCACTTCAGATTTGAAGCCGTCCAGTGCGCCGCGTGAAAGACGAGCGACGAGGGTTTTATCGAGGAATGACGTCCGCGCGCGGTGCGGGCGACCAGGAACATCTCATGGCAATCACACTAACCAAAAAAGCAGCTCAACACGTGCAGAAGTACCTGACGCGACGCGGCAAGGGGCTGGGCCTGCGGCTCGGCGTGCGCACCACCGGCTGCTCGGGCCTGGCCTACAAGCTCGAGTATGTTGATGACGTGGCGACCGAGGATCAGGTATTCGAGAGCCATAGCGTAAAGGTAGTGGTTGATCCAAAGAGCCTCGTCTATATCGACGGAACCGAGCTTGATTTCACGCGCGAGGGATTGAACGAAGGCTTCAAGTTCAACAACCCGAACGTCAAGGACGAGTGCGGCTGCGGCGAGTCGTTCCGCGTCTGAGGGATGTGTACCCCCCAGCGTGTAGCGGGCACAGGGCGGCATTGGCTGCCTTTTTCTGCCTCTGATGGGCGTTGTTGCAAAATCGAGCGCGCGGACGCAATAGCGTCGACGGGCATCATTTCAGGCGATGCTATTGCGTCCGCGCGCTCGATTTATGCAACAACGCCTGCCTGATCAATAATTCGCGTCCATGACAAAAAGGCGTTGATATTCTTTCAGCGCGAAGCGATCCGTCATGCCGGCGATGTAGTGCGCGACAAGCGAAGGCTGCGCGGTCGCATCGTCGCTCTGGTAGGCCGGTGGAAGCAGGCGTGGATTCTCGGTGAAGGCCTCGTAGAGCCCTTTGACGACACGCTGCGCCTTGTTAGCCATACGTATCACCTTGTAATGGCGATAAAGGTTGCGGAACAGGAAGCGCTTAAGCTCGGCCGCCTCTTCGGCGATCACCGCGCTGTGCGCGACCAGCTGCGGGCAGCGCCGTACGTCGTCGAGCGAGGCCGGCGCGTGCTCGGCCAGGTTGCAAGTGGTCGCGTCGATCAGGTCGACGATTAGCGTATTGATAATGCGCCGAACCGTCTCGTGCACTAGCCGGCGGCCTTCCAGCGAGGGGAAATCGGCCAGTGCGGCGTCGTGGTGGCGGCACCAGAGCGCCACGCCTGCCAGTTGCTCGATCGAAATCAGGCCCGAACGCAGACCGTCGTCGACGTCGTGGTTGTTGTAGGCGATCTCGTCGGCGATGTTGGCGATCTGTGCTTCGAGCGAGGGGCGGCGGCCATCGAGGAAACGCTTCCCAAGCGCGCCGAGCTGGCGAGCATTCTCTCGCGAGCAATGCTTGAGAATGCCTTCACGTGTCTCGAAGCAAAGATTCAGGCCGTCGAAGGCAGCGTAATGCTCCTCTAGCTCGTCGACCACCGTGAGGCTTTGCAGATTGTGCTCAAAACCGCCGTGCTCGCGCATGCACTCGTTCAGCGCATCCTGCCCGGCATGGCCGAAAGGCGTGTGGCCGAGGTCGTGCGCCAGTGATATCGCTTCCACCAGGTCCTCGTTCAGACTTAAGTTGCGCGCCACCGAGCGCGCGATCTGGGCGACCTCGAGGCTGTGGGTCAGGCGTGTGCGAAACAGGTCGCCCTCGTGGTTCACGAACACCTGGGTCTTGTATTCGAGGCGGCGGAAAGCCTTTGAATGCACGATTCGGTCACGGTCGCGCTGAAATTCGGTGCGTGCGGCGGGCGCCATTTCGGGATGGCGCCGACCGTACGTGTTCCCAGAATGGGCTGCGTAGGGCGCGAGATGCGCTTCGAGCACGGCGACGGTGGGTGCTTCCACGGGGCCGGAGGAGCCACCGGAGCAGCCTGGCCGGGAAGCGTCGGCGAGGGGCGGCAACTCGTGGGGTGTTTCGTTCACTGTCTACTCCCACTGCAGGGGCACCGACCAATCCGATGCTTTATTGATCTAGCTCGATGCGGCAGCCCATTCCAAAGTGAATTCAACAAACGGCGTTGTTGCATAAATCGAGTGTGAGGACGCAATAGCATCGACGGGCATAATTTCAGGCGATACGAACGGATTGCGGACGAGCGAGGTCCGCCATACGGTTGATGACGCCGACGCGAACGGAGACCTCGGTCGCCTGCGAGTCGATGTGACGCGCCCAGAGACAGTTGCCGGTGAGGGTCTTGAACCGATACATCGCATTCTCGGCAAGCGGTCGCCGGTGGTAGCCACTGTCTTGCTTCCATTCTCGACGACCGTCATGGGCAATTGCATCAACCGCTCCATTACGCCACGCCGCACCGGGCATATCCGCTGGCCAATGAACGGCACCCTCGCGTGGCGGAATCGAAGGAATAGCACTGCGTGCAGCAATGGCCGCATGGCATGGCTTGGTGTCGTAGGCACCGTCACCGCCGATGACATCGATTTGTTCTTCGCGTGGAATCTGGTCGAGCAACTTGGCCAGAGCGTCACCGTCAGCCACATTTTGATTCGTCATTAGCGCGGCATGCACTTGACCTGTATTCGCGTTGAGCGCGAGATGGACTTTACGCCACGTGCGCCGCTTCGAGTAGCCGTGCTGGCGCACCTTCCATTCACCTTCTCCATAGACCTTCAGACCGGTGCTGTCGACAACCAGATGGATCGATTCATTGTCACGAAGGATCGGCAGTTCGACATCAAGCGTTTTTGCCCGGCGACAGAGCGTGGTGTAATTCGGCACCGGCAAGCTCGGGAAGGCCAAATCGCGCAGACTTTGGGTGAAACCTTGCAGGGCGCGCAAGGTCAGTCGATAGACGGTCTTCACGCCAAGTAATGCCTGAATCAGCGTATCGCCGTATACACACGGGCGACCACGTGTGGGTATGGCATCGGGCATTCTGGCAAGGACGGCTTCATCTATCCATATTGTTACGTTCCCCCGGCTGATCAGGCCTTCATTATAGGCCGCCCAATTCCTGACACGGTAGCGTGCCTTCGGCTCACCTTTCTTGTGTATGTCCTTGCGCATTTTCTTGGCAAAAATTAGGCAGTTACTCTGGAATCTGACTTGATAGGAGGCTGGCCCCGCGACCATTGCGCGTAAACGTCAACGGATCTCGCTCGATTTATGCAACAACGCCTCACAGGATGTATGCGTATGACTCTGGGCTGCTGTGGCTGGCTAAACAGACCTTCAATGTATACGCTCTTTCATTCACATTGCTGGTTTTGACTGGCGCACTGGAGTAATCAATGCGAGCCATTATTCTCGCCGCGGGCCTCGGTCTGCGTCTGCAACTATCCAGCGAAACACAATATCCAAAGTGCCTTCTGTGCTTCGACGAGGTGAGCCTACTCGAGCGCCACTTGCGCGTGCTCGAGACACTCGGCGTAACCGAGATCATGCTCGCGCTCGGCTTCCTGCACGAGAAGGTCGAGGCCGAGCTGGCCCGCCTCGGTCGACAGCCCCAGATCGTCCTGAACCCACGTTTCGACCTCGGTAGCATGCTGACGGTGCATACTGCGACCGAGGCGCTCACAAGTGGCGGCAACGTGCTGCTGATGGACGCCGACGTTCTCTATGACGACAGCATCATGCAGGCGCTGATCGAGAACCCGGACCAAGCCATCGACCGCCTGCTGATCGCCCGCGACTTCGAGGCCGGCGACGAGCCGGTCAAGCTCTGCGTGAAGGACGGCGTTCCAGTCGAGTTACGCAAGCAGCTGGCTGTTGACCTCCAGTATGACACCATCGGCGAATCAGTCGGTTTCTTCCGCTTTAGTGAAAGCACCGCCTGCCGTCTCGCCGAGATCGTGTCCGGCTATGTCCATTGTGGTCGCGCCAACCTACCCCACGAGGAAGCCGTGCGCGACCTGCTGCTCGAAGGCGGCTCCAACTTCGACGTCGCCGACGTGACCGGTGCCCCGTGGATTGAAATAGACTTCCAAAACGACGTCGCGCGTGCCCGCGACGAAGTTCTGCCGCTGATTCAGCGTAATACCGTAGGAGCCGCACGATGAACGCATACGAACCTAATTTCACAGAATCCCGCTCGGCTCGGCTACGCCGTATGCTGACCAGTAGCAATCTCGAATTTCTGATGGAGGCGCACAACGGTCTTTCGGCGCGGATTGTGCGCGAGGCGGGTTTCAATGGCATTTGGGGCTCGGGCCTGTCGATCTCCGCCGCGCTCGGCGTGCGCGACAACAACGAGGCGAGCTGGACTCAGGTGGTCGACGTACTTGAGTTCATGGCTGACGCCAGCGACCTACCAATCCTGCTCGACGGAGACACCGGCTATGGCAACTTTAACAATATGCGCCGCCTGGTGCGCAAGCTCGGGCAGCGCGGTATCGCCGGAGTGTGCATCGAGGACAAGCAGTTCCCTAAGACCAACAGCTTCATCGAAGGCGAACGCCAGCCGCTAGCCGAGATCGACGAGTTTTCCGGAAAAATCAAGGCTGGCAAGGATTCGCAGACCGATCCGGACTTCTCGATCGTGGCGCGTGTTGAGGCGCTGATCGCTGGTTGGGGCATGGACGAAGCGTTGCGCCGCGCGCATGCCTACGCCGATGCCGGTGCCGACGCGATCCTGATGCACAGCAAGCTGTCGCGTCCAGACGAAATCCTCGAATTTGCCCGCCAGTGGAACAACCGTGCGCCGATCGTGATCGTGCCGACTAAGTACTACAGCACACCGACCGACATGTTCCGCCAGGCCGGCATCAGCACCGTAATCTGGGCGAACCACCTGGTCCGTTCAGCGGCGGCCTCGATGCAGGCGACCGCTCGCGACATCTTCGAGCACGAGACCCTGGTCGACGTCGAGGACCGCGTCGCGACCGTCAACGAGATCTTCCGCCTGCAGGATGCCGCCGAGTACTCGGCGGCCGAGCGCCTCTACCTGTCCTCGTCTTCACGCTCGTCGAACTCGGCGATCGTGCTAGCCGCCAGCCGTGGCAAGGGCCTGGAGGCCGTAACTAAGGACAAGCCGAAAGTGATGCTGTCCATCGCTGGAAAGCCGCTGCTGCGCTGGCTGGTAGACAGCTTCAAGAAAGAAGGCGTCAACGACATCATGGTAGTGGGCGGCTATCGTGCCGCCGCGATAGACACCACCGGCATTAAGCTGGTGGTCAACGAACGCCACGCCGAGACCGGCGAACTGAGCTCGCTAGCCTGCGCGCTCAGGCGAATCAAGAGCGACACCATTGTCTCCTACGGCGACCTGCTGTTCCGAAGCTACATTGTACGTGCCTTGGCCGAAAGCGATGCCGAGTTCACGGTCGTGGTTGATTCCTCGCTGACCGATTCGCCGAACCAAAGCGTGCGCGACTTCGCGCTGTGCTCTGCGGCCGACGACCGCGGCCTGTTCGGCCAGAAGATCACGCTTCAACGCATAGCCAGCGATGCCGGAAACGGCGCCCCGCACGGTCGCTGGGTCGGCATGCTGAACGTGCGTGGTACCGGCGTGGAGCGTCTCAAGGCAACCATCGCGAAGCTGCAGACACGCCCGGAATTTGACAAGCTCGACATCCCGTCCCTGCTCAACGTGCTCGTGGAATCCGGCGAGCAAATCTCGGTGCAATACGTGCACGGACACTGGTGTAGCGTGAACGACTTCGACGAATTTCGGCTCGCCGGAGACTTTGCGCACGGCCAGATGCCCCTGGCCAACGGCACCGCTGCCAGGGACGCACAATGATCGAGGCAGCCCAGTTCGTCGAGGCCGCGCGCGAGCGCGGTTTTGACTGGTACGCGGGCGTGCCCTGCTCGTACCTGACGCCATTTATCAACTATATACTGCAGGATCCTACACTGCACTACGTGTCGGCCGCCAACGAGGGCGACGCGGTCGCCCTCGTGGCGGGTGCCACGCTGGGTGGGCGGCGTGGCATCGCGATGATGCAGAACTCGGGCCTGGGCAACGCGGTCAGCCCGCTAACCTCGCTGACCTGGACCTTCAAGCTGCCGCAACTACTGATCGTCACCTGGCGCGGCAAACCGGGCGAGCACGACGAGCCGCAGCACGCGCTGATGGGACCGATCACGACGCGGATGCTCGAGATCATGGAAATCCCGTGGGAGCTATTCCCAACCGAGGCCAATCAGATTGCCCCGGCGCTAGACCGCGCGATCCACCACATGGACGAGACCGGCTGGCCCTACGCGCTGGTGATGCAGAAAGGTAGCATGACCTCGTATCCGCTCAAGGATACGCCGATACCGGCACCGCGCGCGCAAGCCAGGACGCTCGTCTCGGCCCGTTCCGCGTTCGCCAAGAGGCCGACGCGCCAGCAAGCGTTGGCAGCCTTGATCAAGCGTACACCGCTCGACGCCACCGTGGTGCTAGCCTCGACCGGCTTCTGTGCCCGAGAACTCTACGCGCTCGAAGATCGAGCCAACCAGCTCTACATGGTTGGCTCGATGGGCTGCGTGACGCCGCTCGCACTGGGCCTGGCGCTGGCGCGCCCGGACTTGACGGTGGTGGCAGTGGACGGCGACGGTGCCGCGCTGATGCGAATGGGTGCGTTTGCCACGCTCGGTGCCTATGGCTCGAGCAACCTGGTCCACCTTCTACTCGACAACGGCGCGCACGAGTCGACCGGCGGTCAGCCGACGGTCTCGCCCTGCGTCTCATTTACACGCGTGGCGGCAGCCTGCGGCTACGCATCGGCGCGAGAAGGCGAAGACCTGGGCGTGATCGACACGCTGTTCACCGAGTCGGTCGATGGCGCGCGCTTCGCCAGCCTGTCTATCAGCACCGGCGTGCCCGATGGCCTTCCGCGTCCGACTGTGACGCCGGTCGAAGTGAAGGAACGTCTGATGCGCCACATCTCTGGAGCCCAATGATGCTGCTGCTCAACCCCGGCCCCGTCACGCTGACCGAGCGCGTGCGCCAAAGTCTGCTACAGACCGACCTCTGTCACCGTGCAAGCGAATTCTTCGACCTGCAAGACGAGGCGCGCCACCGTCTGGTGGCCGTCTACGATCTCGATCCGACCGAATGGCAGGCGGTGCTGATGACGGGGTCGGGTACCGCTGCGGTCGAAAGCATGATCGCCGCCCTAGTGCCCGAAGACGGCAAGCTACTGGTGATCGAGAACGGCGTGTATGGCGACCGCATCGCGCAGATCGCCCGGCAATACCGGATCGCTCACGAGGTGCTAAAGCACGAGTGGATGGAAGCGCCCGACCTCGCTCGCATCGAGGCCGCGCTGGCCTCCAATCGCGCCATCACGTACGTCGCGGTGGTCCATCACGAAACTACCACCGGACGCCTCAACGCGCTGGGCCCGATCGCTGAGCTCTGCCGACGGCATGGCGTGCAGCTCCTGGTAGACGGCGTCAGCAGCTTTGGTGCCGAAGGCATCGACTTCGCAGACGGCGTGATCGATGCGGTGGCTGCCACCGCCAACAAGTGTCTCCATGGCGTGCCCGGCGCGGCCTTCGTGATCGTGCGCTGCATGGCGCTAGCGCGTATCGCCTCGCGCACCTACTACCTCGACCTGGGCCGGCTTGCCAAGCTGCAGGCGCAACGCAATACACCGTTTACGCCCTCGGTGCATGCCTATTACGCGCTGGTCGAGGCGCTGCGCGAGTTCGAGGACGAGGGCGGCTGGCAGGCTCGCCATACGCGCTACCAGGCACTGGCGGACCAGGTTCGCGACGGCCTGGCCGAGCGCGACATGCCACTAGTGTTACCGGACGGCGAGTCGTCGGTGGTTCTGCGTGCCTATAAGTTACCGGAGGGTGTGACTTACGAAGCGCTGCGCGACGGCCTCAAGGAACGCGGCTTCGTGATTTATGCTGGCCAGGGCGGCCTGTCGACCTCGCTGTTCCGCGTCTCAACTATGGGGGCGATCTCGCCTACCGATATCGACCGGCTGCTGAACGGGTTCAGCGCACTCACGCACTGAGATCCAAGTGGCGCGCGTCGCCTGGCCCAAGCCACGAACAGCGGGTGCCGAACAGCGGCGTTGTTGCATAAATCGAGCGAGATCCGTTGATGTTTACGCGCAACGCTCGCCAGCTAGCCCCTATCAAGTCAGATTCCAGAGTAACTGCCTCATTCTTGCCAAGAAAATGAGCAAGGACATACACAAGAAAGGTGAGCCGAAGGCACGCTACCATGTCAGGAATTGGGCGGCATATAATGAAGGCCTGATCAACCGGAGGAACGTAACAATATGGATAGATGGGCGTTGTTGCAAAAATCGAGTGTGAGGACGAAGGGCGCCGTTCGCGTCCGGCGTCATCAACCGCATAGCAGACCTCGCTCGTCCGCAATCCGTTCGTATCGCCTGAAATTATGCCCGTCGATGCCATGGCGTCCTCACGCTCGATTGATGCAACAACGCCCCGAACAGCGCTTATTTTTTAGGTAGAGACGCCTTAGTCCTTCGAGAACTCGCCATCGGTTATTGATCCACAATTCGCTCAGAAATCAAATCCTCGGGCCGGTAGCACGAAGCCTCCCACCGACGCGCCAGCCGCTGTGCCCTGCCCAGCCGTACGGCGGCATCGTCGAAGTCGACGATGCGGATTTCATCAGCCTGCGCCGGTCGAATTGGCATCTCGTCGGTGCGCATGTCACTCAGCAACCAGAGCGTGCGCGGCGCGCCGGGCCGGCACCGCGCAGTCTTCGCGAGAAGCGATTGCGCCATCGCGATGCCGGTCAACAGGGGCGTGCCACCCCCGCCCGCCACCGGCTGGAGCCAGCGCTCGTTCCACCAGCGCGGAACCGCCGGTCCGAAGCGCCGCTCGGCACCTCGACCGCAGAAGGCGATCAGTGCCACTTCAGCACGCTCGCGCGCCGCCACGTTGCACAGCGCAACCAGCAGACCCTTGGCGAGCGCTAGGCGCCCGCCTTCGAGCATCGAGGCCGAACAGTCGAGCACGAAGCAATGGAAGGCGCGCGGCGCGCCTGAGCGCGGCCGAAAACGTAGATGGCCAGCCTCGAGCTGACCGCCGCGCTTGACGGCCAGCGTCGCAGGCCACGCGATGCGCGTGCTTGGTAGGCCTTGCCGGGCGGGCAGCTTGCCGTGTCTCCATCGAACCCCGCTGCCTGGCGCGACGGGGGCAGTCATTCGATGGCTCAGCGTTTTTTTGAGGGCAGCGGGATTACGCCTTTCACGACCGTGATGCCGGTAGGTTCGGGCGGCAGGTAGCCCCAATCGCCATCCGGCAGGTCGCCGTCTCCGGCTGGTGCATCGTCCCCCTCGATCGACGAGGCATAACCGTCGCGCGGCGGCGTATTGATGTCGCGAGCCAGCTGATCGGAAGGCTTCGACTCCGCGGCTGGTGCCTGATGAGTGCGGCGATGGCGCAGAACGTCGGCTGCCACACACTCGACATGCGCGGCGCTCACCGTTTCCGAGCCCTCAAAGGCGGCCAGCGCCCGTGCGGTGCGCAGCATCACTAGATCTGCGCGCAGCCCGTCGACGGCAGCTTCGATGCAGAGCCCAGAAACCTGCTCATACACGCTGTCGTCCACCCGCACGCTCGCCAGTGCCTCGCGTGCGCGACCGATCCGTTCGGCCAGCACGGCCAGTGCCTCAGCATGTCGGGCGCGGAAGCCCATCGGATCGAGATCGAAGGCCAGACGCGCCTTGACAATGCGCTGCCGTTCCGCGATATCCCGACAGTTGTCGAGCTCCACCATCAGCCCGAAGCGGTCCAGCAGTTGTGGACGCAACTCACCTTCTTCAGGATTCATGGTGCCGACCAGCGCGAAGCGTGCCGCGTGTGTATGCGAGATGCCGGCACGTTCGACCGTGTTGACCCCGCTCGCAGCTGCGTCGAGCAGCACATCGACTAAGCCGTCGGGCAGCAGGTTGATCTCGTCGACATAGAGCACGCCTAGATGTGCGCGCGCTAGCAGTCCCGGAGAGAAACGTACGGCGTTCTCGCCGAGCGCGACGGCCAGGTCCAGCGTGCCAGTCACGTGCTCGTCGTCAGCACCCAGCGGAAGCGTTACGAAACGGCCCCGCAGTAGCAGCTCGGCCAGCGCACGCGCCGCCGTCGATTTCGCGGTACCACGCGGCCCGCTCACCAGCACCCCGCCGATCGAGGGATCGATAGCCACCAGCAGCAACGCCTGCTGAAGCGCAGCCTGGCCGATCAGCGCGGAAAACGGAAACGGCGGCAAGACACTGCTCGGGTCGTGTGGGTTCATTGCCGTTTTTTTCTAGATGCTGTTCGACGGCGAGCAGGCCTGCCTCGAGCTGCTCGCGATAGGTGCCGGGTTGTTGCCAGAGACCACGCTGGATCGCCTCGAGCAGGCGCTCGCAGATGCCGTGCAGCACATACGGGTTGTGCCGCTCGAGGAAGGCGCGCGTGTCTGCAGCGTTGACGTAGGCGTCGGTGACCAGCGCGTATTGATGATCGGCCACTACACCCGTGGTAGCGTCATAGCCGTAGAGATAATCGACGGTAGCCGCCAGCTCAGCCGCGCCCTTGTAGCCGTGGCGCTTCACGCCGTCAATCCACTTCGGGTTGACTACGCGCGAGCGAATCACGCGCGCGATCTCCTCGCCGAGCGTGTGCACACGCGGCAGATCGGGACGGCTGTGGTCGCCGTAGTAAAGCGCAGGCTGGTGCCCAGACAGATGACGGACTGCGACCGCCATGCCGCCCTGAAACTGGTAGTAGTCGTTTGAGTCGAGCAAGTCGTGCTCGCGATTGTCCTGGTTCTGCACTACAACGTCGATGCTGGCCAGCCTCGCGCCGAAGGCGTCCTGCGCGGCATTGCCAGCGCTGCCCTGCGCATAGGCGTAACCGCCCCAGGACTGGTAGGCCCGGGCCAGGTCCGCGTCTCCCTGCCAGTTGCGCTGGTCGATCAGTTCCTGCAGACCGGTGCCGTAGCTGCCAGGCCGCGCGCCAAACACGCGCCAGCTAGCATGGCGTCGCGCCTCTTCGAGGCTCGCGCCGCGCTCAACCAGGGCCGCCGCGTCGCGTTGCACGCGCTCGTGGATGGGGTTCAAGCGTTCCGACTCATCGAGCTCCGCAACCGCCTGTATGGCTGCGTCGAATAGGTGCATCAGGTTGGCAAAGGCGTCGCGGAAGAAGCCCGAGACACGCAGCGTCACGTCAATGCGTGGGCGGTCGAAAATTTCAATCGGCAGGATTTCAAAGTCGGTCACACGGTGGCTTCCGTGTGCCCACTTTGGGCGTACGCCGATCAGTGCGAAGGCTTGAGCGATATCGTCACCACCGGTGCGCATGGTGGCCGTTCCCCATACCGACAGGCCGACCGCGCGGGGATAATTGCCATGCTCTTGCAGGTGCCGTTCGACCAGCTGGTGCGCCGACTTCATGCCGAGCGCCCAAGCCGCCTGGGTCGGCACGGCCCGTGTGTCGACCGAATAGAAGTTACGACCGGTCGGCAGCACGTCAGGTCGGCCACGCGAGGGCGAGCCACTCGGCCCGGGTGGCACGAAACGACCGTCGAGGCTGCGCAGCAGGTGGCGTAGTTCGTCGGTGCCGCAAGCGTCTAGGCGCGGGGCGAGGTCGCGCGCGACACGCTCAAGCACGGCCAATGTGGCCGGCCAGCGCCCGGCTTCGGCGCGCAGCCGACGTAGTAGCAGCGGGGCGGCCACGTCTTCGGGCGCGTGGCGAGCGGTCTTGTGTTTATCCTCTACATCGCTGGCTCCCTCGCCATCCAGCCCCGCGACGAGCCGCTGCGCAAGCAGTTCGAGCCGCTCTCGGGTATCGCCGGTATGCCGCCACGGCGTCGAATTGACCTCGCTCAATTCCGCCGGGCGCGGCCCCTGCCAAGGCTCGGCCCAGTCCGCCGAGAGCGGATCGAAACCGGCACCGAGCTGGAGATCGCGCGCGAGCGCGGCGATCAGGCCGGCATTCCCACCCAGCCCATCGCCAACTGGGAAACGCGCCAGCGCGAGCAGTGTATCGCGTCGCTGGCGCGCCTCGGGCGAACGGCCGAAGACATGCAGGCCGTCTCGGATCTGCGTCTCTTTCAGCTCGCAGAGCCAAGCGTCGACACGCGTGAGCAGCGCATCCTCGCTGTCGCGGTTGCTGGGCTCGGCCAAACTCAGCTCCTTGTGCAGCCGTTGCTCGACGATAGTGTTGAGGATGCTCCTGCGCAGGAGCCTGGCGCGCCGCGGATCGATCATCAGCGCGTCATAGTATTCGTCGACCTGCCGCTCCAAGTCCTGCAGCGGGCCGTAGTTTTCGGCGCGCGTGAGCGGAGGCATCAGGTGGTCGACGATCACGGCCTGGACGCGGCGCTTGGCCTGACTACCTTCACCGGGATCGTTGACGATGAAGGGGTACAGATGCGGAAGCGGCCCGAGGATCAGGTCGGGCCAGCAGGCATCAGAGAGCGCCACGCTCTTGCCCGGCAGCCACTCAAGATTGCCGTGCTTGCCGACGTGCACAATCGCGTCGATCGCGAATACATCGCGCAGCCAAAAGTAGAAAGCCAGGTAGGCATGCGGCGGCACGATTTCGGCGTCGTGATAACTCGCGCAGTCGGTCGCCTCGCGCGTGCGCGCAGGCTGAATCCCCACGAACACCTGCCCGGCGCGCCAGCCTGCGAGCGGGAAGCGTCCGTGGCGCAGCGTCGGATCCTGCTCAGGTGCGCCCCAACGCGCCTCGATCGCTATGCGTGCCGCCGTTGGCAGCCGCGCATAGCAACACCGGTAGGTATCCATCGAGAGGCTCTGGAAGGCCGGGCGGATCGCCTGCGAGACTGGATCATTGGTCACGCCCTCGGTCAGCCGCGCGATCAGTGCATCGCCCGTCTCGGGCAGCGCGCCAGCCAGCGTGTAGCCGGCCTCCTCCAGAGCGGCCAGGATGCCGAGTGCCGAGGCCGGCGTGTCGAGCCCCACGCCGTTGCCGATACGCCCATCGCTGCTTGGATAGTTGGCCAGCACCAGCGCGAGCCGCTTGCCCGTGTTCGGTTCGGTACGCAGCCGGCACCAGCGGCGGCTCAGCTCGGCGACGAAAGCAATGCGCTCGGCGTGAGGTTGGTAACGTACCACGTCGACCTCGGTATACGGACAGCGATAGGCTAGCCCCTTGAAGCTGACCGCGCGCGTGACGATACGCCCGTCCACCTCGGGCAGTGCTACGTGCATGGCGATGTCGCGCGCATGCAGGCCCCGTGGATCGGCCAGCCAAGCTTCTCGGTTACTGCCCGAGAGGATCACCTGCAGCACCGGCGCGTCGCCGGCTAGCCCAACGGCCGAGGGCGCGTCAATCGCGCCGACTGCGAAGGCGGTGGTATTGAGCACCAGTGCGACGTGCTCCGAGGCAACCAGCCGCGCGATCACCTCACGGCTGGCGGCATCCTTCAACGAAGTGACGGCGATAGGCAGCGGGTTGAGCCCTTCACGCTCGAGCGCCTCGATCAGCGCGTCGAACACGACCGTATTGGCGGCCTGCCAATGTGCCTTGTAGAACAAAATCGCAACCACCGGCGCGCTTTCCGTCCAGCGCGCGTGCCAGTCCTCCACCCCAACCGGCTCGCGCGTCGGGTGATAGAGCGCGGCGGCCGCCAGCGGACGCGGCGGCAAAGGTTCATCGCCCATGCCGAGTGTATGGAAGGCGATGCTGCGCAACAGCGCCTGCGCGTTCCAGCTACCGCCCTCGCGCAGGTAGCGCCACCACTGCCGGCACAGGACCGGGTCGACGGTGCTCTTGGCCACCAGGTGGTGATCTTCCTGCAGGTCGCCAGAAAACATTGCCAGTTGCTGGCCGCACCGTTCGGCTAGCGCGACCGCCTGCTCGATCCCATAAGGCCAGTAAGCCTCGCCCCCGAGATGGTCGATCACCACCACGCGCGCATGCTGCAGCACGTCGTCAATATAGAAATCGACGGAGGCGGGCTGGCTCAGGAAGCTGATGTTGGCCAGCCGTAGGCTCGGGAAACCCTCGCCGAGCAGCGGCACCGCGCTGGCGAGTAGGGACAGCGTGGTATCCGCCGAGCTCAGAATCACAATCTCGGCGGGATGCTGGTCGATGCGGATTACACCCTGCGTGTCATCGACGAAACCGCCCGGCGTGGTACGCAGCAGATGCATTGGGAGTCTCTTTCGGCTTTAGGCCGCTTGTACAGTGTCGCCGAGGGCGGCGAGGAAGGCTGCCTGTAGCGCAGCCGCGTCGAGATTCTGGCCGATCAGCACGAAGCGGCTGGTGACACCGTCCGCCTCAGTCAGGCACCGGTCGAAGTAGCTTTCGAAGCGCCCGCCAACGCCCTGGATCACAAGCCGCATCGGCGTGGCCGGCAGCGCTGCGAAACCTTTGACGCGATAGATCATGTGCGCGTCGACCAGCTCGCGCAGTGCGGCGAGGGTCGCCTCGCGAGAGTTCAGGCGCGCCTCGACCACCACCGAATCAAATTCGTCGTGATGATGGTCGGCGTACTCAGTCGAGCTATGATAGTCCTGACGCAGGTGGATGGTTTCCTCGGAAGCCGCGTTCAAGTCGATCAGGGCAGCCAGGTCGAGTTCGCCGCGCTGCGCGCACACGATCTTCACGTACTCCGGGATTTCCTCGCGAATCATCGTCTTAACCGCAGCGAGTTGCGTCGCATCGAGCAGATCGATCTTATTCACGATCACCAGGTCGGCCGAGGAGAGCTGGTCAGCGAACAGCTCGTGCAGCAGCGATTCGTGGTCGAGGTTCAGATCGGCGCGGCGCTGCGCGTCCACCGCCTCCACGTCCGCGGCGAACCGGCCAGCCGCGGTGGCCGGGCCGTCGACCACCGTGATCACTGCGTCGCAGGTTAAGCTGTTCTTTATCGATGGCCAGTTGAAGGCCTGAACCAACGGTTTGGGCAGCGCCAGACCCGAGGTCTCGATCAGCACATGGTCGATCTGCTCGCGGCGCTCGACCAGCGCTTCCATCACCGGGTAAAATTCCTCCTGCACCGTGCAGCACAGGCAGCCGTTGGCCAGTTCGTAGAGCTGGCCAGCCGCTTCCCCACCTTCCTCGCAGCCGATGCTACAACCCTTTAGGATCTCGCCGTCGATGCCGAGTTCGCCGAATTCGTTAACGATCACCGCGATCCGGCGGCCCGAAGCATTTTCGAGGATGTGGCGCAGCAAGGTGGTCTTTCCGCTGCCGAGGAAGCCCGTGACTACGGTCACGGGGATTTTGCGTATTTGCATGAAATTCGCCTATTGGTGTAGCGTTGTTGCGGCGTTGTTGCATAAATCGAACGTGAGGACGCCATGGCATCAGACGGGCATAATTCAGGCGATACGAACGGATTGCGGACGAGCGAGGTCCGCCATGCGGTTGATGACGCCGACGCGAACGGCGACCTCGGTCGCCTGCGCGGCGATGTGACGCGCCCAGAGACAGTGGCCGGTGAGGGTCTTGAACCGATACATCGCATTCTCGGCAAGCGATCGCCGGTGGTAGCCACTGTGTTGGGCGTTGTTGCATAAATCGAGCGAGATCCGTTGACGTTTACGCGCAATGGTCGCGGGGCCAGCCTCCTATCAAGTCAGATTCCAGAGTAACTGCCTAATTTTTGCCAAGAAAATGCGCAAGGACATACACAAGAAAGGTGAGCCGAAGGCACGCTACCGTGTCAGGAATTGGGCGGCCTATAATGAAGGCCTGATCAGCCGGGGGAACGTAACAATATGGATAGATGAAGCCGTCCTTGCCAGAATGCCCGATGCCATACCCACACGTGGTCGCCCGTGTGTATACGGCGATACGCTGATTCAGGCATTACTTGGCGTGAAGACCGTCTATCGACTGACCTTGCGCGCCCTGCAAGGTTTCACCCAAAGTCTGCGCGATTTGGCCTTCCCGAGCTTGCCGGTGCCGAATTACACCACGCTCTGTCGCCGGGCAAAAACGCTTGATGTCGAACTGCCGATCCTTCGTGACAATGAATCGATCCATCTGGTTGTCGACAGCACCGGTCTGAAGGTCTATGGAGAAGGTGAATGGAAGGTGCGCCAGCACGGCTACTCGAAGCGGCGCACGTGGCGTAAAGTCCATCTCGCGCTCAACGCGAATACAGGTCAAGTGCATGCCGCACTAATGACGAATCAGAATGTGGCTGACGGTGACGCTCTGGCCAAGTTGCTCGACCAGATTCCACGCGAAGAACAAATCGATGTCATCGGCGGTGACGGTGCCTACGACACCAAGCCATGCCATGCGGCCATTGCTGCACGCAGTGCTATTCCTTCGATTCCGCCACGCGAGGGTGCCGCTCATTGGCCAGCGGATATGCCCGGTGCGGCGTGGCGTAATAGCGCGGTTGATGCAATTGCCCGTGACGGTCGTCGAGAATGGAAGCAAGACAGTGCCACCGGAGATCGCTTGCCGAGAATGCGATGTATCGGTTCAAGACCTTCACCGGCTAGTGTCTCTAGGCGCGTCGGCGTCATCAACCGCATGGCGGACCTCGCTCATCCGCAATCCATTCGTATCGCCTGAAATTATGCCAGTCAATGCCATTGCGATCATCACCGCTCCCCGCTCGGAGGGCGTCGCGGTGCGCGCAAGAGAACTGCAGATCAGTTATCTTTATCAGGGCGCCGAGCACAAGCTCGGTGCCTTCGCTAAATTGCCGCAGGCTAACCGGCCTCAAGTGAGAGGAATATAGCTACATGGGCGACCACTGGCCCGACTTCGGCGTGGTAATGCACTGCGACTTCGTGGCCGCACCGGCCATCGCACATCCCGACGTGATCACGCGCGCCACTGGGCGTTCTGGGCACGCGGCGGACATGGTGCCGCACGCGAGGTGGGGAGGGTCGATACTACCACCATCCTCCGCGCCTAGGGTCGCTACAACAAAGCCCTGCTGGCCGCTGCGCTCGGAGCATCACGCATGTTTCCCCGCCTCCACCTGAGCTCGCTGCTGCCGATCCTCGCGTTGACCGCTCTTGCCGGTGTTACTTACTGGCTGCTGCAGGCCACCCTGCCGCCGCCCGGCGAGGCGGTGGCGCGCCCGAAGAGACATTCGCCAGACTATTTCGCCGACAACTTCTCGGTCACCGAGCTTGGCGAATCTGGTGTGACCCAGTACCGGCTGACGGCTGCTAAGCTGATCCACTACGAGGACGATGAGACCAGCCAGCTTACCCAGCCGGCAATGCGCGCGTTCCAGCCCGGCAAGCCAGTAGTTACGGCCACCTCCAAGCGTGGCACTTTAAACGGCGACGTGTCGATCGTCGATCTCTACGACGACGCCAAAATTCTGCGCCCGGCCGGCGGAGATCCACCGATGGAAGCCAATTCTGAACATTTCCGCGTGCTCGTCAACGACGATGTAATCGAGACTGAAAAGCCGGTTAAACTTCAACGCGGTTTGTCGATCGCCAATGCGACCAACGGCATGAAGTATAACAATGTTACCCGGGTCATCGACTTGTACGGCAACGTCCGCGGTGCGATTGCCGCGTCTGACGTCTCCAGCGGCCCTTCCGGCTAATCCAAGTAACCCAGCTTGAGTGACTGCATGAACAAGTCGTTCCCTATTTTTTTTATCGGCGACGCCCGGTGTGTTGTCCGCGCCTGGCTTGCCTCAGCCCTCGTCACGCTGGCGCTACCCGGTACCGTGTCGTTCGCGTATGCGGAAAAGGCGGATCAGCACAAGCCGATCAACGTCGAGGCCGACAACCTGACCTATGACGACTTGAAACAGGTCACGGTCGCGACCGGCAATGTCGTGATCACGAAGGGCACGATCCTGATCAAGAGCGACTGCGTTAAGGTGCGCCAGGATCCGCAAGGCTACCAGTACGCAGTTGCTACCATGGCACCCGTCAGCAAAAAGCACGCCTTGTTCCGCCAGAAGCGCGAGGATCTTAACGAGTACATTGACGGCGATGCCGAACGCATCGACTACGACGGCAAGCAGGATCTCACCACGCTCACGCACAACGCTACGGTGCGCCGCCTGCAGGGCCTCACAACGGTATCCGACACGGTGCACGGCAGTGTGATCACTTACGACGGCCAGCGGGATTTCTATACCGCCAAAGGCGGTAATGACGTGGCTGCACCAGGCAATCCGACCGGTCGCGTGCGCGCCATGCTTTCGCCCAAGCATGGCGGACGGGGGGCCCCGCTCAAGGCCGCGAGCGCGACGTTCACGCCGTCGGACTCAATCCAGGAGACGAACCCATGAGCGCCCTACCGAACCGCCAGCCCGCCGGAACCACCAGTTCACTGGTAGTCTGCAATCTGAAAAAGCGCTACGGCTCGCGTACCGTCGTCAAGGATGTATCCCTCGACGTGAAGAGCGGCGAAGTGGTGGGGCTACTCGGCCCGAACGGGGCAGGCAAGACCACTTCTTTTTATCTAATTGTCGGTCTGTTGCCGCTCGATGCCGGAGACATTTCGCTGAACGGCAGCCCGATCAGCCTGCTGCCGATTCACAAGCGCGCCTCGCTGGGCCTGTCCTACCTGCCACAGGAGGCCTCGGTGTTCCGCAAGTTGACCGTCGAGGAGAACATCCGAGCGGTGCTCGAGCTGCAGCATGGCGACAACGGTAAGCCGCTCAGCAAGGACAAGATCGCCTCGCGCACCGAGGCCCTGCTCGACGAGCTGCAGATCGGCCATCTGCGCGACAGCCCGGCGCTGCTGCTGTCGGGCGGCGAGCGCCGCCGCGTTGAGATCGCCCGCGCACTGGCCAGCAACCCCAGCTTCATCCTGCTCGACGAACCTTTCGCCGGCGTCGATCCGATCGCGGTGCTCGAGATCCAGAAGATCGTCAAGTTCTTGAAGCAACGGAACATCGGTGTGCTGATTACCGACCACAACGTGCGCGAGACGCTCGGCATCTGCGACCACGCCTACATCATCAGCGAAGGCTCGGTGCTCGCCGCCGGTGCCCCGCAGGATATCATTGAGAACGAAAGCGTCCGCCGCGTCTACCTCGGCGAACATTTCCGCATGTAAAGACGGGGCCCATCGGGTGCCCGCTCGCAGTCGAAACCTCCGTGCGCCATCCCTCCGGCTCCGCACGGGGTGGAGCACCGCGCATTTCGTATCATAATCTCGCTTCCCGCAATGCGCTGCCTACGTCGACCGCTATTGATCCGAAATGCGTGATCAATATTGGGGATTGTTGCATAAGTCGAGCGCGAGGACGCAATGGCATCGCCTGAAATTATGTCCGTCGATGCATTGCATCGTCGCGCTCGATTTATGCAACAATGCCCTATCGTGCTGTTGAAAGCATAGGCTGGACTAGGGTACGCTTCACATCGATCCACGGAGATCGATCCCGCCGGCAGATGCCGCCTTATAAGATACGCTGGGGACACTTCTATGGAGAAGCCCTATGAACCTGAAGATCAGTGGACACCATCTCGAAGTGACGGCTGCCATTCGCGAACACGTGATCACCAAGTTAGATAGGGTGCTACGGCATAGCGACCAGGTGATTGATGGTACTGTGATCCTCTCGGTTGACAACCATAAGGAAAAAGACAAGCGGCAGCGTGCGGAAATTAATCTGCATCTGAAAGGCAAGAAAGAGATTTTCGTCGAAAGCGTGGATGGCGATCTGTACGCGGCGATTGATCTACTGATCGACAAGCTCGACCGCCAAGTGCTCAAGTACATGGAACGCCTGCAGACGCACGTGCACAATCCGATCAAGCACCAACCGGCCATCGACCCGGCTGAACAGCCGCCGCAATAAACCCGACGCCTTGTGCGCAGACGCCAAGGCGCACTCACTTGGAGTGGCGTGGTTGCATAAATCGAGCGAGAGCTGTTGACGTTTACGCGCAACGGTCGCCGGGCCAGCCCCCTGCAAGGCAGATTCCAGAGTAAGCTTCCTAATTGTGCAAGAAAATGCGCAAGGATATACGCGAGACATGTGAGCGGCATTGTTTCTACTGCGTCCTTACGCTCGATTGATGCAACAACGCCGTCGGGTGGGTCCGGCATGGATGCCGCCGCCGGCTTGCTCTAGTCGGTCGCGCGCGGCTGGTCTCCGTTGTGCTCGATCCAGCCTCCGCCCAGCGTGCGATACAGGTCTACAAGGTTCGTCCAACGCGCGAGGCGCGCCGAGATCAGCGAGGTCTGTGCCGTGTATAGGTCTGTCTGGGCCGTGAGCACTGTCCGGTAGCTGTCGACGCCATTGCGGTAGCGCAGGTCCGACAGACCGGAACGACGCTGCTGCGCTTCCTTTTTGCGCGCCAGTGCCGCGATCTGCTGGTCATACGTGCCACGTGCCGCAAGCCCGTCCGACACTTCCCGGAACGCCGTCTGGATCGCCTTCTCGTAGTTCGCAATTGCGATGCGTTTCTGCACGTGCGCCAGGTCGAGGTTCGCGATGTTCGAGCCACCTTCGAAGACCGGCGCAATGATGCGGGGCACGAACGACCAAGCCGCCGTGCCCGCCTTGAACAGACCGCCCAAAGTCGGGCTGGCCTTGCCGACCGCGACCGTCAACGAGATCTTCGGGAAAAAGGCCGCGCGGGCCGCCCCGATGTTTGCATTGGCCGCCAGCAGCGTCTGCTCGGCCTCCAAGATATCGGGACGACGCATCAGTAGGTCAGAAGGCAAGCCGGCTGGTATGTCGGTCAGCAAGCCCTGTGAATCCAGAGGTCGACCGGTTGGTAGATCGGTGGGCATCGGCTCACCGATCAGCAACACCAGGGCGTTAACCGCTTGCGCACGATCGCGCGCCTCAGCCTGCTGGTTCGCTAGCGCCTGCTCGACTACCGTCTGTGCCTGGCGCAGGTCCAGCTCCGAGCCGGTACCATTTTCGAATTGCAGTTTGGTCAGGTTGTACGAATCTTGGGCTGCCTTCAGCGTGTCTTCAGTGACTCTCAATAAGTCGTCCGTTGACTGCAGCGTCAGGTACTGGTCCGCCACCTGCGAGATCAGCGAGATTTCCGCCGCCTTGCGAGCCTGGACCGTCGACAAATACTGCGCTAAAGCCTGGTCTTTCAGGCTCTGGATGCGACCGAATAGGTCAAGCTCCCACGAGATAGACGGACCGACATTGTAGGTCCTCGTGATAAGCGTCGAGCCCGTGGTCGACACGCCGGTCGGCATCCGCTGGATGTTACCGGTACCAGTGCCGTCGAGTGTCGGGAATAGTCCCCCGCGCGTGATCTGATACTGCGCACGCGCTGCCTCGATGTTGAGCACCGAGACGCGCAGGTCGCGATTGTTCTTCAGCGCGATCTTGATCAGCGCCTGCAGACGCTGATCGGCGAAGAAGTTGCGCCAGCCGATGTCGGTGGCAGCCTGGCCATTGGCGCTGTGCACGTCGACCGTGCCCAGCGCGTAGACGCCGTCGGATGGGAAGCTGCCCAATACGGGTGCATCCGGGCGCTTGTAGCGTGGCACCATCGTGCAGCCCGCGGCGACCAGCGCGAAGGCCATTGCAGTCAAAACAAGTTTTCGCATGGTCATCAATCAATCTCTTCGGGAGGATGCCCCGTCCCTTTAGACGCTCCCTGTTGTATGTGATTTTCTGGGTTTGATGGCGTTGTTGCATAAATCTAGCGAGAGCCGGTGACGTTTACGCGCAACGGTCGGGCCAGTCCCATGTTATCCAGCCAGATTCCAGGGTAACTGACTAATTTTTCGAAGAAAATACGCAAGACATGTGAACCAAAGACACGCTTCCATATCAGGAACTGGACCGCCTATAATGCGGGCCTGATCAACCCCTTGGGAACGTGTGACGATATAGATAGATGAAGCTATCCTTGCCAGAATGCCCGAGACGCCATACCCGCATGTGGTCGTCCGCGCCTGTACAGGCGCTACGCTGATTCAACCATGACTTAGCGTGAAGACCGTCTATCGACTGGACGCTGCGCGTCCTGCAAGGTTTCGCCCAAAGTCTGCGCGATCTGGCCTCCCTGAGCTTGCCGGTGCCGAATTACACTACGCTCTTTCGCCGGGGAAAACGCTTTATCTCGAACTGCCGATCCTTCGCGACAGCGAACCGATCTATCTGGTTGTCGACAGAACCGGTCTGAAGGTCTATGGTGAAGGTGAATGGAAGGGGTTGCCGCCAGCACAGCTACTTGCAGCGGCGCACGTGGCGTCAAGTCTATCTCTCGCTGAACGCGAATACGGGTCAAGTGTATGCCGCGCTGATGACGCATCAGGATGTGGCTGAAGGTGACGCTCTGGCCAAGTTGCTCGACCAAATTCCGCGCGAAGAATAGATCAATGTCATCGGCGAAGACGGTGCCTACGACACCAAGCCATGCTATGCGGCCATTGCTGCACGCAGTCCTGTTCCTTCGATTCCGCCACGCGAGGGGGCCGTTCATTGGCCAACGGATACGCCCGGTGCGGCGTGGCGGAACGGCGCGATTGATACAATTGCCCGTGAAGACCGTCCAGACTCGAAGAAAGGCAGTGACTACCACCGGCGATCGCTGGCCGAAAATGCGATGTATCGGTTTAAGTCGCTCACCGGAAACTGCCTCTGGGCGCGTCACATCGCAGCGCAGGCGACCGAGGTCGCCTGTCGCGGCGGCGCAATTAACCGCATGACGGGCCTCGCTCGTCCGCAATCCGTTCATATCGCCTGAAATTATGTCCGTCGATGCCATTGCGTCCTCACGCTCGATTTATGCAACAACGTTGGTTTGATAGCTCGCCCTATAGGGCGAAGAACTTCATTATTGCTTGTTACCCTCGCCGCTTTCCTGAGTACGATACGTATGCTCCTGCACGAGACGTAGTGCTTCGTCGGGATCTTCCTTCTCGCCGCCGAACACGCCGCGTACCTTCACGAAGAACATCGGGATCATGAAAATCGCGAGGAAAGTTGCAGTCAACATCCCGCCGATCACGCCGGTGCCAATTGCGTGTTGGCTGGCCGAACCAGCGCCATTGCTGATCGCCAGCGGTAGCACGCCGAGAATGAAGGCCAGCGAGGTCATCAGGATCGGGCGCAGTCGTAGCCGTGCCGCCTCCAGGGCCGCCTCAACCGCTCCCATTTTCCCCCCGACCTGCAGCTCACGCGCGAACTCAATGATCAGGATCGCGTTCTTCGCCGACAGACCCACCGTGGTCAACAGACCAACTTGGAAGAACACGTCGTTCTCAAGCCCACGCAGTGTCGCCACCAGCAGTGCACCGATCACGCCGAGCGGCACTACCAGGATCACTGCAAAAGGGATCGACCAGCTTTCGTACAGTGCCGCCAGACACAGGAACACCACCATGATCGAGATCGCGTAGAGGATCGGCGCCTGCGAACCGGACTGAATTTCCTGGTACGAAAGACCGGTCCAAGAGTAGCCAATTCCGACCGGCAGCTTTTGCGCGAGCATCTGCATGGCCGTTATCGCCTGGCCAGTACTCTTGCCCGGTGCGGCCTGGCCCTGGATTTCCACCGCCGAGATGCCGTTGTAGCGCTCGAGCTTGGGTGCACCGTAGGTCCAGTGGCCGGTGGCAAACGTGCTGAACGGCACCATCCCGCCCGCGCCATTGCGCACGTACCAGATGTTTAGGTCTTCCGGCGTGGCACGAAACGGCGCATCGGCCATCACGTACACCTTCTTGATACGACTGTCCGTATCGAGGAAGTTGTTGACGTACTGCGAGGCCCAGGCGATCGAGAAGGTCTGGTCGATTGCGGATGCTGTCACGCCGAGCGCGTTAGCTTTCTCGCGGTCGATGTCGACCTTGTACTGCGGCGTGTCGTTCAGACCGTTCGGACGCACGCCCTGCAGCGTCGGATCCTTGGCAGCCAGGCCCAGCAACTGGTTACGTGCCGCCATAAGCGCGTCGTGGCCAAGGCCCGCATTGTCGGTCAGCTCGAAGTCGAAGCCTGCGGCGGTGCCGAGCTCGGGAATCGACGGCGGGTTGAATGGGATCACGATCGCGTCCTTGTAGCCCGCATAGCGTCCGAACATCCGCCTGATCAGCGCCTGTACCTTCTGGTTGGCATATTGACGCGAGGCGTAGTCCTTCAGCTTCACGAACACTAGGCCCGAGTTCTGGCCGCGACCAGCGAAGCTGAAGCCGTTCACGGTGAACGCGGATTCGACGATGTCCTGCTCGTCGTTAAGCACGTAGTCCGAAATGTTCTTCAGCGTGCGCGCGGTGGTCTCCTGGGTGGAGCCCGAGGGGGTCTGCACGATCACGAACATCAGGCCTTGGTCCTCGTCGGGCAGAAAGGACTTCGGCAGGCGCACGAACAACAGGCCGACCGCGACGATGACCACCAGGTAGATGATCAACCAGCGGCCCGAACGCTTGATCACATGGTGCACGCCCTTGTGATAGTTGTCATGGCTGCGGTTGAAGGTCCGGTTAAACCAGCCGAAAAAGCCCTTCTTTTCCTCGTGGTGACCTTGGGGGATCGGCTTGAGGATAGTCGAGCAAAGCGCTGGCGTGAGGATCAGCGCCACCAGCACCGATAGCACCATCGCTGAGACGATAGTCAGCGAGAACTGACGATAGATCGCGCCCACCGAGCCGCCCGAGAAGGCCACCGGTATGAACGCCGCGGACAGCACCAAGACCACGCCCACCAGTGCACCGGTGAGCTGGCCCATCGCTTTCTTGGTCGCTTCCTTTGGCGAGAGCCCTTCCTCCGACATCACCCGCTCGACGTTCTCCACCACCACGATCGCATCGTCTACCAACAGGCCGATCGCCAACACCAGGCCGAACATCGACAGCGTATTGATCGAGAAGCCCACCGCCGACATGATCGCGAAGGTACCCAGCAGCACCACCGGTACCGCGATGGTTGGGATGATAGTGGCCCGTAGATTTTGCAGGAACAGGTACATCACCAGGAACACCAGTACGATGCCTTCCAGCAGCGTCTTAACCACTTCCTCGATCGACAGACGCACGATCGGCGTCGTGTCATATGGGTACTTGACGGTCAGGCCGTGCGGGAAGTACTTTGAAAGCTCGTCGATCTTGGCGCGCACTGCGTTCGCTGTCTGCAGCGCATTGGCGTTGGTGGCGAGCTGGATACCGAGACCGGCCGTCGGTTGGCCGTTGTACTTGGTATCAAAGTTGTAGTTTTCGCCACCCAGACTCAGTTTCGCGACGTCCTTCAGGCGCACCTGCGAACCATCTTGGTTAACCTTCAGCAGGATATTGCCGAACTCCTCTGGCGTCTTCAGCAGGGTCTGCTCGGTGATGGTCGCCTGCAGCACCGTGCCCGGCGCCGCCGGCGTGCCGCCGATCTGACCGGCCGCGATCTGTACGTTTTGCGAAGTGATCGCGCTAGTCACGTCGACTGGCGTCAGCGAGTAGTTGGTCAACGTATTTGGATCGAGCCAGATCCGCATCGCATACTGCGAGCCGAACAGCGTAACGGTACCGACGCCGTTCAGACGGCTGATCGGATCCTCCACGTGCGAGGCCACGTAGTTCGCAAGGTCGTACTTATTCATACTGCCGTCTTCGGACACGAAGGCGAGCACCAGCAGGAAGCTGCTACTCGACTTGGTGACCTTCAGACCCAGCTGCTGAACGACCTGCGGCAAGATCGGCACCGCCAGCGACAGCTTGTTCTGCACCTGCACCTGCGCGATGTCGGGATTGGTACCAGCCGCGAACGTCAGGGTGATAGTCGACGTACCCGAATCGTCACTGGTGGACGACATGTACAGAAAGTTGTCGAGACCGCTCATTTGCTGCTCGATCATCTGGGTGACAGTGTCCTCGACCGTCTTCGCTGAGGCACCTGGGTAGATGGCAGAAATTTGGATCGACGGCGGCGCGATGGTCGGATATTGGACGATCGGCAGCGTGAAGATAGAGGCGATACCAGCCAGCATGAGAATGATGGCGATTACCCACGCGAAAATCGGTCGTTCGATAAAAAACTTTGCCATGAAACAGGCCCCCTGTGGTTACGCGTCCGAGGCTGCCGTCGCACCGACCGTACCGCGGGCCGGCACCGCGGATGACGCGCCCGAGGCACCGGAAGCGCCCGAGTTCATGTCGTTTGCCGCGCTTGGTAGGCTGCTCAGATTCTTGCCCGCGTTCTGGTCGATCGGCAGCTTTGCCGCCACCGGCTTGACCGTCATGCCCGGTCGGACCTTGCCCACGCCCTGCACGATCACGCGATCGCCCGGCTGCAGGCCGCCCTCGACGATCCAGTTCTGGCCATAGGTACTCGAGGTCTGCAGTACCCGCAGCGCAATTTTGTTATCGGGATCGACCACCAGCACCGTCGCTTGACCTTTCGGATCATGCTGTACGCCGATTTGTGGCACCAGGAAGGCGTTGTCGTTGCTGCCTTCGTCGATGCGTGCGCGCACAAACATGCCCGGCAGCAGGACGTGGTTCCAGTTTGGGAACAGCGCGCGGATTGTCACCGAGCCGGTGGTTTGGTCGACCGTCACGTCGGTGCATTGCAGCTTACCCTCAAGCGGATAGGTCTTGCCGTCTTCAAGCACAAGCTTGACTTTGGACGCGTTTGGCCCGCGCGTCTTGACGCGGCCATTCCGAATGTTCTGGCGCAGCGTCAAGACATCGAGACTCGATTGTGTGAGGTCGACATACATCGGATCCAGCTGCTGCAGGGTCGCCATCAGCGTTGCTGCACTAGCCTGTACATAAGCACCCGGCGTGACCTGAGAGATGCCGATACGGCCCGTGATGGGCGATAGCACATCAGTATAGCCGAGGTTGATCTGCGCGGTATCGACCGCTGCCTTGCCTGAGGCCACGTCGGCTGCAGCCTGACCTGCCGAGGCTACAGCATTGTCGTAGTCTTGCTTGCTGACTGCATTCGCGGCCGCCAGTACCTTCAAGCGTGCCGCCTTGGAATTAGTGGAGGCGAGGTTCGCCTGGGCCCGCGCGAGCGTAGCTTTGGCCCCGTTCAGAGCGGCAATGTAGGGCGCTGGATCAATCTTGTAGAGACGTTGCCCCGCCTTGACGTCGGTACCTTCGGTGAACTCGCGACGCAGAACGATACCGTCGACTCGTGCCCGCACCTGGGCGACCAGGAAGGCACTGGTGCGACCCGGCAGTTCAGTGACGACCGGCACCGATTGTGGATGGACCGTTACGACGCCGACTTCAGGCGCCTGCTGTTGTGGTGCCGATTCTTTTTTTCCACAGGCAGCAAGGCAAACCGCTGCCGCGGCGACACTGATTAAGCGGTATAGAACCCGTTCGACGCGCATGGAACGACCTCGTTTGTAACAAAAGAAGTAAGTGCTTGGCCTAGGGCCGCGACACGAATGCGCTGTAGCGGATCCGGTTGTTCAGACACGCGTTTGCGATCAGGCCGCGAGCGTCAAAAGGCTAGCCTGATGGGCTTCGAGCGGTGATGATTTGAGGCCCAGTTTTTTGAGACGCCATTCGAGATTGTATCGATACCTTCGCCACTGACCTTCAGACCGATGCTGTCGACCACCAGGTGGATTGGTTCGCTGTCGCCGAAGGGATCGACAGTTCGACATGGCGTTGTTGCATAAATCGAACGTGAGGACGCCATGGCATCGGACGGGCATAATTCAGGCGATACGAACGGATTGCGGACGAGCGAGGTCCGCCATGCGGTTGATGACGCCGACGCGAACGGCGACCTCGGTCGCCTGCGCGGCGATGTGACGCGCCCAGAGACAGTAGCCGGTGAGGGTCTTGAACCGATACATCGCATTCTCGGCAAGCGATCGCCGGTGGTAGCCACTGTGTTGCTTCCATTCTCGACGACCGTCACGGGCAATTGCATCGACCGCGCCATTACGCCACGCCGCACCGGGCATATCCGCTGGCCAATGAGCGGCACCCTCGCGTGGCGGAATCGAAGGAATAGCACTGCGTGCAGCAATGGCCGCATGGCATGGCTTGGTGTCGTAGGCACCGTCACCGCCGATGATATCGATTTGTTCTTCGCGTGGAATCTGGTCGAGCAACTTGGCCAGAGCGTCACCGTCAGCCACATTCTGATTCGTCATTAGCGCGGGGCATGCACTGGACCCGTATTCGCGTTGAGCGCGAGATGGACTTTACGCCACGTGCGCCGCTTCGAGTCACCGTGCTGGCGCACCTTCCATTCACCTTCGCCATAGACCTTCAGACCAGTGCTGCCGACCACCAGATGGATCTGGTTCATTGTTGTCAAGGATCGGCAGTTCGACATCAAGCGTTTTTGCCCGGCGACAGAGCGTGGTGTAATTCGGCACCGGCAAGCTCGGGAAGGCCAAATCGCGCAGACTTTGGGTGAAACCTTGCAGGGCGCGCAAGATCAGTCGATAGACGGTCTTCACGCCAAGTAATGCCTGAATCAGCGTATCGCCGTATAGACACGGGCGACCACGTGTGGGTATGGCATCGGGTATTCTGGCAAGGACGGCTTCATCTATCCATATTGTTACGTTCCCCCGATTGATCAGGCCTTCATTATAGGCCGCCCAATTTCTGACATGGTAGCGTGCCTTCGGCTCACCTGTCTTGTGTATGTTCTTGCGCATTTTCTTTTCAAAAATTAGGCAGTGCTTGATCCGCAATTCGTAATGGCGTTGTTGCATAAATCGAGCGAGATCCGTTGACGTTTACGCGCACCGGTCGCGGGGCCAGCCCCCTATCAAGTCAGATTCCAGGGTAACTGCCTAATTTTTCGAAGAAAATGCGCAAGAACATACACAAGACAGGTGAGCCGAAGGCACGCTACCGTGTCCAGGAATTTGGCGGCCTATAATGAAAGCCTGATCAACCGGGGGAACGTGACGATATAAATAGATGAAGCCGTCTTTTCCAGGATACTCGACGCCATACACCTACCCGTGGTCGCCCGTGTCTATACGGCGATACGCCTGATTCAGGCATTACTTTGCGTGAAGACCGTCTATCGACTGATCTTGCGCGCCCTGCAAGGTTTCACCCAAAGTCTGCGCGATTTGGCCTTCCCGAGCTTGCCGGTGCCGAATTACACCACGCTCTGTCGCCGGGCAAAAACGCTTGATGTCGAACTGCCGATCCTTGACAACAATGAACCAGATCCATCTGGTGGTCGGCAGCACTGGTCTGAAGGTCTATGGCGAAGGTGAATGGAAGGTGCGCCAGCACGGTGACTCGAAGCGGCGCACGTGGCGTAAAGTCCATCTCGCGCTCAACGCGAATACGGGTCCAGTGCATGCCCCGCGCTAATGACGAATCAGAATGTGGCTGACGGTGACGCTCTGGCCAAGTTGCTCGACCAGATTCCACGCGAAAAACAAATCGATATCATCGGCGGTGACGGTGCCTACGACACCAAGCCATGCCATGCGGCCATTGCTGCACGCAGTGCTATTCAGTGCTATTCCTTCGATTCCGCTACGCGAGGGTGCCGCTCATTGGCTAGCGGATATGCCCGGTGCGGCGTGGCGTAATGGCGCGGTTGACGCAATTGCCCGTGACGGTCGTCGAAGATGGAAGCAATACAGTGGCTACCACCGGCGATCGCTTGCCGAGAATGCGATGTATCGGTTCAAGACCCTCACCGGCAACCGTTTATCGGCGCGTCACATCGCCGCGCAGGCGACCAAGGTCGCCGTTCGCGTCGGCCTCATCAACTGCATGGCGGATCTCGCTCGTCCGCAATCCGTTCATATCGCCTGAAATTATTGATCCGAAATTCGTGATCAATATGCCCGTCGATGCCATCGTGTCCTCGCGCTCGATTTATGCAACAACGCCCTTCCTACTGCTCACTCAGAGCTCGGCTTGGGTTCAGCGCTCGGGCTGCTCGGCTTGTCCCGTAATCCAGCCGCTCCTTCGCGGGTGTAGCGCTTGCAAATATCACACACCCCGTGCGAGACAGGTTCGTATGCTCGGCAATCTCGTCGTAGATGTAGCCCCGCGCGTGCCCAGGTTGATCACCTGACGTCGCAGCCTCTTCACGCGCCTCACGAGGAAACGATCTCATATCTCTTTTTTCCACATCCCTCACATGAGGGTCGATTTGCTCATTTCAAATCCACGAATTGCGGATCAATATCTCGCCTTTGCTGCGCTTGCCTGCGCCGTTGGGCCGCTCGTAAAAATGTAAAATGGAACCCGGCAAGAATTCCAGATCGTTCTGGCTTTGTCGCGGAACCGAGCCGAAAAATTCGGTAACTTGCTGATTTATTTGAGTATTGATGCAATTTTTATGTCTCGACCAATTTCCGCCACGATTCACACCGCTGCACTTATTCACAACCTCGCGGTTGCGCGCCGCTTCGCTCCCCGCTCGAAGGTCTGGGCGGTAGTTAAGGCTAATGCCTACGGGCATGGCCTGGCGCGCGTGTTCCCGGGCCTGAGGAGCACCGATGGCTTCGGTCTGCTCGACCTCGAGGAGGCGGTGAAACTGCGCGAGCTGGGCTGGGCGGGGCCAATCCTGCTGCTAGAAGGCTTCTTCCGCTCGACTGACGTCGTCGTGATCGACCGCTACAACCTAACTACAACCGTGCACAACGACGATCAGCTGCGTATGCTTGAGACGGCTTGCCTGTCCAAGCCAATCAACATCCAGCTCAAGATGAACAGCGGCATGAACCGGCTCGGCTATGCGCCGGACAAGTATCGTGCCGCCTGGGAGCGCGCCCACATCTTCCCGGGCATCGGCCAAATCACCCTGATGACGCATTTCGCCGACGCAGACGGAGAACGCGGTGTAGCCGCCCAGATGGAAGCCTTTGAGCGTCGTGCCGAGGGGATCGCCGGTGCCCGAAACCTAGCCAATTCGGCCGCGGTGATGTGGCATCCAGACACCCACCGCGACTGGGTCCGCCCCGGCATCCTGTTGTACGGTGCCTCGGCCTCGGGGCGCGCCGCCGATAGCGCCGTCGCCGGCCTGCAGGCCGCCATGACGCTCAGCTCCGAGCTGATCGCGGTGCAGAATATCGCCAAGGGCCAAGCGGTCGGCTACGGCGGTGCCTTCGTCGCGCCGGTGCCGATGCGCGTCGGCGTGGTGGCATGCGGTTATGCCGACGGTTATCCTCGCATCGCCCCGGAAGGCACGCCGATCATCGTTGACGGCGTGCGCACACGGATCGTCGGCCGGGTCTCGATGGATATGATCACGGTCGACCTTACCCGGGTGCCAAGTGCCGGCATTGGCGCGCGCGTCGAGCTGTGGGGGCAGGCGCTGCCGATCGACGATGTCGCCGCGTCGTGCTCGACGGTCGGCTACGAGCTGATGTGCGCGATCGCATCGCGTGTGTCCGTGCGCGCGGAATAAGGGCGGGCTCGTGGCGAAATAGCAGACGGGTGGCCTCAAATCTGACGTTGCACTGAATCGGCCCGAGTTTTTCGGAGACCTCAACTTTTTAGAAAATGAAGTCATGGAAAAATTACACGTCGCAAGGGCGTTGTTGCATAAATCGAACGTGAGGACGCCATGGCATCGGACGGGCATCATTCAGGCGATACGAACGGATTGCGGACGAGCGAGGTCCGCCATGCGGTTGATGACGCCGACGTGAACGGCGACCTCGGTCGCCTGCGCGGCGATGTGACGCGCCCAGAGACAGTGGCCGGTGAGGGTCTTGAACCGATACATCGCATTCTCGGCAAGCGATCGCCGGTGGTAGCCACTGTGTTGCTTCCATTCTCGACGACCGTCACGGGCAATTGCATCAACCGCGCCATTACGCCACGCCGCACCGGGCATATCCGCTGGCCAATGAGCGGCACCCTCGCGTGGCGGAATCGAAGGAATAGCACTGCGTGCAGCAATGGCCGCATGGCATGGCTTGGTGTCGTAGGCACCGTCACCGCCGATGACATCGATTTGTTTGTCGCGTGGAATCTGGTCGAGCAATTTGGCCAGAGCGTCACCGTCAGCCACATTCTGATTCGTCATTAGCGCGGCATGCACTTGACCTGTATTCGCGTTGAGCGCGAGATGGACTTTACGCCACGTGCGCCGCTTCGAGTAGCCGTGCTGGCGCACCTTCCATTCACCTTCTCCATAGACCTTCAGACCGGTGCTGTCGACAACCAGATGGATCGGTTCATTGTCACGAAGGATCGGCAGTTCGACATCAAGCGTTTTTGCCCGGCGACAGAGCGTGGTGTAATTCGGCACCGGCAAGCTCGGGAAGGCCAAATCGCGCAGACTTTGGGTGAAACCTTGCAGGGCGCGCAAGGTCAGTCGATAGACGGTCTTCACGCCAAGTAATGCCTGAATCAGCGTATCGCCGTATACACACGGGCGACCACGTGTGGGTATGGCATCGGGCATTCTGGCAAGGACGGCTTCATCTATCCATATTGTTACGTTCCCCCGGCTGATCAGGCCTTCATTATAGGCCGCCCAATTCCTGACACGGTAGCGTGCCTGCGGCTCACCTTTCTTGTGTATGTCCTTGCGCATTTTCTTGGCAAAAATTAGGCAGTTACTCTGGCATCTGACTTGATAGGAGGCTGGCCCCGCGACCGTTGCGCGTAAACGTCAACGGATCTCGCTCGATTTATGCAACAACGCCTAAATTTGGCGAGAGCCCAGTGACGTTTACTCGCAACAGGCGTGGCCATCCGCCCTGTTATCAAGGCGGATTCCAGCGTAACTTCCTATTTTTTAAAAATGCGAAGGACATACGCAACACATATGAGCCGAAGGCACGCTTCCATGTCAGGAACTAGGCGGCCTATCATGTGGGCCAGATCAACCTGGGGAGCGTGACGATATGGATCGATGAAGCCGTCCTTGCCAGAATGCCCGACGCCGCCCCATATTACCCACACGTGGTCGCCCGCGTGTGTACGGGGGCGATACGCTGATTCAGGCATTACTTGGCGTGAAGACCATCTATCGACTGACGTTGCTCCGCCCTGCAAGGTTTCACCCAAAGTCTGCGCGATCTGGCCTTCCCGAGCTTGCCGGTGCCGAATTACACCACGCTCTGTTGCCGGGCAAAACGCTTGATATCGAACTGCCGATCCTTCGCAACAACGAACCGATCCATCTGGTAGTCGACAGCACCGGTCTGAAGGTCTATGTCGAAGGTGAATGGAAGGTACTCCAGCACGGCTACTCGAAGCGGCGCACGTGGCGTAAAGTCCATCTCGCGCTCAGCGCGAATACGGGTCAAGTGCATGCCGCGCTAATGACGCATCAGAATGTGGCTGACGGTGACGCTCTGGCCAAGTTGCTCGACCAGATTCCACGCGACAAACAAATCGATGTCATCGGCGGCGACGGTGCCTACGACACCAAGCCATGCCATGCGGCCATTGCTGCACGCAGTGCTGTTCCTTCGATTCCGCCACGCGAGGGGTACCACTCATTGGCCAGCGGATACGCCCGGTGCGGCGTGGCGTAACGGCGCGGTTGATGCAATTGCCCGTGACGGTCGTCGAGAATGGAAGAAAGACAGTGGCTACCACCGGCGATCGCTTGCCGAGAATGCGATGTATCGCGGTCCAAGACGCTCACCGGCAACTGTCTCTGGGCGCGTCACATCGACTCGCAGGCGACCGAGGTCGCCGTTCGCGTCGGCATAATCAACCGCATAGCGGACCTCGCTTGTCCGCAATTCGTTCGTATCGCTTGAAATGATGCCCGTCGATGCTATGGCGTCTTCGCGCTCGATTTATGCAACAACGCCTATTCATATCGTCACGTTCCCCCAGTTGATCAAGCCTGCATTATTAATCCGAAATTCATGATCTTGAAATTTGAAAAGCGTCCCTCATGTCTCGTTGTTCGACGAGGCGGCCAGCACCACGCCTTCCGACATGCCGAACTTCATCTTGCGCGGCGCGAGGTTGGCGACCATCACCGTCAGCTTGCCGACCAGGTCTTCGGGCTGGTAGGCCGACTTCATGCCCGAGAATATGTTGCGGGTCTTTCCCTCGCTGCCATCGAGCGTCAGCTACAGAAGCTTATCCGAGCCCTCGCCAGCCTGGCAGGCGAAGATTCTGGCGATGCGTAGGTCGATCCTGGTGAGTTCGTCGATCGAGATGGTGCCGTCAACCGGCAGGCGCGGCGGCTTTCCTCGCCCGGTTCTTCTTTGCGTTCTTGAAAGCCTTGGCTGCGCCCTCGGTATTGGCGAACGTGTCATTGGCGCCCAGCGAGTCACGGTTAGCGGCCAGCAACGCCTCGATCTGCTTCGGATCGACGCGAGTCATCAGGTGCTGGTAAGCGTTGATCGGCTGCGTCGAGGATAGCGGCGTGGCCGCGCTGGTCCAGCTGAGCGGCGTGATGCCGAGGAAGGCCTCGACGGCTTCCACCAGCTTCGGCAACACTGGCTTGAGCGCCAGCGACAGCAAGCGGAATGCCTCGAGGCTGATGCTGCAGGTCTCGTGCAGGGCCACCAGGTTGTCCGGATCCTTGGCCTGCTCCCAGGGCTTGGCGGTATCAATGTAGCCATTCACCGCGTTGGCCAGCTCCATGGTCTGGCGCAGTGCGCGGCCATATTCACGCGCCTCGTAGTGCGTGGTGATCTGCGGGATCCCCTCGCGCAGCGAGGCCAGCAGCGGATGGTGCATCGCGCTGTCCTGCACGCGGCCCTTGAAATACTTGATCAAAAAGCCTGCCGCGCGGCTCGCGATGTTCACGTACTTGCCGACCAAGTCGCTGTTCACGCGCGTCTGGAAGTCCTCGAGGTTCAGGTCGAGATCCTCCATGGTCGCGTTCAGCTTAGCCGCGTAGTAATAGCGCAACCATTCCGGGTTCATGGCAGTATCGATTACGCTCTTGGCGGTGATGAAAGTGCCGCGCGACTTCGACATCTTCGCGCCGTCCACCGTCAGGAAGCCGTGCGCGAACACGTTGGTGGGCGGGCGATGGCCCGAAAATTCGAGCATTGCTGGCCAAAACAGCGTGTGAAAGAAGAGGATGTCTTTGCCGATGAAGTGGTACTGCTCGGCCCTCGATCCGGGGCGCGTCCAGGCCTCGAAATCAAGGCCGAGCCTGTCGGCCAGGTTCTTGAAGCTCGCGTAGTAGCCGACCGGCGCATCGAGCCAGACATAGAAGTACTTGCCGAGCGTGCCGGGGATCTCGAAGCCGAAGTAGGGCGCGTCGCGCGAGATGTCCCAGTCGGCCAGCTTTGCCTCACCTTCGTTGCCGAGCCATTCACGCATCTTGTTGGTGGCTTCTGGCTGCGCCAGACCGCCCACCCAGCCGCGTAGGAAGTTTTCGCAGCGCGGGTCGGACAGCTTGAAGAAGTGATGCGTCGAGGTCTTGCGAACGGGCGTGGCACCCGACACAACCGAGTAGGGATTGATTAGTTCGGTAGGTTGGTAGGTCGAGCCGCAGACCTCGCAGCTGTCGCCGTATTGGTCTTTGGCGTGGCACTTCGGGCACTCGCCTTTGATGAAGCGGTCTGGAAGGAACATTTCCTTGACCGGATCGTAGGCCTGCTCGATATCGTGCTCAGCGGTCAGACCCGCCTCCTTCAGCGCAAAATAAATGCTCTCGCTAAGGACGCGATTCTCCTCGGAATCGGTGGTGTAAAAATTGTCGAAGGAGATCCCGTAGCTGTCGAAATCGCGCTTGTGCTCGCCCCAGACGCGCTCGATCAGCTGCTTTGGGCGTAGGCCTTCCTGTTCCGCGCGCAGCATGATCGGCGTGCCGTGGGTGTCGTCGGCACCGATGTAGTAGACCTCGTGGCCGTGCATTCGCAGTGTCCTCACCCAGATGTCGGTCTGGATGTACTCAACTAGGTGGCCGATATGAAGTTGCCCGTTCGCGTACGGCAATGCGGAGGTGACGAGGATCTGGCGGCGGCTTGAAAGCGTGCTGGCCTGCGCGGTATTAAAGTCAGATGTGAACATAGGGTCGTCTGGAAAGCCGCGACCTAAGCGGCGGAAGTACGGAAGAAACACGTAGAAATCTGGGTATTGATCCGCAATTCGTGATTTTGAAATTGCGGGGCGTTGTTGCATAAATCGAGCGAGATCCGTTGACGTTTACGCGCAATGGTCGCGGGGCCAGCCTCCTATCAAGTCAGATTCCAGAGTAACTGCCTAATTTTTGCCAAGAAAATGCGCAAGGACATACACAAGAAAGGTGAGCCGAAGGCACGCTACCGTGTCAGGAATTGGGCGGCCTATAATGAAGGCCTGATCAGCCGGGGGAACGTAACAATATGGATAGATGAAGCCGTCCTTGCCAGAATGCCCGATGCCATACCCACACGTGGTCGCCCGTGTGTATACGGCGATACGCTGATTCAGGCATTACTTGGCGTGAAGACCGTCTATCGACTGACCTTGCGCGCCCTGCAAGGTTTCACCCAAAGTCTGCGCGATTTGGCCTTCCCGAGCTTGCCGGTGCCGAATTACACCACGCTCTGTCGCCGGGCAAAAACGCTTGATGTCGAACTGCCGATCCTTCGTGACAATGAACCGATCCATCTGGTTGTCGACAGCACCGGTCTGAAGGTCTATGGAGAAGGTGAATGGAAGGTGCGCCAGCACGGCTACTCGAAGCGGCGCACGTGGCGTAAAGTCCATCTCGCGCTCAACGCGAATACAGGTCAAGTGCATGCCGCACTAATGACGAATCAGAATGTGGCTGACGGTGACGCTCTGGCCAAGTTGCTCGACCAGATTCCACGCGAAGAACAAATCGATGTCATCGGCGGTGACGGTGCCTACGACACCAAGCCATGCCATGCGGCCATTGCTGCACGCAGTGCTATTCCTTCGATTCCGCCACGCGAGGGTGCCGCTCATTGGCCAGCGGATATGCCCGGTGCGGCGTGGCGTAATGGCGCGGTTGATGCAATTGCCCGTGACGGTCGTCGAGAATGGAAGCAAGACAGTGGCTACCACCGGCGATCGCTTGCCGAGAATGCGATGTATCGGTTCAAGACCCTCACCGGCAACTATCTCTGGGCGCGTCACATCGACTCGCAGGCGACCGAGGTCTCCATTCGCGTCGGCGTCATCAACCGTATGACGGACCTCGCTCGTCCGCAATCCGTGCGTATCGCCTGAAATTATGCCCGTCGATGCTATTGCGTCCTCACACTCGATTTATGCAACAACGCCAAATTGCGGATCAATAATTAACCTGTGCAGGTGAGCCTGGACCTACGACGAGATTGCCGAGCATACGAACCTGTCGCGTACCGGCGGCGTGTTCGATATTTGCAAACGCTTCGCCCGCGAAGGTGCGGCTGAATTGCGTGAAAAGCCAAGCAGCGGAGCGGTGAACCCAAGCTGGGCCCTGAGTGGCGTTGTTGCATAAATCGAACGTGAGGACGCCATGGCATCGGACGGGCATAATTCAGGCGATACGAACGAATTGCGGACGAGCGAGGTCCGCCATGCGGTTGATGACGCCGACGCGAACGGCGACCTCGGTCGCCTGCGCGGCGATGTGACGCGCCCAGAGACAGTGGCCGGTGAGGGTCTTGAACCGATACATCGCATTCTCGGCAAGCGATCTCCGGTGGTAGCCACTGTCTTGCTTCCATTCTCGACGACCGTCACGGGCAATTGCATCAACCGCGCCATTACGCCACGCCGCACCGGGCATATCCGCTGGCCAATGAGCGGCACCCTCGCGTGGCGGAATCGAAGGAATAGCACTGCGTGCAGCAATGGCCGCATGGCATGGCTTGGTGTCGTAGGCACCGTCACCGCGGATGACATCGATTTGTTCTTCGCGTGGAATCTGGTCGAGCAACTTGGCCAGAGCGTCACCGTCAGCCACATTCTGATTCGTCATTAGCGCGGCATGCACTTGACCTGTATTCGCGTTGAGCGCGAGATGGACTTTACGCCACGTGCGCCGCTTCGAGTAGCCGTGCTGGCGCACCTTCCATTCACCTTCTCCATAGACCTTCAGACCGGTGCTGTCGACAACCAGATGGATCGGTTCATTGTCACGAAGGATCGGCAGTTCGACATCAAGCGTTTTTTCCCGGCGACAGAGCGTGGTGTAATTCGGCACCGGCAAGCTCGGGAAGGCCAAATCGCGCAGACTTTGGGTGAAACCTTGCAGGGCGCGCAAGGTCAGTCGATAGACGGTCTTCACGCCAAGTAATGCCTGAATCAGCGTATCGCCGTATAGACACGGGCGACCACGTGTGGGTATGGCATCGGGTATTCTGGCAAGGACGGCTTCATCTATCCATATTGTTACGTTCCCCTGGTTGATCAGGCCTTCATTATAGGCCGCCCAATTCCTGACACGGTAGCGTGCCTTCGGCTCACCTGTCTTGTGTATGTCCTTGCGCATTTTCTTGGAAAAAATTAGGCAGTTACTCTGGAATCTGACTTGATAGGGATCTGGCCCCGAGACTGTTGTGCGTAAACATCAATGGATCTCGCTCGATTTATGCAACAACGCCCCCTGAGTGAGCAGCAGAAAGTGGAAATTCGCATGCTGTTGCACAACCAGATGCCGGACCAGTTGAAGATGTCGTTCGCGTTGTGGACGCGACATGTCTTGCGGGAGTTGATCCGGCAGCGATGTGGTTTGAGGCTGACGTTGCAAGATGTCGACTTGTATCTGGCGCGCTGGGGCTTCACCCCACAAAAGCCGATGAAGCAGGCGCTACGAGCAGCGAATGGAAGCGGGTCAGGGGCGTTGTTGCATAAATCGAGTGTGAGGACGCAATAGCATCGACGGGTATAATTTCAGGGGATACGAACGGATTGCGGACGAGCGAGGTCCACAATCCGTTCGTATCCCCTGAAATTATACCCGTCGATGCTATTGCGTCCTCACACTCGATTTATGCAACAACGCCGACGTAAAGGAGAAACAGGCCGACGCATGAAGCGTCGGCCTATTGCATTTGCAGTCCGCGAGATGTGAACCCCACAAGTTTCTTCTCAACGGCAGCCGTCGGAGCGGTGGTCATACCCGCACCCGCGGTCGCAGTCGTCGCATCAGCCTGCCCGTTCTGCCAGCCAAGGCCAAAGCTCTTCTGCAGGGACACATAGTCCTTGATCAGCTCGGCCTGGCCCGTGATCAGATTCTGCTGCGCCGACAGAACGTCGCGCTGCGTCTCAAGCAGGTCGATCAGCGAGGAAACGCCGGCACGATAGCGCTGATCCATCAGCCTCGCTGCGTGTACAACCGAGGTCCGCACCGTGTCCAGCGCGACCACGTGATCGCGCTGGTGCCCATAGCGCGACAGGGCGGTATTGGCGTCCTGCAGCGCGCCGAGCACGGCCTTGGTGTAGTTGGCCTCAGCTTCATCGCGCGAGGCTTCGGCGGCACGTACGGCTCCGCGCGTGCGGCTGAAGTCGAACAGATTCCATTGCAGGTAAGGCACGCCTACCCAGGTCCGGTTTTGCTTGCGGAATAAGTGGCCCGGGTCGCCCGCGCTGAAGCCTAGCTCGCCGAGCAAAGTGACCTTGGGGAAGTAGTCAGCGACGTGCTCACCTATCTGCGCATTGCTCGAGGCCAGGTGCCGCTCGGCCGCGCGCACGTCGGGGCGTTGCTTGAGCAAGGCGGCCGGGTCGCCGATTGGCAGCGATTCGGGCAGACTCGGCAGCGCTGGGTTGGCGCCCGAGAGCTGGACATCGAGCTCGCCCGGCGCGCGTCCGGTGAGGGTCGCGAGACGGTCGAGTGATTCGGTCACCTGGGCATCGAGCCGGATCAGCAAGGCGTGCGTGTTTTCTACCTGGGTGGTCAGGCGCTCGATATCGGCATCGGTCGCCACGCCGCGCCCACGCCGCTGCCAGGTCAAGTTGAGCTGCTGTTTCTGGAGATCGTCGGTACGCTGCGAGAGCGCCAGACGCTGCTGTTGGTCGCGCAGGTCCACATAGGCATTGGCGACCTCGGCCGCTATCGAGACCTGCGTATCGGCCAGGTCCGCGTCGACAGCTTCGGCCTGCGCCGAAGCTGCCTCGATCGCGCGCCGCGTGCCGCCGAACAGGTCGATCTCCCAGGTAGCGTCGAAACTAGCCGTGTAGAGCGGGATCGGGCTGGTGTCGGCTTGGCTATTGCTACCATTCGCGTTGTTCGCGCCGGTCAAAGCCGACAGCGTGTTTATGTCGGGCGCGCGGGTGCGGATCGCGGCCAGGTTGGCCGAGGTCTTCGGCAAAGCATTGCTGCGCTGCTGGCTCAGTTGCGCGCGGGCCTCACGCAGCCGCGCCTGGGCCACGTGAAGGTCGGGGTTGTGGGCCAGCGCCGCGGCGATCAGCTCGTTGAGCTGAGAGTCGTTTAGGCTTTGCCACCAGGCGGCAGGCATCGGCGTCGCGACGATCACCCCAGTCTTTAGCGCGCGCACGAAGGTAGCCGCGCTCGGCGCGACCGGCGTGCCCTTGTAGTCGGGGCCGACCGTACATCCAGCGAGCACGAGCGCGGCGCAGACCAGCGTCAGCGCCTGGCGGGGAACTAGGGTAATGGACTGCATCGAGGACTTCATCGTGTCAGTGGCTGGCGTTGTTGCATAAATCGAGCGCGAGGAGGCAATGGCATCGACGGGCATAATTTCAGGCGATGCGAACAGATTGCGGACGAGCGAGGTCCGTTATGCGGTTGATTACGTGGACGCGAACAGCGACTTCGTTCGCCTGCAAGGCGATGTGATGCGCCCAGAGACGGTTGCCGGTGAGCGTCTTAAACCGATACATCGCATGCTCGGCAAGCGACCGCCAGTAGTAGCCACTGCCTTGCTTCCATTCGCGAAGACCGTTCATGGGCAATTGCATCAACCGCGCCGTTAAGCCACGTCGCACCTGGCGTATTCGGTGCCAATGAGCGGCACCCTCGCGTCGTAGCGGAATCGAAGGAACGACACTTCGTGCAGAAATGGCTGCCATAGCACGGCTTGGTTTCGTAGGCACCGCCATCGCTAATGACATCGATCTGTTCGTCGCGCGGAATCTAGTTGAGTAACTTGTCCAGAACATGACCGTCAGCCACATCTCAACGCGTCATCAGCGTGCGGCACGCACTTGACCTGTATTCACATTGAGTGCGCAATGGACTTTACGCCACGTGCGCCGCTTCGAGTAGCCGTGGCGCACTTTCCATTCACCTTCGCGGCGTTGTTGCATAAATCGAGTGTGAAGACGCAATAGCATCGACGGGATAATTTCAGGCGATATGAACGGATTGCGGACGAGCGAGATCCGCCATACGGTTGATGACGCCAACGCGAACGAAGACCTCGGTCGCCTGCGGGTCAATGTGACGCGCCCAGAAACAGTTGCCGATGAGGGTCTTGAACCGATACATCGCATTCTCGGCAAGCGATCGCCGGTGGTAGCCACTTTCTTGCTTCCATTCTCGACGACCGTCACGGGCAATTGCATCAACCGCGCCATTACGCCACGCGGCACCGGGCATATCCGCTGGCCAATGAACGGGGCACCCTCGCGTGGCGGAATCGAAGGAATAGCACTGCGTGGAGCAATGGCCGCATGGCATGGCTTGGTGTCGTAGGCACCATCACCGCCGATGACATCGATTTGTTCTTCGCGTGGAATCTGGTCGAGCAACTTGGCCAGAGCGTCACCGTCAGCCACATTCTGATTCGTCATTAGCGCGGCATGCACTTGACCCGTATTCGCGTTGAGCGCGAGATGGACTTTACGCCACGTGCGCCGCTTCGAGTAGCCGTGCTGGCGCACCTTCCATTCACCTTCGCCATAATCTTTCAGACCGGTGCTGTCGACATCCAGATGGATCGGTTCGATGTCGTGAAGGATCGGCAGTTCGACATCAAGCGTTTTTACCCGGCGACAGAGCGTAGTGTAATTCGGCACTGGCAAGCTTGAGAAGGCCAGATCACGCAGACTTTGGGTGAAACCTTGCAGGGCGCGTAACGTCAGTCGATAGACAATCTTCACGCCAAGTAATGCCTCAATCAGCGCATCGCTGTATAAAAACAGGCGACCACGTATTGGTATGGCGTCGGGTATCCTGGAAAGGACGGCTTCCTCTATCCATATCGTCACGTTCCCCCGGTTGATCAGGCCTGCATTATAGGCCGCCCAATTCCTGACACGGTAGCGTGCCTTCGACTCACCTGTCTTGTGTATGTCCTTGCGCATTTTCTTGGAAAAAATTAGGCGGTTACTCTGGAATCTGACTTGATAACAGGGCGCTGGCCCGACCGTTGCGCGTAAACGTCACCGACTCTCGCTAAAATTATAGAACAACGCCTCAGTGGCCGGACGAGGACGGTGGCGGCCCGTTGCGCGGCGGCGTGCGGAGCAGCAGGGCCAGTGGCACGCAGGCGATCAGCGCCAGTCCGAGCAGGTAGAAGGTTTCTGCATAGGTCATCACAATAGCCTGCACGTTGATCTGCTGGGCCAATTGGCCGAGCGTGCATACCTGCGAGTAGACCAGGTCGCCGGTATGCGAGAACCAGTTGGCCGCGTACTGTGAGATGCGGTCCTGGCCGATCAGCGAGTTGGCGGTGACCGATTCGCGAATGGTGGCGGTGTGATAGGTAGTGCGTCGGTCGATGATGGTGCCGATGATGGCCAGGCCGATCGAGCCGCCCAGGTTGCGGGCCATGTTGTAGAGGCCCGCCGCGTCGCCCGATGCCTCACGCGGTACGGCTGCCATCGAAGCCTGGTTGAGCGGCATCATCGCCAGTATCTGCGCCACGCCGCGGATCAGCTGCGACCAAACGAAGTCATGGCCAACGCTTTGCGCGGTCAGCGAGATGTCGAGCATGCAGCTCAGGAAGAACAGCATCAGCCCAGAGATCACCAAAATCCGATCGTTCACCTTGCCGAGCAGCTTCGGCAAAATCGGCATCATCAGGAAGGCGGGCAGGCCCGAGAGCAGCATGATCTCGCCGGCCTGCTCAGCGTTATAGCCCGAGACGATAGCGAGGAACTGCGGCAGCAGGTAGGACACGCCGTACAGGCCTGCTCCCACCGCCGCGACAATCACGATCACGCTGGCGTAGCGCGGGTTGCGCATTAGCGCGAGCCGCAGTATCGGTCGCCTGGAAGTGAACTGTGAGATCGCAATCAACACAAAGCCGGCGCAGGTGATCCAGCTCAGCGTGGTGATCATTGACGATTCGAACCAGCGCTCGCGCTGGCCTTCCTCGAGCACTACTGTCAGCGAGGAGAGCCCGATCGACAGGCCCACGATGCCGACCCAGTCGGCGCTAAAGAACTGCGGCCATTGCGGCTTTTCGGAAGGGAGGCCGAGTACCAGCAGAGCGATCAGGATCAGACAGACCGGCAAGTTGATGAAGAAGCACCAGCTCCAGCTCACGTTATCAGCTAGCCAGCCGCCCAGCACTGGGCCGAACAGCGGCCCGAGCAGCACAATCAGGCCGAACAGGGTCATGCCCACCGGCAGCTGCGAAACCGGTAGCCGGGTGCGGATGATGGTCTGCGCGGTAGGAACCATCGCACCGCCGGTGAAGCCTTGGCCAATTCGACCAGCGATCATCAGCGCCAGCGTGCCCGACCAGCCGCACATCAGCGAGAAGGCGATGAACAACGCCGCCGAGACTAGTAGAAAGTTGCGCAGCCCGAACACGCGCGTGAGCCATGCGGCCAACGGGATCATCACGATTTCCGACATCAGATAGCCGGTGGAGATCCAGGTGCCCTCGGTGCCGGTCGCGCCGATCTCGCCTTGGATCTGCGGCAGAGCCGAATTGGTGATCGAGATGTCGAGCATGGCCATCAGAGCGCCTAGCGCGCCGGCGGCCGCCGCGATCCAGTCGGTCACGCTAGCGCGCTCGGGATGCAGCGCGGCGGTGGGCGTGGCGGCTTCAGCCATGATGCAGCCCGTCGTCACGGGTGTCGACGTCGACGTTCACCGACAGGCCCGGGAGCAGCACATGGCGGGTCTCGTCATCGGTATCGATGTGAATGCGCACCGGTACACGCTGCACGATCTTGGTGAAGTTGCCGGTGGCGTTGTCCGGTGGAAGCAGCGCGAACTGCGAGCCGGTGCCCGGCGAAAAGCTATCAACCTTCCCGTACAACGCGCGATCGGGCAGCGCGTCCACGTGTAGAGTGACCGGCTGACCCACCCGCATGCGGCCCACCTGGGTTTCCTTGAAGTTGGCGACCAGGTAGATGTCCTGCACCGGCACCACCGTCAATAGGCCCGTGCCGGGCTGCACATACTGGCCGACGCGCACCGTGCGGTCGCCCACACGACCGTCCAGCGCGCTGCACACCACCGTATTGTCGAGGTCGAGCTGCGATTGCGCGGCGCTGGCCTGAGCCGCCTCGAGCTGGGCCTGGGCCTGCCGCAGCTGTGCGGTGCTGGAGTTGATCTGGGCGCGGGCCGCCGCAATCGAGGCGTTATTCGCCGCCAGCGTGGCCCGTGCCTGGTCACGCACGCTTTTCAGGTCAGCGATACGCTCGTGCGTTTCGGCACCGATGCCCCCCAGCGGGGCATACCGCGCGTATTCCTCGCTGGCGTGCTGCAAGTTGATGCTCGACACTCGGGCCTGGGCTTGCGTCTGTGCAAGGTTGGCGTGCTGCTGGGCAATGTCGGCCTGGGTGCGCGCAATGTTGGCGCGCCACGCATCGACGCTTGCCTGCGAATTCTGCATGGAAACCTGATACTGGCGGACGTCGAGCTTCACCAGCGGGTCGCCGACCTTGACGCTCTGGTTGTCACGCACATAGACGGCGGTCACGTAGCCCGACACCTTCGGTGCGGCTGTCATGCTGTCGGCCTGCAGGTAGGCATCGTTGGTCGATTCGATGAAGCGACCAACGGTCCACCAGTGTGCCAGCCAGACCAGGCCGGCAATCGCCGTGGCGATCGCGATGAAAATCAGGACGTTGCGCTGGCGAGAAGGCCGCTTTGGCGCGGATTCCGAGATTTTTTGACGATTTTCTTTCGGCTGTTCTTGAGTGGTCGACGACATTCCGAGATCCAAATTATTCCGAGCGGGAGAATTATTCCAGTTGGAAAATTTGTGTCAAGTAGATATATTGTGCGGATGAAAGTGAGGGGTCTATGACGGAAGTGAAGAAATTGCGTCGCACGTCGACAAGCGGATATGCACGGGGGGCGTTGTTGCATAAATCGAGCGAGATCCGTTGACGTTTACGCGCAACGATCGCAGGGCCAGCCCCCTATCAAGTCAGATTCCAGAGTAACTGCTTAATTTTTGACAAGAAAATGTGCAAGGACATACACAAGACATGTGAGCCGAAGGCACGCTACCGTGTCAGGAATTGGGCGGCCTATAATGAAGGCCTGATCAACCGTGGGAACGTAACAATATGGATAGATGAAGCTGTCCTTGCCAGAATACCCGACGCCATACCCACACGTGGTCGCCCGTGTCTATACGGCGATACGCTGATTCAGACATTACTGGGCGTGAAGACCGTCTATCGACTGACGTTGCGCGCCCTGCAAGGTTTCACCCAAAGTTTGGGCGATCTGGCCTTCCCGAGCTTGCCGGTGCCGAATTACACCACGCTCTGTCGCCGGGCAAAACGCTTGATGTCGAACTGCCGATCCTTCGTGACAATGAACCGATCTATCTGGTTGTCGACAGCACCGGTCTGAAGGTCTATGGAGAAGATGAATGGAAGGTGCGCCAGCACGGCTACTCGAAGCGGCGCACGTGGCGTAAAGTCCATCTCGCGCTCAACGCGAATACGGGTCAAGTGCATGCCGCGCTAATGACGAATCAGAATGTGGCTGACGCTGACGCTCTGGCCAAGTTGCTCGACCAGATTCCACGCGAAGAGGCGTTGTTGCATAAATCGAGTATGAGGATGCAATAGCATCGACGGGCATAATTTCAGGCGATACGAACAGATTGCGGACGAGCGAGGTCCGCGCCATACGGTTGATGACGCCGACGCGAATGGAGACCTCGGTCGCCTGCGAGTCGATGTGACGCGCCCAGAGACAGTTGCCGGTGAGGGTCTTGAACCGATACATCGCATTCTCGGCAAGCGATCGCCGGTGGTAGCCACTGTCTTGCTTCCATTCTCGACGACCGTCACGGGCAATTGCATCAACCGCGCCATTACGCCACGCCGCACCGGGCATATCCGCTGGCCAATGAACGGCATCAGCGCGTGGCGGAATCGAAGGAATAGCACTGCGTGCAGCAATGGCCGCATGGCATGGCTTGGTGTCGTAAGCATCGTCACTGCCGATGACATCGATTTGTTCTTCGCGTGGAATCTGGTCGAGCAACTTGGCCAGAGCGTCACCGTCAGCCACATTCTGATGCGTCATTAGCGCGGCATGCACTTGACCCATATTCGCGTTGAGCGCGAGATGGACTTTACGCCACGTGCACCGCCTCGAGTAGCCGTGCTGGCGCACCCACCTTCCATTCACCTTCTCCATAGACCTTCAGACTGGTGCTGTCGACAACCAGATAGATCGGTTCATTGTCACGAAGGATCGGCAGTTCGACATCAAGCGTTTTGCCCGGCGACAGAGCGTGGTGTAATTCGGCACCGGCAAGCTCGGGAAGGCCAGATCGCCCAAACTTTGGGTGAAACCTTGCAGGGCGCGCAACGTCAGTCGATAGACGGTCTTCACGCCAAGTAATGCCTGAATCAGGCGTATCGCCGTATAGACACGGCGCGACCACGTGTAGGTATGGCATCGGGTATTCTGGCAAGAACGGCTTCATCTATCCATATTGTTATGTTCCCCCGGTCGATCAGGCCTTCATTATAGGCCACCCAATTCCTGACATGGTAGCGTGCCTTCGGCTCACCTTTCTTGTGTATGTCCTTGCGCATTGGCTTGATAAAAATTAGGCAGTTACTCTGGCATCTGACTTGATAGGAGGCTGGCCCCCGCGACCGTTGCGCGTAAACATCAACGGATTTCGCTCGATTTATGCAACAACGCCTATTTCATGCATAAACCAATTCGCTATGTAATTTAATTCAAGATCACGCATTCTGGATAAATCAGGAGGGGAAGATGTCAGAAAATGCGATAATGGCGCGCTACGGCGGACGGCGCAATTCGCGCAGCGCACGTAGCTGAGAAATCAAGGTGGCTCCGTGGCCGGTCGGGCCCGCACCCCCGCATCCCCCCCCTGCGGGCGCCCTCAGCGTCGCTGACCAAACATCATCTGGCGCGCGATCGCCCTCTTGAGCGGCAGCACGAATTCGAGCGCGCTCAGTGCCGCGCCGCATAGTGCCCCGAGTGCGCGCGATTCGACCGTAAACAGACGCGCCAGCGTATCGGTTGCGCCGATCGTGAGGCGGCGGTCGAGCGCGCGTCGCGCATTAAAGGCAGCCAGCGCGCGCGGCGTGGTGCCGTGCTCGGAGAACGCATCCACCAACGTGTGTGCGTCGCGCAGGCCCAAGTTCAAACCCTGGCCCGCCACCGGGTGCAGTGTCTGGGCGGCGTTGCCGACGATCGCGACGCGGCCCTTGGCCAAGGTCGGCGCGATAGCCAGGCCGAGCGGGAAGGCCGCACGACCGACGACGCGCGTGAAGCGGCCCATGCGCTCTCCAAAGGCGATGCCCAGTTCGCGGACGAAGGCCTCGTCGGGCAGCGCCGCGCGGCGAGTAGCCTCAGCGGGCGAGCAACACCAGACCAGAGCGTAGTCGGCTTGGCTGGTACCGCCGGTGGGCAGCAGTGCAAGCGGGCCTTCGGCAGTGAAGCGTTCCCAGGCCACGTTTGGCTTTGGTGCCGAGACGCTCACCGTGCCGACGATCGCCGTCTGTGCGTAGTCGCGGCGATGGCGCGTATCACTGGCACCCTCGCGTGGCGCGTCCTGGAATAAGCCGCCCTCGGCGTTGACCAGCGCGCGCACGCACAGCACACGCTCGCCCTGCGGAGAGTCCAGCGTGACCGTCACGCCCTCGGCATCCTGCTGTAGCGTGCGCGCACTGGTGGAGGTCAGCCATTGTATGCTAGTGCCGTACACCGCGCGCGCCAGCGCGTCGACCAGCGAGCCGTAGCGCGCCACATAACCAAGCGCATCGACGCCGTGCTCGGCGCGGTCGATCAGGGTGCGACCGAAGTGGCCGCGCTGCGAGACGTGGATATGGCGGATCGGCGTCGCGTCGGCGGGCCAGCCGAGCGCGCCGAGCAGCATCCGGCTACCATACGAAACCGCAATCGCGCGCGGGTCGCCGAAGCTCGCCGAGGGATCGCGCGCATCGACCAGCACCGTCGACAGCGCCTGCGTCGCGCTGCGCCGCGCCAGCCAGCCGGCTAGAGCGAGCCCGACCGGGCCCGCTCCGACGATGGCGATATCTGCGGCGCACCGAGCGGAGGAGGAAGCCGACGTCATCGTACGAGCCTGCCCGCGTTGCCGCAGGCGTCGCGCATCAGCGCCTCGATCTCGTCGATCGCCACCGGCACTTCGCGCGTGATCAGCTCGCAGCCGTCGACCGTCACGAAAGCATCATCCTCGATGCGAATGCCAATGTCGTGGAATTCAGCGGGCACGTCGGCAGCCGCGCGCACGTAAAGGCCCGGCTCGATGGTCAGTGCCATGCCCTCGCGCAGCAAGCGCCACGGCAGCATGCCCTGTGCGTCGCGTTCGGCGTCGCGCTGGCGGTAGTCGCCGCAATCGTGCACATCCATGCCGAGCCAATGGCTGGTACGGTGCATGTAGAAGCGCTCGTAGGCGCGCTCGGCGAGCATATCATCGACGTTCGCGCAGCACGACTTAGACACGATACCGGTGTCAAGCAGGCCCTGGGCAACCACGCGCAGCGCCGCCTCGTGCGGTGCTTCGAAGGGCACGCCGGGGCGCGTGGCCGCAACGGCGGTTGCCTGCGCGGCCAGCACGATGTCGTAGAGCGCGCGCGGCGGGCCCGAGAATTTACCGTTGGTAGGGAAGGTGCGGGTAATGTCCGAAGCGTAGCCCTCCAGTTCGCAGGCCGCGTCGATCAGGATCAAGTCGCCGTCGCGCGCCACCGCGTTGCCCGTTGGGTAGTGCAGCACGCAGGCATTGGCACCGACCGCGACGATCGAGCCATAGGCGGGCCCGGTCGAGCCGTGGCGGCGGAATTCGTGCAGCAGCTCGGCCTCGAGTTCGTATTCTCGGATGCCGGGGCGCGTGGTCGCCATCGCGCGCCGATGGGCGCTGGCCGAGATGCTGGCCGCACGGCGCATGATAGCTTGCTCGTGGGCGTCTTTCACCAACCGCATCTCGTCGAGCAGCGGCCCGAGATCATGCGCGGAGGCCAGCGCGACCACGCCCGAGCGAGCCTTAGCGCGCACCGCCTTGAGCCAGTCGGCAAGCTTGCGCTCAAACTCGGGCGAGGCACCGAAGCGGTAGTATATCGCGCCCGCGTTAGCCAGCAGGCGCGGCAGCGCGGTGTCGAGCGCGTCGTTGGGGAAGGTGGCGTCAAAGCCGAAGGCCGTGCGCGCAGCTTCAGGCCCGTAGCGGAAACCTTCCCAGATCTCGCGCTCAGGATGTTTCGCACGACAGAACAGGATCGATTGAGACTCGCCCTCTGCGTTGCTCGCATCCAGCACCAGCAGCGCGTCGGGTTCGGCGAAGCCGCTCAGATAATAGAAGTAGCTATCGTGCCGAAAAGGATAACCGGCATCGCGATTGCGCATCACTTCCTGGGCGGTAGGGACGATCGCGACGCCGCCGCCCGCCTCGCGCAGCGCAGCGAGCACGCGCGTACGGCGCTGGCGATAGATGTCGGGGGCGAGGGCGGTTTCGGTGGCGGCGTTCATGGCGCGATTATAGCGCGGTGGCAGACACCGTGTCCGCTCCTCCCACCTAGGGCCTCACCAGATTTATGCAAGAACACTGCAACAATGCCATGGCTCATGTCGGCCTCCTTGAGATTTTCTTTGGTTCGCACCGGAGTTTGCTGCGTCACGTTCGCTTCAGATCTGCGTTGAGCATCTCGTCTGGATTGAGCTCCGGACTGTACGACGGCAGGTAAAATACCTCGATCTTGTCGCCATGCTTGGCCAACCACGCCCTGACCGGCTGAGGGTGATGAACCTTCAGGTTTTCAAGGGCGTTGTTACATAAATCGAGCGCGAGGACACAATGGCATCGACGGGCATAATTTCAGGCGATACGAACGGATTGCGGACGAGCGAGGTCCGCCATGCAGTTGATGAGGCCGACGCGAACGGCGACCTTGGTCGCCTGCGCGTCGATGTGACGCGCCGAGAAACAGTTGCCGGTGAGGGTCTTGAACCGAGACATCGCATTCTCGGCAAGCGATCGCCGGTGGTAGCCACTGTATTGCTTCCATCTTCGATGACCGTCACGGGCAATTGCATCAACCGCGCCATTACGCCACGCCGCATCGGGCATATCCGCTAGCCAATGAGCGGCACCCTCGCGTAGCGGAATCGCAGGAATAGCACTGCGTGCGGCGTTGTTGCATAAATCGAGCGCGATCCGTTGACGTTTACGCGCAACGATCGCGGGGCCAGCCCCCTATCAAGTCAGATTCCAGGGTAACTACCTAATTTTCCAAGAAAATGCGCAAGAACATACACAAGACAGGTGAGCCGAAGGCACGCTACCGTGTCCAGGAATTGGGCGGCCTATAATGAAGGCCTGATCAACCGGGGGGAACGTAACAATATGGATAGATGAAGCCGTCCTTGCCAGAATACCCGATGCCATACCCACACGTGGTCGCCCGTGTCTATACGGCGATACGCTGATTCAGACATTACTTGGCATGAAGACCGTCTATCGACTAACGTTGCGCGCCCTGCAAGGTTTCACCCAAAGTCTGCGCGATTTGGCCTTCCCGAGCTTGCCGGTGCCGAATTACACCACGCTCTGTCGCCGGGCAAAAACGCTTGATGTCGAACTGCCGATCCTTCGTGACAATGAACCGATCTATCTGGTTGTCGACAGCACCGGTCTGAAGGTCTATGGAGAAGGTGAATGGAAGGTGCGCCAGCACGGGTACTCGAAGCGGCGCACGTGGCGTAAAGTCCATCTCGCGCTCAACGCGAATACGGGTCAAGTGCATGCCGCGCTAATGACGAATCAGAATTTGGCTGACGGTGACGCTCTGGCCAAGTTGCTCGACCAGATTCCACGCGAAGAACAAATCGATGTCATCGGCGGTGATGGTGCCTACGACACCAAGCCATGCCATGTGGCCATTGCTGCACGCAGTGCTATTCCTTCGATTCCGCCACGCGAGGGTGCCGTTCATTGGCCTGCGGATATGCCCGGTGCGGCGTGGCGTAATGGCGCGGTTGATGCAATTGCCCGTGACGGTCGTCGAGAATGGAAGCAAGACAGTGGCTACCACCGCCGATCGCTTGCCGAGAATGCGATCTATCGGTTCAAGACCCTCACCGGCAACTGTCTCTGGGCGCGTCACATCGCCTCGCAGGCGACCGAGGTCTCCATTCGCGTCGGCGTCATCAACCGTATGGCGGACCTCGCTCGTCCGCAAGCCGTTCGTATGGCCTAAAATTATGCCCGTCGATGCTATTGCATCCTCACACTCGATTTATGCAACAACGCCCTGCGTGCAGCAATGGCCGCATGGCATGGCTTGGTGTCGTAGGCACCGTCACCGCCGATGATATCGATTTGTTCTTCACGTGGAATCTGGTCAAGCAACTTGGCCAGAGCGTCACCGTCAGCCACATTCTGATTCGTCATTAGCGCGGGGCATGCACTTGACCCGTACTCGCGTTGAGCGCGAGATGGACTTTACGCCACGTGCGCCGCTTCGAGTAACCGTGCTGACGCACCTTCCATTCACCTTCGCCATAGACCTTCAGACCAGTGCTGCCGACCACCAGATGGATCTGGTTGTTGTCAAGGATCGGCAGTTCGACATTAAGCGTTTTGGCCCGGAGACAGAGCGTGGTGTAATTCGGCACCGGCAAGCTCGGGAAGGCCAGATCGCGCAGACTTTGGGTGAAACCTTCCAGGGCGCGCAACGTCAGTCGATAGACGGTCTTCACGCAAAGTAATGCCTGAATCAGCGTATCGCCGTATAGACACGGGCGACCACGCGTAGGTGTATGGCGTCGAGTATTCTGGAAAAGACGGCTTCATCTATTTATATCGTCACGTTCCCCCTGTTGATCAGGCCTTCATGATAGGCCGCCCAATTCCTGGACACGGTAGCGTGCCTTCGGCTCACCTGTCTTGTGTATGTTCTTGCGCATTTTCTTGGAAAAATTAGGCAGTTACCCTGGAATCTAACTTGATAGGGGGCTGGCCCAGCGACCGGTGCGCGTAAACGTCAACGGATCTCGCTCGATTTATGCAACAACGCCCTACACTGAAGCCCGGTGCCTCTCCAAGTTGCACGGCAGACGCGCGACCTGGAGGGGCACCGCCTGCTGTGGATGCCGGCGGTCGCTGGGCCGTTGCTGGCCGTAAAGACCGCTGGGCCGTAGGTGCCGTGGATCTGGTTGAGCAGCGAACGGTAAAGTGCTTCGGCGTCAATGGAACTCATGATGGTCGGGCAACCAACTGGTCGAGATAGTGTTGAAGAATCACGCGGGCAGCCTCGGCATCAATAGCCGCATCGGCCTTCACGCCGCGCGCGCACAAACCGACGCGCGCCTCGACCGACGAGTAGCGCTCGTCGATCCAGATCACGGGGAGATGAAAGCGGCCATTCAGTTGATTGCCGAAGCGCCTGGCCTGCTGCGTCATCTCGTGTGGCGTACCGTCCGGGTGCATCGGCAGGCCGACCACCAGCGCGTCCGGTCGCCACTCGGAAATCAGCGCGTCAACGGCCTTGAAACGATATGCTCGATTCAGGTTGGACACGATAACGTGCGTGCGTGCCGTGCGCGTCAGCGTATTGCCGACGGCCACGCCGATGCGTTTTTCGCCATAGTCGAACGCAAGCAGAGTGGCTTCGCGCACGGAGACACCGCTCATACACGTTGTCCAGCCTCGGCGTTGTTGCATAAATCGAGTGTGAGGACGCAATGGCATCGACGGGGATAATTTCAGGCGATACGAACGGATTGCGGACGAGCGAGGTCCGCCAGTCAGGTTGATGACCGCCCGACTCGAACGGCGACCTCGGTCGCCTGCGCGTCGATGTGACGCGCCCAGAGACAGTTTCCGGTGAGGGTCTTGAACCGATACATCGCATGCTCGGCAAGCGATCGCCGGTGGTAGCCACACTGTCTTGCTTCCATTCTCGACGACCGTCACGGGCAATTGCATCAACCGCCTCATTACGCCACGCCGCACCGGGCATATCCGCTGGCCAATGAGCGGCACCCTCGCGTGGCGGAATCGAAGGAATAGCACTGCGTGCAGCAATGGCCGCATGGCATGGCTTGGTGTCGTAGGCACCGTCACCGCCGATGGGCGTTGTTGCATAAATCGAGTGTGAGGACGCAATGGAACGGATTGCGGACCTCGCTCGTCCGCAATCCGTTCATATCGCTTGAAATTATTGATCCGAAATTCGTGATCAATATGCCCGTCGATGCCATTGCGTCCTCGCGCTTGATTTATGCAACAACGCCCCACCGATGACATCGATTTGTTCTTCGCGTGGAATCTGGCCGAGTAACTTGGCCAGAGCGTCACCGTCAGCCACATTCTGATTCATCATTAGCGCGGCATGCACTTGACCCGTATTCGCGTTGAGTGCGAGATGGACTTGACTCCACGTGCGCCGCTTCGAGTAGCCGTGCTGACATACACACCCCTTCCATTCACCTTCGCCATAAACCTTCAGACCGCTGCTGTCGACCACCAGATGGATCTGGTTCGTTGTTGCGCAGGAACGGCAGTTCGACATCCAGCGTTTTTTCGGCGACAGAGCGTGGTGTAATTTGGCACTGGAAAGCTCGGAAAGGCCAGATCGGGCAGACTTTGGGTGAAACCTTGCAGGGCCGCGCAACGTCAGTCGATAGACGGTCTTCACGCCAAGTAATGTCTGAATCAACGTATCGCCTGAAATTATTGATCTGCCGATGCCATTGCGTCCGCACGCTCGATTGATGCAAAAATGCCTCCTTCAGGCCCGCCTCTTGACGCTCGAAGCCTGATTACAAAAGCGTGTCTGAACAAGTGGATCCGCTACACGTTCGGATCATCTTGGCCCGCTCGCGCAAAAGACAAAATGTAAAAAGACCCTAGACTTTCATCATGCAAAAACGCCTGACCATCTTCGGTTCGACGGGCTCGATCGGAGACAGCACGCTCGACGTCGTCGCGCGTCACCCGGACCGCTTCTCGGTCTATGCGCTGAGCGCGCACCGCAACGGCGAAAAGCTCGTCGAGCAGTGCCTGAAGTTCCATCCCGAAGTAGCCGTAGTCGGCTCGGCGGAAACTGCCGCCGCGGTCGAGGCCAAGCTACGCGCGGCAGGCAGCCGTACCCAGGTCGCCCATGGCCCGGACGCGCTGGCCGAGAGCGCCCGGGCCGAGGGTTGCGATACGGTGGTCGCCGCGATCGTTGGTGCCGCCGGCCTGGCCTCAAGCCTAGCTGCCGCACGTGCCGGAAAGCGTATCCTGCTGGCCAACAAGGAATCGTTGGTGATGTCGGGCTCGATCTTTATGGACGCAGTGCGCGACCATGGCGCGACCCTGCTGCCGGTCGATAGTGAGCATAACGCGATCTTCCAGTGCATGCCGCGCGATATCGCTGAGCACGGCGGCATCGCCAAAATCATCATGACCGCATCGGGCGGTCCGTTCCGCACCCGCGAGCCGGCCACTCTGGTCGACGTGACGCCGGACGAGGCCTGCAAACACCCGAACTGGTCGATGGGCCGCAAGATCTCGGTGGACTCAGCCACCATGATGAACAAGGGCCTGGAGGTAATCGAGGCGCACTGGATTTTCGGCCTGCCGAGCGAGCGCATCGAAGTGCTGATCCACCCGCAGAGTGTAATCCATTCGCTAGTTTCCTACAAGGACGGCTCGGTGCTCGCGCAGCTGGGCAACCCCGATATGCGCACGCCGATCGCGCATGCGCTGGCCTTCCCTGAGCGCGTCGACGCCGGCGTCGCGCAGCTCGACATGGCCCAGGTCGCTACCCTGAACTTCGAGAAGCCCGACTTTCAGCGCTTTCCCTGCCTAGCCCTAGCGATCCAGGCGCTCGACGCGGGCGGGGTGGCCAGCACGGTGCTTAATGCCGTCAACGAACTGGCGGTAGAGGCTTTTCTGAAGCGCTGGATTAGCTTCATGGACATTGCGATCACGGTCGACGCGGTGCTCAACCATCTGACGAATCGCGAGCCTGATGGTCTAGACGACGTCCTGGCGGCCGACGCCGAGGCGCGCCGTGAGGCTGCCATGGTTATTGCAAAACTGGGTGGTTTCAGGAGTAATGTACAATACATCGCTAGTTGCTCATAAAGGCGTTGTTGCATAAATCGAGCGAAAGCCGTTGACGTTTACGCGTAACGGTCGCGGGGCCAGCCCCCTATCAAGTCAGATTTCAGAGTAACTGCCTAATTTTTGCCAAGAAAATGCGCAAAGACATACACAAAATAGGTGAGCCGAAGGCACACCACACTACTGTGTCAGGAATTGGGCAGCCTATAATGAAGGCCTGATCAACCGGGGGAACGTGACGATATGGATAGATGAAGCCCTCCTTGCCAGCATACCCGACGCCATACGCACACGTGGTCGCCCGTGTCTATACGGCGATGCGCTGATTCAGGCATTACTTGGCGTGAAGACCGTCTATCGACTGACGTTGCGCGCCCTGCAAGGTTTCACTCAAAGTCTGCGCGATCTGGCCTTCCCGAGCTTGCCGGTGCCGAATTACACCACGCTCTGTCGCCGGGAAAAACGTTTGATGTCGAACTGCCGATCCTTCGCGACAGCAAACCGATCCACCTGGTGGCCGACAGCACCAGTCTTGAAAGCCGCCCACCGGGCTGTTCTGCCCAGTGTTCCGCGGGGCGTTGTTGCATAAATCGAGTGTGAGGGACGCAATGGAACGGATTGCGGACCTCGCTCGTCCGCAATCCGTTCATATCGCCTGAAATTATTGATCCGAAATTCGTGATCAATATGCCCGTCGATGCCATTGCGTCCTCGCGCTTGATTTATGCAACAACGCTGTTCCGCGGCAACGCTGCCAGTTTTACCTGTAGCAAAATGTGCAGGCCTATATTCCTCGCCTCGATCAACGTCAACCAGCCGCTCTGGGCATTTTCGCGATCTTCAATGTGTGCCGGTTCGAGCTGAAGCCGAACGACTTCTGAAGCAGGCCGTCGAGGCTTGGTCGAACGATATGCCCACACTTACGCAATGGGCTCAAGATATTTTGCCTGAAGGCTTTGCAGCTTTTGACATGCCGCAATCCCATCGTGTACGCGTGCGTATGACCACCGGTTTTGAACGAATCAAGCGCGAGATTAAAGGATGTGGATGTGCGTGCGTTGCGTCGATCGTCCCGAATACAATGTCCCGCCTGCCTCTCTTCTCCGCGTTGCTGGCCGAATGCGACGAAGAGTGGATGATCGACAAGATCTATTTCAACATGAACGCCTGACCAGAACATCACGGTGGAATTGCCTATTCTTTTTTACAGAAAAAAGTTGCACAGAAAAGTTGCACAGCCTTCGCCAGCCTGCCTGCTGGTGAGCTGCCGCAGCAGCGGCACGGCCTATCGCGCCGCGCTCCGAGGGGGGGCCAACGCGGGGGGCGGCGGCGACGCATGCATGAATGCATGGGCCGGTGCGTGGGCCGCTTGCGGCCAACGCACCCAGTCTATTCGATCATCCAGCGCGACAAGCCGTGCCGCCCGCTCAGGCCAAGTTTGAGACGCGCGCGCTTCAGGTAGGTTTCGACGGTACCCGCTCGCAGATCCAACTCGTCGCAGATCGCCGGTAGCGTATAGCCGGACAGGTTCAGCAAACAGACCTGCTGCTCGCGCAGCGACAGCGTGATGTTCTGCTGGTCGAGGCGCGCACGAAAGCGCTGCAACAGCGTGTCGGCACCCCGGCTGGACAGAGGCCATGGTTCGCCGTCATGGGTCGTCGACGCATCGGAGACCGCAGGCGGCTGCATCGAGACATGCTGTTCGACCAGTGGCAACAGCGCCTTCGACAGTTCGCCGAGCGCGGCGAGTTCCTCGGGCCGAAACTCACTGCGCTCGCCGCCGCGCTGCAGTAGCACCACGAAATCCACCTGCGCGCGGCGCATCAGCATCAGGCAGCGATGGCTGGGAGCAGGCGCGGTTTTGCCCGGCTCGGTCGAATGCGGCGCGAGCGGGATCAAGCGCGGGCCGTCCTGATCTGAGGAGGGTGCGGGCAGCAGGCCCCCGAGCGCGCGTTCCTGCAGTTCCGGGCCGTGTAGCGTGGCGGTGCTGAGCTGCCGCCCGTGATGCGGATCGCGGCACCGGAGAGCGACCTGATGCAGCTCGCTCTCGACAACGCCTTCGATTAACTGCTGCATGGTCGAGAAAAATCGGGGGCTTCCGACATTCGAAATCACCCTGCCGAGTTTCACGATGCTGTCGTGCATGGATAGCCCCCTATGATAGTTTTCTGCGCGGTACGGGCCTGACCCACGCAACGGGCCACGACCACCGCCGTGCTTGGAAGGTTGGTCCGTTTTTGGTACGGGGCATGGGCCGCGTTGGGCAGGCCGGCGCCGCTCTTTCATGCCGTAAACATCGGACGAGCCATGGTGGTTCGTTTCGTCGCGCCGACCCCCGTAACATCGGTGAAAAAAGCTCAGTAGGACAAGCGCCGTTGTTGCATAAATCGAGCGCGCGGACGCAATGGCATCGACGGGGCATTGTTGCATAAATCTAACGAGAGCCAGTGACGTTTACGCGTAACGTAACAGTCGTAGCAAGCACCCTGTTATTGATCAAAAATTTATAATCTTGAAATTATGTCCGTCGATGCTATTGCGTCCGCGCGCTCGATTTATGCAACAACGCCCAACAACGTTGGGAAAAAACGGTAAGGCTGGAGCCGAAGTGCTCATGATAAGTAATTGATCCGCAATTTGTGATCTTTAAATTGGAAAATCATCCCATCATGTGATGGGCATTGAAAAAACAAGACATGAGGGCCAAATTCTTAATTTCAAGATGGTGTTGTTGCATACATCGAACGTGAGGACGCCATGGCATCGGACGGGCATAATTCAGGCGATACGAACGGATTGCGGACGAGCGAGGTCCGCCATGCGGTTGATGACGCCGGCGCGAACGGCGACCTCGGTCGCCTGCGCGGCGATGTGACGCGCCTAGAGACAGTGGCCGGTGAGGGTCTTGAACCGATACATCGCATTCTCGGCAAGCGATCGCCGGTGGTAGCCACTGTCTTGCTTCCATTCTCGACAACCGTCACCGGCAATTGCATCAACCGCGCTACGCCACGCCGCACCGGGCATATCCGCTGGCCAATGAGCGGCACCCTCGCGTGGTGGAATCGAAGGAATAGTACTGCGTGCAGCAATGGCCGCATGGCATGGCTTGGTGTCGTAGGCAGCGTCAGCCACATTCTGATTCGTCATTAGCGCGGCATGCACTTGACCCGTATTCGCGTTGAGCGCAAAATGGACTTTACGCCACGTGCGCCGCTTCGAGTAGCCGTGCTGGCGCACCTTCCATTCACCTTCGCCATAGACCTTCAGACCGATGCTGTAGAAAACCAGATGGATCGGTTTGTTGTCGCCGAAGGATCGGCAGTTCGACATCAAGCGTTTTTGCCCGGCGACAGAGTGTGGTGTAATTCGGCACCGGCAAACTCGGGCAGGCCAGATCACGCAGACTTTGGGTGAAACCTTGCGGGGCGCGCAACGTCAGTCGATAGACGGTCTTCACGCCAAGTAATGCCTGAATCAGCGCATCGCCCTATAAACACGGGCGATCACGTGTGGGTATGGCGTCGGGTATTCTGGCGGGTATTCTGGCAAAGACGGCTTCATCTATCCTATCCATATCGTCACGTTCCCCCAGTTTATCAGGCCTGCATTATAGGCCGCCCAATTCCTGACACGGTAGCGTGCTTTCGGCTCACCTGTCTTGTGTATGTCTTTGCGCATTTTCTTCGCAAAATGAGGCAGTTACTCTGGAATCTGACTGGATAGGGGGCTGGCCGGCGAGCGTTGCGCGTAAACGTCAACGGCTTCCGCTCGATTTATGCAACAACGCCGCCTGCATGCACCACTCTTAGCTCCACAATTTCCGTCGTTTATTCATTTTCTTTAATCGTCACGCTGACATTCACGAATGTGTTCCTTAAACTTGGCTGCTCGCTCGTCTGTTGGAAGATCTTCAAGCGTGCTGAGCAGCATTTTTATTGATACGAAATTCGTGATCTTGAATCTCGTATCAATAAATTGGCCTCTAAACAACCGGATCTGCTACAGATGCAAGAGATTTCCACCAAACCGTATCTGCTGCGCGCGTTGTACGAATGGTGCACGGACAACGGCTATACGCCCCACATCGCGGTACGCGTTGATAACTCAACATGCGTGCCGAGACAGTATGTGCGCGACGGCGGGATCGTATTGAACATCAGCTTCGAGGCGACCAACGCGCTGCAGATGGGCAACGAATGGATCGAGTTCACGGCGCGTTTCTCGGGCAAGGCTCAAACACTCAAGGTGCCGGTCGCCAATGTGCTAGCGATCTATGCGCGCGAAAACGGGCAGGGCATGGCCTTCCATGGCGCCGCCACCGTGGACGAGACGGGCGAGTCGGCAATCGAGGATGATACTGTTGCAGACGCGCCGGCATCATCCGACGAGGTGACGTGGGATGCGACTGCGCCCTCGAAAAGCGTGAAAGAACCGCCATCATCGTCCAACGATGATGGCGGTTCCTCAGGAAAAAGAAACCGACCCCATCTCAAGATCGTGAAATGAGGTAAAATCTAAAATTGTGCCGGCTTAGCTCATCTGGTAGAGCAGTTGATTTGTAATCAACAGGTGGCGGGTTCGAGTCCTGCAGCCGGCACCATATCTCTGCCAGGAGATTACGCGATATGTGCGTAGCACCTTCGCGTTTTTATCTATCAGAAATACGTAAACTTGACTTAGACTGCATAATGCATTGGTTTGTGCATAAAATAAAGAGCGACACGCTATAGTGATTTCTGGAGGCGACGTAGATAGCTGATGACCGCTTTTTTTGAGATGCCCGTTGGTCCGTACCAAGGCCTGTTTTGTCACGTTCACTTTCAGGTCAGCATTGAGCATCTCGTCGGGAAGCGTTGTTGCATAAATCGAGCGCGAGGACGCAATGGCATCGACGGGCATAATTTCAGGCGATACGAACACATTGCGGACGAGCGAGGTCTGCAATCCGTTCCATTTCATCCTCACGCTCGATTTATGCAACAACGCCCGGCCTATAAGGAAGGCCTGATCAACCGGGGGAACGTGACGATATAGATAAATGAAGCCATCTTTGCCAGAATAGTTGACGCCATACCCATACGTGGTCGTCCCTGTCTATACGGCGATACGCCTGATTCAGGCATTACTTAGCGTGAAGACCGTCTATCGACTGACGTGGCGCGCCCTGCAAGGTTTCACCAAAAGTCTGCGTGATCTGGCCTGGCCGAGCTTGCCGGTGCCAAATTACACTACGCTCTGTCATCTGGAAAAAAACGCTTGATGTCGAACTGACGATCCTTCGCGAGAACGAACCAGATCCATCTGGTGGTCGACAGCACCCTTTTGAAGGTCTATGGCGAAGGTGAATGGAAGGTGCGCCAGTACAGCTACTCGAAGCGGCGCACGTGGCGTAAAGTCCATCTCGCGCTCAATGCGAATACGGTTCAAGTGCATGCTGCGCTAATGACGCCTCAGGATGTGGCTGACGGTGACGCTCTGGCCAAGTTGCTCGACCAGATTCCACGCGACGAACAAATCGATGTCATCGGCGGTGACGGTGACTACGCCGCAAAGCCATGCCATGCGGCCATTGCTGCACGCAGTGCTATTCCTTCGATTCCGCCACGCGAGGGTGCCGCTCATTGGCCAGCAGATACGCCCCCGTTGCGCCTAAACGTCACCGGCTCTCGCTAAATTTATGCAACAACGCCACTCACAGGCGACCGAGGTCGCCGTTCGCGTGGGCGTCATCAACCGTATGGTGGACCTCGCTCGTCCGCAATCCGTTCGTATCGCCTGAAATTATGCCCGTCGATGCTATTGCGTCCTCACGCTCGATTTATGCAACAACGCCAGATCGCGCAGACTTTGGGTGATCTGGCCTTCCCGAGCTTACCGGTGCCGAATTACACCACGCTCTGTCGCCGGACAAAAACGCATGATGTCGAACTGCCGATCTTTTACGACAACGCACCGATCCATCTGGTGGTCGACAGCACCGGTCTGAAGGTTTATGGCGAGGGTGAATGGAAGAGGTGTGCCAGCACGGCTACTCGAAGCGGCGCACGTGGCCTAAAGTCCATCTCGCGCTCAACGCAAATATGGGTCAAGTGCATGCCGCGTTAATGACGAATCAGAATATGGCTGACGGTGACGCTCTGGCCAAGTTGCTCGACCAGATTCCACGCGAAGAACAAATCGATGTCATCGGCGGTGACGGTGCCTACGACACCAAGCCATGCCATGCGGCCATTGCTGCACGCAGTGCTATTCCTTCGATTCCGCCACGCGAGGGTTCCGCTCATTGGCCAGCGGATATGCCCGGTGCGGCGTGGCGTAATGGCGCGGTTGATGCAATTGCCCGTGACGGTCGTCGAGAATGGAAGCAACACAGTGGCTACCACCGGCGATCGCTTGCCGAAAATGCGATGTATCGGTTCAAGACGCTCACAGGAAAAACTGTCTCGTGGCGCGTCACATCGACTCGCAGGCAACCGAAGTCGGCGTTCTCGTCAGCGTTATCAACGATACATGAGCGTCATCAACCATACATGGTGGACCCGGCTCGTCCAGAATCCATTCTTATCGCCTGAAACGATGTCTGTCAATGCCCATTGTATTTTTGCGCTCGATTTATGCAAAACGCCCCACCGGCCACGGGCCCCTCGTGGAGGGGGCTATCTGCGCTTGGCAGTTTTTGGCGCGGTCACGGGTGATAGAATGGCTCGAAACCTGGCGTTCGATCGTGTGAACAGGACAGGTAATTCCAAGCAATAAGTACAATCATAGATAAGCCCTTGAGCAAGTATCCGTATCCCATTCCGAGCCGCGAGGAAATTCTCGGCGTGCTACGTACGAGCGCCGCACCGCTGGCTGCACACGACATCGCCGAGGCGCTGTCGATCAAGCTTCAGGAACGCGAGAGTTTCTTCCGGCGCGTTGCCGCCATGGAACGCGACGGCCAGATCCGGCGCGACAAGCGTGGGCATTATCAACTGACTACCCATCTTTCGAACTTCGTGGCAGGCCGAGTGCACGGCCATCGAGACGGCTACGGCTTCCTGATCCCCGACGACGGGCAGGACGACCTGTTCCTGCCCAATAGCGAGATGCAGAAGGTCATGCACAACGATCGCGTGCTCGCGCGGATAGTCCGTTACGACCATCGCGGTCGCCCGGAAGGACATGTAGTCGAGGTGACCGATCGCGCCAACAAGCGTGTAATCGGTCGCCTGCTCAACGAAAATGGCGCGCTGATCGTAGCCCCCGAAGACAAGCGGATCAGCCACGACATCCTGATCTCGCAGAACGCCAAGCAGGCTAAGGTCGGCCAGGTGGTAGTGGTCGAGCTGACCGATTTCCCTAGCCGCCATGCGCAGCCGCTCGGTCGTGTGACCGAGGTGCTCGGCGATATCAACGATCCCGGCATGGAAATTGAGATCGCGGTGCGCAAGTACGGTGTGCCGCACGAATTCAGCCCGGCGGCCGTAGCTGCCTCGGCGGCCCTGCCCGACAAGGTATCCCCGGTCGACCTACGCTACCGGGTAGACCTGCGCGACGTGCCTTTAGTCACGATCGACGGCGAGGATGCGCGCGACTTCGATGATGCCGTCTACTGCGAGCCGATGAAAGTCGACCGCGGAGACGGTTACCGCCTAGTCGTCGCGATCGCCGACGTTTCGCACTACGTAAAGCCGGGTGAGGTACTCGATGTCGACGCACTGGAGCGTAGCACCTCGGTATACTTTCCACGCCGCGTGATCCCGATGCTACCCGAGAAGCTGTCCAACGGACTGTGCTCACTGAATCCTGCGGTAGATCGCTGCACCCTGGTCTGCGACATGGTGGTAACCTCGCGCGGCGAAGTGCAGGGCTACCAGTTCTACCCGGCTGTGATCCACTCGGCTGCACGGCTCACCTACACGGAAGTGGCGACTCTGCTTAGTAACAGCAAGGGGCCCGAGGCCGCGCGCCGCGCTGAGCTGCTGCCTTACCTACAGAATCTCTATGGCGTGTTCAAGGCGCTGCTCGGGGCACGCCAGAAGCGTGGCGCGATCGACTTCGATACTACAGAAACCTACATCATCTGCAATGCGCAGGGCAAGATCGAGCAGATCCTGCCGCGCCAGCACAATGACGCGCACAAGCTGATCGAGGAATGTATGCTGGCCGCCAATGTCTGCGCGGCCGATTTCATGAAGCGTCACAAGCAACCGGGTCTGTACCGTATCCACGCGGGCCCGACCGCAGAGAAGCTCGAGAACCTGCGTTCTTTCCTGCGCGGTATGGGGCTCACGCTGGGCGGCAGCGACACCCCGCACGCTAGCGACTACGCTGCGCTGATGGCAAAGATCCGAGACCGTCCCGATGTGCAGATGCTGCAGCCGATGCTGCTGCGCTCGATGCAGCAGGCTGTTTACAGCCCAGACAACATCGGCCACTTCGGTCTCGCCTACGATGCCTACGCGCATTTCACGAGCCCAATCCGGCGTTATCCGGACCTACTCACGCACCGCTCGATTTACGCGATCCTGGCGGGGCAGAAATATGTGCCGAAGGCACCGGAGGGTGTCGAGCTGAACACGGCAATCGCGCCACGTGCCCGCGCGATACAGAAGGAAGACGACGCGCGCAATCATACCTGCAGCAACAAAGCGATCTGGGAAGAGCTCGGTCGGCATTGCTCGGCCAACGAGCGCCGCGCCGATGAAGCGGCGCGCGACGTCGAAGCCTGGCTCAAGTGCTATTTCATGCGCGACAAGCTTGGTGAGGAATACAGCGGGATGGTTAATGGCGTGACGCCGTTCGGCATCTTCGTGCAGCTCGATACGCTGTTCATCGAAGCGCTGGTTCACATCACTGAACTCGGCTCCGACTACTTCCAGTACGACGAGATCAAGAATGAGTTGCGCGGCGAGCGCAGCGGCATCCGCTACCGGCTGTCAGATCGCGTGCGCGTTCAGGTCAGCGGGGTCGATCTCGATGTGCGAAAGATTAACTTCCGCCTGGTGCACGACATGCCCATGAAGGTGCCGCGCGGTGCGGAAAGGGTCGTGGCTGAGCATGGCAGCTCGTGCCTGCGGGCAATGCCGCCGGACATTACCTCGAACGTGGACGAGCCGCAAGCACGTCGCAAGAAGCCTGTGGCGAACCCGAGCGCGCCTTCCGGCAAGGAAACGCGTCTCACGCATTCCGTCACGAAGAAGAAAGGTGGGTTGACCTCGAAATCGCCGGCCAAGAAAGCTCGACCGCTCAAGAAATATTGACGCCGCGTTGTCCGTCCAGGCGCCGGTCACGCGGCGCTTGCATGTTACCATTGCGCAGTGCGCGCCGAGTGCGACACGCCCAGATGAAGGTAGCTCCAGTCATGTCACGTTTGAAGGTTGTCTACGGTTTTCACGCGGTCACCTCGCGGCTGCGCCACAATGCGTCGACGGTCGCCGAGATTTTATACGACCAGACGCGACACGATCGCCGCATGGTCGATTTCCTCGCCGCCGCGAGGGAGGCCCGGGCCCGGCTGATCGCGACCGATGAGACGCGCCTCTGGAGGCTAGCGCATACCGAACGCCATCAGGGCGTGGTGGCACGCGTCGAGGACCTGCCGCTCGCGCAGAATCTAGCCGAGCTGCTCGACGGTATCCAGGGCCCGGCGCTACTGTTGGTGCTCGACGGCGTGACCGATCCGCATAATCTCGGCGCCTGTCTGCGGGTGGCCGATGCGACCGGCGCACACGCCATCATAGCGCCGCGCAATCGCGCGGTCGGCCTCAACGCGACGGCAGCCAAGGTCGCCAGCGGCGCTGCCGATACGGTACCTTACATCACTGTTACCAACCTGGCGCGCGCGCTGCGCGAGCTCAAGGATGCTGGCGTGTGGGCGATCGGTACCGCCAATAATGCTAGCACGAGCCTCTACGAGACCAAGCTGAACGGCCCGGTCGCACTGGTGATGGGTGCCGAGGGCGAGGGCATGCGTCGCCTCACGCGCGATACCTGTGATGACGTGATGAACATCCCAATGGCCGGAAGCGTCGAGAGCCTGAACGTTTCGGTGGCAAGCGGCGTGTACCTGTACGAGGCAGTGCGCCAGCGTCGCGCAGCGTCTCGCGAAGGGCATTGTTGTATAAATCGAGCGTGAAGATGCAATGGCAACACCCCCCGTCGATGCCATTGCATCTTCACGCTCGATTTATACAACAACGTCTCCTTATGGTCGGGGCTCGCTCATCAGACTTCGAACAGGTTTCGACCATCATGGCAGGGCGCTCTCCGCTGCCGATCTTCCAGGAAACCGTATGACCAAACTCCCTGAATCCACCGTCCAGGCAGCGCTCGGGTGCAACGAGCTCAATCTCGTCTGGCTCGACATGGAAATGACGGGTTTGAACCCGGAGAGCGACCGTATCATCGAGATCGCCGTGGTCGTCACTAACTCAACGCTCGACAAGACCGTGGAAGGTCCGGTGTTGGCGATCTATCAGCGCGATGAAACGTTGGCGAAGATGGATGCCTGGAACCAGGCGACACACAACCGCTCAGGCCTGATCGACCGCGTGCGCGCCTCCACTGTGCGCGAGGCCGAGGCGGTCGCGCAGATCCAGGCCTTCCTAGCGCAATACGTGTCGCCGGGCAAGTCGCCGATGTGCGGCAACTCGATTTGTCAGGACCGCCGCTTTATGGCGCGCTGGATGCCTGAGCTAGAAAGCTTTTTCCATTACCGGAACCTCGACGTAAGCTCCCTCAAGGAGCTGTGCCGTCGCTGGCAGCCGGCGATCCACAAAGGTTTCCAGAAGCGCGCAATGCATACTGCGCTAGCCGACATCCACGAATCGATCGACGAACTTAAGTACTATCGTGAACATTTCCTGATTCAGGGGGCCAGCGCCGGTACCGCAGAAGCCTGAGCCGGGCCGGGTGGCCTGAAGGGGGACCGCTCCCACTGTCCCTGAAACGGACGTTGTTGCATAAATCGAGCATGAGGACGCCATGGCATCGGACGGGCATAATTCAGGCGATACGAACGGATTGCGGACGAGCGAGGTCCGCCATGCGGTTGATGACGCCGACGCGAACGGCGACCTCGGTCGCCTGCGCGGCGATGTGACGCGCCCAGAGACAGTGTGGCCGGTGAGGGTCTTGAACCGATACATCGCATTCTCGGCAAGCGATCGCCGGTGGTAGCCACTGTGTTGCTTCCATTCTCGACGACCGTCACGGGCAATTGCATCAACCGCGTTATTTACGCCACGCCGCACCGGGCATATCCGCTGGCCAATGAGCCGCACCCTCGCGTGGCGGAATCGAAGGAATAGCACTGCGTGCAGCAATGGCCGCATGGCATGGCTTGGTGTCGGTAGGCACCGTCACCGCCGATGACATCGATTTGTTCTTCGCGTGGAATCTGGTCGAGCAACTTGGCCAGAGCGTCACCGTCAGCCACATTCTGATTCGTCATGAGCGCGGCATGCACTTGACCTGTATTCGCGTTGAGCGCGAGATGGACTTTACGCCACGTGCGCCGCTTCGAGTAGCCGTGCTGGCGCACCTTCCATTCACCTTCTCCATAGACCTTCAGACCGGTGCTGTCGACAACCAGATGGATCGGTTCATTGTCACGAAGGATCGGCAGTTTGACATCAAGCGTTTTTGCCCGGCGACAGAGCGTGGTGTAATTCGGCACCGGCAAGCTCGGGAAGACCAAATCGCGCAGACTTTGGGTGAAACCTTGCAGGGCGCGCAAGGTCAGTCAATAGACGGTCTTCACGCCAAGTAATGCCTGAATCAGCGTATCGCCGTATACACACGGGCGACCACGTGTGGGTATGGCATCGGGTATTCTGGCAAGGACGGCTTCACCTATCCATATTGTTATGTTCCCCCGGTTGATCAGGCCTTTATTATAGGCCGCCCAATTCCTGACACGGTAGCGTGCCTTCGGCTCACCTTTCTTGTGTATGTCCTTGCGCATTTTCTTGGCAAAAATTAGGCAGTTACTCTGGAATCTGACTTGATAGGAGGCTGGCCCCGCGACCGTTGCGCGTAAACGTCAATGGATCTCGCTCGATTTATGCAACAACGCCGCACAAACTAATTTTGTTATGCATTTTGAATAAAGTTCACGCATTGCTGAGCAGTATGTAAAAATAGCTGTTGCTTGCCTGTTCTTTGGGATCGCTCGTGAGAGCGTAATCACACTCTATTAATCTTTAATTTCAAGATCACGACTTTCGGATCAATAACTAGCAGTGTATTGCACCTCACGTTTGAGACCACCATCATTCATTTTTGATAGTTGCCTGGAACGGATACAGTAATACTTCGTCTACACGCAATATGCTTTTATTTTTATGACGTCGGCGCGTGGTCGTGATCAGCGCCGTCTCTGGATTACAGGTAACTAGCCTTGCTGAATTCTATGCTCGAATTCCTGGCCTACGGGCTGCTGCATTTTTCGTGGTGGCAGATCGTGCTGTTCACACTTGTGGCCACGCACCTCACGATTATCGCCGTCACCATCTATCTCCACCGCTGTCAGGCGCATCGTGCGCTCGACCTGCACCCGGCTCTCAGCCATTGCTTCCGGCTGTGGCTGTGGATGTCTACTGGCATGCTGACCAGCCAGTGGGCCGCCATCCACCGCAAGCACCACGCCAAGTGCGAGACCGAAGAGGATCCGCACAGCCCGCAGACGCGTGGCATCTGGAAGGTGCTGCTCGAAGGTGCCGAGCTCTATCGCGCCGAAGCCAAGAACGAGGAAACGCTGCGCAAGTTTAGCCACGGTACGCCGAACGACTGGATCGAGCGCAACATCTACTCGAAATACACGATCCTCGGTGTGAGCCTGATGATGCTGATTGACATGGCACTGTTTGGCATCGTCGGCCTGTCGGTCTGGGCCGTACAGATGATCTGGATCCCGTTCTGGGCAGCCGGCGTCGTAAACGGCCTCGGGCACTTCTGGGGCTACCGCAACTTTAACTCGGCCGACGCGAGCACGAACCTGATTCCCTGGGGGATCGTGATCGGTGGCGAGGAAATGCATAACAACCACCACACCTTCCCCACCTCGGCGAAATTCTCGAACAAGTGGTACGAGTTCGACATCGGATGGATGTACATCCGCATCCTGTCGGCGTTCAAACTCGTCAAAGTTAAGAAAATTGCGCCCACGCCACGCCTCGTGGCACGCAAAGCCGTGGTCGACCAGGAAACGCTGCAGGCCGTGCTGTCGAATCGCTACGAAGTGATGGCGAACTACGGTAAGGCAGTGAAGTGCGCCTATCGCCAGGAGCTCGCGCATCTGAAGAAGCTCGGTTCGGGTGAAAAGTACCAACTGCTGCGCGCTGCCCGTTTCTGGTTCCACAAGGACGAAAAGGGCCTGAATGAGCCGCAGAAGCGCTTGCTGCCCGAGATCTTCGCCAACAGCCAAAAGATGTATACTTACTTCCAGCTGCGCAAAGACCTTGTTTCGATGTGGGACCGTTCGAACGCCTCGCGCGAACAGCTGCTAGCCCAATTGCAAGACTGGTGCCATCGTGCCGAACAAAGCGGCATTAAGGCCCTGCGAGAGTTCGCGAAGCGCCTGCGCCACTACGCTTGATCTATTGAGGAGAATTTCCGAACGTCATCAACCTGTAGCGGTTCTGGTGTTTTAGAGGTCAGTTTAAAAATGCGGCTCGATCGTCTGTGCGAATATCTGCAGGCGTACTATCTGCAGGCGTACTGAGTAGTAGTTTTAAACTAGCCTCTTAGGCACCCTTTTTGAATCAGACCGCGAGCGTCAAGAGGCTGACCTGCAGGGCGTCGATGGGTGTGTGCTTTGAAAGCCACTTTTTCGAGATGCCATTGCGTCTTCACGCTCGATTTATGCAACAATGCCCCGCTGGCCAATGAGCGGCACCCTCGCGTGGCGGAATGGCGCGGTTGATGCAATTGCCCGTGACGGTCGTCGAGAATGGAAGCAACACAGTGGCTACCACCGGCGATCACTTGCCGAGAATGCGATGTATCGGTTCAAGACCCTCACCGGCGACTGTCTCTGGGCGCGTCACATCGCCGCGCAGGCGACCGAGGTCGCCGTTCGCGTCGGCGTCATCAACCGCATGGCGGATCTCGCTCGTCCGCAATCCGTTCGTATCGCCTGAATTATGCCCGTCCGATGCCATGGCGTCCTCACGCTCGATTTATGCAACAACGCCAATTATGGCGGAGAGAGGGGGATTCGAACCCCCGATAGGCTATTAACCCATACCCGCTTTCCAAGCGGGCGACTTAAACCGCTCATCCATCTCTCCAGCACGAATTAAATTATCACGAATTAAACTATAGCAGACTCTGGCATTACCTCGCCATCCCCACCGAAACTAGGCGGTTTCAAAAGTAAAGTGCTGCAACACACCGCTGGTTATTGATCCAGCCTCATCTGACTGGCGTTGTTGCATAAATTGAGCGTGAGAACGGGCGTTGTTGCATAAATCGAGTGTGAGGACGCAATAGCATCGACGGGATAATTTCAGGCGATACGAACGGATTTCGGACGAGCGAGGTCCGCCATACGGTTGATGACGCCGACGCGAACGGCGACCTCGGTCGCCTGCGAGTCGATGTGACGCGCCCAGAGACAGTCGCCGGTGAGGGTCTTGAACCGATACATCGCATGCTCGGCAAGCGATCGCCGGTGGTAGCCACTTTCTTGCTTCCATTCTCGACGACCGTCACGGGCAATTGCATCAACCGCGCCATTACGCCAGGCCGCACCAGGCATATCCGCTGACCAATGAACGGAACCCTCGCGTGGCGGAATGGAAGAAGGAATAGCACTGCGTGCAGCAATGGCCGCATGGCATGGCTTGGTGTCGTAGGCACCATCACCGCCGATGACATCGATTTGTTCTTCGCGTGGAATCTGGTCGAGCAACTTGGCCAGAGCGTCACCGTCAGCCACATTCTGATTCGTCATTAGCGCGGCATGCACTTGACCCATATTCGCGTTGAGCGCGAGATGGACTTTACGCCACGTGCGCCGCTTCAAGTAGCCGTGCTGGCGCACCTTCCATTCACCTTCTCCATAGACCTTCAGACCGGTGCTGTCGACAACCAGATGGATCGGTTCATTGTCACGAAGGAGCGGCAGTTCGATATCAAGCGTTTTGCCCGGCGACAGAGCGTGGTGTAATTTGGCACCGGCAAGCTCGGGAAGGCCAGATTGCGCAGACTTTGGGTGAAACCTTGCAGGGCGCGCAACGTCAGTCGATAGACGGTCTTCACGCCAAGTAATGCCTGAATCAGCGTATCGCCGTATAAACACGGGCGACCACGTGTGGGTATGGCATCGGGTATTCTGGCAAGGACGGCTTCATCTATCCATATTGTTATGTTCCCCCGGTTGATCAGGCCTTCATTATAGGCCGCCCAATTCCTGACACGGTAGCGTGCCTACGGCTCACCTTTCTTGTGTATGTCCTTGCGCATTTTCTTGTAAAAAATTAGGCAGTTACTCTGGAATCTGACTGGATAGGAGGCTGGCCCCGCGCCCGTTGCGCGTAAACGTCAACGGCTCTCGCTCGATTTATGCAACAACGCCGTGAGAACGCAATAACATCGAATTGCAGATCAATAATTTCAGGCGATACGAACGGATTGCGCACGAGCGAGGTCTGCCCCATGCGGTTGATTACGCCGACTCGCAGGGAACCTTGGTCGCCATCGAGTCGATGTGACGCGTCTAGAGCTCAGTGGCTAGCACCGCACTCGCTGTGAATTTGACGCCCGATTTCGCGCTCAGCTTCGACTGGTGTGCAATTTCATTGCCCGCTCTTCGGACCGCCGGTCACGGTCGAACTCGACAGTGATGGGTTGATAGCCTTCGCGGCGCTGTTGAGCAGCGTCAAGTACTGGGTGCGACCGGTCACGATCGGTTGCATCTTCAGCGAATCGTTGGCGAGCTGCTCGATACGGGAGGTCTTGGACAGCGCGCTTTGCTGATACTGCAGCTGCGCGTAGTCCTGCTGGAACTGGTGCTGTTGCGATTGCGCGCGCTGCAATTGGAAGAAGATCTGGCGCTGCTGGTTGGTCGAGTTCACGACTGACAAGGCGCAACCCATCACGATAAGCAGCAGGAAGATGTTCAGGCGGTTCATGGCGCGACGCGCTCCGCGATGCGCATTACGGCGGCCCGGGCGCGCGAATTGGCTGCGACTTCAGCCTCGCCCGGGAACTTGCGTCCAAGCAACATGAGGGGCGGCGAAGGAAGGTCGACGGCACGGATGGGCAGTCGCCGGTCCAGCGCCGGCGCACTCGCATGCACCTGCATAAAACGTTTGACGATCCGATCTTCAAGCGAATGAAAACTGATCACGACCAGCCGTCCCCCTGGCGCCAACGACGATAACGCGAACTCTAGAACGACCTGCAGGTCCGCAAGCTCTTGATTGATGTGAATCCGTATAGCCTGAAAGGTGCGGGTTGCCGGATTCTTGCCTTTTTCACGTGTCTTGACGACTTGACCCACGATTTGGGCGAGCTCGCCTGTACTATCAAGGGGCCCGAGACGATTGGATTCTGCCCGTCGAGCAACAAGTGCTTTGGCAATTTGAAAAGCAAACCGTTCTTCCCCATAATCTCGTATCACCTCCTTCAGTTCCTGAAGAGACGCGCGGGCCAGCCAGTCGGCCGCCGATTCGCCACGTGTCGTGTCCATCCGCATGTCGAGCGGGCCATTCGCGCGAAAGCTGAAACCGCGCTCGGGATCGTCGAGTTGCGTCGAGGACACGCCCAGATCTAGCAGCACGCCCGTCACGCGCCCCAAGCCGCGTTCGGCGAGCGTGCCCCCGAGCGACGCAAAACTGTCATGCACGATCGAGAAGCGCGTGTCGCCGATCCAGCTCGCCGTCTCAATTGCCAGCGGATCCTTGTCGAAGGCGATCAGCCGACCGCTTTCTGTGAGCCGGTCGAGTACCAGGCGGCTATGGCCGCCGCGACCGAAGGTGCCGTCTACATAGATGCCGTCTGGCCGCGTCACGAGCGCGTCCACCGCCTCGTCGAGCAGTACCGTGCAGTGCTGGAATTCGTTTCCCATCGGAGCGTTTTTGCATAAATCAAGCGAGGGGACGCAATGACATTGACTGGCATAATTTCAGGCGATACGAACGGATTGCGGACGAACGAGGTCCGCTATGCGGTTGATTACGCCGACGTGAACGGCAACCTCGGTCGCCTGCGAGTCGATGTGACGCGCCCAGAGACAGTTGCCGGTGAGGGTCTTGAACCGATACATCGCATTTTCGGCAAGCGATCGCCGGTGGTAGCCACTTTTTTGCTTCCATTCTCGACGACCGTCACGGGCAATTGCATCAACCGCGCCATTACGCCACGCCGCACCGGGCATATCCGCTGGCCAATGAACGGCACCCTCGCGTGGCGAAATCGAAGGAACAGCACTGCGTGCAGCAATGGCCGCATGGCATGGCTTGGTGTCGTAGGCACCATCACCGCCAATGACATCGATTTGTTCTGCGGCTGGAATCTGGTCGAGCAACTTGGCCAGAGCATCACCGTCAGCCACATTCTGATTCGTCATTAGCGCGGCATGCACTTGACCTGCACTCGCGTTGAGCCCGAGATGGACTTTACCACGTGCGCCGCTTCGAGTAGCCGTGCTGGCGCACCTTCCATTCACCTTCTCCATAGACCTTCAGACTGGTGCTGTCGACAACCAGATGGATCGGTTCATTGTCACGAAGGATCGGCAGTTCGACATCAAGCGTTTTCGCCCGGCGAAAGAGCGTGCTGTAATTCGGCACCGGCAAGCTCGGGAAGGCCAGATCGCGCAGACTTTGGGTGAAACCTTGCAGGGCGCGCAACGTCAGTCGATAGACGGTCTTCACGCCAAGTAATACCTGAATCAGCGTATCGCCGTATAGACGCGGTCGACAATGCGTGGGTATGGCGTCAGGTATTCTGGCAAAGATGGCTTCATCTATCGATATCGTCACGTTCCCCCGGTTGATCAGGTCTGCATTATAGGCCGAACAATTCCTGACACGGTGGTGTACCTTCGGCTCGCCTGTCTTGTGTACATCTTTGCGCATTTTCTTGGCAAAAATTAGGCCGTTACTCTGGAATCTGACTTGATAGGAGGCTGGCCCCGCGACCGTTGCGCGTAAACGTCAACGGATCACGCTCGTTTTATGCAACAACGCCGCTTTCAGCTACCCCTGAACCGCGCCACTATCCTGTTCGTCGAGCATCCAACGCAGAGTCTCGCGAATTGGCAGGGCCTCGATTGGCCCGATCGCCTTGCTCAGCCTAGCGTGACTGCCGACCAGACGATGGACTTCGTTCTTTCTGACGAAAGAAGGATTGACCTGTATTGCCGGTCGATGACCTGTCAACTCGACCATCATCTCGAGAATATCATTGAGCGAATGACCAACGCCCGAACAGACGTTGTAGACTTTGCCCTCGAAACCGCCTGACACTAGGCGAGAATAGGCATACGCCACCATCCTGACATCGAAAAAATCGCGCACCACGTGCAGGTTCCCGAGTTCAAGGACCGGCATGTGCCGGAGAAAAGCCGTAACGATCTTCGGAATTAGGAAATTTTCGTGCTGCCCGGCACCTGTGTAATTGAACGGGCGGGTGATCACGATCGGTAGTTTATCGAACCAGAGACGCGCCACATATTCCATCGCCAGCTTACTGACGGCGTAGTCGTTGGCGGGGAAGGTGGCTACCGACTCGTCGATGACCTCTGCCTCGGCATTTCCGTAGACATTTGCACTACTGGACAACAACACCGATCTCGGTCGAATTTGCGCACCATCGAGCGCGGCCAGCAGATTGCGCGTGCCGACCACGTTGGTCTTGTAGATCTCCCCGATGTCGCCATGCGCTACGCAGGCGATTGCGGCCAGATGTATAACGATGTCCGGTCGTGCCTCGCGCATAAGCTCGGTCAACGCGCCGGCATCGAGCAGGTCGCAGACCTGCACCGGCCACGGCGTATCAGTGACCTGCCGATGTGCCAGGCCATAGACTTCATGCCCCTGCGCCATCAGCTCACGGGCAAGATGCCGGCCCGTGAAGCCGACAATACCCGTGATCAGTATCTTCGCCATCGATCAAAAGGAAAAACCAGCTTGGTTGCGACGGATGTCGGCCTCCAACATCATCTCACACAGCGACTCCAGCGCGGTCTTCGGCTCCCAGCCCAGTTCCTGGAAGGCCTTCTCTGGATTACCGATCAGCATCTCGACTTCGCTGGGCCGATAAAACTTTTTGTTGATTTTCACGATCACCTTATTCGACTTCGTGTCGATGCCCGTCTCGCCAGCGTCACGTCCTTCCCAGGCGAGATCAAAACCCGCCGCACGCGCGGCCATCGAGACAAAGCTGCGAACCGTTTCGGTACGGTGCGTCGCAAGCACGTAGGTATCGGGTTTTTCAGCCTGAAGAATACGCCACATACCCTCCACGTACTCCTTAGCAAAGCCCCAGTCACGCTTCGCATCTAGGTTGCCGAGCTCCAGCACGTCCTGCTTTCCAAGGCTGATCTTGGCCATCGTGTCGGTGATCTTGCGCGTCACGAATTCACGCCCTCGAAGCGGCGATTCATGGTTAAAGAGAATTCCGCTGCTACCGAAGATGCCGTAGCTCTCTCGATAGTTTACCGTGATCCAGTGGGCATAGAGTTTCGCGACGCCATACGGGCTACGCGGGTAAAACGGCGTGCTTTCGATCTGTGGGATGGCCTGGACCTTCCCGAACATTTCGGACGTGCTGGCCTGATAGAAACGGATCGCAGGATTGACGATCCGGATCGCCTCGAGCAGGTTTAGCGGTCCGATACCGGTGATCTCGGCCGTCGTCACCGGATGATCGAACGATACGCCCACAAAGCTTTGCGCCCCCAGGTTGTAGACTTCGGTCGCCTTCGTGCTGGACAGCAGGCGAATGCTCGCGCTCAAGTCTGTCAGATCATATTCGACGCGATGCAGATTCGGGTGCTTGTCGATACCCAACTCCTCGATACGCCAGAAGTTAACCGAACTGGTACGGCGATATGTACCGTATACAACGTATCCCTTGCCAAGCAACAGTTCCGCAAGATACGCACCATCCTGGCCGGTCATGCCAGTAATGACTGCTGTAGCACTCATTTTCTCACCTATTTGCTATTGATTCGCAATTCGCGATCTTGAAATCGTAAAATCGTTCCTCATGTGATGGGTATGGAAAAACGAAACATGAGACCGCTTTCTCGTGAGGCACGTGCAGAGCGGCGCCGTCAGCTAATCAACCTGGGTAGGCGAGGCTGGACCTACGTCGAGATTGCCGAGCATACAAACCGGCGTTGTTGCATAAATCGAGCGAGAGGACGCCATGGCATCGCCTGAAATTATGCCCATCGATGCCATGGCGTCCTCTCGCTCGATTTATGCAACAACACCGTTTCCGGTGAGGGTCTTGAACCGATACATCGCATTCTCGGCAAGCGATCGCCGGTGGTAGCTACTACTGTCTTGCTTCTATTCTCGACGACCGTCACGGGAAATTGCATCAGCCGCGCCATTATGCCACGCCGCACCGGGCATATCCGCTGGCCAATGAACGGCACCCTCGCGTGGCGGAATCGAAGGAATAGCACTGCGTGCAGCAATGGCCGCATGGCATGGCTTGGTGTCGTAGGCACCATCACCGCCGATGACATCGATTTGTTCTTCGCGTGGAATCTGGTCGATCAACTTGGCCAGAGCGTCACCGTCAGCCACATTCTGATTCGTCATTAGCGCGGCATGCACTTGACCCGTATTCGCGTTGAGCGCGAGATGGACTTTACGCCACGTTCGCCGCTTCGAGTAGCCGTGCTGGCGCACCTTCCATTCACCTTCTCCATAGACCTTCAGACCGGTGCTGTCGACAACCAGATGGATCGGTTCATTGTCACGAAGGATCAGCAGTTCGACATCAAGCGTTTTTGCCCGGCGACAGAGCGTGGTGTAATTCGGCACCGGCAAGCTCGGGAAGGCCAGATCGCGCAGACTTTGGGTGAAACCTTGCAGGGCGCGCAACGTCGGCGCGCAACGTCAGTCGATAGACGGTCTTCACGCGAAGTAATGCCTGAATCAGCGTATCGCCGTATAGACACGGGCGACCACGTGTGGGTATGGCATCGGGTATTCTGGCAAGGACGGCTTCATCTATCCATATTGTTACGTTCCCCCGGTTGATCAGGCCTTCATATAGGCCGTCCAATTCCTGACACGGTAGCCTGCCTTCAACTCACTTTTCTTGTGTATGTCCTTGCGCATTTTCTTGGCAAAAATTAGGCACTTACTTTGGAATCTGACTTGATAGGAGGCTGGCCCCGCGACCGTTACGCGTAAACGTCAACGGATCTCGCTCGATTTATGCAACAACGCCACGCGATGCGGTAAAATTCCGCCATCCCCAACCCAGGCTGGCGAAGCGCGCACCGGTCCGTCTTGAACGGAACTCACCATGTCGTACACGTCCGACGTCACGCAGTTTCTGAACCAGCTTAAGCAGCAAAAGCCAACGCTAGAAAACGAGCAGCGCAAGGGCCGCGCCCTGCTGTGGGACAAGCAGCCGATCGACCTCGACGAGCATTCTGAACAGCAGCAACCGCGCCTTAAGCAGACTGCCTACGTCTACTATCAGAACTTCTGATCTCGTGAGCCCTGACGACGAGACCGCCGCACCGCCAGAGGACGCGCTTGCCGTGCATGCCGGCACTGATGCGACGCCCGACACGGTGGACGGCGTCGTCCCCTTTGCGCGCCTGTACGGCGAACCTCTGTTCAAGCTGCCGCAGGATCTCTACATCCCGCCCGACGCCCTTGAGGTCTTCCTGGAAACTTTCGAGGGCCCACTGGACCTACTGCTGTACCTGATCCGTAAGCAGAACTTTAATGTGCTCGACATTCCTCTGGCCGAGGTCACCGCCCAGTACCTTGGCTACGTCGACCAGATCCGCGAGTCGAACCTGGAGCTGGCAGCCGAGTACCTGCTGATGGCAGCGATGCTCATCGAGATTAAGTCGCGCATGCTCTTGCCGGTCAAGAAGGACGACACCTGCGCAGAAGCCGAGGATCCACGAGCCGAGCTGGTACGCCGCCTACTCGAATACGAGCAGATGAAGCTGGCTGCGCAGCGGCTCAACCAACTGCCACAACTCGGTCGTGACTTCCTGCGCGCCGCGGTCTACATCGAGCAGAGCATCACGCCGCGCTTCCCGGACGTCGACTCCGATGACCTATGCTCGGCCTGGGCCGACGTGCTCAAGCGCGCTAAGCTAGTCCAGCATCACAAGATCTCGCGCGAAGAGCTGTCGGTGCGCGAATACATGAGCCTGATCCTGCGTCAGTTGCAGAACGTTCGCTTCATGGAGTTCACAGAACTGTTTGATACCTCGTGCGGCGTGCGAGTGGTGGTGGTCAACTTCATTGCCATACTCGAACTGGCGCGCGAATCACTGATCGAGATCATCCAGCCAGAGCCCTTCGCGCCGATCTACGTGGGCCTGGCCTATCTGTCCTCCTGAGCGGAAGGCACCATCAGGCCGCGCGCTCTTCCTTCCGTGGCTTCCCTCGCCTGTCCCGCCTGAGTGTGGCGTTGTTGCATAAATCGAGTGTGAGGACGCAACATCGATGGGCATAATTTCAGGCGATACGAACGGATTGCAGACGAGCGAGGTCCGCCATATGGTTGATGACGCAGACGCAACGAAGACCTCGGTCGCCTGCGAGGCGATGTGACGCGCCCAGAGACAGTTGCCGGTGAGGGTCTTGAACCGATACATCGCATTCTCGGCAAGCGATCGCCGGTGGTAGCCACTGTCTTGCTTCCATTCTCGACGACCGTCACTGGCAATTGCATCAACCGCGCCATTACGCCACGCCGCACCGGGCATATCCGCTGGCCAATGAACGGCACCCTCGCGTGGCGGAATCGAAGGAATAGCACTGCGTGCAGCAATGGCTGCATGGCATGGCTTGGTGTCGTAGGCACCGTCACCGCCGATGACATCGATTTGTTCTTCGCGTGGAATTTGGTCGAGCAACTTGGCCAGAGCGTCACCGTCAGCCACATTCTGATGCATCATTAGCGCGGCATGCACTTGACCCGTATTCGCGTTGAGCGCGAGATGGACTTTACGCCACATGCGCCGCTTCGAGTAGCCGTGCTCGCGCACCTTCCATGCACTTTCTCCATAGACCTTCAGACCGGTGCTGTCGACAACCAGATGGATCAGTTCATTGTCACGAAGGATCGGCAGTTCGACATCAAGCGTTTTGCCCGGCGACAGAGCGTGGTGTAATTCGGCACCGGCAAGCTCGGGAAGGCCAGATCGCGCAGACTTTGGGTGAAACCTTGCAGGGCGCGCAACGTCAGTCGATAGACGGTCTTCACGCCAAGTAATGCCTGAAGCAGGCGTATCACCTTATAGACACGGGCGACCACGTGTGGGTATGGCATCGGGTATTCTGGCAAGGACGGCTTCATCTATCTATATTGTTACGTTCCTCCGGTTAATCAGGCCTTCATTATAGGCCGCCCAATTCCTGACACGGTAGCGTGCCTTCGGCTCACCTTTCTTGTGTATGTCCTTGCGCATTTTCTTGGCAAAAATTAGGCAGTTACTCTGGAATCTGACTTGATAGGAGGCTGGCCCCGCGACCGTTGCGCGCAAACGTCAACGGATTTCGCTCGATTTATGCAACAACGCCCCTGCGCGTAGTCCAGCCCGGATAAAAAATAGAACGATTGTGCTTTTATCGGTGCACTTCAGCCGCAAATCCTCTACAATCGCGGACGCAGGCGCCCTGTCCACCTCGCGGTCTAGCGAACCCGTCCGACCACGAGGCCGAGCACCGCGAAGCGGCAACGCGCGATGCGAGCGAGGAACCGCTCTACCAACTATGAAAGTCATCAGCACGATCCAGGAGCTGCGCGACCAGTTGCGCGGCCAGAACCGCACAGCCTTCGTGCCTACGATGGGCAACCTGCATGACGGCCATCTGTCGTTGATGCGGCTCGCGCGCAAGCATGGCGACCCGGTAGTTGCAAGCATTTTCGTGAACCGGCTCCAGTTCGGTCCGAACGAGGATTTCGACAAATACCCGCGCACGCTGCAGGACGATATCGAGAAGCTTCAGAAGGAAAATGTCTATGTGCTGTTCGCGCCAACCGAGCGCGACCTGTACCCAGAGCCGCAGGAGTACCGCGTGCAGCCCCCGCACGATCTGGGCGATATCCTGGAAGGCAAATTCCGTCCCGGCTTCTTCACCGGCGTGTGCACCGTGGTCACCAAGCTGATGGCCTGCGTGCAGCCGAAGGTGGCCGTGTTCGGCAAGAAGGATTACCAGCAGCTGATGATTGTGCGCCGCATGTGCCACCAGCTCGCGCTGCCGGTGGACGTCGTGGCCGCCGAAACTGTGCGTAACTGCGACGCCCTGGCGCTGTCCTCGCGCAACCGCTACTTGAGTGAGGCTGAGCGCTCCGAGGCACCTGAGCTGGCGCGCGCGCTGCAGCACGTGCGCGAAACAGTGCTCGGCGGCGAGCGCGACCTAGCCAGGGTCGAGGCTGCGGCCTGCGAGACGCTGGCCGGGCGTGGCTGGCAGCCCGACTACATCGCGGTGCGCCGCCGCGTCAACCTAGTCGTGCCAAGCGCTGAACAGCTCGAGGCCGGCGAGCCGCTGGTGGTGCTAGCCGCCGCCAAGCTCGGCACCACACGCCTTATTGACAATCTGGAAATCTGACGGCCCGCCGTCGCGCTTCCACCTCACCGGGCGTTGTTGCATAAATCGAGCGAGATCCGTTGACGTTTACGTGCAACGATCGCGGGGCCAGCCCCCTATCAAGTCAGATTCCAGAGTAACTGCTTCATTTTTGACAAGAAAATGTGCAAGGACATACACAAGACAGGTGAGCCGAAGGCACGCTACCGTGTCAGGAATTGGGCGGCCTATAATGAAGGCATGATCAACCGGGGGAACGTAACAATATGGATAGATGAGGCCTTGTTGCATAAATCAAGCGCGAGGACGCAACGGCATCGACGGGCATATTGATCACGAATTTCGGATCAATAATTTCAGGCGATATGAACGGATTGCGGACGAGCGAGGTCCGCAATCCGTTCCATTGCGTCCTCACACTCGATTTATGCAACAACGCCGTTCAATTTCCAGATCACAAATTGCGGATCAATATGTAACATATGCTCTTCACCGCATGAGGATATACCATGCAGCGCCACATGCTGAAATCGAAGATCCACCGCGCCACGGTCACCCACAGCGAGCTTCACTACGAAGGCTCCTGCGCGATCGACAAAGACCTGCTTGAAGCCTCGAATATCGTCGAGAACGAGCGAATCGACATATGGAACATCAACAACGGCGACCGTTTTTCGACCTACGCGATCAAGGGCGAGCGCGGTAGCGGCATAATCTCGCTGAATGGCTCGGCGGCGCGGCACGCGCAGCTCGGCGACCTGGTGATCATTGCTGCGTTCGCGGTGGTCGACGAGGCTGACCTACAGGCCGGCTGGAAGCCGTACCTGGTGTTTGTCGACGGGCAGAACAGAGTGAAGGGCGGTCGCGACTATTGATCCGAAATTCGTGATCTTAAAATGACGTTCTTCCATAAATCGAGTGTGAGGGGCGTTGTTGCATAAATCGAGTGTGAGGACGCCATGGCATCGGACGGGCATAATTCAGGCGATACGAACGGATTGCGGACGAGCGAGGTCCGCCATGCGGTTGATGACGCCGACGCGAACGGCGACCTCGGTCGCCTGCGCGGCGATGTGACGCGCCCAGAGACAGTGGCCGGTGAGGGTCTTGAACCGATACATCGCATTCTCGGCAAGCGATCGCCGGTGGTAGCCACTGTGTTGCTTCCATTCTCGACGACCGTCACGGGCAATTGCATCAACCGCGCCATTACGCCACGCCGCACCGGGCATATCCGCTGGCCAATGAGCGGCACCCTCGCGTGGCGGAATCGAAGGAATAGCACTGCGTGCAGCAATGGCCGCATGGCATGGCTTGGTGTCGTAGGCACCGTCACCGCCGATGACATCGATTTGTTCTTCGCGTGGAATCTGGTCGAGCAACTTGGCCAGAGCGTCACCGTCAGCCACATTCTGATTCGTCATTAGCGCGGCATGCACTTGACCTGTATTCGCGTTGAGCGCGAGATGGACTTTACGCCACGTGCGCCGCTTCGAGTAGCCGTGCTGGCGCACCTTCCATTCACCTTCTCCATAGACCTTCAGACCGGTGCTGTCGACAACCAGATAGATCGGTTCATTGTCACGAAGGATCGGCAGTTCGACATCAAGGGTTTTTGCCCGGCGACAGAGCGTGGTGTAATTCGGCACCGGCAAGCTCGGGAAGGCCAAATCGCGCAGACTTTGGGTGAAACCTTGCAGGGCGCGCAAGGTCCGTCGATAGACGGTCTTCAAGCCAAGTAATGCCTGAATCAGCGTATCGCCGTATACACACGGGCGACCACGTGTGGGTATGGCATCGGGCATTCTGGCAAGGACGGCTTCATCTATCCATATTGTTACGTTCCCCCGGCTGATCAGGCCTTCATTATAGGCCGCCCAATTCCTGACACGGTAGCGTGCCTTCGGCTCACCTTTCTTGTGTATGTCCTTGCGCATTTTCTTGGCAAAAATTAGGCAGTTACTCTGGAATCTGACTTGATAGGAGGCTGGCCCCGCGACCGTTGCGCGTAAACGTCAACGGATCTCGCTCGATTTATGCAACAACGCCCAACAACGCTCCAAAGCATCACCGTACGCCACATCCTGATGCGTCATCAGCGCAGCATGCACTTGGCCTGTATACGCGTTGAGCGCGAGATGGACTTGACGTCATGTTCACCGCTTCGAGTAGCCGTTCTGGCGCACCTTCCCTTCACCTTCCCTTCACCTTCCCTTCACCTTCCCTTCACCTTCCCTTCACCTTCCCTTCACCTTCCCTTCACCTTCCCTTCACCTTCCCTATAGACCTTTAGACCAGGGCTGTCGACCACCAAGTGGATCGGTTCGCTGTCGAGAAGGATCGGCAGTTTGATATCAAGCGTTTTTGCCAGGCGACAGAGCGTGGTGTAATTCGGTACCGGCAAGCTCGGGAAGGCCAGATCGCGCAGACTTTGGGCGCAATCTTGCAGGGCGCTCAACGTCAGTTGAGAGACGGTCTTCACGCCAAGTAATGCCTGAATCAGGCGTATCGCCGTACAGACGTGGGCGAGCACGCGTAGGTATGGCGTCGTGCATCCTGGCAAGGATGGCTTCATCTATCCATATCGTCATGTTCCCCAGTTGATCAGGCCCGAATTATTGATTAGCAAGACATTATTTTGAATCAAGTTGCATACCGAATCGGTTTATTGATCCGAAATTCGTGATCAATAAATAACCGGGTCCGCTACAGATTTATCCAACAACGCCATGCAATTTACCGATTGGTGAAGGTGTTGCACTTCAGATTTAAGGCCAGCCACATTTCATAGAATTTAATCAGACTTTCGTTAATGGATTTGTCAGGTGAGTGAAAAAGAAATCGATCAGGCCTTGGTCGAGCGTGTACAGAAAGGCGACAAGGCAGCGTTCGAACTCCTGGTGTCCAAATACCACCGCAAGATCATTCGGCTAATTTCACGCCTCGTGTGGGATTTCGCTGAGGTCGAGGACGTGACCCAGGACGCCTTCATTAAGGCCTACCGCGCGCTGCCGCAGTTTCGCGGCGAATCGGCCTTCTACACGTGGTTGTACCGGATTGCAGTGAATACGGCGAAGAACTATCTTGCAACCCAGGGGCGCCGCGCGCCGACCTCGACTGAAACGGATACCGAAGAGGCTGAAACTTTCTCCGAAGCGGATCAACTAAGGGATATCAACACGCCTGAGTCGATGTTGATGAGCAAGCAGATCGCAGAAACAGTGAACGCAGCGATGGCGCTGTTGCCCGAAGAATTGCGTACAGCTATCACGCTGCGTGAAATCGATGGTATGAGCTATGAAGAAATCGCGGAAATGATGGATTGTCCGATCGGCACCGTCCGTTCCCGTATCTTCCGGGCACGCGAGGCGATTGCGAACAAGTTACGTCCACTTTTGGACACGCCGGAAGGCAGGCGCTGGTGAGCCTGGCCAGTACGCAGAAACGCCACAAGGTCTGATGATAGAGAGAGTCGTGTGTCACGACGGGGTATCGAAGATGGGAAGCATCATGGGGTTGGTCTCTACGCAATCGCAACGTGAGTGTCTGTCCGCTCTGATCGACGGCGAGTTGCCGGACGGCCTGCCGTTCGCTCAGATCCTGGCCGGTTTCGGCGACACGGAACGGCGTGCCTGGTCCGAATTTCACGCGATCGGCGACGCACTGCGTTCCGACGAACTCGCGATCGAGCCGACCGTCAGCCAGACCTTCACTGCCCGCTTCTCCGCCGCTTTCGCGGCCGAGCGCCACTTGATCTCCCCGGTCGCAATCAGCGTCTCGGCCAACAACCAGGCCTCGCCGCTCAAGCACGCGCAGCGCTGTCCCTTCGTGCCAGCGCTGGTGGTGGCTGCCGCGACCCTGACCTGGATCATGGTCCCGCAACTGCACGGCACGGCCAGCCAGCCCGGCGTTTCACCGGTGCGGGTCGCCTCAGTCTTGCCGCAGGACCTGCAGCGCGGGGCCGCCTCGTCCCAGCAGGACCTCAATATCATCCGCGACGCGCGCTTCGACCAATACCGCGAAGCTCACCAGCAATTCGCGCGGCAGTCCGTGATGTCAGGCTCGGTGCCGCTCATTCGTACTGCCGTCGCGGCGCAAGGCCAATAAACTCAATGCAGACCCTGCAGTTGGATCGCGCCACTTTCGGCTGGAGGTGGCTGCCGGCGCTGGTGCTCTGCATAGCCCCACCCTGATTTCTGTTCAATCGCGCGCGATCGTGTAGGCCCGGCCTCAGGGCGCGACCGCATGGCTCTCGACCGAATCCAGCAGGCTGCGGTCGCAGCAAAGCTACGACGACACTTTCGTGTTCCAGCGCGACACCTACGTGGAGTCCTCCGGGGAGTTATTGCATAAATCGAGCGCAAGCCGTTGACGTTTATGCGCAACTGTCGCGGGGCCAGCCTTCTGTTATTGATTCGAAATTTGTAATCTTGAAATTAGAAAATCGTCCCTCATGTCTATTTTGCGATGCCCCTCACATGAAGGAGAAATTTTTAATTTCAAGATTGCAAATTTCGAATCAATCACTGCCCAATTTTTGGCAAGAAAATGGGCAAGGATATACACCAGACAGGTGAGCAGAAGGCACGCTACCGTGTCAGGAATTGGGCGGCCCCTCTATAATGAGGGCTTGATCAACCGGGGGAACGTGACGATATGGATATATGAAGCCGCCCTTGCCAGGATACCCGATCCCATACACACGCGTGGTCGCCCGCGTCTTATACGGCGATACGCCTGATTCAGGCATTACTTGGCGTGAAGACCGTCTATCGACTGACGTTGCGCGCGCCCTGTAAAGTTTCACCAAAGTCTGCACGATGTGGCCTTCCCGAGCTTGCCGGTGCCGAATTATACCGCGCTCTGTCGCCGGGGGAAAACGCTTGATGTCGAACTGCCGATCCTTCGCGACAACGAACCGATCCATCTGATGGTTGACAGCACCAGCCTGCAGCTCTACGGCGAAGGTCAATGGCAGGGTGGCGCCAACACGGTTACTCGAAGCGGAACACGTGGCGTAAAGTCCATCTCGCGCTCAACGCGAATACAGGTCAAGTGCATGCCGCGCTAATGGCGAATCAGAATGTGGCTGACGGTGACGCTCTGGCCAAGTTGCTCGACCAGATTCCACGCGAAGAACAAATCGATGTCATCGGCGGTGACGGTGCCTACGACACCAAGCCATGCCATGCGGCCATTGCTGCACGCAGTGCTATTCCTTCGATTCCGCCACGCGAGGGTGCCGCTCATCGGCCAGCGGATATGCCCGGTGCGGCGTGGCGGCGCGGTTGATGCAATTGCCCGTGACGGTCGTCGAGAATGGAAGCAACACAGTGGCTACCACCGGCGATCGCTTGCCGAGAATGCGATATATCGGTTCAAGACCCTCACCGGCAACTGTCTCTGGGCGCGTCACATCGCCGCGCAGGCGACTGAGGTCGCCGTTCGCGGCGGCGTCATCAACCGCATGGCGGACCTCGCTCGTCCGCAATCCGTTCGTATCGCCTGAATTATGCCCGTCCGATGCCATGGCGTCCTCACGTTCGATTTATGCAACAACGCCTCCGTAATCCGTGCGTATCGCCTAAATTGTCCCGTCAATGCTATTGCGTCCTCACGCTCGCTTTATGCAACAACGTCCCTCGTTACTGCAACCGGCCTCGCAATGACCAAGCGGCACCAAAGCGCCGCTTCTGCCGCCCGACACTCATGATCAGCCCGGTGGCGATGCCGAGCGTGATCAGCGCGGTACCGCCGTAGCTGATGAAGGGCAGCGGCACGCCCACCACCGGTAGCACGCCGCTGACCATCCCCACGTTGACGAAGGCATAGGTGAAGAAACCCATCGACAGCGAGCCGGCCAGCAGGCGCCCAAACAGCGTCGCGCCCTGCGCAGCGATATAGAGCCCGCGCGCGATCAGCACCATGTAGAGGGTGAGCAGCACTAGCCCACCCACTAGCCCGAACTCCTCGGCATAGACCACGAAGATGAAGTCCGTCTGCTTCTCGGGGATGAACTCAAGGTGGGTCTGGGTGCCCTTCAAGTAGCCTTTCCCGACCGGGCCACCCGAGCCGATCGCGATCACTGCCTGGATGGTGTGAAAACCCTTGCCAAGAGGGTCCGAGGTCGAGTCGAGCAGGGTGCAGACGCGGTGCTTCTGGTAGTCGTGCATCAGTGGCCAGGCCATCTGTGGTTGGCAAATCTTGTCCTCGAGGGTGGCGATCGCGGCCACCGTGATCACAACGGTCACTAGCACCGGAACGATCAGCTTGAACGAGATCCCCGCCAGGTAGATCACGAACAGGCCAGCCGCACACACCAGTATCGCGGTGCCGAGGTCGGGCTGCTTGGCGATCAGGCCGACTGGCACCAGCAGGATCGCACAGGCCACCAGGTAGTCATACCAGCGGATGTTGCCCTCGCGTCGCTGATAGTACCAGGCTAGCATCAGCGGGGTGGCAATTTTGAGGATTTCCGAGGGTTGGATCACCACGCCGACGTTGAGCCAGCGCTTGGCGCCCTTCTTGGTCATCCCGAACAGCACTACCGCCAATAGCAGCGCGATGCCGAAGGTGTAGAGCGGCACCGCGAAGCGCATCAGCATCTGCAGCGGGATATTCGCGATGATCCACATCAGCACGAAGGTGAGCATAATATTGCGGAGCTGGTCCTCGACCCGGCTCGGCACATCGATGGTCGCACTGTAGAGTGTGACAATCCCGACGCAGAGCAGCAGGAACACGATCAGCGCGAGCGGGCAGTCGAAGCCCGCGAACATCTGCTTTGCCTTATCGAATTGCATGCCTATTTCCGTCATTCGTCGGTGCCGCACGCGGTCGCCGGAGCGGTTCGTTGGCGCGGGCGCGGTGCGGCTTGCGCAGCAGGCACCGCATTGGGGCCCCCGCTCTCGCCGCTAGCCGCTAGCGCCGGTGGTACCGGCTGCGACAACGTCGTGAAGCCCGCCGCAATCTCCACCGACCGCGTGGTGTCGCCCACCGTCGGCGTGCTGACCGCCTCGGTAGCCGAGGCGTCGGCTGGCACCGTGGCGGCCTCGTTGCTTGGATTCTGGCGCTCGACTAGGTAGAAGTCTAGCACCTTGCGCGCGATCGGGCCGGCGACTGTGCGCCCCAGCCGCCATTCTCGACAATCAGCGCGAGCGCGATCTCCGGGTGGTCGGCCGGCGCGTAGGCGGTGAACAGCGCGTGGTCGCGCAGGTGCTCGGCCAGTAGGTGGCCGTGGTAATTGGTGCCCTGAAGCGAGAACACCTGGGCCGTGCCGGTCTTGCCGGCCGCCGTATAGGCCGCGCCGTGAAAGAGCTTGTAGGCAGTGCCGGACGGATTCTCGATCACGTTCTCCAGGCCGCGCTTGACCACGTCGATGTCGGCCTGCTTGAGTGGGATCACCTCGCTTGCATAGGGTACCGTCAGGTGCCGCTCGCGCGTGATCGGGTTCTCGATTTCCTTAACTAGATGGGGTTTCATCACCACGCCGTTGTCGGCCAGCGTGGCCATTGCGTGCGCAAGCTGCAGGATCGTGAAGGAGTTGTACCCCTGGCCAATCCCCAGGCTGATGGTTTCGCCGTCGTACCACTGCTGCATCGCCGGCTTGTGGAAGGTTTTTTTCTTCCACTCTGGCGAGGGCAGCACGCCGCGCGCCTCACCCTGGATATCGATCCCGGTGATCTGGCCGAAGCCAAACGGCTTCATGAAGTTGGCGATGTTGGTGACGCCCAGGTCGCGGGCCAGCATGTAGAAGTAGGTGTCGTTCGACACCATTATGGCGCGGTTCAAGTCTACCCAGCCCTGGCCCGAGCGCACGTCGTTGCGGAAGGTATGGCCGCCGAAAGTGAAGTAGCCAGGATCCTGGAAGCCCCAGCCCGGCGTGCGCTTGCCCAGCTCTAAGCCGACCAGCGCCAGGAAGGGCTTGTAGGTTGAGCCGGGCGGGTAAGTGCCGTGTAGCGGACGGTTCAGCAGCGGCTTGTCGGGCGAGTTGTTGAGCTCGTCCCAGGTCTCCTGGTCGATGCTATCCACGAAGGAGTTGGGGTCGAAGCTCGGCGAAGATACGAAAGCTAGCACGTCGCCGGTAGCCGGCTCGATCGCCACCAGCGCGCCGCGCTTGGTGGCGAAAGCCTGCTCGGCTACCTGCTGCAGGCCGATGTCGAGCGATAACACCAGGTTGTTGCCGGGCGTGGCCCGGGTGCGCGATAACGTGCGCACCGGGCGTCCGCTGGCGGTCACCTCGACCTCTTCGAAGCCAGTGATGCCGTGCAGGTTGGTTTCGTAGCTCTGCTCGACGCCGATCTTGCCGATATAGTCGGTGCCCTTGTAGTTGTTGGGATCGCGACACGGATCGTAATGTTCTGGATCGCTGTCGTTCTTATCTCCCAGCGCGTCGATCCAGTCATGGTCGGGCTTCGAGATCCGACCGATGTAGCCGATCACGTGCGCGGCGGTGGGACCGAGCGGGTACTGGCGAAACAGCGGCGCGTTCACCTTGACGCCAGGAAAGCGCCAGCTCTGCGCGATGAAGCGCGCGACTTCTTCATCAGTCAGGTGGGTGCGGATCGGCAGGCTCTCCAAGTTCTTAGAGTCCTCCTGCAGCTTCTTGAAGCGGCGCCGGTCGCGGGCGTCGATCAACACTACCTTCGAGAGCGCATTGATGGTGTTGTCGAGCGTGTCGGTCAGCCGCGAAGGAGTGATTTCGAGCGTGTAGGCTGAGTAGTTGCGCGCCAACACCACACCATTGCGGTCGGTAATAATGCCTCGTTTTGGCACGATCGGTGCGACCGAGATGCGGTTTTCGTAGGCCTGCAACACGTACTTGCTATGCTGCCAGACCTGCAAGTAGAAGAAGCGTGTGGCCAGTAGCCCGAAGCAGACAAACACGAACAGGCCCGCCGCCGTGACGCGCTGCCGGAACTTCTCGAGCTGCTGCTGGGTATCCTTAAATTCGCTCATGGGGGGATCGGGGAAAGCTGGGGGCAGGCCATTGGTCGGCGCATGGGCCGGCAGGGCGACGCCGTTGAGCGCCGGGGAGGACGGAAGCGGGGCGCTCGACATGGGGCGGCTCAGATCGGTCGCGTGTCGTCCGGATCGACCGGGCGGCGTTGCGGCATCAACAGCAGGAGGCTGGTGACCGGCCACAGCACAGCCTCTACGAAGCCGTCAACCAGGTAGCTCCAGCTGGGGAAGGCGGTGGTGCCTATAAGCAGATGGATCACGAACGGCACCAGCTGGGCCAGCACCAGCAGCGGCGCGACGTAGAACATCTGCACGCCGAGTGAGAGCCACAGCACGCGGCGGTGGATCGTGAGCGCGCCGTAGGACAGTAGCGTGTAGGACAGCGCGTACTCGCCGAGCAGGTCGGCGTCGTGCACGTCCATCAGGATGCCGAGCAGGAAGGCCAGGCCCATGCCGACCTTGCGCGGCTGGTGGATGTTCCAGAACAGTAGTACCAAGACCACGAAGTCGGGCACGCCCGGCAACTGGCCCCAAGGCATCAGGCTCAGCAGGAAGGCGACCGCCAAACTAAAGACGATGAAGGTCGGGTTGACCGGCTGCAGGATATATTGCGGGCAGCTCATGGCTTACGCTCTCCGGGACGGCGCGGCGGTCGGTACAGGGGCCTGTTGGATGGCTTGCGTGTTAGTCTGCGTAGTGACTGGTGGATTGGCCGCTAGCTTTGCGGCAGATGCGGGGCGACCGTTCTTCGCTGCTGGGGCGACCTGGACCGGCGCCGGTACGCTAGCCGGCTTCTCGCCGGTGGCGGGCATCGCGCCCTTACCTTTTTCGTCGGTCTCTACGCCCTTCTGGCTCTTGGCGCTCTTGCCTACGAGCGGGTTGACCTGGCGCGGCAGCACATCGTTCGGATGGTGCAGCACCAGCATCTCTCGCGCGCCACGCACCGCCGCCACCGGCATGCAGATTACGTGCGCGAAGGCGGTATCGGCCAGCTTGTCGATCCGCACCACTTTGGCCACCGGTAGGCCCGGGGGGTAAGTGCCGTCCAGGCCGCTGGTCACCAGCTCGTCGCCCACAATCAGATCAGCACTGGTTGGCACGAAGCGCAGGTCCAGCGAATCTCCCTTTGGAGTTCCGTAGATCAAGCTGCGCAGCCCGGTGCGCAGCACCTGAACGGGCATCGCCAAGTCGCGATCGGTGATCAGGGTGATCTCAGACTGCAACGGAAATACGCCCGTAACCTGGCCTACTACGCCGTCCTCTGTCACTACCGGCGCGCCATTCTGGATGTCATCTTGCGAGCCGTGGCTGATCACCACCTTTTGCGAGAACGGATCGCTGGTATCGTACTGGATCTCAACCGGCGTGGACTGGGCGGCGATCCGTTCGCGCAAGCCCAATACGGCGCGCAGGTGCGCGTTGTCAGACATCAGCTGGCGGGCCTGGTTGGCCTGCAGCGATAGTGCCAGGTTGCGCTCGCGCAGTTGCTGGTTTGCGCGGCGCAGCGAGGCATTAGCGAGGTCAGCTGTGCCCATGAACAGCTCGCGTGGCACCAGCGCGGCCCGGTGCAGCGGGAACAGTACGGTGCCCAGGATGCCCCGTACGATTCCGAGCGTACTGAAGCGCGCATCCCAAATGAGGAGCGCGATCGCCAGCGCAACGAAAAAGACCAACCGCGCGAATGCGGAAGGACCTTGCTTGAAAAGGGGCGGCGGACTGTATTCCATGGTCGGCGCCGGGCGCTTGATCGGTTAAATGATCGGCGGGCATAATTTCAGGCAATACGCACGGATTGCGGACGAGCGAGGTCCGCATGCGGTTGATTATGCCGACGCAGAATGGCGACATTGGTCGCCTGCGAGTCGATGTGACGCGCCCAGAGACAGTTGCCGGTGAGCGTCTTGAACCGATACATCGTATTTTCGGCAAGCGATTGCCGGTGGTGGCCACCGTCTTTCTTCCATTCTCGACGACCGTCACGGGTAATTACATCAACCGCGCCGTTATGCCACGCCGTACCAGGCGTATCCGCTGCCCAATGAGCGGCACCCGCGCGTAGCGGAATCGAGAAGGAACAGCACTGCTGTGCAGCAATGGCTGCATAGCATGGCTTGGTGTCGTAAGCACTATCGCCGCCGATAACATCGATCTGTTCGGCGCGCGCGGAATCTGGTCGAGCAATCGGTTCGTTGTCGCGAAGGATCGGCAGTTCGACATCAAGCGTTTTTGCCCGGCGACAGAGCGTGGTGTAATTCGGCACCGGCAAGCTCGGGAACGCCAAATCGTGTAGATTTTGGGTGAAACCTTGCAGGGCGCGCAACGTCAGTCGATAGACGGTCTTCACGCCAAGTAATGCCTGAATCAGGCGCATCGCCGTATAAACACGGGCGACTACGTGTGGGTATGGCGTCGGGTCTTCTGGCAAGGAAGGCTTCATCTATCCATATCGTCACGTTCCTCCGGTTGATCAGGCCTGCATTATAGGCCGCCCAATTCTTGACACGGTAGCGTGTCTTCGGCTCACCTGTCTTGTGTATGTCCTTGCGCATTTTTTGGGAAAAATTAGGCAGTGACTCTGAAATCTGACTTGATAGCGGGCTGGCCCCGCGATCGTTGCGCGTAAACGTAAACGGCTTTCGCTCGATTTATGCAACAACGCCAGAGAATGGAAGAAAGACAGTGGTTACCACCGGTGATCGCTTGCCGAGAATGCGATGTATCAGTTCAAGGTGCTCACCGGAAACTGTCTCTGGGCGCGTCACATCGCCTCGCAGGCAACCGAGGTTGTCGTTCGCGTCGGCGTAATCAACCGCATGGCGAACCTTGCTCGTCCACAATCCGTTCGTATCGCCTGAAATTGTGCTCGTCGATGCCATTGCGTCCTCGCGCACGATTTATGCAACAACGTCGCTCAATAGCGCAGTATGCACTTGACCCGTGTTCGCATTGAGCGCGAGATGGACTTTACGCCATCTACGCCGCTGCGAGTAGTCGTGCTGGCACACCGTGCCATTCACTTTCTCCAAGAGTTGTTACATAAATCGAGCGAGATCCGTTGACGTTTACGCGCAACGATCGCGGGGCCAGCCCCCTATCAAGTCAGATTCCAGAGTAACTGCTTAATTTTTGACAAGAAAATGTGCAAGGACATACACAAGACAGGTGAGCCGAAGGCACGCTACCGTGTCAGGAATTGGGCGGCCTATAATGAAGGCCTGATCAACCGGGGGAACGTGACGATATAAATAGATGAAGCCGTCTTTTCCAGGATATTCGACGCCATACATTTACGCGTGGTCGCCCGTGTCTATACGGCGATACGCTGATTCAGGCATTACTTTGCGTGAAGACCGTCTATCGACTGACGTTGCGCGCCCTGGAAGGTTTCACCCAAAGTCTGCGCGATCTGGCCTTCCCGAGCTTGCCGGTGCCGAATTACACCGCGCTCTGTCTCCGGGCAAAAACGCTTAATGTCGAACTGCCGATCCTTGACAACAATGAACCAGATCCATCTGGTGGTCGGCAGCACTGGTCTGAAGGTCTATGGCGAAGGTGAATGGAAGGTGCGCCAGCACGGTTACTCGAAGCGGCGCACGTGGCGTAAAGTCCATCTCGCGCTCAACGCGAATACGGGTCCAGTGCATGCCCCGCGCTAATGACGAATCAGAATGTGGCTGACGGTGACGCTCTGGCCAAGTTGCTCGACCAGATTCCACGTGAAGAACAAATCGATATCATCGGCGGTGACGGTGCCTACGACACCAAGCCATGCCATGCGGCCATTGCTGCACGCAGTGCTATTCCTGCGATTCCGCTACGCGAGGGTTCCGCTCATTGGCTAGCGGATATGCCCGGTGCGGCGTGGCGTAATGGCGCGGTTGATGCAATTGCCCGTGACGGTCGTCGAAGATGGAAGCAATACAGTGGCTACCACCGGCGATCGCTTGCCGAGAATGCGATGTCTCGGTTCAAGATCCTCACCGGCAACCGTTTCTCGGCGCGTCACATCGACGCGCAGGCGACCAAGGTCGCCGTTCGAGTCGGCCTCATCAACTGCATGGCGGACCTCGCTCGTCCGAAATCCGTTCGTATCGCCTGAAATTATGCCCGTCGATGCCATTGTGTCCTCGCGCTCGATTTATGCAACAACGCCGCGCAAACTGTAAACGTCAACGGATCTCGCATCGGTTGATATAAAAACGCCCTTGCTAGGTTGATCCTGCCTGAATATAATCTAATATTATTAGAATTAATCTTTTGTATTTTATTGATCCGCAATTTTCGATCAATAAAAGGCTCACAAATGCTCCCTTCTGCATTTGACTTTCAGGGTTTGATACCTCGCCTTTTGAGGCGAAGAGTGAGGCGAAGAACTTTATTTTGGCCCGGTAGCTCAGTTGGTAGAGCAGCGGATTGAAAATCCGCGTGTCGTTGGTTCGATTCCGACCCAGGCCACCAAATTCGGAAAGGTCTAAAAGTTTCAGGGCTTTTGAACCTTTTCCTGTCCAGGGTCGGGGATCCGAGCGCACCACATGCCACTGCCCGATTCCCAGTATGGGGCGCAGTATATAGTCTCGCCCAGGCGCAACACCGGGCCACATGATAAAATTTTTTCGACTCAAAAAATGAAGGACTTGGACTTGAGGACGCTGGTTTTATGCGCCGCAAGTCCTTTTTGTTTGAGGCTCGGTGTTGTTGCATAAATCTAGCGAGAGCCGGTAGTGTTTACGCGCCCCGGTCGGGCGCCAGCCCCCTGTGCTTAAGTCAGCTTCCAGGGCGTAATTTCCTCATTTTTTCCAAAAAATGCGCAAGGACATACGCAAGACATGTAAGCCCGAAGGGGCACTACCATGTCAGAAACTGGGCAGCCTATAATGCAGGCTTGATCCACCCTGGAAATGTGACGATATAGATTAATAAACAACTGGATCCGCTGCAGGGCGGGGAGCCTCGGCGGCCTCATGTGTCCGGGTACGCTCTCATCTAAGGATTTGCTTACAAATCGCTTGGCGGCACGCCTGGAAGGCCGCCTGAGTGTGCTTACGGTCTTCAAGGAGTGGACTATGTTCAAGTGGGTCAAGACGGCGATGCTGATGGCCTCGATCACGGCCCTATTCATCTTGATCGGCGGGATGATCGGAGGCTCGCGCGGCATAATGGTTGCGCTGCTGTTCGCGCTCGCCACAAATTTTTTCTCGTATTGGTACTCGGACAAGATAGTGCTGCGCATATACAACGCGCAAGAAGTCGATGAAACCACCGCGCCGCAGTTCTATCGCATGGTGCGAGAGCTGGCGACGCGCGCGAATCTACCAATGCCGCGCGTCTACCTGATCGACGAGACCGCGCCGAACGCGTTCGCCACCGGACGAGACCCTGAACATGCGGCAGTGGCTGCCACCAGTGGCATCCTGCGCGTACTGTCCGAGCGCGAGATGCGCGGGGTGATGGCGCATGAGCTGGCTCACGTCAAGCATCGCGACATCCTGATCTCAACCATTTCGGCCACCATGGCCGGCGCGATCTCGGCGCTCGCGAATTTTGCGATGTTCTTCGGCGGTCACGACGAGAACGACCGCCCGAGCAATCCGATCGCCGACATCGCGGTGGCACTGCTCACGCCGATCGCCGGCGCGTTGATCCAGATGGCAATCTCGCGCGCACGCGAGTTCGAGGCCGACCGCGGCGGTGCGCAGATCTCGGGCGATCCGCAGGCGATCGCCACTGCGCTCGACAAGATCCATCGTTACCCGGTCGGGATCCCGTTCGCGACGGCCGAGGCGCATCCCGCTACAGCGCAGATGATGATCATAAATCCGTTGGCGGGGGGGGCTTGCAGAATCTATTCTCGACGCACCCGGCCACCGAGGAGCGCATCGAGCGCTTAATGGAGATGGCGCACACGGGGCGTTTCGAGTGATTTTCGTGATCGGGATGCGGCCAGTGTCTCAATCGTTTCCGGCGGCCACTCCCGTTTCTCGCTCAAGGTAGGCCGCTACACGGGGACCAAAAGCGCGAGTTTGAGAGACTCACGCTCGAAGAAAGGCAGTCGTATGTGCGAGCAAAACGAGATGGTAAAGTCGGATACATACGCGTCCATGCGAAATACTCGTCATTCGAACCGTCAGCCTAATCAAGTAGCTCTTCCAGCGTAGCGATATGTGCAGGAAAACGGTGAAGAGATCCCCGTCCAGTGGACGTCGACAACGTCATCCGCATGTTGGCCTGCGGGCTGGAAGTGAGGGCTACGCAACCCACTGCTGTATCAACGCCGCGTGCGCGAACATCGCAAGAAGGTCTGTTTCAGCTGCAAGAGCTGGTTCTGTCCGACCTGTGGAAAGAAAGCGACCGATCAGTGGAGCGCGACGCAAACGGCGTTGTTGCATAAATCGAGCGAGATCCGTTGACGTTTACGCGCAACGGTCTCGTGGCCAGCTTCCTATCAAGTCAGATTCCAGAGTAACTGCCTAATTCTTGCCAAGAAAATGCGCAAGGACATACACAAGAAAGGTGAGCCGAAGGCACGCTACCGTGTCAGGAATTGGGCGGCCTATAAGGAAGGCCTGATCAACCGGGGGAACGTAACAATATGGATAGATGAAGTCGTCCTTGCCAGAATACCCGATGCCATACCCACACGTGGTCGCCCGTGTCTATACGGCGATACGCCTGATTCAGGCATTACTTGGCGTGAAGTCCGTCTATCGACGGACATTGTGCGCCCTGCAAGGTTTCACCTAAAGTCTCCGCGATCTGGCCTTCCCGAGCTTGCCGGTGCCGAATTACACCACGCTCTGTCGCCGGGCAAAAACGCTTAATGTCGAACTGCCGATCCTTCGTGGCAATGAACCGATCCATCTGGTTATCGACAGCACCGGTCTGAAGGTCTATGGAGAAGGTGAATGGAAGGTACGCCAGCACGGCTACTCGAAGCGGCGCACGTGGCGTAAAGTCCATCGCGCGCTCAACGCGAATACGGGTCAAGTGCATGCCGCGCTAATGACGCATCAGAATGTGGCTGACGGTGACGCTCTGGCCAAGTTGTTCGACTAGATTCCGCGCGACGAACAGACCGATGTCATCGGCGCTGACGGTGCCTACGACACCAAGCCATGTCATGCGGCCATTGCTGCACGCAGTGCTATTCCTTCGATTCCTCCACGCGAGGGTGCCGTTCATTGGCAAGCGGATATGCCCAGTGCGGCGTGGCGTGATGGCGCGGTTGATGCAATTGCCCGTGACGGTCGTCAAGAATGGAAGCAAGACAGTGGCTACCACCGGCGATCGCTTGCCGAGAATGCGATGTATCGGTTCAAGACCCTCACCGGCAACTGTCTCTGGGCGCATCACATCGACTCGCAGGCGCCTGAGGTCTCCGTTCGCGTCGGCGTCATGAACCGTATGGCGCACCTCGCTCGTCCGCAATCCGTTCGTATCGCCTATGCCCGTGGATGCTATTGTGTCCTCACACTCGATTTATGCAACAACGCCAGCGCGAGACGTCAGTCGATAGACGGTCATTCACGCCAAGTAATGCCTGAATCACCGTATTCCTCCTACAGACGCTGGCGACCCACGCGTGGGTATGCCCCCCTCCCACGCCGCATCGGTCATCCTGGAAGGGACGGTTTCATCTATCCATATCGTCCCTTCCCCCTGATTGATCAGGTCCGCGTTATAGGCCGTCCAGTTCCTGACAGGGACGCATACCTTCAGCTCACATGTCTTACGTGTCTCCCTGCGCATCTTCTGGGCAAAAATCTAGGGTTTACGCGGCGTTGTTGCATAAATCAAGCGCGAGGACGCAATGGCATCGAGGGGCATATTGATCACGAATTTCGGATCAATAATTTCAGGCGATATGAACGAATTGCGGATGAGCGAGGTCCGCAATCCGTTCCATTGCGTCCTCACACGCGATTTATGAAACAACGCTGGTTTACGCCGACATCTGACTTGATATTGATCCGAAATTCTCGATCAATAACAGGGAGCGGGCCCGCCCGTTGGGCGTAAACGTCACGAGCTCTCTCCAGATTTATGCAACAACGACATTCCAGCGGCTTGGCCGGTCTCCCCCGTGCGGGCACATCACGCACCCGAGTCCGCCGCCATCCCGTCGTTCGCCTTTCCGCACCGCGCTTGGCTCCACCCGAAGCTAGTCCAGGCAGCACAATTCTGATCATGGTAGAATTGAAGACGCACTTAATGCGGGCGCGGCCTTCGGCCTCGCCTTTGGCGTGCTGTCACCCGCTCGGGTGACAGCCATCCGCTTAGCGCCGCGTATACCTTTTCCCCGCTACAAGAATCGACCCCACCACACGTGTGATGGGGACATCCGTTGCCCGTTCGCGCGACCAGCAGGAGGAGAGGAGATGAACGGCTTTCATATGGGAACGTCGGATGCCATGTTCGCGCTCGGCTGCGTGTACCGGACTCGGAACATCGTCGGACGCTTTCACTCTCCTCGGGAGGATTCCCCGTCCTTTGGGGGTTGGAAGCCTTATTGGGTGTGGGGATTTTTAACCGGCGCTCAGGCATGCCCAATGCCGACCTGCCCCTCGCTGTCATACCGTCCGATTGTTAATGCAGATCCGGCTGCCCAGCCACCCCACAAAGCATGCTTGTCCTCGGCATCGAAAGCTCGTGCGACGAAACCGGCCTCGCACTCTACGACATGCGGCGTGGCCTCGTCGCCCATGCGCTCCACTCGCAGATCGTGATGCATCGCGCATACGGCGGCGTGGTCCCCGAGCTCGCCTCACGCGACCACATCCGCCGTGCACTGCCGCTGCTTGAACAGGTGTTGGCCGAGGGCGGCGTGACGCACGCGCAGATCGACGCAATCGCCTTCACGCAAGGGCCCGGTCTCGCGGGCGCGTTGCTGGTCGGCGCGAGCATCGCGAACGCGCTGGCGATGGCCTGGGACAAGCCCGCCGTCGGCATTCATCACCTCGAGGGCCACCTGCTCTCGCCGCTTCTGGTCGAGGCACCGCCGCCGTTTCCGTTCGTGGCACTGCTGGTGTCGGGTGGCCATACGCAGCTGATGCAGGTGACTGATGTCGGTGTCTACGAGACACTCGGCGAGACGCTCGACGATGCCGCCGGAGAAGCCTTCGACAAGACCGCCAAGCTGATCGGTCTCGGTTACCCGGGCGGTCCTGAAGTTTCGCAGCTGGCCGAGCGCGGCACGCCGGGCGCGGTTGTGCTGCCGAGACCGATGCTACATTCTAGCGATCTCGATTTCAGCTTCAGCGGCCTCAAGACCGCGGTACTCATGCAGATGAAGAAGATCGAGGCCAGCGGCGCGACGGGTGAGGCGCTCGAGTCGGCCAAGGCCAACCTGGCGCGTGGCTTCGCCGACGCGGCGGTGGACGTTCTGGTCGCGAAATCGCTGGCTGCGTTAAAACAGACCCGGCTCAAGCATCTGGTGGTGGCCGGCGGCGTGAGCGCGAACCGGCAACTGCGCGCGGCGCTGTCGGCGGCCACGAAGAAATGCAGTTTTGAGGTGCATTACCCTGATCTCGCGCTGTGCACCGACAACGGTGCAATGATCGCGCTGGCCGGTGCGCTGCGCCTCACGCGCTGGCCAGAGCAGGCCAAGCGCGACTACGCTTTTACCGTCAAGCCACGCTGGGACCTGAGTTTGCTGGCGGCTTGCGCCTAGGCTTGCCCCACGCAGCAGCACCGATTCCGCTTGCGCCGGCGGCGGGATTTTTCCGCGCTGGCGGAGCATGCGCACCAAGCGCGTTATTGTAGCGAATCCGGTTAGTTCAAACACGCTTTTGGATGAGGCCGTGAGGGCGTTGTTGCATAAATCGAGCGAGATCTGTTGACGTTTACGCGCAACGGTCACGGGGCCAGCCCCTATCAAATCAGATTCCAGAGTAACTGCCTATTTTTTGCCAAGAAAATGCGCAAGGACATACACAAGACAGGTAAGCCGAAGAAACGCTACCGTGTCAGGAATTGGGCGGCCTATAATGCAGGCCTGATCAACTGGGGGAACATAACAATATGGATAGATGAAGCCGTCCTTGCCAGAATACCCGATGCCATACCCGCACGTGGTCGCCCGTGTCTATACGGCGATACGCTGATTCAGGTATTACTTGACGTGAAGACCGTCTATCGACTGACGGTGCGCGCCCTGCAAGGTTTCACCCAAAGTCTGCGCGATCTGGCCTTCCCGAGCTTGCCGGTGCCGAATTACACCACGCTCTGTCTCCGGGCAAAAACGCTTGATGTCGAACTGACTAGCCTTGACAACAATGAACCGATCTATCGGGTGCTCGGCAGCACTGGTCTGAAGGTTTATAGCGAAGGTGAATGGAAGGTGCGCCAGCACGGCTACTCGAAGCGGCGCACGTGGCGTAAAGTCCATCTCACGCTCAACGCGAATACGGGTCAAGTGCATGCCCCGCCCTAATGACGCATCAAAATGTGGCTGACGGTGCCGCTCTGGCCAAGTTGCTCGACCAGATTCCACGCGAAGAACAAATCGATACCACCGGCGGTGACGGTGCCTACGACACCAAGCCATGCCATGCGGCCATTGCTGCACGCAGTGCTATTCCTGCGATTCCGCTACGCGAGGGTGCCGCTCATTGGCCAGCGGATATGCCCGGTGCGGCGTGGCGTAATGGCGCGGTTGATGCAATTGCCCGTGACGGTCGTCGACGATGGAAGCAATACAGTGGCTACCACCGGCGATCGCTGGCCGAGAATGTGATGTATCGGTTCAAGACCCTCACCGGCAACCGTTTCTCGGCGCGTCACATCGACTCGCAGGCGACCGAGGTCGCCGTTCGCGTCGGCCTCATCAACTGCATGGCGGACCTCGCTCGTCCGCAACCCGTTCGCATCGCCTGAAATTATGCCCGTCGATGCCATTGCGTCCTCGCGCTCGATTTATGCAACAACGCCCAACAACGCCCAACAACGCCCAACAACGCCCTTGCAGGGCGCGCAACGCCAGTCGATAGACAGTCCTTCACGCGAAGCAATGCCTAAAACCAGAAAGGGCGTATTGCCCCGTACAGACAAGGGCACCCCACGCGCGGAGTGTGGGGTGCGGTCGCAGGCATCCTGGCAAAGATGGCTTCATCGATCCACATTGTCACGTTCCCCCGGTTGATCAGACCCGCGTTATAGGCTATCCAATTCTTGAGAGGGTCGCTTACCTTCGGCTCACATGTATTACGTATGTCCCTATGCACCTTCTTGTCAAAAGTCCAGAATTTATGCAGGAACCTGATTTGATAACAGGAGGCTCGCCCCGACCATTGCGCGTAAATGTCACCGGGTCTCGCTAGATTTATGCAACAACGCCACACCAAACTACAACCCCTCGTCGAGCCGTTTTGCCAGACGTTGGCGGATTAATAGCACGACATGCCGAGCTGACGGTTGCGGCCAACGTTCGCGCGTCTACTTCTGCGAGCAGCACAGTCCTTGGAACCCGGCGGAACACGTTCGAGAACGCCAACGCCCCTGGTTGCGCTAATACTTGCCCAAGGGCATGGATCTGTCCATCTACTCTTAAGATGACCTCGATGCAATTGCCAACTTCAACACTTGACCGCGCGACAGACTAAACTTTCAGACCCTAAATCCTGGTTCAGGTCCTGGCTTGAAACCGCCCAATTGGGGACAAATAGCGTCTCAAAAAACTGGGTTTCAAATCACTTCTTGAAGCCCGTCAGGCCAGCGTCTTTGACGCTCGCGGGGCGTTGTTGCATAAATCGAGCGTGAGGACGAAATGGAACGGGAACGGATTGCAACCTTCGCTCGTCCGCAATCCGTTCGTATCGCCTGAAATTATGCCCGTCGATGCCATTGTGTCCTCGCGCTCGATTTATGCAACAACGCCGCTCGCGGTCTGATCGCAAAGCGTGTCTAAACAACCGGATTCGCTACAAGGCTGGCTTGCGATGAAGACCGATCACTCAGACGCCGGCAAGCGACACTGCGAAGCCGGGGCGTTCTGGCCTATGCTGTGGCAAAACGGGGTGCGAGCAGCAGACCGATTTTCCGCCCGCACCCGTTTTCCCCTGATCCCCGTGGATCTCGTAGTCAGGAGTCGCAATGGCCGGAACGCAAGCTTATCACGTTACCTCGACGACTGAAGTGGTCGCAGCCGCTTCCCCCGCTTCCCCTGTTTCTTCCGCTTCTCAGGCTCCGCAGGCTGCCGCGACCGGCGTGCCACCCTGCATTGTCCCCGAACCCGTCTCACAGAAACCGGTGATCGGCAGTCAGCACGTGCTAAAAGCCGGCGACGCATTCGTGGTCAGCGACACGCTGGGCGACATCCTCAGCCATGACGACGGCCTGTTCGTCGATGACATGCGCGTGCTGTCCGTCTGGTGCCTGACCTTCGGCGGGCGCGCGCCGTCACTGCTGTCAGGCGCGACCCGCGCCGACAACGCCTCCTTCACCGCACACCTGACCAACCGACCGCCGCCGCTGGGCGGCCACGAGATGCGCGAGGGGGTGATCCACATCGACCGCACCCGTATGCTGGACAACAACGTGCTGTACGAGACGCTGATGCTGACCAACTACGGCACCGCCGCTGCCGAGGTGCCGCTCTCGATCTCGTTCGCGGCCGACTTCCTCGACATGTTCGAGGTGCGCGGCACGCCGCGCAAGCGACGCGGCGCGGTGGCGGCACCCGAAGTCGAAGCCGGTCACGTGCGGCTGCGCTACGACGGCCTGGACGCCGTAGCACGCACGGTACGGATCGGCTTCTCGCCGGAACCGGTACGCCTGTCTATCGATCGCGCAGACTACGCACTGACCATCGCCGCACAGGCCTGTGTATCGATCTACTTGACCGTCGAGGCACGTGTCGAACGTCACGGCGACCCGGCTGCGTTGGCCCAGCCGCCGGCGCGGGCGGGCCGCCCGGGCTTGCGGCGCGCGCTGGTACAGGTGCACCGTAAAATGCGGGAGCAGCGTCGCAGCATCGCGCGCGTGCGCACCGGCAATCCGCTCTTCAACGCCTGGCTCGATCGCTCGCTGGCCGACCTGGGCCTGCTGACCACCCAGCTCGAGACCGGCCCCTATCCCTATGCGGGTATTCCTTGGTTCTCCACGCCCTTCGGTCGCGATGCGGTAATCACCTCGCTGCAGATGCTGTGGCTGCAGCCCTCGCTGGCGCGCGGCGTGCTGCGCTTCCTGGCGGCGCACCAGGCGCAGGAAACCTGCGCCTTCCGCGACGCAGAACCGGGCAAAATCATGCACGAGTTCCGTCGCAGCGAAATGGCCGCTACTGGCGAGGTGCCATTCGCGCTCTATTACGGCGGCGTCGACACCACACCACTGTTCGTGGTGTTGAGCGGCACCTATCTCGAGCAGACCGGCGACACTGCCCTGATCGACGAACTCTGGCCGGCACTCGAGAAAGCCACCGGTTGGGTCGCGCGCGCTTGCGACCGCAATCCCTATGGCTTGCTCGACTATCATAAGACCTCGGAAAGGGGCCTGGCCAACCAAGGTTGGAAAGACAGCCACGATTCGGTGTTCCATGCCGACGGTCGCTTCCCGGAGGGGCCGATCGCGTTGGTCGAGGTGCAGGCATACGCCTGCGCCGCTTTCGACGCGATGGCGAGCTTCTCGACTCATCGAGGCGACGCCGCGCGTGCGGGCGACTACTCGGCGCGCGCGAAAAAGCTGCGCGAGGCGGTGGAGACTTATTACTGGATGCCCGAGGCCAGTTTCTACGGCATCGCGCTCGACGGGCGCGGTGAGCTGTGTCGCGTGCTGGCGTCGAACGCCGGACACCTATTGGCCTTCGGGCTGCCCGAGGCGAGCCGCGGTGAGGCAGTGGCGCGCACACTTGATTCCTCGCTGTTCCGCACTGGCTGGGGCGTACGCACGCTGGCGGCCGGCCAGCCGCGCTTCAACCCAATGGCTTACCACAATGGCTCGGTATGGCCGCACGACAACGCGCTGGCGGCGCGCGGCTTCGCGCGCTACGGCAACAAGACGGCCGCTACTGACTTGCTGCGCGCGCTGTTGGAAGCTGCGGTCAGCTTCGACATGCGCCTGCCCGAGCTGTTCTGCGGCTTTCCGCGACGGCGCGGCGAACCGCCCACCGCTTATCCAGTAGCCTGCCTGCCGCAGGCCTGGGCTGCTGGCTCGCCCTTCATGATGCTGCAGGCCTGCCTAGGCGTGAGCATCGATGCCGTGCGTGGCGAGGTACGGATTGAGCGGCCCGCGCTACCGGACGGTATCGACTGGCTGGAACTCGACGGCCTGCGGGTAGGCGAGGAAACGGTCTCGCTCATCTTCCGCCGGGTTGGCGGGCAGGTGGTGGCTGCGGCGGAGGGCGGCGGTCGCGTCAAGGTGGTGGCCGCGCTATAGCGCGAGCGGAGCTGGATGATGGGCGTCTCCGGTGCCGCTGGCATCGCCTTGCAGCAGCAAAGGAGAGCGAGATCATAAGCCCCAGCAACCCACATCCGACGAGAGCTGCCAATCGCAACTCAAGCAGATGGAGGCGCCGGTCGACCATGTGCAGGATGCGGTCAGGTGTCCCAGTCGATCGCGGCGAGTGCCGCCAAAGGACGTTGTTGCATATTAATCACGAATTTCGGATCAATAGTACCGGCAAGCTCGGGAAAGCCAGATCGCCCAGATTTGGGGCAAAACCTTGCAGGGTGCGAAGGGCGTTGTTGCATAAATCGAGCACGATGCCATTGCGTCTTCACGCATCGATTTATGCAACAACGCCACGTGTGGGTATGGCGTCGGGTATTCTGGAAAGGACGGCTTCATCTATCCAGATCGTCACGTTCCCTCGGTTGATCAGGCCTTCATTATAGGCCGCCCAATTCCTGACACGGTAACGTGCCTTCGGCTTACCTGTCTTGCGTATGTCTTTGCGCATTTTCTTGTAAAAAATCAGGCAGTTACTCTGGAATTTGACTTGATAGGGGGCTGGCCCCGCGACCGTTACGCGTAAACGTCAACGGATCTCGCTCGATTTATGCAACAACGTCCAGAACCGGCTGAAGCGCCCTACTCGTCCACGCGCGGACACCAAGCGAGGCAGGCGGGATATCCCGGCACCGCGTCCACCCAGGTAGCCGTATAGGCCGCCACACCACTGGCCGGCGCGAATGGATCAACCACGCAGGAAACCAATTCACCGGGTCGCCGTGGATCGAGCACCGAGAACGCCTTGAGTCCACCCGCGATACCGACGCCGAGCACCTTCAGCAACGCTTCTTTGGCGGTCCAGACACGGTAAAAAGCATCGCGCCGCTCGGTCGGCGCGCAGGCTAGTACGGCGGCTTCGTCAGCCGGCGCGAACACTGACTCACTAAGCGGCATCCAGTCGAAACCTTCGCACGGTGCCTCGACATCGACACCAACGCGGGTCGACGTGCTCCAGGCGATCAACGCGTGACTGCCCGAGTGTGAGACATTAAAATCAAGCACGTCGGCCCCCAGCGCGCAATCTGCCACCAGCGCTGGGCGCCCCGCCTCACCGGTCACGAACTGCAGCACGGTCGGTGGTACGCCGAGAGCGGTACCGAGTACCTCGCGCAGGCACGCACGCGTCGCCGCGCTGCGCGTGGCATCTTCGGCGCGCAGGAAGCGCGTGGCGCGGGCTCGTTCAGCCGCATCGAGCGATGCGTAGGCTGGCGCCTCGAGCGGCGTGCCGAAAGCGAAATCGACCCTCCACAGCTGTACGCCTGCGCGCGCCGCCTCCTCGGGCACCACGACCGGTATCAGTCGATGCGGCGCAAGGGCCGAAATCTGGGGCATGGAGGAAGCGGTCTCAAACGTGAGGGCCATAAGACTAGAGGCCGGCGCACAGCCGGATCAGGGAATGGAGCTAACAATCTTACCAGCATTGCAACAATGCTCCTCGTTGGGATTCAGTGCCGGGCTATACGACGGCAGGTAGAACACTTCGATCCCGTCGAAGTGCTTGACCAACCACGCCGTGATCGGCTTGGCGTGATGAACCTTCAGGTTGTCGAGAATCAGAAACACCTTCTTGCCCCGCATATCCTTAATCAGCCGCTTCAGGAAATCAAGCAGGATGTCTCCGTTCATCGCACCCTCGAAGATTTTCTAGCGCACCTGGCCACGGTTCGTCACCGTCAACATCACCGACAGGCCTTCGCGTCGACTCGCCATGCATGGCTCGGGCGTCTTTCCAACCGGCGCATAAGAGAGCGACCTCGCCCATCGTCCGAGCGCAGCCCCGTTTCTTCGCCCCACTGGATCTTCGCACCCTCGGCCATGGGCCCCGGCGCGAAACCTCCGGGTACGTCTCTCTGGTTCAGCCATGCCTGCACCGCTTCCGGTCGCTGCTCCTAGGCTCGTTTCATTGGCTTTTGCGGCGTGAAACCCCAGCGCGCCAGATCCAGGTCGACACCCTGCAGCGTCAGCGTCAAACCGCATCGCTGCCGGATCAACTCCCACACGGCATGTCGCGTCCACAACGCGAACGACATCTTCAACTAGCCCGGAAGCTGATCGCGCAACAGCGCGCGAATTTCCACTTCCTGCTGCTCATTCAGGGCACGACGTGGGTTCACTGCTTTTCCGCTTGGCTTGTCACGTAATCCAGCCGCAGCTTCTCGGGTGTAGCGTTTGCAAATATCGCACACGCCAGTGCACGACAGGTTCGTATGCTCGGCAATTTAATTGTAGGTCCAGCCTCGCCTGCGCAGGTTGATTACCTGCCGACGTCGCTCTTCACGCGCCTCACGAGGAAGCGATCTCGTATCTCGTTTTTCTATGCCTATCACATGAGGGACAATTTTTAAATTTCAAGATGGCGTTGTTGCATAAATCGAGCGTGAGGACGCCATGGCATCGGACGGGCATAATTCAGGCGATACGAACGGATTGCGGACGAGCGAGGTCCGCCATGCGGTTGATGACGCCGACGCGAATGGAGACCTCGGTCGCCTGCGAGGCGATGTGACGCGCCCAGAGACAGTTGCCGGTGAGGGTCTTGAACCGATAGATCGCATTCTCGGCAAGCGATCGGCGGTGGTAGCCACTGTCTTGCTTCCATTCTCGACGACCGTCACGGCCAATTGCATCAACCGCGCCATTACGCCACGCCGCACCGGGCATATCCGCTGGCCAATGAACGGCACCCTCGCGTAGTGGAATTGAAGGAATAGCACTGCGTGCAGCAATGGCCGCATGGCATAGCTTGGTGTCGTAGGCACCATCACCGCCGATGACATCGATTTGTTCTGCGCGTGGAATCTGGTCGAGCAACTGGGCCAGAGCGTCACCGTCAGCCACCTTCTGATTCGTCATTAGCGCGGCATGCACTTGACCCGTATTCGCGTTGAGCGCGAGATGGACTTTACGCCACGTGCGCCGCTTCGAGTAGCCGTGCTGGCGCACCTTCCATTCACCTTCTCCATAGACCTTCAGACCGGTGCTGTCGACAACCAGATAGATCGGTTCATTGTCACGAAGGATCGGCAGTTCGACATCAAGCGTTTTTGCCCGGCGACAGAGCGTGGTGTAATTCGGCACCGGCAAGCTCGGGAAGGCCAGATCGCGCAGACTTTGGGTGGAACCTTGCAGGGCGCGCAACGTTAGTCGATAGACGGTCTTCACGCCAAGTAATGTCTGAATCAGCGTATCGCCGTATAGACACGGGCGACCACGTGTGGGTATGGCATCGGGTATTCTGGCAAGGAGGGCTTCATCTATCCATATTGTTACGTTCCCCCGGTTAATCAGGCCTTCATTATAGGCCGCCCAATTCCTGACACGGTAGCGTGCCTTCGGCTCACCTGTCTTGTGTATGTCCTTGCACATTTTCTTGTCAAAAATTAAGCAGTTACTCTGGAATCTGACTTGATAGGGGGCTGGCCCCGCGATCGTTGCGCGTAAACGTCAACGGATCTCGCTCGATTTATGCAACAACGCCGCGTCCGCAATCCGTTCGTATCGCCTGCAATTATGCCCGTCGATGCTATTGCGTCCTCACGCTCGAATTGCGGATCAATATGCAACAACGCTGATCAATATCCAGCCTGGGCGGTGGCGTGACTTTGTTGTGTTTCACTTGGGAATGGACCGGATCCTTTACACAGGGTATTGAACTTCACTCTTGAAACTACTGAGTTTTTATGAATTCCACAAGATTGCTAGCGAGATCGCCGACCGCAGCCAGTTCTTCGGCCCAAGCCTCAGAGCGTGCCTCGAAAGCGGCGCGATGGGTGATAAAATCGCTCCAGTTGGGCGTGCCAGCGCCGTTCCAGGCATGCCAGAAGCGCGCGGCGGCCTCGCGTGCGGGCTCGGGCAGGCCAGCGGTAAGATGCGACAGGGCGGCGTCGAGCTTGGGCAGGTGTGCGTCTTCGCTCTGCGGGTAGATATGCCAGACGCATGGCTTGCGCGCCCATTGCGCGCGCACGAAGGAATCTTCGCCGCGCACGAAGTTTAGGTCGCTGATCCAGAGCAGGGCGTCGTAGTCGGGCTGCGCGACGAAAGCCAGGCCGTGGACGCTGAGCCGGCCCGCTGAAGCCCGGCTGCCGGTGAAAAATCGCTCCAGGCCGAAGAAGGTAGAAATTGCTCGGCAAATCCGGCCCTCCGGAACTAATAGCACGACCGGAAACTCGCCATTGCACCATTGCTCCAGCAGCGGGCCAAGCGAGGGATTCTCATAAGCAAACAGCGAGATCACGCAGGCGTCGTACGCTGGCGCCGGACCGCCAGTGGCGCGTTGCCACCAGGCTTCGCGCGCTTCGAGCGAGGCTGCGAAGGCCTCACGGCGTGCATCGAGGCCGGCTTCCTTGAGCACGCCACCCGTACCGCGCCTCAGCCCCGGAAAGAAAAAATTCTTCAGCAAGGCATGGCGCAGATGCGGCGAGGGACGCTGGTGGAACTCGGTGACCCAGTCCTCGGCGCTCAGGTATTCGAGGTCAATCCAGGCCGGCGCACGGTCGCGGCGTGCCATCGCAGCCACGTACTCGGTCGGCAGCTCGCAGCCGAAGGCCTCGATCACCACGTCGGCGATCGCCAGCGTACCGACGACGTAAACCGGTTCGGCCCAGTGCTCGATAGCGATGCCCTCGACGTATTGACGTCTGGCGGCGGGATCGACGACCGGTGCCAGGGACGCAAAAGTGTATAGGTCGTCGACGATCAGGCGCAACTGCCAGCCGTGCTCGCGCGCAAGCTGGCTGGCTAAGCGCCAGCACACGCCGATGTCGCCGAAGTTGTCGACTACGGTACAGAAGATATCGCAGGCTATCGGCTCGGGGAAGGCGGCAGCGTCAGAGATCGGGGGCATCGAGGCGTTGTTGCATAAATTGAGTGTGAGAACGCCATGGCGTCGACTGGCATAATTTCAGGCGATACGAACGGATTGCGGACGAGCGAGGTCCGCCATGCGGTTGATGACGCCGACGCGAACGGCGACCTCGGTCGCCTGTGCGGCGATGTGACGCGCCCAGAGACAGTGGCCGGTGAGGGTCTTGAACCGATACATCGCATTCTCGGCAAGCGATCGCCGGTGGTAGCCACTGTGTTGCTTCCATTCTCGACGACCGTCACGGGCAATTGCATCAACCGCGTTATTACGCCACGCCGCACCGGGCATATCCGCTGGCCAATGAGTGGCACCCTCGCGTGGCGGAATCGAAGGAATAGCACTGCGTGCAGCAATGGCCGCATGGCATGGCTTGGTGTCGTAGGCACCGTCACCGCCGATGACATCGATTTGTTCTTCGCGTGGAATCTGGTCGAGCAACTTGGCCAGAGCGTCACCGTCAGCCACATTCTGATTCGTCATGAGCGCGGCATGCACTTGACCTGTATTCGCGTTGAGCGCGAGATGGACTTTACGCCACGTGCGCCGCTTCGAGTAGCCGTGCTGGCGCACCTTCCATTCACCTTCTCCATAGACCTTCAGACCGGTGCTGTCGACAACCAGATGGATCGGTTCATTGTCACGAAGGATCGGCAGTTCGACATCAAGCGTTTTTGCCCGGCGACAGAGCGTGGTGTAATTCGGCACCGGCAAGCTCGGGAAGGCCAAATCGCGCAGACTTTGGGTGAAACCTTGCAGGGCGCGCAAGGTCAGTCGATAGACGGTCTTCACGCCAAGTAATGCCTGAATCAGCGTATCGCCGTATACACACGGGCGACCACGTGTGGGTATGGCATCGGGCATTCTGGCAAGGACGGCTTCATCTATCCATATTGTTACGTTCCCCCGGCTGATCAGGCCTTCATTATAGGCCGCCCAATTCCTGACACGGTAGCGTGCCTTCGGCTCACCTTTCTTGTGTATGTCCTTGCGCATTTTCTTGGCAAAAATTAGGCAGTTACTCTGGCATCTGACTTGATAGGAGGCTGGCCCCGCGACCATTGCGCGTAAACGTCAACGGATCTCGCTCGATTTATGCAACAACGCCCTTCGCGTGGAATCTAGCCAAGTTGCTCGACCAGATTCCACGCGAAGAACAAATCGATGTCATCGGCGGTGACGGTGCCTACGACACCAAGCCATGCCATGCGGCCATTGCTGCACGCAGTGCTATTCCTTCGATTCCGCCACGCGAGGGTGCCGCTCATTGGCCAGCGGATATGCCCGGTGCGGCGTGGCGTAATGGCGCGGTTGATGCAATTGCCCGTGACGGTCGTCGAGAATGGAAGCAACACAGTGGCTACCACCGGCGATCGCTTGCCGAGAATGCGATGTATCGGTTCAAGACCCTCACCGGCAACTGTCTCTGGGCGCGTCACATCGCCGCGCAGGCGACTGAGGTCGCCGTTCGCGTCGGCGTCATCAACCGCATGGCGGACCTCGCTCGTCCGCAATCCGTCAATCCGTTCGTATCGCCTGAAATTATGCCCGTCGATGCTATTGCATCCTCACACTCGATTTATGCAACAACGCCGCGCAGATGACGCAGCAAATCACCACGCTCAAATCGCAGTTGCAGACGGCCGAGAACCAGTACAGCGCGCTCACGGGCAGTAGTGGCCTGGGCTCGCTGGTGTCCGGCAGCACGGGGCTGCTTAAGGGCAATCTGCCGCAGGACTGGACGCAGGTGTACCAGGACGCGATGAACAGCTCGTCCAGCATCACGCCCTCGGCGTCCTCGATGCTCGGCCAGTTCAAGAGCCAGATTGACGGCATGGGGCGCGGCGACGCGCTCAAGTTCGTACAGCAACAGCTCCAGATGAAAGGCGCCTACGACCGGCAAATGGCGCAGACGGCTTACGACAATCAGATGCGCGAGCTGAACGACATCCAGGCGCTGACCGACCAGATTAACCAGACCACCACGCCGAAACAGATCATGGATTTGCAGGCGCGCATCCAGATAGCCCAAGGTGCGATCCAGGGTGAGCAAGCCAAGCTGCAATTGATGGGCATGGCGCAGCAGGCCCAGGACAAGCTGCTCAAGGCGCAGCAGGACGAAGCCCTGACCCGCTACACGATCGGCACCAACCAGGACGACAACACCGCTCCGAGACTGACCAATTGACCAACATGAAACGACTTCTGCTACTCGCTCTCCTGCTCCCGCTCGCCGCGTGCAACCAGCATTCCGAGCACACGAAGGCATGGCATCTCCAGAATGCCGACGCTCGCGTAAAGCGGGTCCAGGAGTGCAACAACGATGCTGCGCAGGCGGCAACGGCCGACTGCCAAAACGCGTTGGCCGCTAACGCGCAAGCAAACATCCTTTGCACGGGGAGCGACAACAAGGCCCCGAAGCTCACAAATTGAGCGGCGCCCGGCCGGCGCCTAGAGGTGAACCGTCATGCCATTCGACGCAACGACGCAGATTTTCAACTACATGGATACCGTCACTACGGATTTCGTTGCGACGAACCTAAGCCGGATCATTAACACCGTTACACCTGTCGTAGCCCTCGGCCTCACGATGTCCCTGATGGTCGAGGGCCTGTTCCTGATGATCCGAGCGGACGGGGAACCGCGAGGAACGCTGGTCAACCGATTTATTCGATACGCGATCATCATAAGCATCGCGAGCGCCGGCGGGTGGTATCAGCAGTCGCTCGCAAACGTCGCCATGAAACGCCCGACGAGTTCGCCTCGGTGCTGCTCATCGACGGGCAGAGCAGTGCGAGCAGCCAGAACCAAATCGCGAGCACGATTGATGACGCGATCGACAAGGGGCTGACGACGGCCAAGCAGGCGTTCGCGAACGCCTGCGTGTTTAGCGGGCCGGGCATCGCAAGCGGGCTGCTTGGTGTTGCTGTGCTGCTCTCCACGATCCTGATGTGCGGCCTTCGTGCCGGCTTCATCCTCATGGCGAAATTCCTGCTCGGGGTGACGGTGTGTTTCGGACCAATATTCATCTTCTGCCTGCTGTTCCCGAGCCTCAATAACCTGTTCACGAAGTGGATTGGCTCGGTCATCAATTACGGCCTGGTCACGGTGCTGCTGTCCGCCGTGTTCGGCCTGATGATGGCTTTCTACCAAAAGGCGATCACGGCGGCCTCGGCCGCGAATCCTTCGTCCCCGATCCTCGTGCCGATCATCACCTGCGGGCTGCTCACGGTCATATCGTGGTTCGTGCTCAAGCAGGTGCCGGACATGGCGGCTCGGTGGGGCGATGGCGTCACCGCTAACGTGCTCAATCACATTAGCTCTCCTGGCGGCAACAAGGGCTCCGGTGGCGGCAGTGGTGGCGGCAGCAAGGGCGGGTCCGGTGGCGCTGCGGGCGGCGGTGCCGCCGGGGGAGCCGCTGCCGGAGCTGCGGGCGGCGTAGCAGGTGCGGCGGCGGGCGCGGCAGGTGCTGTCGCCAATGAGGTCGGCGGTGCCATGCAAGGCATGGCACGGGGTTCCCGCCGCTAATCCTCCCTTCGATCGGCGTTGTTGCATAAATCGAGCGAGATCCGGTGACGTTTACGCGCAATGGTCGCGGGGCCAGCCTCCTATCAAGTCAGATTCCAGAGTAACTGCCTAATTTTTGCCAAGAAAATGCGCAAGGACATACACAAGAAAGGTGAGCCGAAGGCACGCTACCGTGTCAGGAATTGGGTGGCCTATAATGAAGGCCTGATCAGCCGGGGGAACGTAACAATATGGATAGATGAAGCCGTCCTTGCCAGAATGCCCGATGCCATACCCACACGTGGTCGCCCGTGTGTATACGGCGATACGCTGATTCAGGCATTACTTGGCGTGAAGACCGTCTATCGACTGACGTTGCGCGCCCTGCAAGGTTTCACCCAAAGTCTGCGCGATTTGGCCTTCCCGAGCTTGCCGGTGCCGAATTACACCACGCTCTGTCGCCGGGCAAAAACGCTTGATGTCGAACTGCCGATCCTTCGTGACAATGAACCGATCCATCTGGTTGTCGACAGCACCGGTCTGAAGGTCTATGGAGAAGGTGAATGGAAGGTGCGCCAGCACGGCTACTCGAAGCGGCGCACGTGGCGTAAAGTCCATCTCGCGCTCAACGCGAATACAGGTCAAGTGCATGCCGCGCTAATGACGAATCAGAATGTGGCTGACGGTGACGCTCTGGCCAAGTTGCTCGACCAGATTCCACGCGAAGAACAAATCGATGTCATCGGCGGTGACGGTGCCTACGACACCAAGCCATGCCATGCGGCCATTGCTGCACGCAGTGCTATTCCTTCGATTCCGCCACGCGAGGGTGCCGCTCATTGGCCAGCGGATATGCCCGGTGCGGCGTGGCGTAATGGCGCGGTTGATGCAATTGCCCGTGACGGTCGTCGAGAATGGAAGCAACACAGTGGCCACCACCGGCGATCGCTTGCCGAGAATGCGATGTATCGGTTCAAGACCCTCACCGGCCACTGTCTCTGGGCGCGTCACATCGCCGCGCAGGCGACCGAGGTCGCCGTTCGCGTCGGCGTCATCAACCGCATGGCGGACCTCGCTCGTCCGCAATCCGTTCGTATCGCCTGAATTATGCCCGTCCGATGCCATGGCGTCCTCACGTTTGATTTATGCAACAACGCCCGGTAGCGTGCCTTCGGCTCACCTGTCTTCTGTATGTTTTTGCGCATTTTTTTGGAAAGAATTAGACAGTTACTCTGGAATCTGACTGGATAGGGGGCTGGCCGGCGAGCGTTGCGCGTAAACGTCAACGGCTTTCGCTCGATTTATGCAACAACGCCCGATCGAAGTGTTCTACCTACCTTCGTACAGCCCGGAACTGAATCCAGACGAGATACTCAATGCTGACCTGAAGGCGAACGTGACGACACAGGCTCCAGCACGGACCGAGGGGCATCTCAAAAAAGTGTTCATCAGCCATCTATGTCGTCTCCAGAAATCACCACAACGTGTCGCTCGCTATTTCATGCACAAACCAATTGGCGTTGTTGCATAAATCGAGCGAGATCCGTTGACGTTTACGCGCAACGGTCGCGGGGCCAGCCTCCTATCAAGTCAGATTCCAGAGTAACTGCCTAATTTTTGCCAAGAAAATGCGCAAGGATATACACAAGAAAGGTGAGCCGAAGGCACGCTACCGTGTCAGGAATTGGGCAGCCTATAATGAAGGCCTGATCAGCCGGGGGAACGTAACAATATGGATAGATGAAGCCGTCCTTGCCAGAATGCCCGATGCCATACCCACACGTGGTCGCCCGTGTGTATACGGCGATACGCTGATTCAGGCATTACTTGGCGTGAAGACCGTCTATCGACTGACCTTGCGCGCCCTGCAAGGTTTCACCCAAAGTCTGCGCGATTTGGCCTTCCCGAGCTTGCCGGTGCCGAATTACACCACGCTCTGTCGCCGGGCAAAAACGCTTGATGTCGAACTGCCGATCCTTCGTGACAATGAACCGATCCATCTGGTTGTCGACAGCACCGGTCTGAAGGTCTATGGAGAAGGTGAATGGAAGGTGCGCCAGCACGGCTACTCGAAGCGGCGCACGTGGCGTAAAGTCCATCTCGCGCTCAACGCGAATACAGGTCAAGTGCATGCCGCGCTAATGACGAATCAGAATGTGGCTGACGGTGACGCTCTGGCCAAGTTGCTCGACCAGATTCCACGCGAAGAACAAATCGATGTCATCGGCGGTGACGGTGCCTACGACACCAAGCCATGCCATGCGGCCATTGCTGCACGCAGTGCTATTCCTTCGATTCCGCCACGCGAGGGTGCCGCTCATTGGCCAGCGGATATGCCCGGTGCGGCGTGGCGTAATGGCGCGGTTGATGCAATTGCCCGTGACGGTCGTCGAGAATGGAAGCAACACAGTGGCTACCACCGGCGATCGCTTGCCGAGAATGCGATGTATCGGTTCAAGACCCTCACCGGCCACTGTCTCTGGGCGCGTCACATCGCCGCGCAAGCGACCGAGGTCTCAGTTCGCGTCGGCGTCATCAACCGCATGGCGGACCTCGCTCGTCCGCAATCCGTTCGTATCGCCTGAATTATGCCCGTCCGATGCCATTGCGTCCTCGCGCTCGATTTATGCAACAACGCCAAACCAATTTGTTATGCAACTTGAGTAAAGTTCACGTATTGTTGATCAATAACAGGGGCGCGCCCTGAACGTTGCGCGTCCACGGCATCGGCCCTCGATAGATTTATGCAACGACGGCGCGCGCGGCACCGAGCTTGACGCAGTCCTCGCGACAGGGGCAGCCGAATTCATGATCGTTAACCATGCCGATCGCCTGCATCAGTGCATAGCAAATGGTTGAGCCGACGAACTTGCAGCCATAGCGCTTGAGGGCCCTGCTCAGCGCGTCGGAGATTTCGGTTGAGGCAGGGGGCGCATCCCGATACGAATCCCAGTCGTTCAAGCGTGGCCTGCCGTCGACGAAGGACCATAGGAAGGCAGCCAGCGAGCCGTGCGTGGCCCGGATTTGCTGTACTGCAAGGGCATTGGTGACTACTGACTCGATCTTGCCGCGATGGCGCACAATGCCCGGATCCAGCAGCAGCTTTTCGAGTTGGTTGGACGTGAAGCGCGCCACCTCGTCGACCGTGAAGTTAGCGAAGGCTGCGCGATAACCCTTACGCTTGTTAAGGATCGTTGACCAGGATAACCCGGCCTGCGCGCCTTCCAGGATCAACATTTCGAACAGGTAGCGCTCGTCGTGCGAGGGCCGGCCCCATTCGGTGTCGTGATAATCTGCATCGGCGTTCGTGCGGACCCAGTTGCAGCGTTTGCCCATCGATCGATTCTCCTCGTCCCGCAAACAATCGCTTCGCATACGTTCCTCGGGTTGCAGTTGTTGGTACATTCTCTTGACGTTGTTGCATCAATCGATGCGTGAGGACGCAATGGAATGAATTGCGGACCTCGCTCGTCCGCAATCAGTTCGTATCGCCTGAAATTATCGCCGTCGATGCCATTGCGTGCTCACGCTCGATTTATGCAACAACGCCACTGGCGGTGATCCGCTGAGCCGGAGGCGACAGTCGCAATTCAGACTTGCGCGCGCCGTCTTTGCCACGGCGGTCTCGCGCGAGCCTTGACGCTGCGGGCCACCTTCCGCCCAGAAATTTCCCCTAGCGCACAAAAATAGCGGCCCGTTCACGATAAAATCTGACCATTCCATTTTCTGGACCGACCACCGATGAATGATTTTTCGCTGTCGCAGCGCCGCGAGCGCCGCCTTCTGACGCTGCTCGGCGTCGTTTGCGTCGCCCTGCTGGCGGGGGCGTTGTACTTACAGTTCATCAAGGGCGAGGATCCCTGCCCGCTGTGCATCATCCAGCGCTATTTCTTCGCGTTGATCGCGATCTTCTCCTTCTTCGGCACCTGCCTACGCAGCTGGCGTAGCCTCGCTATGATCGAGCTGCTGATTGTAATTTCCGCACTGGCCGGTGCCGGTACTGCCCTGTACCATCTGCAGATCCAGCTGTACCCGGGCTTAAGCTGCGGTTTCGACACGCTACAGCCGATCGTCGACAGCCTACCGCCTGCGCACTGGCTGCCGAGCGTGTTCAAAGTGGCCGGCCTCTGCGAGACGGCCTACCCGCCTATTCTCGGCATCCTGCTTCCTGGCTGGGTCGTGATCGGCTTCGTGGTGATCTTCCTAGCCGTGGCCAGCAGCCTGGTGCGCAACCGCCGCTGCATTGCGCGCGGGGGCTGAGCCCGTTCTTGGTGCATGCACAGCGCCCCGCAGCGCGCTGTGCACGTCGTTCCCCGGGGGGTTGTTACATATTGATCACGAATTGCGGATCAATAAATCGAGCGTGAGGACGCAATGGTATCGACGGGGCGTTGTTGCATAAATTGAGCGAGATCCGTTGACGTTTACGCGCAACGGTCGCGGGGCCAGCCCCCTATCAAATCAGATTCCAGAGTAACTGCCTAATTTTTGCCAAGAAAATGCGCAAGGACATACACAAGACAGGTAAGCCGAAGACACGCTACCGTGTCAGGAATTGGGCGGCCTATAATGAAGGCCTGATCAACCGGGGGCACGTAACAATATGGATAAATGAAGCCGTCCTTGCCAGAATACCCGATGCCATACCCACACGTGGTCGCCCGTGTCTATACGGCGATACGCTGATTCAGGCATTACTTGGCGTGAAGACCGTCTATCGACTGACCTTGCGCGCCCTGCAAGGTTTCACCCAAAGTCTGCGCGATTTGGCCTTCCCGAGCTTGCCGGTGCCGAATTACACCACGCTCTGTCGCCGGGCAAAAACGCTTGATGTCGAACTGCCGATCCTTCGTGACAATGAACCGATCCATCTGGTTGTCGACAGCACCGGTCTGAAGGTCTATGGAGAAGGTGAATGGAAGGGTGCGCCAGCACGGCTACTCGAAGCGGCGCACGTGGCGTAAAGTCCATCTCGCGCTCAACGCGAATACAGGTCAAGTGCATGCCGCGCTAATGACGAATCAGAATGTGGCTGACGGTGACGCTCTGGCCAAGTTGCTCGACCAGATTCCACGCGAAGAACAAATCGATGTCATCGGCGGTGACGGTGCCTACGACACCAAGCCATGCCATGCGGCCATTGCTGCACGCAGTGCTATTCCTTCGATTCCGCCACACGAGGGTGCCGCTCATTGGCCAGCGGATATGCCCGGTGCGGCGTAGCGTAATAACGCGGTTGATGCAATTGCCCGTGACGGTCGTCGAGAATAGAAGCAACACAGTGGCTACCACCGGCGATCGCTTGCCGAGAATGCGATGTATCGGTTCAAGATCCTCACCGGAAACTTTCTCTGGGCGGCGTCACATCGCCTCGCAGGCGACCGAGGTCGCCGTTCGCATCGGCGTCATCAACCGTATGGCGGGACCTCGCTCGTCCGCAATCCGTTCGTATCGCCTGAAATTATGCCCGTAGATGCCATTGCGTCCTCACGCTCGATTTATGCAACAACGCCTCCCTACGATGTAAAACGAACCGCGCAGCCGCTATCCCGAAAGGAATCGTGATGCCCGCGCTGAATCTCGACACCGACGCCGATCGGATCGCCGAGCTCCTCCGTGACCCAGACGCACTGCTCATCGCCTGCCTGTGCGCTGAATGGTGCGGCACCTGCCGCAACTATGACGACACCTTTGAGCGGCTCGCCGCCGCCCATCCAACAGCCTGCTTCGTCTGGATCGACATCGAGACCCATGCCGCCCGCCTCGACGACTTCGACGTCGAGAACTTCCCGACTATCCTGATCGAAGATGCCCATGCCGTGCGCTTTTTCGGCACGGTGCTGCCGCACGCGGGTATTGTCGAGCGGATGCTGAGCGATCTGAGCGCAATTCCCGTGGTGACCCATGCGCCGAAACTACGCAACCGGCTCGACGTCACCGTCTGATTCCAAAGTCGTAGCACCTACCCTTCCCCTGATCGTTCGCACCCCGCCGAGGCCCTGCCACACGGCGCTTCGGCAAGCTTTCAGGCGCTTTGGCATCCCACTTATGATGGTCCACTTTTTACACGAGCCGGGTGACGACCCAGAACCGTATGCTATAAAGCCGAGGCGTTGTTGCATAAATCAAGCGCGAGGACGCAATGGCATCGACGGGCATATTGATCACGAATTTCGGATCAATAATTTCAGGCGATATGAACGGATTGTGGACGAGCGAGGTCCGCAATCCGTTCCATTTCGATTTATGCAACAACGCCTAAAGCCGACGTAAAAAAGCCGTCAGACGGCCATCCGGTCTATCCAACCCACTTAAGTCATGTCTAAAGCACTGATCATTGCGGAAAAGCCTGCTGTTGCGAACGATATCGCGCGCGCCCTGGGGGGCTTTACTAAGCATGACGAATACTTCGAAAGCGCAGACTTTGTTCTGTCGTCCGCGGTCGGCCACCTCCTTGAAATCGCCGCGCCCAAGGAATACGAGGTAAAGCGCGGAAAATGGAGTTTCACACATCTTCCGGTCATCCCCCCGCATTTCGACCTCAATCCGATCGCAAAAAACGAATCTCGGCTCAAGGTGCTGACCAAGCTGATCAAGCGCAAGGATATCGACCGCCTCATCAACGCATGTGACGCGGGGCGCGAAGGCGAACTAATTTTCCGCCTGATCGCGCAGCATGCAAAGGCGAAGCAGCCGGTCCAGCGCCTCTGGCTCCAGTCGATGACGCCGGCCGCGATCCGCGACGGTTTCGCCAAGCTACGTAGCGACGCCGACATGCAGCCGCTGGCCGACGCCGCCCGCTGCCGTTCGGAAGCCGACTGGCTGGTCGGCATCAACGGCACACGCGCGATGACCGCCTTCAACAGCACAAGCGGAGGCTTCTTCCTGACCACTGTCGGTCGCGTGCAAACGCCGACGCTGTCAATCGTGGTCGAGCGTGAAGAGAATATCCGACGCTTCTTGCCGCGCAACTATTGGGAAGTGCGCGCCGAGTTCGTCTGCGCCGGCGGCTTCTATGAAGGCCGCTGGTTCGACCTGAAATGTAAGCGCGACGAGCACGATCCGGAGAAGCGCGATTCGCGCCTGTGGGCGCTGCCGGAGACCGAGACCATCGTGGCGGTCTGTCGAGGCCAGATCGGAGTGGTCAGCGAGGACGCTAAGTCCTCAACCCAGCTCTCGCCGCTGCTCTATGACCTGACCAGCCTGCAGCGTGAGGCGAACAGCCGTTTCGGCTTTTCTGCCAAGAACACGCTGGGCCTGGCCCAGGCTCTGTATGAGAAACACAAGGTACTGACCTACCCCCGTACCGACGCGCGCGCGTTGCCCGAGGACTACCTCAGTACCGTCAAGCAAACTATAGAGATGCTCAAGGAGAGCAAGAGCTATTTTCCGCACGCCCAACAGGTGCTTGACAAGGGCTGGATCAAGCCGAACAAACGGATCTTCGACAACACCAAAATCAGTGACCACTTCGCCATCATCCCGACTCTACAGGCGCCCAAGGTGCTGTCCGAGCCGGAGCAGAAGCTCTACGCCTTGGTGGTTAAGCGCTTCCTGGCGGTGCTCTTCCCGGCGGCTGAGTATAAAGTCACCACCCGCATCACCGAGGTGGCCGGCCATCACTTCAAGACCGAGGGTAAGGTATTGGTCGAGCCGGGCTGGCTACAGGTCTATGGCCGTGATGCCGAGGGCACAGATGCCAACCTGGTGCCGGTGCAGAAAGACGAGCAGGTCAAAACTGACAAGATCGCTGCACACCAACTGGTGACCAAGCCGCCCGCACGCTACTCGGAAGCTACTCTTCTCTCGGCGATGGAAGGTGCCGGCAAGCTGGTCGAAGACGATGAGCTACGCGAGGCGATGGCCACCAAGGGGCTCGGTACGCCGGCCACGCGCGCAGCTATCATCGAAGGCCTGCTCGGCGAGAATTATCTGATCCGAGAAGGCCGTGAGCTGATCCCGACCGCCAAGGCATTCCAGCTCACCACCTTACTGCGCGGCCTCGGTGTTAAGGAGCTGACCGCGCCCGAGCTGACCGGAGAATGGGAGTACAAGCTCTCGCAGATGGAACGCGGTAACCTACTTCGCGATACCTTCATGCAGGAAATCGCGCGGATGACTCAGGCCATCGTTAAGCGCGCTAAGGAATACGATTTAGACACGATCCCTGGCGACTATGCGACGCTCAAGACGCCATGCCTGAACTGTAGTGGCCAGGTGAAGGAGAACTACCAGCGCTTTGCCTGCACTAAGTGTGAGTTCTCGATCTCCAAGATCCTGGGCAGCCGCCAGTTCGAGATCCACGAGGTCGAAGAACTGCTGAAAAAAAGGAAATCGGCCCGCTGTTTGGCTTCCGCAGCAAGATGGGCCGACCGTTTTCGGCGATCCTCAAGATGAGGTTCGACGAAAAAACTAAAAATTATAAACTCGAATTCGATTTTGGCCAGGACCAGGGTGGCGAGGACGGCACGGTGCCCAACTTCTCTGCGCAGGAGCCGGTGGGTATCTGCCCGAAGTGTGGCGGGTGCGTGTTAGAGCACGGCATGAGCTATGTCTGCAAGAACGCGGTAGCCAACCCGAAGACTTGCGACTTCCGTTCGGGCAAGGTGATCCTGCAGCAGGAGATCGCCCGCGAACAGATGGCTAAGCTGCTGTCGAACAATCGCACCGACTTGCTGCCGAACTTTAAGTCCTCGCGCACCGGTCGTAACTTCAAGGCTTTCCTGGTCAAGCAGACTGACGGAAAGATTGGCTTTGAGTTTGAGAAGAAGGAGTCGAAGCCGGGCACCGCTGCCAAGAAGACTGCGGCGAAGCACACCGCCACGACCATCAACAAAGACTACGCTGGTTTGGATGCGGCTGAAGCCGCCGTGCCGGCCAAGAAGACGACCGACCAGAAGAAGATGCCGACCGCCAAAAAAATAGCTACCGCTAAGAAGATTTCAGCCCGCAAGACCGGTTCCGTGACGATGTAGCGCGGCGCAGCCTTTCCGGGCTGACGCGGATCAATAATCGAGTGAAGAGGTCGGTTAGACGCAAAAGCGCGCTCTCTTCACGGTGTTATTGCATAAATCGAATGTGAGGACGCAATGGTATCGATGGGCATAATTTCAGGCGATACGAACGGATTGCGGACGAGCGAGGTCCGCCATACGGTTGATGCCGACGCGAATGGAGACCTCGGTCACCTGCGAGTCGATGTGACGCGCCCAGAAACAGTTGCCGGTGAGGGTCTTGAACCGATACATCGCATTCTCGGCAAGCGATCGCCGGTGGTAGCCACTGTCTTGCTTCCATTCTCGACGACCGTCACGGGCAATTGCATCAACCGCGCCATTACGCCACGCCGCACCGGGCATATCCGCTGGCCAATGAACGGCACCCTCGCGTGGCGGAATCGAAGGAATAGCACTGCGTGCAGCAATGGCCGCATGGAATGGCTTTGTATCGTAGGCACCATCACCGCCGATGACATCGATTTGTTCTTCGCGTGGAATCTGGTCGAGCAACTTGGCCAGAGCGTCACCGTCAGCCACATTCTGATTGGTCATTAGCGCGGCATGCACTTGACCCGTATTCGCGTTGAGCGCGAGGTGAACTTTACGCCACGTGCGCCGCTTCGAGTAGCCGTGCTGGCGCACCTTCCATTCACCTTCTCCATAGACCTTCAGACGGGTGCTATCGAGAACCAGATGGATCGGTTCGTTGTCGCGAAGGATCGTCAGATTGACATCAAGCGTTTTTGCCCGGCGACAGAGCGTGGTGTAATTCGGCACCGGAAAGCTCGGGAAGGTCAGATCGCGCAGACTTTGGGTGCAACGTTGCAGGGCGCGCAACGTCAGTCGATAGACGGTCTTCACGCCAAGGAATATTTGAATCATCGTATCGCTTGTCCACGCGCTGGCGACCACATGTGGGTATGGCGTCGGATATTCTGGAAAAGACGGCTTCATCTATCTATATCTTCACTTTTCCAAATTAATCAAGCCTTTATTACAAGCTGCCCAGTTCTTGACACGGTCGCCTGCCTTCAGGCAGATGTCTTGCGTATGTCCTGGCGCATTTTCTTTCTAAGAATTAGAGGCAGTTACTTTAGAATATTACTTGATATTTACCGGAAATTTGTGACCTTGAAATTGAAACATCGTCCCTCATGTCTCATGTTTTCATGCCCTTCACATGAGGGAAGATTTTTCAATTTCAAGGTCACAAATTTCTGGTAAATAATAAGGATCTGGCCCAGACCGTTGCGCGTAAACGTCACTGGCTCTCGCTAGATTAATGCAATAACGCCAGTTCAAGACGCTCACCGGCAAACTTTCTCTGTATGCGTCACGCCGCTGCGCAGGCGATCTCGGTCGCTTTCGAGTCGACGAACCGCATGGCGGGACTTCACTCGTCCACAATCCGTTCGTATCGCCTAAAATTATGCCCGTCAATACTATTGCGTCCTCACGCTCAATTTATGCAACAACGTCCAAGAAAACGATCCGGTCCGGTCGATCAGTGCTTGCGGTATGGACAGTTTTCGGTGGTGCAGGAACCATACATCGCCAGCGAGTGCTCCTGCAGCTTGAAGCCGCGGGTCTTGGCGATCGTTTTCTGGCGGTTCTCGATCTCCGCGTCGAAGAATTCCTCCACGCGACCGCAGCCGAGACAGACTAAATGGTCGTGGTGCGAACCCTCGTTCAGCTCGAACACTGCTTTGCCTGATTCGAAATTGCTGCGTGTGAGCAGGCCGGCCTGCTCGAACTGCGTCAGCACCCGATATACCGTAGCCAAGCCGATGTCAAGTTGTTCGTGCAGCAGGTTGCGATAGACATCTTCAGCGGTCAGATGCCGGACTCCGCTCTGCTGAAAGATTTCAAGAATCTTGAGGCGCGGGAGGGTGGTTTTGAGCCCGATATTCTTTAGCTCGGTCGGATTGTTCATGGCTAGGCGTCCCTAGAGTACAGTGTAGGGTTACGATAGTGTATCGGCTTTTCGCCATGGCAGTCACCTGTGACCCGCGTCGCGCCGCCCACCCGGCAAATCGGCGCAGATGACGGCAAAGTTTCCCGTATCCTGTTCGCAACATTCAGAGGCCCCCCGCATGCAGAGTACCATCACTGCTGCCTTCGCTGTCGCCGTCGTCACGCTAGCCGGCTGTTCATTTTATGACAGCGTAACGCAACGAATCGCGCAGAGTATTACGCCTTACCGCATTACGGTTGTTCAGGGCAATTTTGTCTCACAGGAAAAAGCTTTTCAGCTGCAGGCCGGAATGACCCGAGTACAGGTCCGCGCGTTGCTCGGCACGCCGCTGCTGGGTGACATGTTCCACGCAAACCGCTGGGATTACCTGTTCTATTTCAAGCGCGGCTTGACCTCGGTGGTCCAGCAACGTGATCTAGTCGTCCACTTCCAGAACGATCGCTTGGCGCACTGGAGCGGTGCCGATAACCTCCCATCCGAACTCGACCTGCTGGCCGATATCGACGGCGACCGCCACGGCAAGAAGAAAGCCAAGGCCACCGCGCCGGCATCGACCGGCGTGACGTCTTTTTCCAGTGCGGCTGCGGTCCCGTCCAGTACGCTGGTTCCGCGGGACCTAGCTCCCGACGCCGCTGTCTCAGCCAGCCAGGTTGGCCAGTCCGACGCGAATATCAAGACCGCACGCGCAGCCAACCGCACCACTGCCCAAGGAGATATCGAGCCAGGGCTCGCAGGCCAGCCGCTTCCGCTCCTCCTCGCAGACTGCGCCGACCGATCCGTCGCTGGGCGGCATGCCGTCTGGAGCGAGCCTGACGATCCAGACGCCGTTCCAGTTCCACCATCTGCCGCAGCCTACCGCGCCGAACGGCGGAAGCCAGCCGGTTGTCGGCACCCGTAGGGCACCGACCAAACTGCCGCATCAGCCGGGCGTTGTGGAGTGTGTTGAGCCTGAACGGCGTTGTTGCATAAATCGAGCGTGAGGACGAAATGGAACGGATTGCAAACTTCGCTCGTCCGCAATCCGTTCGTATCGCCTGAAATTATTCCCGTCGATGCTATTGTGTCTTCGCGCTCGATTTATGCAACAACGCCGCCTGAACCATAGGTTGTTGAGCTGGCCCCTAGCAGCTTGGCTGCCGGCGTCGTCTCCAAAAGGTCCGTACAGTACACGGGCATGCTATAGGGAATCTTCGGCACTACGCACGTTTTGCCGTGACCTGTAATGGAACACGTACACGTGCCTCTGAGGCTGACTTACGGGGACCTGATCGACGATGGAAAGCAGTGGAAGCCGCTGTATTTCATGCAACAACGCCTCAATGATCCATCATGTAGCGATGTGTGATCATCGACCTGTTGCGTCAATCGTACGAGCCACTGGTCTTGCCGCCGCAGTTGAAGGCGCAGTGTTCGATTGTCCGACGGCAGTGGACTGGAGCGCCGTTGGCTCAACGTCCACTACAGCAAACCGTGGAGCGTGCATTTCGCGAAGTCCTTGAGCGGCCCCATATGCGCAACGTCAACTCTTGATCTAAAATTTCAAGATTGCGAATTTCGAATTTATAAATTAAGCGTGAGGACGCAATGGCATCGCAGGGCATAATGTCAAGCGATACGAACGGATTGCGGACGAGCGAGGTCCGCATGTGGTTGATTATGCCGACGCAGAATGGCGACATTGGTCGCCTGCGAGTCGATGTGACGCGCCCAGAGACAGTTGCCGGTGAGCGTCTTGAACCGATACATCGTATTTTCGGCAAGCGATTGCCGGTGGTGGCCACCGTCTTTCTTCCATTCTCGACGACCGTCAGGAGTAATTACATCAACCGCGCCGTTATGCCACGCCGCACCGGGCGTATCCGCTGCCCAATGAGCGGCACCCGCGCGTGGCGGAATCGAGAAGGAACAGCACTGCGTGCAGCAATGGCTGCATAGCATGGCTTGGTGTCGTAAGCACTATCGCCGCCGATAACATCGATCTGTTCTTCGCGCGCGGAATCTGGTCGAGCAATCGGTTCGTTTTCGCGAAGGATCGGCAGTTCGACATCAAGCGTTTTTGCCCGGCGACAGAGCGTGGTGTAATTCGTCACCGGAAAGCTCGGGAACGCCAAATCGCGTAGACTTTGGTGAAACCTTGCAGGGCGCGCAACGTCAGTCGGTAGACGGTCTTCACGCCAAGTAATGCCTGAAGCAGCGCTTCGCCGTATCAACACGGGCGACCACGTGTGGATATGGCGTCGAGTATTCTGGCAAGGACGGCTTCATCTATCCATATCGTCACGTTCCCCCAGTTGATCAGGCCCGCATTAGAGGCCGCCCAATCTCTGACACGGTAGCATCTCTTCGGCTCACTTGTCTTGTGTATGTCCTTGCGCATTTTTTGGAAAAAATTAGGCAGTGATTCTGAAATTTGACTTGATAGGGGGCTGGCCGGCTAGCGTTGCGCGTAAACGTCAACGGCTTCCGCCCGATTTATGCAACAACGTCCCATGGACGACTTCTTGCCCGTGCCCTTGATGAAGTCGCCTGCCTCAATGACCCAGCATGAGGCGGTCGTTGACCTCGAACGAACGCAAATGGATAGCTGACCACTATGTCGAGAATAGCCCCGCGTCGATCGTTGCCACGCGAGCATAGCAGACGCTTGTTTCGATGCTGGAGAAGAACAGGCAATCAGTTCGTGGCACAGTTCGCCGCGAGGTGGAGCGTAGATAGCGTTGTAAATTGTTTTATTGATTTGAAATATGTGATCTTTAAATTTAAAGATCACGCATTTCAAATCAATAAAACAATTTACCGGTTGACGAAGGTGTTGCACTTCAGATTTGAGGCCGTCCAGCCTCCTTTTTTGACTATCGCGCCGGCACGGCCAGTCGGCCGAATGAGCCAATCCACCCGCCCCAACCACTTTACGAATCGAAACATCATGGCGCTTCTAAATATTCTACATTACCCCGACAAACGGCTACACAAGGTGGCCAAGCCCGTCGACGTAGTCAATGCTCGCATCCGCCAGCTGGTCGCCGACATGGCTGAGACCATGTACGCCGCACCCGGAATCGGCCTAGCCGCCACCCAGGTGGACGTGCACGAGCGCGTGATCGTGATCGACATCTCCGAGGATAAGAAGGTGCTGCAAGTCTTTATCAATCCAGAGATTGTCTGGTCCAGCGACGTCAAGCAGGTCTACGAAGAAGGCTGCTTGTCGCTGCCGGGCGTCTACGATGAGATCGCGCGGCCCGACCAGGTACGAGTGCGCGCACTCGACCGCGACGGACAGCCATTCGAACTCGAGTGCGAGGGATTGCTTGCGGTCTGTATCCAGCATGAGATAGATCATCTGATGGGCCGCGTGTTCATCCAGTACCTCTCGTCGCTCAAGCAGAAGCGCATTAAAAGCAATAGCAAAATGAAGAAACTTGAACGCGCGATGTGACGCATGTGAAGGACTGATCCTCCATGAGCCATTCGTTGCGCATTATTTTTGCCGGCACGCCGGAGTTTGCCGCGGTCGCGTTGGCCGGGATCCACCAGGCGGGCTTGCCGGTGCCCCTCGTGCTCACTCAGCCAGACCGGCGCGCCGGTCGCGGTATGAAGCTGCAGGCTAGCGCGGTCAAGCAGTACGCGCTTACACATGGCCTGCCAGTCGCGCAGCCGCCCTCTCTGCGCCGCAACGGCAAGTTCCCCGTCGAGGCGTGTGCCGCGCTCGACACGTTGAATGCGACGCCGCACGACGTGATGGTCGTGGCCGCCTACGGCCTGCTGCTTCCGCAGGAAGTGCTCGACATCCCACGCCATGGCTGCATCAACATCCACGCCTCGCTGCTGCCGCGCTGGAGAGGCGGTGCGCCGATCCACCGCTCGATCGAGGCTGGAGACACCGAGACTGGCGTCACACTGATGCAGATGGACGCGGGGCTCGATACCGGCGCGATAATCTCGGAAACGCGCGTGGCGATCGCCGGGGATGACACGACGGCCTCGCTACACGACAAGCTTGCGACACACGGCGCGCAGCTGATCGTCGAGGCGCTGGTGAAGCTCGAGCGCGAGGGCAGCTTCGCAGCCACGCCGCAACCGACTGAGGGCATCACCTATGCCGAGAAGATCGGCAAGTGCGAGGCTGCGCTTGACTGGCGGGAGCCTGCCGAAGTGCTGGCGCGGCGTATTCGCGCCTTCGCTCAGTTCCCAGGTGGCTCGGGCACGCTCGACGGCAGCGTGCTGAAGCTGTGGGCTGCCGAGGCAGTGGCCGGGCTCGGCGAGGCCGAGCCCGGCACGATCGTCGAGGCCGGTGCCGAAGGCGTACTGGTCGCCTGCGGTAGCGGCATGCTGCGCGTCACGCAATTGCAGAAGCCCGGCGGAAAGCGGCTGTCCGCGCGTGAATTCTTGGCCGGCACGCCGCTCTCGACCGGACAGCGTTTTACCTTACCCGAGCCGTCCTGAACGATGGGCAGGTCTACCAGACAGCAGCGATCGTGCGGCGTGGCGTTGTTGCATAAATCTGGCCAGAGCAGGTGACTTTATGTTCAACAATCGGGGCCAGCCCCCTGTTATCAAATTAGATTCCAGCGTAACTTGGCATTGTTTGGCATTGTTGCATACGAGTGTGAGAACGCAATGGCATCACAGGGCATAATTTATGCAACAACGCCATGAAGAAGGTGCATGGAAAGTGGAGCCAGCACGGCTACTCAAAGCGCCGCAGGTAGCGTAAAGCCAATATTACTCTCAACGCGAATACGAATCAATACGTAACGATAACCTAATGCCCTGAAAGTAAAATGCAAAAGTGAGCGTCCAAGGGAACGGGGAATCCACCCGAAGAGATTGAAAGACAACGGTTCCGCTTGATGCGCTGTCGTTTTTTCGTGAGCGCAGCTTCAGGCCGGACCCAGGAGCGTGTAACTAACGAAAGCGTAGCCGAAGTCGTTCGGCACGCCCGCGCGATGCGTTTCGCGCGAGTCTTCGCGCCAGCGGGTCAGATCCAGGGCCGGGAAAGTAGCGTCGCCTTCGAAATCAGCGTCAATCTCGGTGACGATCAGCTTGTTAGCCTGGCCGAGTCCTTCGGCATAGAGCTGGGCACCGCCGATCAGGAAGGCTTCGACCGCGCCATCGCGCGCCGCCACGGCCAGCGCCTCGGCCAGCGAGCCGACCGTGTCGCAGCCCTCGAAGTGGCGCGTGGCATTGTGCGTGACCACGATGTTGCGGCGCCCCGGCAAAGGCCGACCGATCGACTCGTGGGTCTTGCGGCCCATCACGATCGACGCCCCCATGGTGGTACGCTTGAAGAAGGCTAGGTCCTCGGGAAGCTTCCAGGGGAGCTGATTGTCACGACCGATCACGCCATTGCGGGCGCGTGCGACGATTAGGGTCAGGGGAGGAGGCATGACGCGATATCCAGAGCAGTCTGCAAAGCGAGCCCATTTTACCTGTATCGCCTTCCTCAGCAAGGCTTCGTACGACTTGTTCAGGCTTCATCCCGGCGTTGTTGCATAAATCGAGCGAGATCCGTTGACGTTTACGCGCAACGGTCGCGGGGCCAGCCTCCTATCAAGTCAGATTCCAGAGTAACTGCCTAATTTTTGCCAAGAAAATGCGCAAGGACATACACAAGACAGGTGAGCCGAAGGCACGCTACCGTGTCAGGAATTGGGCGGCCTATAATGAAGGCCTGATCAACCGGGGGAACGTAACAATATGGATAGATGAAGCCGTCCTTGCCAGAATACCCGATGCCATACCCACACGTGGTCGCCCGTGTCTATACGGCGATACGCTGATTCAGGCATTACTTGGCGTGAAGACCGTCTATCGACTGACCTTGCGCGCCCTGCAAGGTTTCACCCAAAGTCTGCGCGATTTGGCCTTCCCGAGCTTGCCGGTGCCGAATTACACCACGCTCGGCGTTGTTGCATAAATCGAGTGTGAGACGCAATAGCATGGATGGGCATAATTTCAGGCGATACGAACGGATTGCGGACGAGCGAGGTCCGCCATATGGTTGATGACTCCGACGCGAACGGAGACCTCGGCCGCCTGCGAGTCGATGTGACGCGCCCAGAGACAGTTGCCGGTGAGGGTTTTGAACCGATACATCGCATTCTCGGCAAGCGATCGCCGGTGTTAGCCACTGTCTTGCTTCCATTCTCGACGACCGTCACGGGCAATTGCATCAACCGCGCCATTACGCCATGCCGCACCGGGCATATCCGCTGGCCAATGAACGGCACCCTCGCGTGGTGGAATCGAAGGAATAGCACTGCGTGCAGCAATGGCCGCATGGCATGGCTTGGTGTCGTAGGCACCATCACCGCCGATGACATCGATCTGTTCTCCGCGTGGAATTTGGTCGAGCAACTTGGCCAGAGCTTCACCGTCAGCCACATTCTGATTCGTCATTAGCGCGGCATGCACTTGACCCGTATTCGCGTTGAGCGCGAAATGGACTTTACGCCACGTGCGCCGCTTCGAGTAGCCGTGCTGGCGCACCTTCCATTCAGCTTCTCCATAGACCTTCAGACCGGTGCTGTCGACAACCAGATGGATCGGTTCATTGTCACGAAGGATCGGCAGTTTGACATCAAGCGTTTTCCCGGCGACAGAGCGTGGTGTAATTCGGCACCGGCAAACTCGGGAAGGCCAGATCGCGCAGACTTTGGGTGAAACCTTGCAGGGCGCGCAACGTCAGTCGATAGACGGTCTTCACGCCAAGTAATGCCTGAATCAGCGTATCGCCGTATAGACACGGGCGACCACGTGCGGGTATGGCATCGGGTATTCTGGCAAGGACGGCTTCATCTATCCATATTGTTACGTTCCCCCGGTTGATCAGGCCTTCATTATAGGCCGCCCAATTCCTGACACGGTAGCGTGCCTTCGGCTCACCTGTCTTGTGTATGTCCTTGCGCATTTTCTTGGCAAAAATTAGGCAGTTACTCGGGAATCTGACTTGATAGGGATCTGGCCCCGAGACTGTTGTGCGTAAACATCAATGGATCTCGCTCGATTTATGCAACAACGCCCCCTGAGTGAGCAGCAGAAAGTGGAAATTCGCATGCTGTTGCACAACCAAATGCCGGACCAGTTGAAGATGTCGTTCGCGTTGTGGACGGGCGTTGTTGCATAAATCTGGTGAGAGCCGTTGACGTTGACGTTTACGCGCACCGGTCGCGGGGCCAGCCCCTATCAAGTCAGATTCCAGGGTAACTGCCTAATTTTTTCAAGAAAATGCGTAAGGACATACACAAGACAGGTGAGCCGAAGGCACGCTACCGCGTCAGGAATTGGGCGGCCCCTATAATGAATGCCTGATCAACCGGGGGAACGTGACTATATGGATAGATGAAGCCGTCCTTGCCAGGATACCCGACGCCATACCCACACGTGGTCCCCCGAGTCTATACGGCGATACGCTGATTCAGGCATTACTTGGCGTGAAGACCGTCTATTGGCTAACGAAGCGCGCCCCGCAAAGTTTCACCCAAAGTCTGCGTAATCTGCGCCTTCCTAGAGCTTGCTAATACTGCATTGTACCACGCTCTTTCGCCGGGCAAAAACGTTTGATGTCGAACTGCCGATCCTTCGGCGACAACGAACCGATCCATCTGGTTGTCGACAGCACCGGCCTGAAGGTCTATAGCGAAAGTGAATGGAAGGGGTTTCGCCAGCACGGCTACTCGAAGCGGCGCACGTGGCGTAAAGTCTATCTCGCGCGGCGTTGTTGTATAAATCGAGCGTGAGGACGCCATGGCATCGACGGGCATAATTTCAGGCGATACGAACGGATTGCGGACGAGCGAGGTCCCGCCATACGGTTGATGACGCCGACGCGAACGGAGACCTCGGTCGCCTGCGAGTCGATGTGACGCGCCCAGAGACAGTTGCCGGCGAAGGTCTTGAACCGATACATCGCATTCTCGGCAAGCGATCGTCGGTGGTAGCCACTGTGTTGCTTCCATTCTCGACGACCGTCACTGGCAATTGCATCAACCGCGCCATTACGCCACGCCGCACCGGGCATATCCGCTGGCCAATGAACGGCACCCTCGCGTGGCGGAATCGAAGGAATAGCACTGCGTGCAGCAATGGCCGCATGGCATGGCTTGGTGTGTCGTATGCACCATCACCGCCGATGACATCGATTTGTTCTTCGCGTGGAATCTGGTCGAGCAACTTGGCCAGAGCGTCACCGTCAGCCACACTCTGATTCGTCATTAGCGCGGCATGCACTTGACCCGTATTCGCGTTGAGCGCGAGATGGACTTTACGCCACGTGCGCCGCTTCGAGTAGCCGTGCTGGCGCACCTTCCATTCACCTTCTCCATAGACCTTCAGGCCGGTGCTGTCGACATCCAGATGGGATCGGTTCATTGCCATGAAGGATCGGCAGTTCGACATCAAGCGTTTGTGCCCGGCGCCAGAGCGTGGTGTAATTCGGCACCGGCAAGCTCGGGAAGGCCAGATCGCGCAGACTTTGGGTGAAACCTTGCAGGGCGCGCAACGTCAGTCGATAGACGGTCTTCACGCCAAGCAATGCGTGAATCAGCGTATCGCCGTATAGACACGGGCGACCACATGTGGGTATGGCATCGGGTATTCTGGCAAGGACGGCTGCATCTATCCATATCGTTACGTTCCCCGGGTTGATCCAGGCCTTCATTATAGGGGCCGCCCAATTCCTGACACGGTAGCGTGCCTTCGGCTCACCTTTCTTGTGTATAGCCTTGCGAATTTTCTTGGCAAAATTGGCAAAATCTTGGCAAAAATTAGGCAGTTACTCTGGAATCTGACTTGATAGGAGGCTGGCCCCGCGACCGTTGCGCGTAAACGTCAACGGATCTCGCTCGATTTATGCAACAACGCCTTGTGGACGCGACATGTCTTGCGGGAGTTGATCCGGCAGCGATGTGGTTTGAGGCTGACGTTGCAAGTGTCGACTTGTATCTGGCGCGCTGGGGCTTCACCCCACAAAAGCCGATGAAGCAGGCGCTACGAGCAGCGAATGGAAGGTGCGCCAGCACGGCTACTCGAAGCGGCGCACGTTGCGTACAGTCCATCTCGCGCTCAACGCGAATACAGGTCAAGTGCATGCCGCGCTAATGACGCATCAGAATGTGGCTGACGGTGACGCTCTGGCCCAGTTGCTCGACCAGATTCCACGCGAAGAACAAATCGATGTCATCGGCGGTGACGGTGCCTACGACACCAAGCCATGCCATGCGGCCATTGCTCCACGCAGTGCTATTCCTTCGATTCCGCCACGCGAAGGTTCCGCTCATTGGCCAGCGGATATGCCCGGTGCAGTGTGGCGTAATGGCGCGGTTGATGCAATTGCCCGTGCCGGTCGTCGAGAATGGAAGCAAGACAGTGGCTACCACCGGCGATCGCTTGCCGGGAATGCGATGTATCGGTTCAAGACCCTCACCGGCAACTGTCTCTGTGCGCGCGTCACATCGAGGCGCAGGCGACCGAGGTCTCCATTCGCGTCGGCGTCATCAACCGGTGGACCTCGCTCGTCCGCAATCCGTTCGTATCGCCTGAAATTATCCCGTCGATGCCATTGCGTCCTCACGCTCAATTTATACAATAACGCCCCTCACTCCAGTTGGAGTGTTTCCTCGCTCGGCTTCAGCGGTTCGGTCGAATTGTCGCAGGACAGCTGCACGGTGTTATTCTCATCGACATCGACCGTCACGTAACCGCCATTGACGAGCTTTCCGAACAGCAGTTCGTCGGCCAGCGCGCAACGGATTGTGTCCTGGATCAGGCGCTGCATCGGACGCGCACCCATTAGCGGATCGAAGCCCTTCTTTGAAAGGTACTTGCGCAGTGCGTCGGTGAACCGCGCATCAACCTTCCTCTCATGGAGCTGGTCCTCGAGCTGGATCAGGAACTTGTCCACCACGCGCATGATGATTTCCTCATCAAGCGAGCGGAAGCTAATCGTCGCGTCCAAGCGATTGCGGAACTCCGGCGTGAAGAAGCGTTTGATCTCCAACATCTCGTCACCGACTTCCCGACGAGAGGTGAAGCCGATGGTGGCCTTCTGCATCGACTCGGTACCCGCATTGGTCGTCATGATGATGATGACGTTGCGGAAATCCGTCTTTCGACCGTTGTTGTCGGTCAGCGTGCCGTAGTCCATCACCTGCAGCAGCAGGTTGAAGATGTCCGGATGCGCCTTCTCAATTTCATCGAGCAGCAGTACGCAATGCGGCTTCGTGGTGACGGCATCGGTCAGCAGGCCACCCTGGTTAAAACCGACATAACCGGGAGGGGCGCCGATCAGACGGCTGACCGCGTGACCCTCCATGTACTCGGACATGTCGAAACGAATCAGCTCGATACCGAGCGTGAACGCGAGCTGCCGCGCCACCTCGGTCTTTCCGACGCCGGTCGGACCAGAGAACAGGAACCCGCCGATCGGCTTGTCTCGCTTGCCGAGACCCGCGCGCGCCATCTTGATCGCCGCTGCCAGCGCGTCGATCGCCGGTTCCTGGCCGAACACTACGCTTTTCAGGTCTCGAGCGAGCGTCTGCAGCCTGCTGCGATCGTCCTGCGAAACGCTTTGCGATGGGACACGCGCGATCTTCGAGATGATTGCCTCGATCTCGGACGTGCCAATGGTCCCTTTTTGCTTCGACTTCGGCAGGATCCGCTGCGCCGCGCCTGCTTCGTCGATCACGTCGATCGCCTTGTCCGGTAGGTGACGATCTGTGATGAAGCGCGCCGACAATTCAGCGGAAGCCCACAGCGCATCCGACGAATACTTCACGCCGTGATACGCTTCGAAGCGCGACTTGAGCCCGCGCAGGATCGCCACCGTCTGTTTGACAGAAGGTTCGTTTACGTCGACCTTCTGGAATCGACGCGACAGCGCCATATCCTTCTCGAAGATACCGCGGCATTCGGTGAAAGTGGTCGCGCCGATGCACTTCAGGTTGCCCGAGGACAACGCAGGCTTGAGCAGGGTCGACGCATCAAGCGTTCCACCCGAAGCCGCGCCGACACCGATCAGCGTGTGGATCTCGTCGATGAAGAGGATAGCGTACGGACGCTCCTTCAGCTCCTTGAGCACCGTCTTCAGGCGCTGCTCGAAATCGCCACGATACTTGGTGCCTGCCAGCAGCGCGCCCATGTCGAGCGAGAATACCTGAGCGTTAGCCAGACTAGCTGACACCTCGCCGCGTGTGATGCGCCAGGCTAAGCCCTCGGCTATCGCGGTCTTGCCAACACCTGCCTCGCCGACCAGCAGCGGGTTGTTCTTGCGACGGCGGCAGAGCACCTGCACTACACGCTCGACCTCCGTCTCTCGACCAATCAGCGGATCGATGCGACCGTCCTTGGCCATCTGGTTCAGGTTTTGCGTGAACTCCGCGAGTGAGGTTTCCTTCTGCGCGTTCGCATCTTCCGATTCAGGCGTGCCGGAACCATCCTTGGCCGCATCTGTGTTACCTATCTTCGCGATGCCGTGCGCGATGAAATTCACCACGTCTAGGCGCGTGATGCCCTGCTGCTGTAGGTAGTAAACCGCATGGGAATCCTGCTCGCCGAAGATCGCCACGAGCACGTTCCCGCACGTCACTTCCTTCTTGCCGTTCGAGGTGGATTGCACGTGCATGATCGCGCGCTGGATCACGCGCTGGAAACCAAGTGTCGGCTGGGTGTCGACGTCCATGGTGCCCGGCACCGTGGGTGTATTGTCGTGGATGCAGTTGCGTAGGTTTTGGCGCAGGTCTTCGACATTGGCCGCGCAGGCGCGCAGCATTTCAGTCGAGGTTGGGTTGTCGACCAGCGCTAGCAACAGGTGTTCGACTGTGATAAACTCGTGCCGCGCCTGGCGCGCTTCCATGAACGCCATGTGCAGGCTAACTTCCAATTCCTGGGCAATCATGTTTCCTCCATCATGCACTGCAGCGGATGCCCTGCCTGCAGCGCATGGGTAACAACTTGCTCGACTTTGGTCGACGCGATGTCTCGCGTGTAGACCTCGCATACCCCCCGCCCCTCACGAGGGACCTTTAGCATGATTTGCATCGCGGTCTCACGCTCCTTCCTAAAGTACTCCTGAACCACCATGACAACGCATTCCATCGGGGTGAAGTCGTCGTTGAGCAACACCGCCTTGTACCTCGAAGGCGGCTGCAGCCTCTGCTCGCTGCGTTCCAGGACAGTGTGTTGTCCTGCGTGTCCGGGATAAACGCCATACACCCCCTTCTCAACAACTCGGACAGGCCGGCAATCTTGCCATCAAGCAGCCTTGCAACCAGCACCTGTCGCTGCATACTCACATCATACTCGCGCTACCGACTTCCGAAAGTGTCCGCAACCCGGCAGGTAGCCAGGGTATTGCGACGCATAGACTGAGTATCCCATATTCCCGCCAAGCTCGACGGTGTTTTACTTCAGATTTGAGACTACCTTTAGAGGCTATTAATCCGAAATTCGTTATCTTGCAATTAGAAAATCCTCCCTTATGTCTCTTTTTTCCATGCCCCTCACATGAGGGGCGATTTTCTAATTGGAAGATCACAAATTTCGGATTAATAGCGCGACATCCACTTATAGTGCGGCATCCACTTGACCCATATTCGCGTTGAGTGCGAAATGGACTTGACGCCACATACGCCGCTTCGAGTAGACGCGCTGGCGCACACCTTCCCTTCACCTTTGCCATAGACCTTCAAACCAATGCTATAGACCACCAGGTGGATCGGTTCGCTGTCGAGAAAGATCGGCAGTTCGACATCAAGCGTTTTTGCACGGCGCCAGAGCGTAGTATAGTTCTTCACTAGTAAGCTCGGGTAGGCCAAATCGCGCAGACTTTGGGTGCAAACCTTGCAGGGAACGCAACGTCAGTTGATAGACGGTCTTCACGCCAAGTAATGCCTGAATCAGGCGTATCGCCCAGCATAGACGCGGGCAACCACGCGTGGGTATGGCGCGTCGGGTATTCTGGTACGGACGGCTTCATCTATCCATATTGTCACGCTCCCTCCGGTTGATCAGGCCCGCATTATAGGCCGTCCAATTTCTGACACGGTAGCGTGCCTTCGACTCATATGTCTTGCGTATGTCCTTGCGCATTTTTTGGGCAAAAATTAGGCAGTTACTCTGAAATCTGACCTGATAACAGGGGACTGGCCTTGCGACCATTGCGCGTAAACGTCACCGGCTCTCGCTCCCTTTATGCAACAACTCCACGAGATGCTCAACGCGGAGCTGAAATCGAACCTGACGAAGCAGGCTCCGACGCGAATCAAGAGGCATCGCAAGAAAGCCGTTATCAGCCATCTGCTTCGTCTCCAGAAATCACCAAAGCGTGTCGCTTTCTATTTTATGCATAAACCGATTCGCTATGCAGCTGAATTCAAGATCTCATATTTCTTATCAAGAGATGATGCGTTTATCCAAAATCTATGTCTAGAAAAACCGGCGCAGCCGCACGGGGTGTTGCACTTTACTCTTGAAATTGCTCTCTCATGAAAATAGCCATCCTCGACGACTATCAGGACGCCGTCCGCAAACTCACCTGTTTCGAGTTGCTCGCCGACCACGAGGTTCAGGTTTTCAATAATACCGTGCGCGGGCTCGGCCAGCTCGCGAGCCGCCTCGCCGAAGTTGAGGCCCTGGTCCTGATTCCAGAACGTACGCACATCACTTCGCAACTGCTGGCAAAACTTCCGGATCTACGTATAGTCAGCCAGACTGGCAAGGCCTCTCCTCATATCGACATGGTCGCCTGCACGGATCGCGGCATCGCCGTGCTGGAGGGCACTGGCTCGCCGGTAGCACCGGCCGAGCTGACCTGGGCGCTAATCATGTCTGCCCAGCGCCGCATTCCGCAATATGTCGCCAACCTCAAGCAGGGAGCCTGGCAACAATCAGGCCTAAAGACCTCGTCGATGCCACCCAATTTCGGGCTCGGTCAGGTGCTGCGCGGCCAGACGCTCGGAATCTGGGGCTACGGAAATATCGGCCAAATGGTGGCCGGCTACGGCAAGGCTTTCGGCATGAAAGTACTGGTCTGGGGCCGCGCGCACTCGGTGGAGCACGCGCGCGCCGACGGCCACGATACGGCGACCGACCGGGAGGCCTTCTTCGAAAAAGCCGACATCTTGACCCTGCATCTGCGCATGAACGATGGGACGCGTGGCATCGTCAAGCAGGACGACCTGATGCGCATGAAGCCGACCTCGCTTCTGGTGAATACCAGCAGCGCTGAACTGCTCGAGGACAGCGCGCTGGTCAATGCACTCGCCTACAACCGACCAGGCCTGGTCGCCATCGATGTGTTTGAGAGCGAGCCGATCCTGCAGGGCTACAGCCTGCTGCGCATGGAGAACGTGATCTGCACGCCGCATATCGGCTATGTCGAGCGCGAGAGTTACGAGCTGTATTTCAGTGCTGCGTTCCGCAATATCCTCTCTTTCAATGCGGGCGACATGTCGAGCGTGGCCAACCCCGACGCACTGGTCGGCGGGCGCGGTCGGCGCGCAGGAGCGCGCACGGCGATGAATTCTCATCATTTCGGCGGTCTCTAGATCGTAGGCGTGTTGCATCTGGCCAGGGCTCGTGTAAGTGCTATTGATCACGACTTGCGAATCAATAACAGGAGACTGGCGCAAACCGTTGCGCGTAAATCGTTATCGGCTCTCGCTAGATTTATGCAACAACACGGTGTTGTTGCATAAATCTATGCGTGAGGACGCAATAGCATCGACGGGCATAATTTCAGGCGATACGAACGGATTGCGGACGAGCGAGGTCCAACCATACGGTTGATGACGCCGACGCGAACGGCGACCTCGGTCGCCTGCGAGGCGATGTGACGCGCCCAGAGACAGTTACCGGTGAGGGTCTTGAACCGATACATCCCATTCTCGGCAAGCGATCGCCGATGGTAGCCACTGTGTGTGCTTCCATTCTGGCGTTGTTGCATAAATCGAGCGAGATCCGTGGACGTTTACGCACAACGATCGCGGGGCCAGCCCCCTATCAAGTCAGATTTCAGAGTAACTGCCTAATTTTTTCCAAGAAAATGCGCAAGGACATACACAAGACAAGTGAGCCGAAGGCACGCTACCATGTCAGGAATTGGGCAGCTTATAATGCAGGCCTGATCAACCGGGAGAACATGACGATATGGATAGATGAAGCCATCCTTGCCAGAATACCCGACGCCATACCCACACGTGGTCGCCCGTGTTTATACGGCGATGCGCTGATTCAGGCATTACTTGGCGTGAAGAGCGTCTATCGACTGACGTTGCGCGCCCTGCAAGGTTTCACCAAAAGTCTACGCGATTTGGCCTTCCCAAGCTTGCCGGTGCCGAATTACGCCACGCTCTTTCGTCGTGCAAAAACGCTTGATGTCGAACTGCCGATCTTTCGCGACAACGAACCGATCCATCTGGTTATCGACAGCACCGGTCTGAAGGTCTATGGCGAAGGTGAATGGAAGGTGCGCCAGCACGGCTACTCGAAGCGGCGCACCTGGCGTAAAGTCCAGCTCGCGCTCAACGTAAATACGGGTCAACTGCATGCCGCGCTAATGACGAATCAGAATGTGGCTGACGGTGACGCTCTGGCCAAGTTGCTCGACCAGATTCCACGCGAAGAACAAATCGATGTCATCGGCGGTGACGGTGCCTACGACACCAAGCCATGCCATGCGGCCATTGCTGCACGCAGTGCTATTCCTTCGATGCCGCCACGCGAGGGTGCCGCTCATTGGCCAGCGGATATGCCCGGTGCGGCGTGGCGTAATGGCACGGTTGATGCAATTGCCCGTGACGGTCGTCGAGAATGGAAGCAACACAGTGGCTACCACCGGCGATCGCTTGCCGAGAATGCGATGTATCGGTTCAAGACCCTCACCGGCAACTGTTTCTGGGCGCGTCACATCGACGCGCAGGCGACCGAGGTCTCCATTCGCGTCGGCGTCATCAACCGTATGGCGGACCTCGCTCGTCCGCAATCCGTTCGTATCGCCTGAAATTATGCCCGTCGATGCTATTGCATCCTCACACTCGATTTATGCAACAACGCCTCACCGCCTGCAACCTTCAACTACGTTTTGGACACCGCCATCAAACCTGCGCACGAAGAAATTGTAAGGAATGCCTTCCCGTTCCGCAAAATCTTTGCTACAATTAGCTTATTTTGTGCGGCTGTAGCTCAGTTGGATAGAGTACTTGGCTACGAACCAAGGGGTCGTGGGTTCGAATCCTGCCAGCCGCGCCATCTTTTGCAGGGCCTGCGGCGGTGTGGGTTTTTCTAGACCAAGATTTTGGGTAAAATGCATCATCGAAACTGGAATATAATGTACCGGATCCGGTTGTTCAAAAACGCTTTTATGATCAAGTCGCCCTCTTCAATAGAGGGCGGGGTCGAAGGGGGTGGGAGGTAAAAGCCAGTTTTCGAGATGTCATTTGCGATTGTATCGATCCTCGAAGGCAAAAAGCGTAGTATAAACTTCTTTAATCTCTTCGGGTAAATTCCCCATTTTTTGGGATGCTCACTTTTTCAATTGACTTTTGGAGTGTGCCCCCCCTTACGGCCAGGGTCTTCATTGAGTTGCGGCTGTCGGTCGGCTCTGGTTGTACTTCGACCTGAGCTTCGACCAGGAAGGTTCGGCAGGCCACGCCGCTGCGTGGCGTGTTGTTCAGGCATGCCCTGGCCGAACGCGGTTAGGGTGGCGTCGCGGGACATCGCACCTCGATCTAGTGTTGTTGGTGTTGTTGCATAAATCGAGCGTGAGGACGCAATGGCATCGACGGGCATAATTCAGGCGATACGAACGGATTGCGGACGAGCGAGGTCCGCCATACGGTTGATGACGCCGACGCGAATGGAGACCTCGGTCGCCTGCGCGTCGATGTGACGCGCCCAGAAACAGTTGCCGGTGAGGGTCTTGAACCGATACATCGCATTCTCGGCAAGCGATCGCCGGTGGTAGCCACTGTGTTGCTTCCATTCTCGACGACCGTCACGGGCAATTGCATCAACCGTGCCATTACGCCACGCCGCACCGGGCATATCCGCTGGCCAATGAGCGGCACCCTCGCGTGGCGGCATCGAAGGAATAGCACTGCGTGCAGCAATGGCCGCATGGCATGGCTTGGTGTCGTAGGCACCGTCACCGCCGATGACATCGATTTGTTCTTCGCGTGGAATCTGGTCGAGCAACTTAGCCAGATTGTAACCCTCAGCTACATTCTGATGTGTCATTAGCGCGGCATGTACTTGACCCCGTATTCGCATTGAGCGCGAGATGGACTTTACGCCACGTGCGCCGCTTCGAGTAGCCGTGCTGGCGGCAGCTTCCATTCACCTTCGCTATAGGCCTCAGATCGGTGCTGTCGACCACCAGGTGGATCTGCAGTTCGACATCAAGCGTTTTACCCGGCGACAGAGCGTAGTGTAATGCGGCACCGGCAAGCTCAGGAAGGCCAGATCGCGCAGACTTTGGGTGAAACACCTTGCAGGGCACGCAAGGTCAGTCGATAGACGGTCTTCACGCCAAGTAATGCCTGAATCAGCGTATCGTCGTATAGACACGGGCGACTACGCCGGGGTATGGCGTCGGGTATTCTGGCAAGGACGAATTCATCTATACACATATCGTCACGTTCCCCGGGTTGATCAGGCCTTTATTTATAAGCCGCCCAATTCTTGACACGGTAGCGTGTCTTCGGCTCACCTGTCTTGTGTATGTCCTGGCGCGTTTTTTGTGAAAAATTATGCAGTGACTCTGGAATCTTACTTGATAGGGACTTGGCCCCAACGACTGTTGCGCGTAAACGTCAACGGTCTGGGCAAATAGATCACGGCTTGTAATACACATCGAGCGACTGCCGCAACCAGATCAAATTTTGGGGCGTTGCGTAGAGTCGCGCCTTCGTCGCTGAACCGCAAGACCACCGGCGTCGCCCAGTGTTTCAACCGGACTATGAAGGTGCAAGCTATCCACGGACATGTGTTCAAAAACATTGAAGAGGTTCGTGCTGCCGTCGTCGCGTTGTAAGATCGATACCATCCCAATGGCGTCTCGAAAAACTGGGCTGTAAATAACCCCTCAAAGCTAGTCTGGCCAGTCTCTTGACGCTAGTGACCTGATCGTAAAAATGTATCTGAACAACCGAATCCGCCTACAGGAAAGAGGCAGGTAAGAAAAAAAGCGATGTCTTTTTCTTCGCATCGCTTTTTCACTTGATCTCGATGTCGACTCTTATTATGAGTCGGGTAGGATCGCCTCGCCGCCCAATAAGCTTTCGATGGTCTCTCGCGCGCGCACCAGGTAAGCGTTGGCACCGTCGACCAACACTTCGGCCGCGCGCGGGCGCGTGTTGTAGTTCGAGCTCATCACAAAGCCATAGGCACCAGCCGAGCGGATCGCCAACAGCTCGCCAGGGGCGATCGCCAGCGTGCGCTCGCGACCGAGCCAGTCGCCGCTTTCACAGACCGGACCGACCACGTCATAGACAGCGCTGGCATGCCCGCTTTGCTCTTTGACTGGCACGATCGCATGATAGGCCTCGTACGTGGCCGGGCGCGCCAGGTCGTTCATGGCCGCGTCGACGATTGCGAAGTTCTTCTCCTCGCCCGGCTTGAGGAATTCGACGCGCGTCAGCAAGATGCCAGCATTGCCGGTCAGCGAGCGGCCCGGTTCGAAATAGACCTCGCGCTGGCCGTGGCCGCGCGCATCGAGCCTGCCGAATACCGCCGCCACGAAGTCGCCGATCGTGGGCGGCGTCTCGTCGGCGTAGGTGATGCCCAGGCCGCCGCCGATATTGATGTGATGGATCGGGATGCCGTCGGCCTCGATCTGCTCGACTAGGTCGAGCACCTTATCGAGCGCGTCGAGATGGGGGCTCAACTCGGTGATCTGCGAGCCGATGTGGCAGTCGATGCCGACCACCTGCAGGTTCGGCAGCGCGCCCGCGGCACGGTAGCTGGAACGCGACTCGGCGAAGGCCACCCCAAACTTGTTGGCCTTTAGGCCGGTGGAGATGTAAGGATGTGTTTTCGGGCCGATGTCGGGATTCACGCGCAGTGAGACCGGCGCGCGTTTTCTGAGCAAGCCGGCTACTGCGTTGAGACGGTCAAGCTCAGGGAGCGACTCGACGTTGAAGCACTTCACGCCGGCCTGCAGCGCCATACGCATTTCCTCAGCACTCTTGCCGACGCCTGAAAACACCACGTTTTTCGCCTTTCCGCCAGCTGCCAGCACACGCGCGCGCTCGCCGCCCGAGACGATGTCAAAGCCGGCACCCAGGCGCGCGAACACGTTGAGCACGCCGAGGTTACTGTTCGCCTTGACGGCCACGTGGATTGCGGCTCGGCGGCCCTCGCAGGCCTGCGTATAGGCTTTGTAGGCGGTTGTCAGCGCGGCGCGCGAATAGATGTAGAGGGGCGTGCCAAAGTGTTTGGCGAGCTTGTCGGTTGGAATGCCCTCGGCATGCAGCATGCCGTTCACGTAATCAAAAACAGGGTGAGTCATCCAGAATTATCGAGTGGGGTGGGGTTTAGCGCGGGGGAAGGCCTGGGCCGGCGCGGCGAGCGATGGCGCAAGCTGTAGCGTGGTACCGGTGAAGGCGGAGATCGGCTTTGCGCCGGACGCTGCGCTGGCACCCAAGACGGAAGCTTCGGGATCGGGCACGGTTTCGACGGTCGGTTTCGCGGGCAAGGGCGGCACGACGGGCAAATTGAGTGCGCCGTATTGACCGCAGCCGGCTAGCGCCAACGCCGCTACAATCGAATTCATTTTGAAAACGAAACGCATGATCGTCCCTAAGACGGCTAGTTTGCATTCCCTGTGCAGGGGGCGGCTATTTACTTTCTCGCAGATATGTTCAGCTTGGCCGTAGAAGAAATAGGAGTCTAAAGATGGCAGTGCCAATCATTGATGACGAGGGCGATTGTGCATAAATCGAACGTGAGGATGCAATGGTATCGACGGGCATCATTTCAGACGATACGAGGCGTTGTTGCATAAATGGAGCGAGATCTGTTGACGTTTACGCGCAACGGTCACTGGACCAGCCCCCTATCAAATCAGATTCCAGAGTAACTGCCTATTTTTGCCAAGAAAATGCGCAAGGACATACACAAGACAGGTAAGCCGAAGACACGATGTGTGCCTTCGGCTCACATCTCTTGCGTATGTCTCTGCGCATTTTCTTGGCAAAAAATGAGTATTTACTCCGGATTTTGACTTGATAATAAGGGGAGCACCCCGACCGTTGCGCGTAAACATCACCAGCCCTCGCCAGATTTATGCAACAACGCTCCTATTGAGCCGCAATTTGTGATCTTGAAATTGTAAAATCGTCCCTCATGTCTCGTTTTTCCATGCCCCTCACATGAGGGACGATTTTACAATTTCAAGATCACAAATTGCGGCTCATTGAATATTTCAATTGGTAAACTGTAGTATGAGCGAAACCGAATACCTGACCCGCGCCGAGGCCGTCCTGGCGGCCCTCGGGCGCTGCGTGGACGAGGCCAACGAAGGCGATCTTGACATTGATCTGGGCCGTAACGATAGGGTCGTCACGCTGAGTTTCAAGAACGGCACGAAGATTGTTGTGAATCTTCAGTCGCCGATGCAGCAGATCTGGATCGCAACCAAGTCGGGTGGCTTCCATTACCGCTACGTCGATGGTGCTTGGCGCGACACGCGCTCGGGCGACGAGTTCTTCGCGGCACTTACGCGCTACGCCAGCGAGCAGGCTGGAGAACTGGTGAAATTTAGCGCCTGAGCGCAGCAGTAAAGCGGCCCCCTTTAGCTCTCTCTCGATGCTTTTCCAGAACGGCGTTGTTGCATAAATCGAGCGTGAAGACGCAATGGCATCGGCGGGCATAATTTCAGGCGATACGAACGGATTGTGGACGAGCGAGGTCCGCCATGCGGTTGATTACGCCGACCTGAACGGCGACCTCGTTCGCCCGCGCGTCGATTTGACACGGCCCCAGAGACCGTTGCCGGTGAGGGTCTTGAACCGATATACATCGCATTCTCGGCAAGTGATTGCAGGTGGTAGCCACTGCCTTTCCTTCCATTCTCGACGAATGTCACGGGCAATTGCATCAACCGCGCGATTACGCCACGCCGCACCCGGCATATCCGCTGGCCAATGAGCGGCACCCTTGCGTGGCGGAATCGCAGAGGAATAGCACTGCGTGCAGCAATGGCCGAATGGCATGGCTTGGTGTCGTAGGCACCGTCACCGCCGATGATATCGATTGGTTCTTCGCGTGGAATCTGGTCGAGCAACTTGGCCAGAGCGTCACCGTCAGCCACATTCTGATTCGTCATTAGCGTGGCATGTACTTGACCCGTATTTGCGTTGAACGCGAGATGGACTTTACGCCAGGTGCGCCGCTTTGAGTAGCCGTGCTGGCGGCACCTTCCATTCACCTTCGCCATAGACCTTCAGACCGGTGCTGTCGATAACCAGATGGATCGGTTCGTTGTCGAGAAAGATCGGCAGTTCGACATCAAGCGTTTTTGCCCGGCGACAGAGCGTGGTGTAATTCGGCACCGGCAAGCTTGGGAAGGCCAAATCGCGTAGACTTTGGGTGAAACCTTGCAGGGCGCGCAACGTCAGTCGATAGACGGTCTGCACGCCAAGTAATGCCTGAATCAGCGCATCGCCGTATAAACACGGGCGACCACGTGTGTGTATGGCGTCGGGTATTCTGGCAAGGATGGCTTCATCTATCCATATCGTCACGTTCCCCCGGTTGATCAGGCCTGCATTATAAGCTGCCCAATTCCTGACATGGTCAGCGTGCCTTCTGCTCACTTTTCTTGTCTATGTCCTTGCGCATTTTCTTGGAGAAAATTAGGCAGATTACTCTGGAATCTGACTTGATAGGGGGGCTGCCCCCGCGACCGTTGCGCGTAAACGTCACCAGCTTTCGCCAGATTTATGCAACAAGGCCTCACTGACTCCGTTTCCGGAGGTGCGAAGATGAAATGGACCGATTCGCTCGAGATCGCGATTGCGCTCGCCGAGAAGTTTCCTGACGTAGATCCGAAGACGATCCGCTTCACCGATCTACGCCAGTGGGTCCTCAAGCTTGAAGGTTTCGAGGACGATCACGCGCGTTCAGGCGAGAAGATCCTCGAGGCGATCCAGTCACACTGGATCGATGAATTCGACTGTGACGGTGCATGATGTGAACTCGGATCGCCAGATCGAGCTCTTCGATGCGAATAGAATGGTGTTGTTTCATAAATCTGGTGAGATCCGTTGACGTGTACGCGCAACGGTCGCTGGGCCAGCCTCCTATCAAGTCAGATTCCAGAGTAACTGGGCGTTGTTGCATAAATCGAACGTGAGGACGCCATGGCATCGGACGGGCATAATTCAGGCGATACGAACGGATTGCGGACGAGCGAGGTCCGCCATGCGGTTGATGACGCCGACGCGAACGGCGACCTCGGTCGCCTGCGCGGCGATGTGACGCGCCAGAGACAGTGGCCGGTGAGGGTCTTGAACCGATACATCACATTCTCGGCAAGCGATCGCCGGTGGTAGCCACTGTGTTGCTTCCATTCTCGACGACCGTCACGGGCAATTGCATCAACCGCGCCATTACGCCACGCCGCACCGGGCATATCCGCTGGCCAATGAGCGGCACCCTCGCGTGGCGGAATCGAAGGAATAGCACTGCGTGCAGCAATGGCCGCATGGCATGGCTTGGTGTCGTAGGCACCGTCACCGCCGATGACATCGATTTGTTCTTCGCGTGGAATCTGGTCGAGCAACTTGGCCAGAGCGTCACCGTCAGCTACATTCTGATTCGTCATTAGCGCGGCATGCACTGGACCTGTATTCGCGTTGAGCGCGAGATGAACTTTACGCCACGTGCGCCGCTTCGAGTAGCCGTGCTGGCGCACCTTCCATTCACCTTCTCCATAGACCTTCAGACCGGTGCTGTCGACAACCAGATGGATCGGTTCATTGTCACGAAGGATCGGCAGTTCGACATCAAGCGTTTTTGCCCGGCGACAGAGCGTGGTGTAATTCGGCACCGGCAAGCTCGGGAAGGCCAAATCGCGCAGACTTTGGGTGAAACCTTGCATGGCGCGCAAGGTCAGTCGATAGACGGTCTTCACGCCAAGTAATGCCTGAATCAGCGTATCGCCGTATAGACACGGGCGACCACGTGTGGGTATGGCATCTCGGGTATTCTGGCAAGGACGGCTTCATCTATCCATATTGTTACGTTCCCCCGGTTGATCAGGCCTTCATTATAGACCGCCCAATTCCTGACACGGTAGCGTGCCTTCGGCTCACCTGTCTTGTGTATGTCCTTGCGCATTTTCTTGGAAAAAATTAGGCAGTTACTCTGGAATCTGACTTGATAGGAGGCTGGCCCTGCGACCGTTGCGCGTCAAAGTCACCAGCTCTCACTCGATTTATGCAATAAGGCCTATTTTTCCATGCCCATCACATGAGAGTCGATTTGTTAATTTCAAGATCACGAATTGTGGACAAATATCCACGGGCATTGGTTCAAAAACGTTGAAGAAGTTCATGTTACCTTCGTAGCATTCCAAGATCGATACTATTGCCAATAGCGTCTTGAAAAACTGGGGCTTCAAAAATCACCCCTCGAAGCCCATCAGGCCGCCTCTTGACGCTCCTGGCATGATCGCAACGCATGTCTGGAAACCGGCTCCACCACAAGTGATGGGCTATCCATTAGCAATTATCCGCGGCGCGCAATCCCCGTTTACGCTCCGTCCCATTTTTCCATCGTCATGCAGAGAGCGCTCATGAGCTTCAGCAATGTTCCGACCGGCAAGAATCTGCCACATGATTTCAACGTCATCATCGAAATTCCTGCGCAAAGCGACCCGGTCAAGTACGAGGCCGATCAGGATCTCGGCCTGCTGGTAGTCGATCGCTTCGTCGGCACCGGCATGCGTTACCCAGTCAACTACGGCTTCATCCCGAAGACGTTGTCGGGCGACGGCGATCCGGTCGACGTGCTGGTGATCACCCCGTTCCCGTTGCTAGCCGGCTCGGTGGTGCGTGCGCGCGCACTCGGTATGCTGCAGATGACCGACGAGTCGGGCGTCGATGCCAAGCTGATCGCCGTGCTGCACGACAAGGTGTGCCCGATGACAGCCCATATCAAGTCGCTGGACGACGTTCCAAAGTCCCTAAAGGACCAGATCAAACACTTCTTCGAACAATACAAGGCGCTCGAGAAGGGCAAGTGGGTGAAGGTTGATGGCTGGGCTGGCATCGAAGTCGCCCACAAGGAAATCTCGGAAGGCGTGGTAAATGCCCAGAAGTAAACCAGCGGTGCTGGACCGGCATGTCGAGAGATCGCGCTGCGTAGTTTTTTTATGGGCGGGCTAGTTCGGTCTCAGGTTCAGGCGTGCGGGGAATGGGCAGCACGGGGGCAGGTGCGTTTGGGAGCTGCTGGATTGAATGGCGTTTTTGGGTGTTGTTGCATATTGATCAGAGGCGATGTTGCATAAATGGAGGGTGAGGACGAAATGGAACGGATTGCAGACCTTGCTCGTCCACGAATCCATTCGTATCGCCTGAAATGATGCCCGTCAATGCCATTGTGTCTTCGCGTTCGATTTATGCAACAACGCCTTAATCACAAATTTCTGATTAATATTGACAGTACACCTCAGGGTGTGTTGCACTTTGCTATCGAAATCGCCGGAGTACGAAAATTGAAACAATGGGATTCTCAGAACTATGAAATTATAAATGAAATCAACATGACGCCATTAATCGACGTAATGTTGGTGTTATTGATCGTATTTATGGTAACGCTGCCGGCGATTACTAATGCAGTCAAGATTGATCTTCCTCATGCGGTCAGTGCACCGAACGACGTCCAGTCCGCTCATGTATCGATATCTATCGATTCTGATGGCGTGATTCACTGGGATACAGCAATTGTCGACGAGGCGGACCTAAAAATAAAACTCCAAAAAGCGGCTGGACAGAAAATACAGCCAGAAATTCAGCTCTATGCTGATAGATCAGCGAAGTACGAACGAGTCGCCGATCTGCTTTCAGCGATACAACAGGCCGGCTTATATAAGATTGATTTTGTAACGCAACCGCAACCATAAAATGAAGTTTTTCGCCCCAAGGGGCGTAGAGAATCCGATTGTTCAGACACGCTTTTGCTCTCAGGCTGAGAGCGTCAAGAGGCTTGCCTGACCAGCTTTGATGGGGTCGATTTGGAGCCAGTTTTTCGAGACGCTATTCGCGATAGTATCGATCCTGGAATACGAAGACGACAGCGGGTAGTGTTCACAACGTAGTTGACGGTTGTCGGCAAGCAGGGGCGTTGTTCCATAAATCAAGCACGACGCCGTTGCGTCCTCGTTCTTGGTTTATGCAAAAACGCCGAACGATATATCGCATTCTCGGCAAGCGATCGTCGGTGGTAGCCACTGTCTTGCTTCCATTCTCGACGAGTGTCACTGGCAATTGCATCAACCGCGTCACATTACGCAACGCCGCACCGGGCGTATCCTCTGGCTAATGATCGGCACCTTCGTGGGTGCAGAATCTGGTCGAGCAATCTTGGTAGAGTGTCACCGTCAGCCATATTCTGATCCGTCATTATTGATCCAAAATTCGTATTGAACAGAAATTTGTTATCTTGAAATTGAAAAATTGCCACTCATGTTTCGTTTTTCCATGCCCCTCACATGAGGGAGGTTTTTACGATTTCAAGATAACAAATTTCTGTTCAATAAAACCTACCGAAACCGCTCAAGCGAAGGCTGTCTGCGCATCGAAACTGAAACCGTATGGCGCAGCCTGCGGGTCGTCGAACGTAACGATCTCATAGGCGTCTCCGTGCGTGAGCAGCTCATACAGTAGTGCGTTGTTCAGACCGTGCCCCGACTTGCAAGCCGTATAGGAAGCCAGCAGAGGATGGCCGATCACGTAAAGATCGCCGATCGCGTCGAGCATCTTGTGCTTCACGAACTCGTCGTCGTAGCGCAGGCCCTCGTTGTTGAGGATGCGGTACTCGTCGAGCACGATCGCGTTGTCCATGCTGCCGCCGCGTGCGAGACCGAGCTCGCGCAATATCTCGACTTCGTGCGCGAAGCCGAAGGTACGAGCTCGCGCGATTTCGCGGACATACGAGGTGGTAGCGAAATCGACCTCGAGCTCCTGGCCGGTCTTGTCGACAGCCGGATGGCGGAAGTCGATGGTGAACTTGAGCTTGAAACCGAAATAGGGATCAAGCCGTGCGAATTTGTCGCCGTCGTGAATCTCAATCCGGCGCTTCACCTGGATAAAGTGCTTCGGCACATTCTGCTCCTCGATGCCGGCCGACTGGATCAAGAACACGAAGGACGCGGCGCTGCCGTCCATGATCGGGATTTCCTCAGCCGTCACGTCGACGTAGAGATTGTCGATGCCCAAGCCAGCGCAGGCCGACATCAAGTGCTCGATGGTCGAGACGCGCGTGCCGTTCTTCTGCAGAACCGAGGCCAGGCGCGTGTCGCCAACCGCCAGCGGCTTGGCCGGGATCTCGACCGGCGTGGCCAAATCGACACGCGTGAAAATAATCCCCGTGTCCGCTGCGGCCGGACGGAGCGTAAGTTCGACCTTGCGACCGGAGTGGACGCCAATGCCGACGGTCTTCACGACCGATTTAATGGTTCGCTGCTTCAGCATGGTGTTGTGCTTTTTGAAAAATGAAGTTTCTCGCGCAAAAGAGCGAGGTATCAAACTCCGAAAGTCAAATGCAAAAGTGCGCGTCCCCAGGGACTGGGAATCCACCCAAAGAGATTGCAACAGATGTGCCAGGTGCTCGGCAATCTATGCCGAGCGGGCCAGGGCACTCCGCAACGTCACCCAGATTGCTCGGGTCAGCCGTGGGGCCCCAAGCCAAGATCTCTGGACCGCGCACTGCTCGCGGCCATCCCGTGCCGATCTGGCTGCATGCCGTTTTCGTCGGCGCCGGCGTGCTGCGCATAAGGTCTGGGCTCGCCTGCCGCCTCCAGAACGATATCCGCGTGCTCCAGCATGTCTGTGTCTGATGCGCGGACATGGCCTGCTTGCGGCGTTGTTGCATAATTTTAGCGAAAGCCGGTGAAAGTTACGCGCACCTATCAGGGTCAGACCCCTGATATAAGATCAAATTTCAGCGTAACTTCCTAATGCTTTACAAGAAAATGTGCACGGACATACGCAAGACATGTAAGCGTGAAGGCGTTGTTGCATAAATCGAACGTGAGGACGCCATGGCATCGGACGGGCATAATTCAGGCGATACGAACGGATTGCGGACGAGCGAGGTCCGCCATGCGGTTGATGACGCCGACGCGAACGGCGACCTCGGTCGCCTGCGCGGCGATGTGACGCACCCAAAGACAGTTGCCGGTGAGGGTCTTGAACCGATATATCGCATTCTCGGCAAGCGATCGCCGGTGGTAGCCACTTTCTTGCTTCCATTCTCGACGACCGTCACGGGCAATTGCATCAACCGCGCCATTACGCCACGCCGCGCCGGGCATATCCGCTGGCCAATGAACGGCACCCTCGCATGGCGGAATCAAAGGAATAGCACTGCGTGCAGCAATGGCCGCATGGCATGGCTTGGTGTCGTAGGCACCATCACCGCCGATGACATGGATTTGTTCTTCGCGTGAAATCTGGTCGAGCAACTGGGCCAGAGCGTCACCGTCAGCCGCATTTTGATTCTTCATTAGCGCGGCATGCACTTGAGCCGTATTCGCGCTGAGCGCGAGATGGACTTTACGCCACGTGCGCCGCTTCGAGTAGCCGTGCTGGCGCACCTTCCATTCACCTTCTCCATAGACCTTCAGACCGGTGCTGTCAACAACCAGATGGATCGGTTCATTGTCACGAAGGATCGGCAGTTCGACATCAAGCGTTTTTGCCCGGCGACAGAGCGTGGTGTAATTCGGCACCGGCAAGCTCGGGAAGGCCAGATCGCGCCGACTTTGGGTGAAACCTTGCAGGGCGCACAACGTCAGTCGATAGACGGTCTTCACGCCAAGTAATACCTGAATCAGCGTATCGCCGTATAGACACGGGCGACCACGTGTGGGTATGGCATCGGGTATCCTGGCAAGGACGGCTTCATCTATCCACATTGTTACGTTCCCCCGGTTGATCAGGCCTTCATTATAGGCCGCCCAATTCCTGACACGGTAGTGTGCCTTCGGCTCACCTTTCTTGTGTATGTCTTTGCGCATTTTCTTGGCAAAAATTAGGCAGTTACTCTGGAATCTGACTTGATAGGAGGCTGGCCCCGCGACCGTTGCGCGTAAACGTCCACGGATCTCGCTCGATTTATGCAACAACGCCAAGCGTGAAGGTACGCTACCGTGTCAGGAACTGGATGGCCTATATTGATCCGCAATTCGTGATTGTAAAATTAGACAATCGTCCTTCATGTCTTGTTTTTCCATGCTCTTCACATGCAGGACGATTGTCTAATTTTACAATCACGAATTGCGGATCAATAGAATGCCCGACACCCTACCCATGCGCGGTCGCCCGCGTCTGTGCGGCGGTACGCTGATTCAGGCAGTACTTAGCGTGAAGACCGTCTATCGACTGACGTTGCGCGCCCTGCAAGGTTTCACCCAAAGTCTGGGCGATCTGGCCTTCCCGAGCTTGCCGGTGCCGAATTTACGCCACCCTCTGTCGCCGGGCAAAAACGCTTGATGTCGAACTGCCGATCCTTCGCGACAACGAACGAATCCACCTGGTGGTCGACAGCACCGGTCTGAAGGTCTATGGCGAAGGTGAATGGCAGGGTGGAGCGCCAGCACCGCTACTCGAAGCGGTGCACGTGGCGTAAAGTCCATCTCGCGTTCAACGTGAATACGGGTCAAGTGCATGCCGCGCTAATGACGCATCAGAATGTGGCTGACGGTGACGCTCTGGCCAAGTTGCTCGACCAGATTCCACGCAAAGAACAAATCGATGTCATCGGTGGTGACGGTGCCTACGATACGGTGTTGTTGCATAAATCGAGCGTGAGGACGCAACGGCATCGACGGGCATAATTTCAGGCGATACGAACGGATTGCGGACGAGCGAGGTCCGCCATGCGGTTGATGACGCCGTCTCGCCCAGAGACAGTTGCCGGTGAGGGTTTTGAACCGATACATCGCATTCTCGGCAAGCGATCGCCGGTGTTAGCCACTGTCTTGCTTCCATTCTCGACGACCGTCACGGGCAATTGCATCAACCGCGCCATTACGCCACGCCGCACTGGGCATATCCGCTGGCCAATGAACGGCACCCTCGCGTGGTGGAATCGAAGGAATAGCACTGCGTGCAGCAATGGCCGCATGGCATGGCTTGGTGTCGTAGGCACCATCACCGCCGATGACATCGATCTGTTCGCCGCGTGGAATCTGGTCGAGCAACTTGGCCAGAGCTTCACCGTCAGCCATATTCTGATTCGTCATTAGCGCGGCATGCACTTGACCCGTATTCGCGTTGAGCGCGAAATGGACTTTACGCCACGTGCGCCGCTTCGAGTAGCCGTGCTGGCGCACCTTCCATTCACCTTCTCCATAGACCTTCAGACCAGTGCTGTCGACAACCAGATGGATCGGTTCATTGTCATGAAGGATCGGCAGTTTGACATCAAGCGTTTTCCCCGGCGAAAGAGCGTGGTGTAATTCGGCACCGGCAAACTCGGGAAGGCCAGATCGCGCAGACTTTGGGTGAAACCTTGCAGGGCGCGGAACGTCAGTCGATAGACGGTCTTCACGCCAAGTACTGCCTGAATCAGCGTATCGCCGTATAGACAGGGGGGACCACGCGTGGGTATGGCGTTGGGTATTCTGGAAAAGATGGCTTCATTTATCCATATCGTCACGTTCCCACCGGTTGATCAGAACTTCATTATAGGCTGCCAAATTCCTGATACGGTAGCGTGCTTTCGGCTCACCTGTCTTGTGTATGTCCTTGCCCATTTTCTTGAAAAGAATTAGGCAGTTACTCTGGATCTGGAATCTGACCCCGATAGGGGGCTGGCCCCGACCGTTGCGCGTAAACGTCACCGGCTCTCGCTAGATTGATGCAACAACGCCGACCCCAGTGTGGATGATGCGTTTACCCACAATCTATGTCTAGAAAAAACCGGCTCCGCCGCAAAGTCTCTTGCATCACAGTTTTTGTACGGGCACCAACGCAGTGGCTCTCCGCCGCGCGTGTACCGATAGCCGAAAAGCCGTTTTAACGACGCATCACCTTTTCTGAAGGTGTCAGCGCTTCGATATACGCCGGACGGCTGAAGATACGCTCGGCATATTTCATTAACGGTGCTGCGTTTTTCGACAGCTCGATGCCGTAGTGATCCAGGCGCCACAGCAGTGGTGAGATTGCGACATCGAGCATCGAAAACTCCTCGCCGAGCATGTACTTGTTTTTGACGAAGATCGGCGCAAGCTGGGTCAGGCGATCGCGAATCGCCAGGCGTGCCTTCTCATGGTTCTTCTCGGCGGCCTTGCCCTTCTCGTTCTCGAGCGTGCTGACGTGAACGAACAGCTCCTTGGCAAAGTTTAGCAGGAACAGTCGCGCGCGCGCACGCTGCACAGGGTCGGCGGCATCAGCTGCGGATGCGGGAAGCGCTCGTCAATGTACTCATTGATGATGTTCGACTCGTACAGGATCAAATCACGTTCGACGAGGATCGGCACCTGACCATAGGGGTTCATCACGGTGATATCTTCAGGTTTGTTGAACAAGTCGACATCGCGAATCTCGAAGTCCATGCCTTTTTCGAACAGCACCAGCCGGCAGCGCTGGGAGAAAGGACACGTCGTGCCAGAATATAAAACCATCATAATGTGCCTTTCCTCAAAAAGCCGAGGGCCGACGCGCGGATAAACCGGCCAGCAAGTCTCTCCTTGGCCGGCCCCACGCTGGCCTTGGCGTGTTTACTTGATATTTTTCCAATAGGCGACATTTAGCCGCCACGCGAAAAAGCTCAGGATGCCGAGGAACATCAACATTCAGATGCCGACGGGCTTACGGGTCTGCCAGCCCTAGGTATGCGACGAGGTCGGCCATAGTCGCATCATATTTATCAGAAATATATTATTTTGAATAAAGCTGCATAGCAAATCGGTTTATGCATGCAATAGAGAGCGACCCGATTTGGTGATTTCTGGGGCGTTGTTGCATAAATCGAGCGAGATCCGTTGACGTTTACGCGCAACGGTCGCGGGGCCAGCCTCCTATCAAGTCAGATTCCAGAGTAATTGCCTAATTTTTGCCAAGAAAATGCGCAAGGACATACACAAGAAAGGTGAGCCGAAGGCACGCTACCGTGTCAAGAATTGGGCGCCTATAATGCAGGCCTGATCAACCGGGGGAACGTAACAATATGGATAGATGAAGCCGTCCTTGCCAGAATACCCGATGCCATACCCACACGTGGTCGCCCGTGTCTATATGGCGATACGCCTGATTCAGGCATTACTTGGCGTGAAGACCGTCTATCGACTGACCTTGCGCGCCCTGCAAGGTTTCACCCACAGTCTGCGCGATTTGGCCTTCCCGAGCTTGCCGGTGCCGAATGACACCACGCTCTGTCGCCGGGCAAAAACGCTTGATGTCGAACTGCCGATCCTTCGTGACAATGAACCGATCCATCTGGTTGTCGACAGCACCGGTCTGAAGGTCTATGGAGAAGGTGAATGGAAGGTGCGCCAGTACGGCTACTCGAAGCGGCGCACGTGGCGTAAAGTCCATCTCGCGCTCAACGCGAATACAGGTCAAGTGCATGCCGCGCTAATGACGAATCAGAATGTGGCTGACGGTGACGCTCTGGCCAAGTTGCTCGACCAGATTCCACGCGAAGAACAAATCGATGTCATCGGTGGTGACGGTGCCTACGACACCAAGCCATGCCATGCGGCCATTGCTGCACGCAGTGCTATTCTTTCGATTCCGCCACGCGAGGGTGCCGCTCATTGGCCAGCGGATATGCCCGGTGCGGCGTGGCGTAATGGCGCGGTTGATGCAATTGCCCGTGACGGTCGTCGAGAATGGAAGCAACACAGTGGCTACCACCGGCGATCGCTTGCCGAGAATGCGATGTATCGGTTCAAGACCCTCACCGGCCACTGTCTCTGGGCGCGTCACATCGCCGCGCAGGCGACCGAGGTCGCCGTTCGCGTCGGCGTCATCAACCGCATGGCGGACCTCGCTCGTCCGCAATTCGTTCGTATCGCCTGAATTATGCATCGTCCGATGCCATGGCGTCCTCACGTTCGATTTATGCAACAACGCCAAGGAGAACCATATTGCCGCTGTGGGTAGTGTTTGCGTAGCGCTCGATGCGGCCTTCGCGCTCGAGTCGGGCGTACCCGTGCAGGTCGAGGTAGAGACGCTGGCCCAGCTGGACACGGCCCTCGCGCATGGCGCAAAAATCGATTTTGCTCGACAATTATAGCTTCTCCATGATGCGTGAAGCGGTGCGTATGGCGGGCGGGAGAGCGATGCTTGAGGTGTCGGGCAGCGTGAATGCTAAGACCCTGCGCGATATTGCCTCGACTGGCATCGACCGGATCTCGATCGGCGCGCTGACCAAGGACGTGCGTGCCACTGATTTCTCGATGCGGATCGTCGACTTAGATCGAGAGTGATGGCGGCGTGTGATGCGCTGTTTTTACGTGATTAAGATAGGGCTGCTGCGCGTCGACTAAAAGCGTGGGTTCGTGAAGGCTCACGCTCGATTTATGCAACAACGCCCCGCGTTGGCCAAGTTGCTCGACCAAATTCCACGCGAATAACAAATCGATGCCATCAGCGGTGACGGTGCCTACGACACCAAGCCATGCCATGCGGCCATTGCTGCACGCAGTGCTACTCCTTTGATTCCGCCACGCGAGGGTGCCGCTCATTGGCCAGCGGATACGCCCGGTGCGGCGTAGCGTACCGGCTCGGTTGATGCAATTGCCCGTGACGGTCGTCGAGAATGGAAGAAAGACAGTGGCTATCACCGGCGATCGCTTGCCGAGAATACGATGTATCGGTTCAAGACGCTCACCAGCAACTTGCTCTGGACACATCACATGCGACCCGCAGGCGACCGAAGTCGCCGTTCGCGGCGGCGTAATCAACCGCATGGCGGACCTCACTCGTCCGCAATCCGTTCGTATCGCCTGAAATTATTTCCGTCGATACCATTGCGTCCTCAAGCTCGATTTATGCAACAACGCCTCCCGCTATCGTGAAAGTCTTTCGCGGCCTGCCTAGCACCGAAAGCCGCGTCCCGTGCGCGCTGACGATCGGTAATTTCGACGGTGTCCACCGTGGCCATCAGGCCCTGCTCGCGCGCGTGCGAGCAGCGGCGGACGCGCGCGGATTGTCGGTCTGCGTGATGACCTTTGAGCCGCACCCGCGCGAGTTCTTCAATCCAGCTGGTGCCCCGCCCCGGATCGCGATGCTGCGCGACAAGCTAGAGGCGCTGCGCGAGAATGGTGTGGACCGCGTGGTGGTTGAGCACTTCAATTATACCTTTGCCAACCAGGCACCCGAGGCCTTCGTGGAACAAACCCTGGTCAATGGCCTAAACACGCGTTGGATGATTGTCGGCGACGATTTCCACTACGGTGCCAAGCGGGCCGGCAACTTCGCTGCGCTGCAGGAAGCCGGCGCGCGCCATGGCTTCGACGTCGAACAGATGGCTACGCTGGCCGCGTCAAACGGTACGCGCATCTCGAGCTCGGGCGTGCGCGCCTTGCTCGCAACCGGCGACCTCGACGCAGCCAAGCAGGCGCTCGGCCATGGCTACGCAATCAGCGGCCACGTCGCGCACGGGATCAAGCTCGGCCGCGATCTCGGCTTCCCGACCCTGAACCTGTCGATCGCACACAAGCGCCTCGCCCTGTCAGGCATTTTCGTGGTGCTGGTGCATGGCCTGGGCGAGGCACCGCTGCTGGCGGTGGCCAGCCTCGGCGTACGGCCCACCGTGATCGACGCCGGTCGCGTGCTACTTGAGGTGCACATCCTCGACTGGCACGGCGACGCCTACGGCAAGCTGGTGCGCGTCGAGTTCTTCAAGAAGCTGCGCGACGAGGCCAAGTTTATCGACCTCGAGAGGCTGACCCGCGCGATCGCGCAGGACATAGTCGACACGCGCGCCTATTTCTCCGCGCACAGCATGCCGCCCGGCGGTCTCGCCACCGGCTTGACCACCTCCCTCTTCGAGCGACCGAATTAGCTGACCCGTCACGGGCAAGCCATGCACCTACCGCGCCGTCACAGCGTCCGTCCCCAAATTTACGACGCGCGAGCATTCCAGAATGAGATATCGAGTCCCGACATGAGCAACAAGAAAAGCAATTCGAAACTACAGGCCAAGTATCCGGTCAACCTGCTCGACACGCCGTTCCCGATGCGTGGCGACCTGCCCAAGCGCGAGCCGCAGTGGGTGCAGGAGTGGGATGACCGCGGCATCTACGAAAAGATCCGCGCAGCCAGCGCCGGTCGACCGAAGTTCATTCTGCACGACGGCCCGCCTTACGCAAACGGCGACATCCACCTCGGCCACGCGGTCAACAAGATCCTCAAGGACATCGTTGTCAAGTCGCGCAACATGGCCGGCTTCGACGCACCCTACGTGCCGGGATGGGATTGCCACGGCATGCCGATCGAGATTCAGATCGAAAAGCAGTGTGGCAAGTCGCTGCCAGTCGACGAGGTTCAGAAGAAGGCGCGCGCCTACGCCACCGAGCAGATCGAAAAGCAGAAGGTCGGCTTCAAGCGGCTGGGTGTACTCGGCGACTGGAGGAACCCGTACAAGACGATGCACTTCCAGGATGAAGCGGAGGAATTGCGCGCACTCGGCAAGATCATCGAGAAGGGTTTCGTCTATCGCGGCCTGAAGCCGGTCAATTGGTGCTTCGACTGCGGCTCGGCGTTGGCCGAGGCTGAGATCGAGTACAAAGACCGCACTGATTCGACTATTGATGTGCTGTTCCCGTTCTCCGAACCGGAGCCCACCGCCCAGGCTTTCGGCCTGTCGGTGCTGCCGCGCGCCGACGGCGGCATCGTGATCTGGACCACGACGCCCTGGACAATTCCCGCCAACCAGGCGCTCAACGCGCATCCGGAAAGCGTCTACGCGCTGGTCGACACGCCGCGCGGCCTGCTGATCCTCGCCGAAGAGCGCGTGGCTGCCTGCCTCGAAGCCTTCAAGCTAAGCGGAAAGGCGATAGCCACCACGCCCGGCGCGAAGCTCTCGGGGCTGCGCTTCCACCACCCGCTGGCCGGCTCGCATCCGGGCTACCAGCGCAGCTCGCCGGTCTACCTCGTCGACTACGTCACCGCCGACACTGGCACCGGCATCGTCCATTCCTCGCCCGCCTACGGCGTGGAAGACTTCGTCTCCTGCAAAGCGCACGGCATGAGCGACGCCGACATCATCAATCCGGTGATGGGCGATGGTCGCTACATCGAATCGCTTCCGTTGTTCGGCGGCTTGCCGATCTGGGACGCGAACCCGAAGGTGGTCGAGGCGCTGCAAGCCGCCGGCACCCTGTTGCGCAGCGAGAAATACATCCACAGCTACATGCACTGCTGGCGCCACAAGTCGCCGATTATCTATCGTGCAACCGCACAATGGTTCGCTGGCATGGACACCCAGCCGAACGACGGCGGTCGGACGTTGCGCGAAATCGCGCTGCAGGGCATCGAAGACATCGCTTTCTACCCCTCCTGGGGCAAGCAGCGCCTGTATAGCATGATCGCTAATCGGCCGGACTGGACACTGTCGCGCCAGCGCCAGTGGGGCGTACCAATGGCCTTCTTTATCCACAAAGAAACTGGCGAACGGCATCCGTTCACGCTGGAGCTGCTCGAGGCAGTGGCCAAGCGCGTTGAGGCCGAGGGCATCGAGGCCTGGCAGACGCTAGACGAGCGAGAACTGCTCGGCGACGAGGCCAATCTCTACGAGAAGAACCGCGACACGCTCGACGTCTGGTTTGACTCGGGCACCACGCACTGGCACGTGCTGCGTGGCTCGCACAAAGACGCGCTGCAGTTCCCGGCCGACCTCTACCTGGAAGGCTCGGACCAGCATCGCGGCTGGTTCCACTCCTCGCTGTTGACGGCCTCCATGATCGACGGTCGCGCGCCCTACAAGGGCCTGCTCACGCACGGCTTCACGGTTGACGGCGAAGGCCGCAAGATGAGCAAGTCGCTTGGCAACGGCATCGACCCGCATGAAGTGTCGAACCGCCTAGGCGCGGAAATCGTGCGCCTGTGGATTGCTTCGACCGACTACTCGGGCGAGCTGGCGATCTCCGAGGAAATCCTTAAGCGCGTCACCGAGGGTTATCGAAGGATTCGCAACACGCTGCGCTTCCTGCTCGCCAACCTGGCGGACTTTGACTACGCCAAGGACGCGCTGCCAGTCTCCGAATGGCTCGAGATCGATCGCTACGCGATCGCTTTCTCGGCCCAGCTACAGACCGAGCTGCTCGCGTACTACGAAAAATACGAGTTCCACCCGATCGTGGCGAAGCTGCAAACTTATTGCTCGGAGGATCTTGGCGGCTTCTACCTCGACGTGCTGAAGGACCGACTCTACACCAGCGCGTTTGCCTCGACGGCGCGCCGCTCCGCACAGACCGCGCTCTACCACGTCACGCAGGGCCTGCTGCGCGTACTCGCGCCCTTCCTCTCGTTCACTGCCGAAGAAGCCTGGAAAGTGTTCCAGCCGGCCAGCGAGACAATCTTCACGGAAACTTACTACGCTTACCCTGAGATCGACGGCGCAGCCGCCCTGCTCGATAAATGGACACTGTTGCGCGCGGTGCGCGCAGACGTGGCTAAGGCGATGGAGGAAGCGCGTAGCGTGAACCGGATCGGCTCCTCGCTGCAGGCCGAAGTCGAAATCCGCGCGAGCGGCGGGAGCCACGCGGCACTGGTAAGCCTCGGCGAGGACCTCAAGTTCGTGCTGATCACCTCGGCGGCTACTGTCACCGAGGTGCCCTCGGAAGCCGACGAAGCTATCGACGTGGCCGCCTCGACCTACCAGAAGTGCGAGCGCTGCTGGCATTACCGCGCGGACGTGAGCATGCACGTAGAGCACCCAACGCTGTGTGGTCGCTGCTTCTCCAACCTCTTTGAAAACGGCGAAACCCGGAGCGCTGCATAAACCATGGCGAAAACCCTGTCAAAATCGACTGGCGGCGTGTTCGCGCCGTGGCTGGGCATTTCGCTGATCGTGATCCTGTTCGACCAGCTCTCGAAGATCGCGGTGCTGAAAACCTTCAGCTACGGCGCGATATATGCGCTGACCGGCTTCTTCAACCTGGTATTGGTCTACAACCGTGGCGCGGCTTTCGGCTTTCTGTCGAACGCTAGCGGCTGGCAGCGCTGGGCCTTCACGGCGCTGGGTATTAGCGCGACCTTGGTGATCTGCTACCTGCTCAAGCGTCACGGCCACCAGCACCTGTTCAGTTTGTCGCTAGTGCTGATCCTGGGCGGCGCGCTCGGCAACGTGATCGATCGGCTGATGTATGACCACGTGATTGACTTCCTCGATTTCCACGTCAGCGGCTGGCACTGGCCCACCTTCAACTTGGCCGATGCGGCGATCACCATCGGTGCGATTTTACTGATCTACGACGAGCTTCGCCGCGTACGCAGCGCACGCTGAAGCCTGCCTGCGCTGGCCGATCGCGTGCCGGCAGGCACCCCCGGGGTGGTAAATCTCTTCGGGTGGATTCCCCGTCTCTTGGGACGCTCACTTTTGCATTTGACGTTCGGGGTTTGATACCTCGCCCCTTGGGGTGAGGAACGTGCTTTACGGGGCCGAGCCCTGGGGCGCCGGCCCGTTTCATTCGTGGAGATCCAGTTGAAACAACAGGAACTCGCAGGAAAACACCTCGTCGTCGGCCTGACAGGCGGTATCGCCTGCTACAAGATAGCCGAGCTCACACGCCTGTTAATCAAGGCCGGTGCGACTGTGCAGATCGTCATGACCGAGGCGGCCACCCAGTTCATCACGCCGGTGACGATGCAGGCACTGTCGGGGCGACCGGTCTACACCAGCCAGTGGGATACGCGAGTCGACAACAACATGACGCATATCGACCTGTCGCGCGCAGCCGACGCTATCCTGATCGCGCCAGCCTCAACCGACTTCATCGCCAAACTTGCCCATGGTTTCGCCGATAACCTGCTTTCGACGCTGTGCATCGCGCGCGGCTGCCCACTGCTGGTGGTACCGGCGATGAATCGGCAGATGTGGGAAAATCTGATCACTCAGCGCAACGTTGCGCAGCTGCGCGCTGACGGCATCTCGGTGCTGGGCCCCGATGCGGGCGCGCAGGCCTGCGGCGAGGTTGGCGACGGTCGCATGCTGGAGCCTGTCGCCATCTATGAAGCGGTCGTCTCGCACTTCGAGCCCAAGCGGCTGGCCCATAAGCGCGTGCTGATCACGGCTGGCCCGACCTTTGAGCCACTCGACCCGGTGCGCGGCCTGACTAACCTGTCTAGCGGAAAGATGGGCTTCGCGCTGGCGCGCGCGGCCCAGCAGGCCGGTGCCGAGGTGCATTTGGTGGCGGGGCCAGTCCATCTGGAAACACCCTGGGGCGTTTACCGCCAGGACGTGCAAACCGCGCAGCAGATGCACGACGCAGTGATGTATGCCGTGCCCGACGCGAACCTGTTCATTGCGGTAGCCGCCGTAGCCGACTGGCGCGTCGCGCAGCCGGCGGCACACAAGATAAAAAAGACCGCTGATCACAAGATGCCAGTGCTCGAATTCGTCGAGAACCCAGATATCTTAGCCAGCGTGGCCGCCCTGCCCGACGCGCCCTACTGCGTGGGTTTTTGGCCGAGAGCGGCGATCTCGAGGTACATGGCAAGGACAAGCGCCGCCGTAAGCAGGTTCCGCTCCTGATTGGCAACCTGGGCCCCTCGACCTTCGGCCTCGACGACAATGAGGTGGTACTGTGCGAGGCCGCCGGCACTACGCGCCTACCGCGCGCGCCTAAGGCTACACTCGCGCACACACTGATTGAGGAGATCGCGAAGCGCCTGCTCAATACGCGCCTGATCTGACGGCATTCCCCTGCTGGGTTCTCCGCATACGAAGCGGGGCTTCCAGGAGATTCCTTCCAACTTTCTCCCAGCGACCTGTCGGATGAAATTCAACCTGAAGATCCTCGACCAGCGCATGCGTAACTACCTGCCGAACTACGCCACGCTAGGCAGCGCGGGCCTCGACCTGCACGCCTGCCTGGACGCGCCTATCACGCTGAAACCGGGCGAAACCACTTTGGTGCTGACGGGTCTGGCGATCCACGTGGCCGACCCCTGCTACGCAGCGCTGCTCTTGCCGCGCTCGGGCCTTGGCCACAAGCACGGCATCGTGCTCGGTAACCTGATCGGCCTGATCGATTCCGACTACCAAGGCCCACTGATGATTTCGACCTGGAACCGCGGGCCGACCGAGTTCGTGCTGAACCCGTTCGAGCGCCTGGCCCAACTGGTGATCGTGCCGGTGGTGCAGGCCAGCTTTAACCTTGTTGAGGATTTCGTACAAAGCGAGCGTGGCGAGGGCTGTTTCGGAAGCACCGGCCAATACTGATCCACAATTCGTGATATTGAAATTAGAAAGTCATCTCTCATGGGCGTTGTTGCATAAATCGAGCGAGAGCCGTTGACGTTTACGCGCAATGGTCACGGGCCAGCCCCTTTCTATCAAGTCAGAGTCCAGAGTAACTGCCTAATTTTTGCCAAGAAAATGCGCAAGGACATACACAAGACAGGTGAGCCGAAGGCACGCTACCACGTCAGGAATTGGGCGGCCTATAATGAAGGTCTGATCAATTGTGGGAACATGACGATATGGATAGATGAAGCCGTCCTTGCTAGAATACCTGACACCATACTCACGCGTGGTCGCCCGTGTCTATACAGCGATACGCTGATTTAGGTATTACTTGGCGTGAAGACCGTCTATCGACTGACGTTGCGCGCCCTACAAGGTTTCACCCAAAGTCTGCTCGATTTGGCCTTCCCGAGCTTGCCGATGCCGAATTACACCACGCTCTGTCGCCAGGCAAAACGCTTGATGTCAAACTGACGATCCTTCGCGACAACGAACCGATCCATTTAGTGGTCGACAGTACCTGTCTGAAGGTCTATGGCGAAGGTGAATGGAAGGGGTGCGCCAGCACGGCTACTCGAAGCGGCGCACGTGGCGTAAGGTCCATCTTGCGCTCAACGCGAATACGAATCAAGTGCATGCCGCGCTAATGACACATCAGAATGTGGCTGACGGTGATGCTCTGGCCAAATTGCTCGACCAGATTCCACGCGAAGAACAAATCGATGTCATCGGCGGTGACGGTGCCTACGACACCAAGCCATTCCATGTGGCCATGGCTGCACGCAGTGCTATTCCTCCGATTCCGGGCGTTGTTGCATAAATCGAGCGTGAGGACGTAATGGAACGGATTGCAGACCTCGCTCGTCCGCAATCCCTTCGTATCTCCTAAAATTATGCCCGTCAATGTCATGGCATCCTCTCGCTCGATTTATGCAATAACGCCCTCGACAACCTGAAGGTTCATCACGCCAAGCCAGTCACGGCGTGGTTTCCCGGGCACGTCGACGAGATCGAAGTATTCTACCTGCCATCGTACAGCCCGGAACTGAATCCAGACTAGATGCTCAATGCTGACCTTAAGGCGAATGTGACGAAACAGGCTCCGGAACGGACCAAGAGGGATCTTAAAAAGCGGTCATTAGCCATCTACGTCGTCTCCAGGAATCACAAAAACGTGTCGCTCGCTCTTTCATGCACAAACTAATTTTTCATGCAGCTTGATTCAAGTTTACATATTTCTTATCAATAACAGGGGCTGGCCCCACGACCGCAACGCGTAAACGTCAGCGGCTCTGCTAGATTTATGCAACAACGCCGCTCCAGGATCGATACAATCGCGAATGGCGTCTCAGAAAATTGGACTTCAAAGGCACCCATCGAAGCCCATTAGGCCAGCATCTTGACGCTCGCCGCCTGATCGAAAAGCGTGTCTTAATAACCGGATCCGCTACAATGGTTTATTGATTCGCAATTTGTGATCTTGAAATTGAAAAATCATCCCTCATGTGATGGGCATCGAAAAACGAGAGATGAAGGAAAAATTTCAAATTTCAAAATCCCGAATTGTGGATTCATAGATACCCCCCCTGGGGGAGAGCCTCATTTTCACTCATACGCTAAGCCGCCAAGGCTCGGCGCGCCGGCCCCGGCGTCATCTGCTCCGGGGGCGTTGCTGGAACGTAGACCTGATCGATGACAACCGGTTTTCTCCAGAAGATTTTTGGCAGCCGTAACCAGCGGTTAGTCAAGCAATACCAAGAGACCGTCACGGCGATCAATGCGCTCGAATCGCAATTCGAGCAGCTGATAGATGATCAATTGCGCAGCAAGACGGGTGAATTCAGGCAGCGTGTCGCGGTCGGCGAATCGCTGGATAAGCTCCTTCCGGAGGCATTTGCGGTGTGCCGCGAAGCCAGCCGTCGGGTGCTGAAGATGCGTCCCTTCGACGTACAGCTGATCGGCGGCATGGTGCTGCATTACGGTAAGGTTGCCGAAATGCGCACCGGCGAAGGCAAGACCTTGGTAGCAACGCTGCCAGCGTACCTGAACGCGCTATCGGGCTACGGCGTGCACGTGGTGACCGTCAATGACTACTTGGCGCAACGTGATGCCGAATGGATGGCGCACCTCTACAACTTCCTTGGACTGTCGGTCGGCATCAACCTGTCTGGCATGGAACACGAGCAGAAGCAGGAAGCTTACGCGTCCGACATCACCTACGGCACCAACAATGAATTTGGCTTCGACTACCTGCGCGATAATATGGTCTACGAGACCGAAGCGCGCGTGCAGCGGGCACTGAACTTTGCGGTGGTCGATGAAGTGGACTCGATTCTGATCGACGAGGCCCGCACGCCGTTGATTATCTCGGGCCAGGCCGAGGATCACACTGAGCTCTACGTGCGCATGAACGCGCTGCCGCCGCTGCTCGAGCGTCAGATCGGCGAAGAGAAGGCTGACGGCTCCGGCGTCGAGAAGCCGGGCGACTATACGCTCGACGAGCAGGCACGCCAGGTCTTCTTGACCGAATTGGGACACGAGAAGGCCGAGTACCTGCTGTCCGAGTGGGGCCTGATCGGCGCGGGTGAGAGCCTCTACGCACCGCAGAACATCACGCTGATGCACCATGTGTATGCTACGCTGCGCGCCCACACGCTATTCCATCTCGATCAGCACTACGTGGTACAGAACGGCGAGGTGGTAATCGTCGACGAGTTCACCGGCCGACTGATGTCGGGCCGCCGTTGGTCCGACGGCCTACACCAGGCGGTCGAGGCCAAGGAGCACGTAGAGATTCAAAGCGAGAATCAAATGCTCGCCTCGATCACTTTCCAGAACTACTTCCGCATGTACGCGAAACTGTCCGGTATGACCGGCACGGCCGATACCGAGGCGTACGAATTCAATGAGATTTATGGCCTCGAGACGGTGGTGATTCCCACCAACCGTCCGCCCCAGCGGATCGATAAGCAGGACCAGATCTATAAAAGTACGAAAGAGCGCTACGACGCGGTGATCCGTAACATCCGAGACTGCTACGAGCGTGGCCAGCCGGTGCTAGTCGGTACCACTTCGATCGAGAACTCCGAGCTGCTCTCGCAGCTGCTCAAGCAGGCCGGACTGCCGCACGAGGTGCTCAATGCTAAGCAGCACGCGCGCGAGGCGGCGATCGTCGCCGAGGCCGGTCGGCCCAAGCGAATCACGATCGCCACCAACATGGCCGGTCGTGGTACCGACATCGTGCTTGGCGGCAACGCCGAGAAGCAGGCCGCCTTCCTCGAGGCCAACGAGGCGCTCCCGATCGAGGAGAAGGCCGCGCGGATAAAACAGTTGCACGACGAGTGGGAAACGCTGCACGCGCAGGTAAAGGCCGCAGGCGGCCTACACATCATCGGTACCGAACGCCACGAATCGCGCCGCATCGACAACCAGCTGCGCGGTCGCGCCGGTCGCCAAGGCGACCCGGGTTCCTCGCGCTTCTACTTGTCGCTCGACGATCCGCTGCTGCGCATCTTCGCGGGCGACCGTGTGCGCGCTATCATGGATCGCCTGAAGATGCCCGAGGGCGAAGCAATCGAGGCCGGCATTGTAACGCGCTCGATCGAATCGGCGCAGCGTAAGGTTGAGGCGCGCAACTTCGACATCCGCAAGCAGTTGCTCGAATATGACGACGTCTCCAACGACCAGCGCAAGATCATCTACCAGCAGCGCAACGAGCTGCTCGAGGCACACGACATCGCCGAGACGATCGGCGCAATGCGCCACGGCGTGATCACCGAGATGGTCCCTCAGTTTGTACCGCATGGCAGCGTTGAGGAGCAATGGGATCTGCCCGAGCTCGAGGAGACGCTGCGCAACGACTGGGGCCTCGACCTGGCGATCCAGGAGATGGTCAACGAGTCGCCGTCGATCAGCGAAGACCAAATCCTCGAGGCTGTCGTGATGGCGGTCGATGAGCACTACGAGGCCAAGGTCACGATGGTCGGTCGCGAGGCCTTCAGCTCCTTCGAGCGCTCGATTATGCTGCAGACGCTCGACCGCCTCTGGCGCGAGCACCTGGCCGCCCTCGACCACCTGCGCCAGGGTATCCACCTGCGCGGTTACGCGCAGAAGAACCCAAAGCAGGAATACAAGCGCGAGGCCTTCGAGCTATTCGCCACGATGCTCGAGGCCATCAAGCATGAAGTCACGCGCATTGTCATGAACGTACAGATCCAGTCGCTCGAACAGCTCGAAGAAGCAGCCGAGCAGATCGAGGAAGCGAGCAGCAATCTCGACAACGTCGAGTTCTGCCATGCTAATTTCTCCGATGCAGGCTCGGCTTCGACTGGCGTCGTGGTGGCTGACAATGCCGTGGTCGAAGTGCCGCGGGTCGGGCGCAACGATCCCTGTCCCTGCCACAGCGGCAAGAAGTATAAGCAGTGCCACGGCAAGCTACGCTGATCCCGGCGGCGGAACTCTGTGCGTGGGCACTGATCCATGCCGCATACGGTCGTGTGCGATATTTGCAAGTGCTACACCCGAGAAGGTGCGACTGATGGCGTTGTTGCATAAATCGAGCGAGATCTGTTGACGTTTACGCGCAACGGTCACGGGGCCAGCCCCCTATCAACTCAGATTCCAGAGTAACTGCCTATTTTTTGCCAAGAAAATGCGCAAGGACATACACAAGACAGGTAAGCCGAAGACATGCTACCGTGTCAGGAATTGGGCGGTCCCTATAATGAAGGCCTGATCAACCGGGGGAACATAACAATATGGATAGATGAAGCCGTCCTTGCCAGAATACCCGATGCCATACCCACACGTGGTCGCCCGTGTCTATACGGCGATACGCTGATTCAGGCATTACTTGGCGTGAAGACCGTCTATCGACTGACGTTGCGCGCCCTGCAAGGTTTCACCCAAAGTCTGCGCGATCTGGCCTTCCCGAGCTTGCCGGTGCCGAATTACACCACGCGCTCTGTCGCCGGGCAAAAACGCTTGATGTCGAACTGCCGATCCTTCGTGACAATGAACCGATTTATCTGGTTGTCGACAGCACCGGTCTGAAGGTTTATGGAGAAGGTGAATGGAAAGTGCGCCAGCACGGCTACTCGAAGTGGCGCACGTGGCGTAAAGTCCATCTCGCGCTCAACGCGAATACGGGTCAAGGGGATGCCGCGCTAATGACGAATCAGAATGTGGCTGACGGTGACGCTCTGGCCAAGTTGCTCGACCAGATTCCACGCGAAGAACAAATCGATGTCATCGGCGGTGATGGTGCCTACGACACAAAGCCATGCCATGCGGCCATTGCTGCACGCAGTGCTATTTCTTCGATGCCGCCACGCGAGGGTGCCGTTCATTGGCCAGCGGATATGCCCGGTGCGGCGTGGCGTAATGGCGCGGTTGATGCAATTGCCCGTGACGGTCGTCTAGAATGGAAGCAAGACAGTGGCTACCACCGGCGATCGCTTGCCGAGAATGCGATGTATCGGTTCAAGACCCTCACCGGCAACTGTCTCTGGGCGCGTCACATCGACGCGCAGGCGACCGAGGTCTCCATTCGCGTCGGCGTCATCAACCGTATGGCGGACCTCGCTCGTCCGCAATCCGTTCGTATCGCCTGAAATTATCCCGTCGATGCTATTGCATCCTCACACTCGATTTATGCAACAACGACCGGTGTGATGCAATCTAGGCGGGGACGATTCCGCTACGGTCACCGAATTCGGTGCGCGTCGATGTTTTTACAGAGCATTGGTGGACGGGGCACCGGGGCCAAGCGATCGACATAGCATGCCGGAGGCGATACAGCGGGAGCTCTAAAAAATCTCCAACAGTGCTTGACATGAGGTACGCGTACCAGAATAATCTCAAGTTCTCTACGGAGGGGTGCCCGAGTGGCTAAAGGGGGCAGACTGTAAATCTGTTGGCTTACGCCTACGTTGGTTCGAATCCAACCTCCTCCACCAAGAGATGCAGAGCGGTAAAAAATCGTACAGTGTGTAATCCCACGCGGGTGTAGCTCAATGGTAGAGCAGAAGCCTTCCAAGCTTACGACGAGGGTTCGATTCCCTTCACCCGCTCCACGTCCCGTGTAGTAATTTACTCTACTCGTTTCGCCCATGTGGCTCAGTGGTAGAGCACTCCCTTGGTAAGGGAGAGGTCGGCAGTTCAATCCTGCCCATGGGCACCATCAAGTTGTCAGTGTCTGTTTGCGCGCGGCGCAACATGTGAAATTCCTTAAGGGAGTTGAAAATGGCCAAGGAAAAATTTGAGCGGACCAAGCCGCACGTCAACGTCGGTACGATCGGTCATGTTGACCACGGCAAGACGACGCTGACGGCAGCCATCGCGACGGTTCTATCGTCGAAGTTCGGCGGCGAAGCGAAAAAGTACGACGAAATCGACGCGGCGCCGGAAGAAAAGGCACGTGGCATCACGATCAACACCGCGCATATCGAGTACGAAACGGCGAACCGCCACTACGCACATGTCGATTGCCCAGGCCACGCCGACTACGTGAAGAACATGATCACGGGCGCCGCGCAGATGGATGGTGCGATCTTGGTGTGCTCAGCGGCGGACGGCCCGATGCCGCAAACGCGTGAGCACATCCTGCTGGCGCGTCAGGTTGGTGTTCCGTACATCATCGTTTTCCTGAACAAATGCGACATGGTGGACGACACTGAACTGCTCGAGCTGGTCGAGATGGAAGTTCGCGAACTCCTGTCGAAGTACGACTTTCCGGGCGACGACACGCCGATCATCAAAGGTTCGGCCAAGCTGGCACTGGAAGGCGACAAGGGCGAGCTGGGCGAAACGGCGATCATGAGCTTGGCCGACGCGCTGGACTCGCATATCCCTCCGCCGGAGCGCGCGGTCGACGGTACGTTCCTGATGCCGGTGGAAGACGTGTTCTCGATCTCGGGTCGAGGCACGGTAGTGACAGGTCGTGTCGAGCGCGGCATCGTGAAGGTCGGCGAAGAAATCGAAATCGTCGGTATCAAGGACACGCAGAAGACGACTTGCACCGGCGTGGAAATGTTCCGTAAGCTGCTGGACCAAGGTCAGGCAGGCGACAACGTGGGTATCCTGCTGCGCGGCACGAAGCGTGAAGATGTGGAGCGTGGACAGGTTCTGGCCAAACCGGGTTCGATCAAGCCGCACACGCACTTTACAGCTGAAGTGTACGTGCTGAGCAAGGACGAAGGTGGTCGTCACACGCCGTTCTTCAATAACTATCGTCCGCAATTCTACTTCCGTACGACGGACGTGACTGGCTCGATCGAGCTTCCGAAGGACAAGGAAATGGTCATGCCGGGCGACAACGTGTCGATTACGGTGAAATTGATTGCTCCGATCGCGATGGAAGAAGGTCTACGCTTTGCGATCCGCGAAGGTGGCCGTACCGTCGGTGCAGGCATCGTCGCCAAGATCCTTGACTAAGCCAGTTAGTCGAGGATCGACAGTGTTAGGGCTGGAGCTGTCCGGTCCTATTGATGCAGGGGTATAGCTCAACTGGCAGAGCCTCGGTCTCCAAAACCGAAGGTTGGGGGTTCGATTCCCTCTGCCCCTGCCCAATCGTCACACTCAGATGTAGCATTTTACTGGCGTTGTTGCATAAATCGAGCGCGAGGACGCAATGACATTTGATGGGCATCATTTCAGATGATACGAACGGATTGCGGACGCGCGAGGTCAACCATGCGGTTGATTACGACCGCCGACTCGAACGGTGACCTCGGATCGCCTGCGAGCCCATGTGACGGGCCTACAGACGGTTTCCGATGAGCGTTTTGAGCCGATACATCGCATTTTCGGCGAACAACTTTCGATGCTAGACACTGCTTTTCTTCCATTCTCGATGACCGTCACGGGTAATTGCATCAATCGCACCGTGACGCCGCGCCGCACGGGGCGTATCCGCTGCTCAATGAGCGGCACCCTCGCGCGGCGGAATCGCAAGATCGGCACTGCGTGCAGGGATAGCCGCATGGCATGGCTTGGTGTCGTAGGCATCGTCGCCACCGATGAAATCTATCTGTTCGTCGCACGGAATTTGATCGAGCAACTTGGCCAAAGCATCACCGTCAGTCATCATTTTGATGCATCATCAGCGCGGCACGCACTTGATCCATATTCGCATTGAGCGCGCGAGGGACTTTACGCCACGTGCGCCGCTTCGAGTAGCCGTGCTGGCGCACCACCTTTGTCATAGACCTTCAGACCGGTGCTGTCGACCGCCAAGGTGGATCGCTTCGCTCTCGCGAAGGATCAGTAGTTCGATGCCAAACGTTTTCCTTGGCGACAAAGCATGGTGTAATTCGGCACCGGCAAGCTTGGGAAAGTCAGATCGTGCAGACTTTGGGCGAAACTTTGCAGGGCACGTAGCGCCCGTCGATAGACGGGCTTCACGCCAAGCAATGCCTGAATCAGTGTATTGCCGTACAGATGCGGGCGACCACGCATGGGTATGACGTCGGGCGTTCTGGCAAGGATGGCTGCATCTATCCATAGCGTCACGTTCCCCGTGTTGATTAGGCCCGTGTTATGCCCAGTTCCTGAAACGGTAGCGTGTCTTCGGCTCACATGTCTTGCGTATGTCCCTGCGTATCTTCTTGGTAAAGGTCGAGAATTTACGTCGGAATCTGACTGGATAACAGGGGCTGGTGCAGACTGTTGCGCGTAAACATCACCGGCTCTCACCAGGTTTATGCAACAACGCCCTACAGGGCGTGGCCTGCACGGCGAGCAGTTCGTGCACCTGCTACGAAAGATGATGAAAGGACGGCGCAGGCCGATTCATCTGGTGCTGGACGGATTGCCATCGCACAAGATCCATAGTGTGCGTGCCTACGTCGACAGCCTGAAGGACAAGTTATCCCTGCACTTTTTGTGGTGGGGCTACTACGCTCCGGACCTGAACCCCGATGAGCTGCTTTGGCGCTACACAAAGTGGACTGGTGTCAGGCACAATCCGGTGCGCAGTGGCGAACAGCTTGCTGATCAAGTGCACATTTAGCTTTCGGATATCAAGCTTCATCCTGATCTGGTACGGTCCTTCTGCGGACATCCAAGTTTTATCTATATTTCTGACTTATGAGTAAGTTGGGCGGTTTCAAAAGTGAAGTGCAGCACATCGCTGGTTAATGGGCTTGAGGTCGGTGGGGTGAGCTAAGACCTTAGCCAAGATTTATGAAGCGGTGTGCAAGTTTAGTCTGGCACGCGGTCGAGTGTTAGGTTCGAGTGTTAGGTAAGTCGGCAATCGCATCGCAGTCATCTTGAAAGTAGATAGACAGATCCGCGCCCTTGGCCAAGTACTGGCGCAGTGGCCCGACAAGCGATTGCAGTGTGATTGTGAAGGCCCTCTCGGCTCCAGGTAGAGCCGAGGTCCGGCGCTCGCAGTCGGAACAGTTTGGCCAGCAGAACGGCTCGGCTCATGCGCTCAACGAAGACGGTCGCGATCGATTTTTTGCCCGTGCCCTTGGATGAGGCTACCTTCCCAGTGACCCGGAATAAGGCAGTCTTCGACCTCGGTTGGGCGCATGTGAATGCTGATCACGTCGGGAATAGCCCCGCGCCGAAATCGGCGCCGCGCGAGCGTGGCAGACGCTTGTTTCGATGCGGACGCAGGCGGGTAATCAGTTCGCGTCGGAGTGCGTTGCGGGGCTGAGCGTAGATAGCGTTGTAAATCGTTGTGTTGGACACGTGCAGGCGTGGATCGTCACGGGAAGTGCGCTTCAGGGTAGCGGAAATCTCCCGTGGTCACCACTGGAGCTCACGCAAGCTTTGAAAGACGATGCCGCAGAGAATCGAGTCGGGTGCGAGCTTCATCGGCGGTTGGGCAGCTTGTCAATGGGTGTTGCGTGGGTGTTGCGGGTGTTGCGCGAAGCTTGGGCTGCACGCGGGGAGTACAACCCGTTGGTTTGTGTTTTGCGGGCTAGTTCTCGACTCAATCGCATGGCCAGCCAGAAATCGATTCGCATACGTTCTTCTGGTTGCAGTTGTTGGTACATTCTCTTTGCCATTCACGCAATTTACCGGTTGGTGAAGGTGTTGCGCTTCAGATTTGAGGCCGCCGTGTTATGGCGAATCCATCCGTCGAAACTGTAAATACCTCCAGCGATAAGTTGATGCTGGGCCTGGGCGTATTGTTGGTCTTGGTCGGATTTGCGGGCTTTTTCTTGCTTGGCGGCAAGGAATGGTACGTCCGTGGTACTGCCTTGGCAGTGGGGGTCATCGCTGGTTTCGCCGTCGCCCTGATGTCTCTTCCGGGTAAGAGCTTCATCGCCTTCGCGAAGGATTCCTACCGGGAGGTGCGTAAGGTTGTATGGCCGACGCGCAAGGAAGCCACGCAAATCACGCTGGTCGTGTTTGGGTTTGTGCTGGTCATGGCGCTCTTTCTTTGGCTTAGCGACAAGTCGATCGAATGGGTGATTTTCGTGGCGATTCTAGGTTGGAAATGATATGAGCGATACTCCGGCGATGCCGAGTGGAAAGCGTTGGTACGTCGTGCACGCTTACTCCGGTATGGAGAAGACCGTGCAACGTGCACTTCAGGAGCGCATTGAACGTGCGGGCATGCAAGACAAGTTTGGCCAGATCCTGGTGCCGACCGAAGAGGTCGTCGAAGTTCGGGGTGGCCACAAGGCAGTGACCGAGCGTCGTTTCTTCCGCGGCTACGTGCTGGTCGAGATGGAAATGACGGACCAAGCCTGGCACCTCGTGAAGAACACGGCCAAGGTGACCGGCTTCATCGGTGGCGCACGGAATCGACCGAGCCCGATTTCCCCACGGGAAGTCGAAAAAATCATGTCGCAGATGCAGGAAGGCGTGGAAAAGCCGCGTCCGAAAACCCTATTCGAAGTGGGTGAGATGGTCCGGGTTAAGGAAGGTCCATTCACTGATTTCAACGGCACGGTCGAAGAAGTCAACTACGAAAAATCGCGAATGCGCGTGTCCGTCACTATTTTTGGTCGGGCAACACCGGTCGAGCTCGAGTTCGGTCAGGTCGAAAAAGTCTAAGTTTGGATGGGCAGACTTGGCCCTGGCCATCAAGCGCGATTACGGTCCGTATTATTGACCGTTAAGGAGCATCAGTAGCTGCAAGGCGAGCGCGTGTTATCACTCACTGAACGTCAACTCGTCGTTCCAACGAGGTGTACAAATGGCAAAGAAAATTGTCAGCTTTATCAAGCTGCAGATCCCTGCAGGTAAAGCCAACCCTTCGCCGCCGGTCGGTCCAGCGCTCGGCCAGCGCGGCCTGAATATCATGGAGTTCTGCAAAGCGTTCAACGCGCAGACCCAAGCTATCGAACCGGGCCTTCCGGTTCCAGTCGTGATCACGGCATTCGCGGATAAGAGCTTCACGTTTGTGATGAAAACGCCGCCTGCGACTGTCCTCATCAAGAAGGCAGTGAAGATCGACAAAGGCTCAAGCAAGCCCCACACCGACAAAGTCGGTTCAATCACGCGCGCGCAAGCTGAAGAAATCGCGCAGACCAAGATGCCTGACCTCACAGCGGCGGATCTGGACGCGGCAGTTCGTACTATCGCGGGCAGCGCACGCTCGATGGGCATCACCGTGGAGGGCGTGTAAATGGCTAAGATCTCGAAGCGTCGTCAGGCATTTCCCGCCATGCTCGACCGTCAGAAGCTGTATAGGATTGAAGACGCACTGGCACTTGTGAAGGAATGTGCGAACGCGAAATTCAATGAATCGATCGACGTCGCAGTCCAGCTCGGCATCGACGCAAAGAAGTCGGACCAAATGGTTCGCGGTTCGGTTGTGCTTCCGGCAGGTACCGGTAAGTCGGTTCGTGTTGCCGTGTTTGCGCAAGGCGACAAGGCCGAGCAGGCTCGTGCAGCCGGCGCAGAAATCGTCGGCATGGGAGACCTGGCCGAGCAGATCAAAGCTGGTCAAATGGATTTCGACATCGTGATCGCGTCGCCGGACACGATGCGTATCGTCGGTACGCTGGGTCAGATTCTCGGCCCGCGCGGCCTGATGCCAAATCCGAAGGTTGGTACGGTGACGCCGGACGTCGCCACCGCGGTCAAGAACATGAAAGCGGGTCAGGTCCAGTTCCGTGTGGACAAGACCGGTATCATTCACGTCACGATTGGCCGTGCGTCGTTCGAGCCAACCGCGCTACGCTCCAATCTGTCTGCGCTGATCGAAGCGCTGCAGAAGGCTAAGCCGGCAACCAGCAAGGGCGTGTACCTGCGCAAGGTCGTGGTGTCGAGCACGATGGGCATCGGCGTTCACGTTGATCAATCTTCGCTGACTGCACAGTAATCGCAGTATTCGGAGACGGCTCCGCTATAGTGAGGCCGTCTAAAACTAGGGCTTTGGGCGGTTGGCCGGCGCGTGAGCGCAGGATGGTCGGTTATCAAAAACCGTTGGCGGGAGGTAGCAGGTAAGCACTCTCTTAATGCAGGCCAACGCAGATGGCGAACCCGAACAAGTTTTGAAGTGGTGAAGCCGATGGCGCGGAGTAATCCGAGACGGCGGTGGAAAAACTCCTGACGACTCGGACGCCGTTGTTGAACGAGGTACGAGAGGCTCTCACCGATCGTATCATTTTCGGAGGCTAAGCGTGCCGCTGAATAGACAAGACAAGCAAGCCGTCGTCGCTGAGGTTTTCGCGCAAATCGCGAAGGCCCAGACCGTTGTACTGGCTGAGTATCGTGGAATTGCGGTTGGCGATCTGACCAAGCTGCGCGCGCAAGCTCGTGAAAAGCAGGTGTATCTGCGCGTGCTAAAGAATACTCTGGTACGCCGCGCAGTTGAAGGTACGCCATTTGCTCCGCTGGCAGAGCAGATGACCGGCCCGCTGATCTACGGCATCTCGGAAGATGCAATTGCTGCCTCGAAGGTCGTGAACGACTTCGCGAAGAGCAATGACAAGCTGATCATCAAGGCGGGTTCGTTCGATGGCAAGGTAATGGACAAAGCTGGCGTTCAAGCGTTGGCAAGCATCCCGAGCCTCGAAGAACTGCTCTCGCAGCTGTTGTTCGTCATGCAGGCTCCTGTTTCCGGTTGCGCGCGCGCCCTCGCCGCGCTGGCTGAGAAGAAGCAGGGTGAAGCTGCATAATGTCGGCATCAGAGATCGTTGGCTGTACCTACATTCAATTTAAGAGTATTTCACATGGCAATCGCAAAGGAAGACATCCTAGCAGCAGTTGAAGGCATGACTGTTTTAGAACTGAACGAACTGGTTAAGGCGTTCGAAGAAAAGTTTGGCGTGTCGGCAGCTGTAGTGGCAGTTGCTGGCCCGGCGGGCGTCGGCACAGCTGCTCCAGTCGAAGAGCAGACTGAATTCACAGTTATCCTGGCTGAAATGGGGGTCAACAAGGTCTCCGTTATCAAAGCCGTTCGCGAACTGACGGGCCTGGGCCTGAAAGAAGCAAAGGACCTGGTCGACGGCGCACCGAAGCCAGTCAAAGAAAGCGTGCCGAAGGCTGCCGCTGAAGAAGCGAAGAAGAAGCTGGAAGAAGCTGGCGCAAAGGTCGAAATCAAGTAAGTTTCGACGAGCTGCGCGAAGGCTGGCGGTTTTATACCGCCGGCCTTTTTGTGCTTTGTGGGGACGCTGTTTTGACACTCAATCTCTTTGGGAAGATTCCTCGTCCCTTGGGACGTTCACTTTTCATTTAATTTTTTTGGGGTGAGACTTCGCCCCTTGGGGAGAAGAACTTCATTGAATAACCTCAGAAGCTAAAGAAAACCACCCAAGGCGCATCTCGATGCGTGCAACCGGCGATTCTCTTTGTCTTCTGAAGCGACTGCAGAAGGCAAGTTTGGTCGGGTAGCGGGCAACACAGGCAACCGCTGCCGTCAGCCAGCGGTTGCTATCGGCCACAACCACCAAGCTTCTCGGCCCGAGCCGCTGCACGGCTATCGGGTCTCAGTCGGTGAACACTCGGGTTTGACACGTCCAGGTATCCCGCCTCGATAACGCCCGCCGTGATTCGGAGATCGTATGCAATATTCCTTCACCGAGAAGAAGCGTATTCGTAAGAATTTCGCGAAGCGCTCCATCGTTCACCAAGTTCCTTTCCTGCTGGCCACTCAGCTAGAATCATTCAACACGTTTCTACAAGCTGAAGTGTCTGTAGCACAACGCAAGCCAGAAGGCCTGCAAGCCGCTTTTACCTCTGTTTTCCCGATCGTTTCGCACAATGGTTTCGCTCGTCTCGAGTTCGTGAGCTATGCTCTGTCGTCGCCGGCATTCAACATCAAAGAATGCCAGCAGCGCGGCCTGACTTATTGCTCGGCACTGCGCGCCAAGGTACGCTTGGTACTCCTCGACAAGGAATCGTCAAGCAAACCCCTGGTCAAGGAAGTGAAGGAGCAGGAGGTGTACATGGGCGAAATTCCGCTCATGACTCCGACCGGCTCGTTCGTCATCAATGGTACTGAGCGCGTGATCGTATCGCAGCTCCACCGTTCTCCGGGCGTGTTTTTCGAACACGACAAGGGCAAAACCCACAGCTCGGGCAAGTTGCTGTTTTCGGCACGGATCATTCCCTACCGCGGCTCGTGGCTCGACTTCGAATTCGACCCGAAGGACAGCCTATACTTCCGCGTCGACCGGCGCCGCAAGATGCCGGTGTCGATCCTACTTAAGGCCATCGGCCTGACCCCGGAACAGATCCTCGCGCACTTCTTCGCGTTTGACAACTTTGCCCTAATGGACGAAGGCGCGCAGATGGAATTCGTGCCAGAGCACCTGCGTGGTGAAGTCGCACGCTTCGACATCAAGGATCGCGACGGAAAGGTCATCGTCCAGAAGGACAAGCGGATCAACGCGAAGCACATCCGTGACCTGGAAGCTGCGAAAACTAAGTTCATCTCGGTGCCGAAAGACTACCTGCTCGGTCGCGTGCTAGCGAAGAACGTGGTCGACGGCGATACCGGCGAAGTGATGGCGAACGCGAACGACGAGATCACCGAGAGCGTGCTGGACAAGCTGCGCGAGGCAAAGATCAAAGAAATCCAGACGATTTACACGAACGATCTAGATCAGGGTCCGTACATCTCATCGACGCTACGCGTCGATGAGACGGCCGACAAAACAGCCGCCCGTATCGCCATTTACCGCATGATGCGCCCGGGTGAACCGCCGACGGAAGAAGCCGTCGAGGCGCTGTTCAACCGTCTGTTCTACAGCGAAGATGCCTACGACCTGTCGAAGGTCGGTCGCATGAAGTTTAACCGCCGCGTCGGTCGTGACGAGATCGTCGGCCCGATGACGCTGCTGGACGACGACATCCTCGCGACCATCAAGATCCTAACTGAGCTACGTAACGGCAAGGGCGAAGTTGATGATATCGACCACCTTGGCAACCGTCGCGTGCGTTGTGTTGGCGAACTTGCAGAGAACCAGTTCCGCGCCGGCCTGGTGCGGGTCGAGCGCGCAGTGAAAGAACGCCTAGGCCAGGCCGAAAGCGAAAACTTGATGCCGCATGATCTAATAAACTCGAAGCCGATTTCCTCGGCGATCCGCGAGTTCTTCGGTTCTTCGCAGCTCTCGCAGTTCATGGATCAGACCAACCCGCTGTCGGAAATCACGCACAAGCGCCGTGTTTCCGCACTGGGCCCGGGCGGCCTGACGCGTGAGCGTGCTGGCTTCGAAGTTCGTGACGTGCACCCGACCCATTATGGCCGCGTGTGCCCAATCGAAACGCCGGAAGGTCCGAACATCGGCCTGATCAACTCACTGGCGCTTTACGCGCACCTAAATGAATACGGTTTCCTCGAGACGCCGTATCGCAAGGTCACGGACAGTAAGGTGACCGACCAGATCGACTACCTTTCGGCGATCGAAGAAGGCCGTTACGTGATCGCCCAGGCGAACGCCTCGGTGGACGAGAACACAGGCGAACTGACCGACGATCTGGTTTCGGCGCGCGAAGCGGGCGAAACCATGATGGTCACGCCGGACCGCATCCAGTACATGGACGTAGCACCGTCACAGATCGTCTCGGTGGCTGCATCGCTGATCCCGTTCCTCGAGCATGATGATGCGAACCGCGCACTGATGGGCTCGAATATGCAGCGCCAGGCCGTGCCTTGCTTGCGTCCAGAAAAGCCAGTGGTCGGCACGGGTATCGAGAGCACTTGCGCGATCGATTCGGGTACCACGGTCCAAGCCTATCGCGGTGGCGTAGTCGACTATGTCGACGCAGGCCGTATCGTGATTCGCGTAAACGACGAAGAAGCGGTAGCGGGTGAGGTTGGTGTCGACATTTACAACCTTATCAAATACACGCGTTCGAACCAAAACACGAACATCAACCAACGTCCAATCGTGAAGATGGGCGACAAGGTCGCGCGCGGTGACGTGCTGGCCGACGGTGCCTCGACGGACCTGGGCGAGCTTGCGCTCGGCCAGAATATGCTGATCGCGTTCATGCCGTGGAACGGCTACAACTTCGAAGATTCGATCTTGATTTCGGAGAACGTGGTGGCGGACGATCGCTACACGTCGATCCACATTGAAGAACTGAACGTAGTCGCTCGCGACACCAAGCTCGGACCAGAAGAAATCACGTGCGACATCTCGAATCTGGCGGAAGTCCAGCTCGGTCGTCTCGACGAATCGGGCATCGTCTACATCGGTGCCGAGGTTGAAGCAGGTGACGTTCTGGTCGGCAAGGTCACGCCGAAGGGCGAGACCCAGTTGACGCCGGAAGAGAAGCTGCTGCGTGCGATCTTCGGCGAGAAGGCTTCGGACGTGAAGGACACGTCGCTGCGCGTGCCCTCGGGTATGAGCGGCACAGTGATCGACGTGCAGGTGTTCACGCGCGAAGGCATCGTGCGTGACAAGCGCGCGCAACAGATCATCGACGACGAACTGAAACGCTATCGCCTCGACCTGCACGATCAGCTGCGTATCGTGGAAAGCGATGCCTTCCAGCGTCTGGCGCGCATGCTCGACGGCAAGGTCGCCAACGGCGGCCCGAAGAAGCTGGCCAAGGGCACAAAGATCCACCAGGCCTACCTGTCGGATTTGGACTACTACCAATGGTTTGACATCCGCCTGGCAGACGAGGAAGCAGCGGCCCAGCTTGAAGCGATCAAAAACTCGATCGTGGAGAAGCATCACCAGTTCGACCTGGCCTTCGAAGAGAAGCGCAAGAAGCTCACTCAAGGCGACGAGCTGCCGCCGGGTGTGCTGAAGATGGTCAAGGTCTACCTTGCAGTTAAGCGTCGCCTGCAGCCTGGAGACAAGATGGCGGGCCGTCACGGCAACAAAGGCGTTGTCTCGAAGATTGTTCCGGTAGAAGACATGCCGTACATGGCCGATGGCCGTCCAGCCGACGTTGTGCTGAATCCGCTCGGCGTGCCGTCTCGAATGAACGTGGGCCAGGTGCTCGAAGTCCATCTTGGCTGGGCCGCGAAGGGCCTCGGCTGGCGGATCGGCGAGATGCTGGCGCGTCAGGCGAAGATCGAGGAACTGCGTGTATTTTTGACCAAAATCTACAACGAATCTGGCCGCAGAGAAGACTTCGATAGCTTTAGTGACGACGAGATCATCGAGCTCGCGAAGAACCTGCGCGAGGGCATTCCATTCTCCACGCCGGTATTCGACGGCGCGACCGAAGAGGAAATGTTGAAGATGCTCGACCTAGCGTTCCCGGACGACATCGCGCAGCAGCTCGGCATGACGCCATCGAAAAACCAGGTACGCTTGTATGATGGTCGTACGGGTGAGGCATTCGAGCGGACCGTAACGGTCGGCTACATGCACTATCTGAAGCTACACCACCTGGTCGACGACAAGATGCACGCGCGTTCGACCGGCCCGTACTCGCTCGTCACGCAGCAGCCACTGGGCGGCAAGGCGCAGTTCGGTGGCCAGCGTTTCGGGGAAATGGAAGTGTGGGCGCTCGAGGCCTACGGTGCATCCTATGTACTGCAGGAAATGCTGACGGTGAAGTCAGACGACGTGAACGGTCGGACGAAGGTGTACGAAAACCTTGTCAAGGGCGACCACGTGATCGACGCGGGCATGCCGGAATCCTTCAACGTATTGGTGAAGGAAATCCGCTCGCTCGGTATCGACATTGACCTCGATCGCAACTAATCGGACTACGGAGAGAAAGCAATGAAAGCTCTGCTCGATCTATTCAAGCAAGTCCAACAGGAAGAAGTCTTCGACGCGATCAAAATCGGTCTGGCCTCGCCAGACAAGATCCGTTCCTGGTCGTTCGGCGAAGTCAAGAAGCCGGAAACTATCAACTACCGCACCTTCAAGCCGGAGCGGGATGGTCTGTTCTGCGCGAAGATTTTCGGGCCGATCCGCGACTACGAGTGCCTGTGCGGCAAGTACAAGCGCCTGAAGCATCGCGGCGTAATCTGCGAGAAGTGTGGCGTAGAAGTGACGCTCGCCAAGGTGCGCCGCGAGCGCATGGGCCACATCGAGCTAGCCTCACCGGTCGCCCACATCTGGTTCCTAAAGTCGCTGCCGTCGCGTCTGGGTATGGTGCTTGACATGACGCTGCGCGACATCGAACGCGTACTGTACTTTGAAGCCTACGTGGTGATCGAACCGGGTATGACATCGCTGAAAGCGCGGCAGATCATGACCGAGGAGGATTACTACAACAAGGTCGAAGAATACGGTGAGGAGTTCCGCGCTGAGATGGGTGCGGAAGGCGTTCGCGAGCTACTACGCGCGATCAACATCGACGAACAGGTCGAGACGCTACGCACCGAGCTCAAGAACACTGGCTCGGAAGCGAAGATCAAAAAGTACGCCAAGCGCCTGAAGGTCCTCGAGGCATTCCAGCGTTCTGGCATCAAGCCCGAGTGGATGATTCTCGAAGTCCTGCCGGTGCTGCCGCCGGAACTGCGTCCACTAGTGCCGCTTGACGGCGGTCGCTTCGCGACTTCGGACCTGAACGACCTGTATCGCCGCGTGATTAATCGGAACAACCGTTTGAAGCGTCTGCTCGAACTGAAGGCACCCGAGATCATCGTGCGCAACGAAAAGCGCATGTTGCAGGAAGCGGTCGATTCACTGCTCGACAACGGTCGTCGCGGCAAGGCGATGACGGGTGCCAACAAGCGTCCGCTCAAGTCACTGGCCGACATGATCAAAGGCAAAGGTGGTCGTTTTCGTCAGAACCTGCTAGGCAAGCGCGTCGACTACTCCGGTCGTTCGGTCATCGTGGTGGGCCCGACGCTGAAGTTGCACCAGTGCGGCCTGCCTAAGTTAATGGCACTCGAGCTATTCAAGCCATTCATCTTCAACAAGCTTGAAGTGATAGGCGTGGCCACCACCATCAAGGCCGCGAAGAAGGAAGTCGAAAACCAGACGCCGGTGGTGTGGGACATTCTCGAGGAGGTGATTCGCGAGCACCCGGTGATGCTGAACCGTGCACCGACGCTGCACCGCCTGGGCATCCAGGCGTTCGAACCAGTATTGATCGAAGGTAAGGCGATCCAACTTCACCCGTTGGTTTGCGCGGCGTTCAACGCCGACTTCGACGGTGACCAGATGGCCGTCCACGTGCCACTGTCGCTAGAAGCACAGATGGAAGCGCGCACGCTGATGTTGGCTTCGAATAACGTGCTATTCCCAGCTAACGGCGATCCGTCGATCGTGCCATCACAGGATATTGTGCTCGGCTTGTATTATGCGACGCGCGAAGCCGTCAACGGAAAGGGCGAGGGCATGTCCTTCACGGGCGTGTCGGAAGTCCTGCGTGCATACGAGAACAAGGAAGTCGAGCTGGCTTCGCGCGTCAACGTGCGGATCACCGAAATGGTCTACAACGAGGACAAGTTGGAAGGCGCGCAGCAGTTCGTGCCGAAAATCTCGCTGTACGCGACGACCGTCGGTCGCGCGATCCTGTCAGAAATCCTGCCGGTCGGCCTGCCATTCTCGGTGCTGAATAAGCCGCTGAAGAAGAAGGAAATCTCTCGGCTGATCAACACCGCGTTCCGCAAGTGCGGTCTGCGCGCGACCGTGGTGTTCGCTGACCAGCTGATGCAGTCGGGCTTCCGTCTCGCGACGCTCGCCGGTCTCTCGATCTGCGTGGACGATATGCTGGTGCCGACGCAGAAGGAAATCATTGTCAGCGACGCTGCGAAGAAGGTGAAAGCATACGACCACCAGTACATGTCGGGTCTTGTCACCGCCCAGGAGCGCTACAACAACGTGGTCGACATCTGGTCGGCGACGTCGGAAGCGGTCGGTAAAGCGATGATGAAGCAGCTCTCGACGGAGCCGGTGGTCGATCGAGATGGTAAGAAAACACGCCAGGAATCATTCAATTCGATCTATATGATGGCCGACTCGGGCGCACGAGGTTCCGCGGTCCAGATCCGTCAGCTGGCCGGGATGCGTGGCCTGATGGCGAAGCCAGACGGCTCGATCATCGAGACGCCGATCACGGCGAACTTCCGCGAAGGTCTGAACGTATTGCAGTACTTCATTTCGACCCACGGTGCACGTAAGGGTCTGGCTGATACAGCACTGAAGACCGCAAACTCGGGTTACTTGACGCGTCGTCTGGTCGACGTCACGCAGGATCTGGTGGTGGTCGAGAATGATTGCGGAACGAGCAACGGCGTGGCCATGAAGGCCCTGGTGGAAGGCGGTGAAGTCGTCGAAGCGCTGCGCGACCGGATCCTCGGTCGCGTCGTTGTGGCCGACGTGGTCAACCCGGAAACCCAGGAAACCCTGTACGAATCGGGCACCCTGCTCGACGAGACGGCGGTCGAGGAAATCGAACGTCTCGGCATCGACGACGTGCGCGTACGCACTGCGCTAACCTGCGAAACGCGTTACGGTCTATGTGCTGCCTGCTACGGTCGTGACCTGGGTCGCGGTTCGCTCGTCAACGTCGGCGAGGCCGTCGGCGTGATCGCCGCACAGTCGATCGGAGAGCCGGGAACACAGCTGACCATGCGTACCTTCCACATCGGCGGTGCGGCTTCGCGTACGACGGTGGCTTCGTCAGTCGAGGCGAAGAGCAACGGTACGATCCGCTTTGTGGCGACTATGCGCTACGTCACCAACGCGAAGGGCGAGCAGATCGTCATCTCGCGTTCGGGCGAGGCCGTGATCACCGACGATATTGGTCGCGAGCGCGAACGTCACAAGATCCCGTATGGAGCGACGCTGCTGCAGCTTGACGGCGACGTGATCAAGGCCGGCACGCAACTCGCTACCTGGGATCCGCTGACGCGCCCGATCATCACCGAGTACGGCGGTATGGTGAAGTTCGAGAACGTCGAGGAAGGCGTAACGGTCGCTAAGCAGATCGACGACGTGACGGGGCTTTCGACGCTCGTCGTGATCGACGTGAAGCGCCGCGGCTCGCAGGCTGCGAAGAGCGTGCGTCCGCAGGTCAAGCTGCTGGACTCGAACGGCGAAGAAGTGAAGATCCCGAACACCGAGCACTCGGTGCAGATCGGCTTCCAGGTCGGTGCGCTGATCACCGTGAAGGACGGCCAGCAGGTGCAGGTGGGTGCAGTCCTCGCACGTATCCCGACTGAAGCGCAGAAGACGCGTGACATTACCGGCGGTCTGCCGCGGGTAGCGGAACTGTTTGAAGCACGCTCGCCGAAGGACGCCGGCATCCTGGCCGAAGTCACGGGTACCGCCTCGTTCGGCAAGGACACGAAGGGCAAGCAGCGCCTGGTCATCACGGATCTTGAGGGCAACCAGCACGAATTCCTGATCGCCAAGGAAAAGCACGTCCTGGTCCACGATGCTCAGGTCGTCAACAAGGGCGAAATGATCGTAGACGGCCCAGCCGATCCGCACGACATTCTGCGTCTGCAGGGTATCGAGGCTCTGTCGCGCTACATCGTCGACGAGGTGCAGGACGTGTACCGCCTGCAAGGCGTAAAGATTAATGATAAGCATATCGAGGTGATCGTTCGCCAGATGTTGCGTCGTGTGCAGATCACCGACAACGGCGATACGCGCTTCATCCCGGGCGAGCAGGTCGAGCGTTCGGACATGCTGGACGAAAATGATCATATAATCGCGGAAGCCAAGCGTCCGGCCACCTATGAGAACATCCTGCTGGGTATCACGAAGGCGTCGCTGTCGACGGATTCGTTCATCTCGGCGGCATCGTTCCAGGAGACGACGCGCGTGCTGACGGAAGCGGCGATCATGGGTAAGCGCGACGATCTGCGCGGCCTGAAAGAAAACGTAATCGTCGGTCGTCTGATTCCGGCCGGTACCGGCTTGGCGTTCCACAAGGCACGCCGGACCAAGGAAGTCTCGGATCGAGAGCGTTTCGACGAGATAGCAGCGGAAGAGGCCTTCGAGTTTGGTATCCCGGAAACTCTGGCTTCCGACACGCCCGACACCGTCGAATCGCAGCAGCACCCGACCGCGAAGTAAGCAGGAGCGACACACACCGCTTTTCAGGCTCCGTCATCAAAATCGCCCGGTTTCGACCGGGCAGTTTTTTCTGTAAGCGGCGTTTTTGCATAAATCGAGCGCGAGGACGCAATGGCATCGACGGGCATAATTTCAGGCGATACGAACGGATTGCGGACGAGCGAGGTCTGCAATTCGTTCCCGTTCGTCCTCACGCTCGATTTATGCAACAACGCCTCAACCGGGGGAACGTAACAATATGGATAGATGAAGCCGTCCTTGCCAGAATACCCGATGCCATGCCCACACGTGGTCGCCCGTGTCTATACGGCGATACGCCTGATTCAGGCATTACTTGGCGTGAAGACCGTCTATCGACGGACCTTGCGCGCCCTGCAAGGTTTCACCCAAAGTCTGCGCGATTTGGCCTTCCCGAGCTTGCCGGTGCCGAATTACACCACGCTCTGTCGCCGGGCAAAACGCTTGATGTCGAACTGCCGATCCTTCGTGACAATGAACCGATCCATCTGGTTGTCGACAGCACTGGTCTGAAGGTCTATAGAGAAGGTGAATGGCAGGTGCGCCAGCACGGCTACTCGAAGCGGCGCACGTGGCGTAAAGTCCATCTCGCGCTCAACGCGAATACAGGTCAAGTGCATGCCGCGCTCATGACGAATCAGAATGTGGCTGACGGTGACGCTCTGGCTAAGTTGCTCGACCAGATTCCACGCGAAGAACAAATCGATGTCATCGGCGGTGATGGTGCCTACGACACCAAGCCATGCCATGCGGCCATTGCTGCACGCAGTGCTATTCCTTCGATTCCGCCACGCGAGGGTGCCGCTCATTGGCAAGCGGATATGCCCGGTGCGGCGTGGCGTAATGGCGCGGTTGATGCAATTGCCCGTGACGGTCGTCGAGAATGGAAGCAACACAGTGGCTACCACCGGCGATCGCTTGCCGAGAATGCGATGTATCGGTTCAAGACCCTCACCGGCCACTGTCTCTGGGCGCGTCACATCGCCGCGCAGGCGACCGAGGTCGCCTGCGCGGCGGCGTCATCAACCGCATGGCGGACCTCGCTCGTCCGCAATCCGTTCGTATCGCCTGAAATTATCCCGTCGATGCTATTGCATCCTCACACTCGATTTATGCAAAAACGCCGTGAGACCTTGCAGGGCGTGCAACGTCAGTCGATAGACGGTCTTCACGCCCAAGTAATGCCTGAATCAGGCGTATCGCCGTATAGACACGGGCGACCCCGTGTAGGTATGGCGTCTGGTATTCTGGAAAAGACGGCTTCATCTTATCCATATCGTCATGTTCCCCCAGTTGATCAAGCCTTCATTATAGGCCACCCAATTCCTGACACGGTAGCGTGCCTTCGGCTTACCTGTCTTGTGTATGTTCTTGCGCATTTTCTTGTCAAAAATCAGGCAGTTACTCTGGAATCTGACTTGATAGGGGCTGGCCCCGCGACCGTTGCGCGTAAACGTCACCGGCTTTCGCTAAATTTATGCAACAACGCCTCGAGGATTTGTATCCGCCCCTTCGCGACGACATCGACCGCCAGCGATCGCCTCTTGAAGAAGAGGCGCGGCCCAAAGCCACTTGGCGATGTGCAGCGTGGCACCGAGTTCGTTCGAAATTCAGTGGTGATTCATCAGCTTCATCCCGTTTCATAAAGCTCATGCGGTCGTTTCCGTGGGTGCAGCCACGCATACCGGCCAGCCCTGCAGGTTTTCCGCGACAATTTGGCCCAGCGCCGAGATCCAGGCCGGCGCGGCGTTCAGGCAGGGAATCCGGTGGAAGCTCCCGCCACCGCTATGCAGGAACTCGTCGAGCACCTCCATGCCAATCTCCTCGATGGTTTCCAGGCAGTCCGAGGTGAAGCCTGGACAGAACACGTCGGCCCGCTTCACGCCAGCCGCGCCGAGCTCGCGCAGGATCGGCAACGTATAGGGCTGCAGCCACTCAGTCTTGCTGAAGCGCGATTGGAAGGTCACCCGACATTCGAGCGGGCCCAAGCTCAGCTCGGCCATCAGCAATGTGGCGGTTTTCTGGCACTGGTCGTGATAGGGGTCGCCTAGGTCGAGCGTGCGCTTAGGCATGCCGTGGAAACTGAGCACCAGCTTGTCGCCGACCGCAAAATTGGGGCTGCCGTGCTCAGTCCAATAGTTTCGCACCTGCTCGGCCAACGCATGGATATAAGCCGGATGATCGGCGTAGTGCCGCACTGTGCGGATCTCGGGCTGGTTGCGCATGCGAGCCAGTGCGGCGAAGGCCGCGTCGAAGGCGGTCGCCGTGGTCGAGGCCGAGTATTGCGGATAGAGCGGCATCAGCAGCACGCGCTCGACGCCGAGACGCTTCAACTGCCCGAGTACGCTACCAATGTCGGGCGTGCCATAGCGCATCGCATAGTCGACCAGCACCTGGTAGCCATTGGAGGCGAACAGCGGTCGTAGCGCCTCAACTTGCCGCTCGGTGTGCACGCGTAGCGGCGAGCCTTCCGGCATCCAGACCCTGGCGTACTTCTTGGCGGAGGCATACGAGCGAAACGGCAGGATCAGCGCGCGTAGGATCAGCTGCCAAGCTAGGACCGGGATCTCGACCACGCACGGGTCAGACAGAAATTGCGCGAGATAGCGGCGCACTGCGCCAGGGGTCGGCTCGTCGGGCGTACCGAGATTAATCAGCAGGACAGCCGTGCGATGCGCAGAGGCCTGCTGCGCAGGAGGTTCGAGATCAAAGCGCATGAAAGGGGATATGCATTCGAATTAGATCGAATGGCCCCATTATATTGATCACGAATTGCGGATCAATAACGAGGGCACTCGTTACAGTTCATATGCTGGCCAAATGCCCGCCGCACCGATGAGGACAATAGCTGAGCTCTCGATCAGCTCGGTCGCTGGCGACGAACCTACTGGTTGCCGCTCAGCGTCAGCGACAACAGGCGCGCGGTGATGTCGACGATAGGGATCACTCTGTTGTAGGCCATCCGGGTCGGCCCGATTACGCCGAGCGTACCGACGATCCGACCGTTCACCTCGTAGGGTGCGGCCACCACGCTCATTTCGTCGATCGGCACCAAGTTCGACTCCCCGCCGATGAAGATCTGCACGCCCTGGGCATGGCTAGACATGTCGAGCAGCTGCAGTAGGCCGGTCTTTTGGTCGAACACGTCGAACAGCTTCCGCAGTCGCGCCATGTCAGAGGATAGGTCGGCCACCTGCAGTAGCTTGCGTTCCCCTGAGATGAGCACTGTGTCCTCATTGTCGGAAGTCTCAGTGCTAGCCGTGACGGCCGCGTGCATTAGCGTCGTCATGTCGTCGCGCAGGGTGTCGATTTCTTCGCGCAGCCGGCATCGCACCTCGTCGAAGGACAGCCCCGAGAAGTTCGCGTTGATGTAATTCGAGGCTCCGGTCAGCTGGGAAGAAGAGTAATCGCGCTGGGTCGCCATCATACGATTCTGCACGTCACCCTCGGGGGTAACGATGATCAGTAGGATTCGCTTGTCGGACAGCCGCATGAATTCGACCTGCTTGAACACATGGCTGCGGCGCGGCGTGAGCACTACGCCGGCGAACTGGGACAGGTTGGACAGCACGCTGGCGGCCGCGGCTACCACCTTCTGCTGCAGCTCGCCGGCCTGCAGGGTGGTCCGTACCAGGCGCGTGACGACCGCGTCGTCGATCGGTGACTCGACCGTCAGCATGGTGTCGACGAACAGGCGGTAGCCGCGCGGGGTAGGAATCCGCCCCGCTGACGTATGTGGGCTCGATACCAGGCCGCGCTCCTCGAGGTCCGACATCACGTTGCGGATGGTGGCCGGGCTAAGTTCGAGGCCGGAATACCACGACAGCGTACGCGAGCCGACCGGCTGGCCGTCGTCGATATACCGTTCGATCAGGGTTTTGAGAATAGTGCGGGCACGAGGATCTAACATGGTTAAAGATTTTAGCCTATTGATCCAAATTTCAAGATTACGAATTTTGGATCAATAATGGCGCATCAGAATGTGGCTGACGGTGACGCTCTGGCCAAGTTGCTCGGCCAGAGCGTCACCGTCAGCTACATTCTGATGCGCCATTAGCGCGGCATGCACTTGATCTGTATTCGCGTTAAACGCGCGATGGACTTTACGCCACGTGCGCCGCTTCGAGTAGCTGTGCTGGCGAATCTTCCATTCACCTTCGCCATAGACCTGCAGACCGGTACTGCCGACATCCAGATGGATCGGTTCATTGTCGCGAAGGATCGGCAGTTCGACATCAAGCGTTTTTGCCCAGCGACAGAGCGTGGTGTAATTCGGCACAGGCAAGCTCGGGAAGGCTAGATCGCGCGGACTTTGGGTGAAACCTTGCAGGGCGCGCGCAACGTTAGTCGATAGACGGTCTTCACGCCAAGTAATGCCTGAATCAGCGTATCGCCGTATAAACACGGGCGACGATATGTGGGTATGGCGTCGGCCCTTCTGGCAAGGACGGCTTCATCTATCCATATCGTCACGTTCCCCCGGTTGATCAGGCCTTCATTATAGGCCGCCCAGTTCCTGACACGGTACCGTGCCTTCTTCTCACCTGTCTTGTATATGTCCTTGCGCATTTTCTTGGAAAAAATTAGGCAGTTACTCTGGAATCTGACTTGATAGGGGGCTGGCCCCGCGACCGTTGCGCGTAAACGTCAATGGATCTCGCTCGATTTATGCAACAACGCCGCGCCAGGGCGTTGATCACGATCGACTCGCCGGCGCTGGTCTCGCCGGAGAACACAAGTAAGACCGCTGTCAATTTCGATGTCAAGCGCAGCGACGATGACGAAGTCGCGTATCGAGAGATGGCAAGCATAATGGGAAGTGGGCCGCGTCAAGATTTTGGATCGTCATCGTGCGAGGGATGCTCGTTCCAGTGCAGCTTCTTGCGCAGTGTTGTGTAGTAGCTGTAGCCGACCGGGTGCAGGAAAGGTACGGTGTGGCACGAACGGCGTACCTCGATGGTGTCGTTTAGTTGAAGCGCGGTAAACGACTGCATGTCGAAATTCACGTTGACATCGCGCCCGCCGATGATCTGGATCCCGACCTGGACGTCGTCAGGCAGCACGATCGGTCGGTTCGACAGTGCGTGCGGAGCGATCGGCACCAGCACGATACCGTGCAGCTGCGGGTGGAGGATCGGGCCCGCCGAGGACAGTGCATAGGCCGTCGAGCCGTTGGGGGTGGCGACGATCAGGCCGTCCGAACGCTGGTTGTACATGAAGCGACCGTCCACCAAGACGCGCAGCTCGGCCATCCCGGAGAAACCGCTACGGTTCACCACCACATCGTTAAAGGCCAGCGCGTGATAGATCGGCTCGCCGTTGCGCAGGATGCGCGCCTCCAGCAGGGTGCGCTCCTCGTGCTCGAAGTTGCCCGCCAGCATCAGTGGAACCAGCTCGAGCATCTCCAAGGCGGAAATGTCGGTGATAAAGCCGAGCCGACCGTGGTTGATGCCGATCAGCGGGGTCTTGTAGGGGGCGAGCTGGCGACCGATGCCGAGCATCGTTCCGTCGCCGCCGAGCACAATCGCGACGTCGGCGCGTGCACCGATTTCGGTGGGAGTGAGCGCAGGATGTCCAGTGATGCCGTATTCTGTCGCCGTGGCGGCCTCGAATACGACCTTGAGCCTGCGCTGCGCGATGGCGGTGGCGAGCGCAGCGAGCGGTTCGGCTATGCTGGGCGTATTGCTACGCCCAACAAGCGCGACGGTCTGGAACTGATTGCCAGTAGTCATGGCGGAATTAAACCATAGCTAGATGAAGCGTTGTTGCATAAATCGAGCGTGAGGACGCAATGGCATCGACGGGCATAATTTTAGGCGATACGAATGGATTGCGGGCGAGCGAGGTCCGCAATTCATTCGTATCGCCTAAAATTATGCCCGTCGATGCCATTGCGTCCTCACGCTCGATTTATGTAGCAATGCCGTAGGGAGTATCACCGACCGGGCTATCCAGCGCGGCTGGGCCGAGTTGCCGATGATGCGGGTCTGAAGGATAATGAACCTTCGTCGAACCCACGCGTGACAGACGCGCTAGACCCTCTTCATGAACGAAAACACCCCATCCGAAGTTCACTCGGACCTCATCCCGGATAGCGATGAGACGACCGATCTGAATCCCGCCGCCGCACCGTCTCCTGAACCGCCGCAACTCTCACTGGTGACGTTTTCCGCGCAAGCGGCGACTGCCAAGGACGTGGCTGTCGAGCCAGAGATCGCGCCACCCAACCCGGTCGCGGCGGTTGGGATACTGCCTGCGCCCATGCCCGTCGCGACGGGTGCCGCCAACGCATCCGCTGCGACGTCGGCCAGGCCCGGCGCGCCGCCGCCCGGTTTCGGCGCCGCGCCCGACTTCGAGACTGCTCGTCCGCCGCCCGCTCCGGCGCAGCCGGAGGCACCGCCGCCCGCCTACCTGAGCCAGAGCGACACGCCCTGGTCGGTGTTCGGTCGCATCATCGCGGCACGCGCGCGGCGCCTGTTCGATCGCGCCGGGCAGCGCATCACGCAGCGCACGCTGCGCATTGGCGTATCGGCGCGGATCTTCCACCCCGAGCCGGGCACTAGCGGCCTACGCGGCAAGACGCTGCAGTACCTGGAGGAATCGATCGCGCACTGGGTGATGTCGCGCGACGTACTGGTGTTCATGATCCCGAACGTCGGCCACCAGGGCATGCTGTACCCAAGCAACATCCGCCTGCGCGACTACGCGAAGCACCTGGACGGGCTGCTGCTGCAGGGCGGTGCCGACATCTCGCCGCAAACCTACGCCGCCTCGGACGCGCGCCCCGAATGGCCCGGCGATCGCGTGTGCGACATGTACGAGCTCGAGCTGCTGCACGAATTCGTCGAGTCAGGCAAGCCGGTGCTGGGCGTATGCCGTGGCTGCCAACTGATCAACGTCGCATTCGGCGGATCGCTCTACCAGGACATCGCTACCGACATACCGACCGCAGGCGTGCACGTCAGCGAGCATTACGACCAACATCACCATTCGATCCGCTTCCCCGACAAATCGACGCTCGCCAAGATGTTCCCAGGGCACCGCGAAGCCCTGGTCAACTCGATCCACCACCAGGCGATCCGTGATCTTGGTCGCGATCTCAATATCGAGGCGGTGTCGGTCGAGGATGGCATCATTGAAGGCATCCGCTATCACCGCGTGCCCTTCGTGGTCGGCGTGCAGTGGCATCCGGAGTTCCACCGCGCGGGTAGTACAGAATTGCTCGACTGCACGCCGCTGCTCGATGCTTTCCTTCGGTCTGCGCGCGAGACACGGCTCTGAGATGAAGTGCGGATCCGAAACGCATTCTTGAACGAGTTACGACCGGTCACGTCGTGTATCTTGCGCCAGGCGATAATCGTGCGTCTTCCCATCCATCAAGAGCCTCAGTTTGAACAACTGGAGTAAAAGCCCGCTGGCCTCGGTCGCGCGGATGCCCCCAGGCCCGTACAAGAGGAATCACACCGTTGGTGGTTGGCACGCGCCATGCGCCCCAGACTTCCTCTACAACGCCATTCAGCACCGGCAAGCTTGGGGAGGCCAGATCGCGCAGACTTTGGGTAAAACCTTGCAGGGCGCGCAACGTCAGTCGATAGACGGTTTCACGCCAAGTAATGCCTGCATCAGCTTATCGCCGTATAGACACGGTCGATCACGCGTGGGTATGGCGTCGGGTATTCTGGCAAGGACAGCTTCATCTATCCATATCGTTCGTTCCCCCAGTTGATCTGGCCTGCATTAGCCGCCCAATTCCTGACACTGTAGCGTGCCTTCGGCTCACCTGTCTTGTGTATGTCCTTGCGCATTTTCTTGGCAAAAATTAGGCAGTTACTCTGGAATCTGACTTGATAACAGGAGGCTGGCCCCGACCGTTGCGCGTAAACCGTTACTGGCTCTCGCTCGATTTATGCAACAACACCCCTAAAACCTCGAATCCGGCCAGTCCGAAGCGCTCGCATGCTATTGATTGGCAATTCGTGATCTGGACATTGGAAAATCGTCCCTGATGTCTCGTTTTCCATGCCCATCACATGCGGGGCGATTTTCCAATGTCCAGATCACGAATTGCCAATCCAATAACTTGTTGCGTGCCGCCTGGCTTGCCATAAGCCAAGCCTGATCCGCGGCCTAAAGGCCTCGCACCGCCTCAGCGCAGCTGGCGGTAAATCTGCTCGGCCAGCACGTGTGAGATACCCTCGACGCTGGCCAGTTCCTCCACGCTCGCGGCCACCACGCCGCGCAGGCCGCCGAAGCGTGCCAGCAGACGCTGGCGCCTCTTTGCGCCGACTCCTTCGAGCTCCTCTAGCCGCGAGGTCTGGCGCGTCTTGGCGCGCTTGGCGCGCATGCCGGTGATGGCGGAGCGATGCGCCTCGTCGCGAATCTGCGCGACGAGCATCAGGGCCGCGCTTTCCTTGCCGAGATCGAGCGAGGGGCGGCCATCGACGAACACAAGTGTCTCCTGGCCGAACTTGCGCCCCTCGCCTTTAGCGACGCCGACCAGCATCGAGACATCCAGACCCAGCTCGGTGAATACCTGACGCGCGACTTCCACCTGCCCCTTGCCGCCGTCGATCAGCACGATGTTAGGCAACCGCGCAGCGGTTACGTCGGTCGAGGGCGTCTCCGCAGCTTGCTTGACCATCTTCTCGTAGCGGCGCGTAAGCACTTGGCGCATCGCCGCGTAGTCGTCTCCTGGCGTGATACCCGTGACATTGTAACGGCGATACTCGCCCGACTGCATTTTGTGGTGATGGAACACAACGCAGGAAGCCTGCGTTGCCTCGCCCATCGTGTGGCTGATATCGAAACACTCAATGCGCAACTGGGCTAGGTCCTCGGCCTCGAAACCAAGCACCTCAGCCAGTGCGCGCGTACGTACCTGTTGTGCACCATGTTCGGACAGTAGCCTCGCCAGCGAGAGCCGTGCGTTCTGCTCAGCCATCGAAAGCCAGGCGCGCTTCTGGCCCTGCGGCTGGTGCAGTACCGCCACCTTGTGGCCGGCCTGCTCGATCAGTAGATCGATCAGTTGGCGATTCGCTGGCGCATGACTGAGCACCAGCACGGGCGGCACACGGTTGCCGAAATAGTGCTGGGCGATGAAGGCCTCGAGTACCTCGGTTTCGATCGAGGTGCCGACCGGGTCGGCTGTCGCTCCCGTATCGGTTCCAAATGCTTCGGCCAGTGCCCCGGTCCGAACAGCGGCATCGTCATCGTCCGCTAAGGATACTAGTGCTTTGGCGGACAGGGTCTCGCCTTCACCCTCGGGTACCGTCGTTTGCGCATCTATTTCTCTAGCCAGAATGCTGACCACCGCCGCGGGATCCTCGAAGAGCACTGTATCCTCGCTGACGGATTCTCCGGAACCTGCCGCTGCATCGTCGCGCCCCGCTGCCAGCGCGATAGCGCTAGCAGCATGCGACGGGAAATAAGCCTTGTCGCCGAGGTGCCGACCGCCGCGTACCATCGCCAGGTTCACGCAGACGCGCCCGCCATGCGCCACTACGGCCAGGATGTCGACATCGCTCTCTCTGCCGACCTCGATGGCCTGCTGGTGCAACACGGTCGAAAGCGAGCTGATCTGGTTGCGCACCGCCGCGGCCTGTTCGAATTTCAACTCGTCGGCGAAGGTGTGCATTTTTTGTTCGAGCTCTTTCATCACTTCGTTCTGCCGACCGAACAGGAAGCGCGAGGCGTTCGAGACGTCGCGCGAGTAATCCTCCGCGTCAATCGCGCCGACACAGGGTGCCGTACAGCGGCCGATCTGGTGCAGCAGGCAGGGGCGCGTGCGGTTGTTGAACACTGAATCTTCGCAGGTACGCAGCTGGAACACGCACTGCAGGATCTGGATGCTCTCGCGCACTGCCCAGGCGCTTGGGAATGGCCCGAAATACTGGTGCTTGCGATCGATGCTACCGCGGTAATAGGCCATACGTGGAAACGTATGGCCGGTCAGCTTCAGGTAAGGATAGGACTTGTCGTCGCGAAACAGGATGTTGTAGCGGGGTGCTAGGACCTTGATCAGGTTATTCTCGAGCAGCAGCGCCTCGGCTTCCGAACGTGTCACGGTGGTCTCGATTTTGCGAATGCGCCTGACCATCATCGTAATGCGCGGCGACAGCTGGGTCTTGTTGAAGTAGCTCGAGACGCGCTTTTTCAGGTTACGTGCCTTGCCAACGTAGAGCACCGCGCCGCCGGCGTCGTAGTAGCGATACACTCCAGGCAGGTGCGGCAATTGTGCGAGGATCGCCTTCTGCTCAAACGGAAGGTCGGTGGGAGCTGGAACGAGCGGCGATTTGGACTGCCTGGGCAAGGAGGATGGAGCGGACTGATTGGTGGTTGTCATGGCGTTGTTGCATAAATCCGTTGTTGCATAAATCGAGTGTGAGGACGAATAGCATCGACGGGATAATTTCAGGCGATACGAACGGATTGCGGACGAGCGAGGTTTGCCATACGGTTGATGACGCCGACGCGAACGGAGACCTCGGTCGCCTGCGAGTCGATGTGACGCGCCCAGAGACAGTTGCCGGTGAGGGTCTTGAACCGATACATCGCATTCTCGGCAAGCGATCGCCGGTGGTAGCCACTTTCTTGCTTCCCTTCTCGACGACCGTCACGGGCAATTGCATCAACCGCGCCATTACGCCACGCCGCGCCGGGCATATCCGCTGGCCAATGAACGGCACCCTCGCGTGGCGGAATCGAAGGAATAGCACTGCGTGCAGCAATGGCCGCATGGCATGGCTTGGTGTCGTAGGCACCATCACCGCCGATGACATCGATTTGTTCTTCGCGTGGAATCTGGTCGAGCAACTGGGCCAGAGCGTCACCGTCAGCCACATTTTGATTCGTCATTAGCGCGGCATGCACTTGACCCGTATTCGCGTTGAGTGCGAGATGGACTTTACGCCACGTGCGCCGCTTCGAGTAGCCGTGCTGGCGCACCTTCCATTCACCTTCTCCATAGCCCTTCAGACCGGTGCTGTCGACAACCAGATGGATCGGTTCATTGTCACGAAGGATCGGCAGAGTTCTACATCAAGCGTTTTTGCCCGGCGACAGAGCGTGGTGTAATTCGGCACCGGCAAGCTCGGGAAGGCTAGATCGCGCAGACTTTGGGTGAAACCTTGCAGGGCGCGCAACGTCAGTCGATAGACTGTCTTCACGCCAAGTAATGCCTGAATCAGCGTATCGCCGTATAGACACGGGCGACCACGTGTGGGTATGGCATCGGGTATTCTGGCAAGGACGGCTTCATCTATCCATATTGTTACGTTCCCCCGGTTGATCAGGCCTTCATTATAGGCCGCCCAATTCCTGACACGGTAGCGTGCCTTCGGCTCACCTGTCTTGTGTATGTCCTTGCACATTTTCTTGTCAAAAATTAAGCAGTTACTCTGGAATCTGACTTGATAGGGGGCTGGCCCCGCGACCGTTTCGCGTAAACGTCAACGGATCTCGCTCGATTTATGCAACAACGCCCAACGTCACCGTCAAACCACATCGCTGCCGGATCAACTCCAGCACGGCATGTCGCGGCCACAACGCGAACAACATCTTCAGCGCGTCCGACCTCTGGTCGCGCAACAGAATGGAAATTTCCACTTCCTGTTGCCCACTCATGGCTTGGGGTTCACGGCTCCACCGCTCGGCTTATCCAACAATCGAGCCGCACCTTCTCGGGTGTCTCGCTTGCAAATATTGAACATGCCGGTGCGCAATAGGTTCATATGCTCGGCAATTCGTCGTAGGTCCAGCCGCGCAGGCGCAGGTTAATCACCTGGACGTCGACGCTCTTCACGTGCCTCACGAGGAAGTGATATCGTGTCTCATTTTTCCATCTCCCTCACATGAGGGTCGATTGCAAATTTCAAGATCACAAGTTGTGGATCAATAATCAAGCGCATGCAGACCTCGCGTGTCCGCAATTCCAATTCGTTCGTATCGCCTGAAATTATGTCCGTCGACGCTATTGCGCCGGTTGTCATACATGATCCGGGCACCGTAGTGCGCGAACAAGTCAGTAAGTATCCCCCAGTAACACTGGGGATTTTATTGATCCGAAATTCATGATCTTGAAATTTGAAAATCGACCCTCATTTCCCTCATTTGAAGAAGATGTGCTAATTTCAAGGCGTTATTGCATAAATCGAGCGTGAGGACGCAATAACATCGAAGGCCATAATTCAGCTTTCGAAGCCCATCAGGCCAGCCTTTTGACGCTCGATCGGCCTGATCGAAAAGCGTGTCTGAATAGCCGGATCCGCTACACGATTAAAACGCGGTCCCGATCTGGAACTGGAATTTCTGGTACTGGTCGCCTTCGTGCTTCTGCAGTGGAAAACCGAGACTCAGCTTGAGCGGGCCGATCGGTGAAATCCAGGTCAGGCCCATGCCGTAGCCGTAGCGCAAGTGGTTCACGCCCATGCTGGTGCCGCCCGACGCATTGCCCCAGACATTACCGCCATCGAAGAAAGTGAACACGCGCAGCGTATGGTCGTAGCCGGTACCCGGCAACGGGAAGGTCAGCTCAATGTTGCCGACTCCCATCTTCGAACCGCCGATTGGGTCGTTGGTCTTTGAGTTGCGCGGGCCGAGCGAACTCGGTTCGTAGCCACGCACCGAGCCAATACCGCCCGCGTAGTAGTTCTTGAAGATCGGGTAGGCGTTGCCGATACCGTTTCCGTAGCCACCCTGGAAGTTCAGGCCCAGGATGAAGCCTCGTGCGAACGAGTAGTAGTACTGCGCCTGTACGTCTATCTTGTAGTATTGAATCTTGTCTACCGGTGCGCCGTATTCGGCGTTAGCTTGGGTGAAGTAGCCGCGGCTCGGAATCAGCGTGCTGTCACGCGCGTCACGCGACCAGCCAATCGTCAGTGGCACCGAGTTCGACACGCGACCGAACTGCTGCACGTAATCTCGGTAGCTCTGTGGCGTATCGGAATCGACGTCGAGGCGGTTCTGCTCGAGGCCCACGCCGAAGAACACTGTGTCGAATTCCGAGAACGGGATGCCAAACTTCATGTCGCCGCCGGCCGTGATGATCCGGAAGTTTGAATTGGTTGAGTAGTACAGCGGCTGATAGGTGTGGTAGAACACGTCGGTGATTCGCTTGATGCCGTCCACCGTGAAGTACGGGTCGACCTGCGTGACCGTCAGCGTACGGTAGCTGCGTGCTGTACTAGCGTTGACTGACAGGCTGGTTCCGGAGCCGAACACGTTATCCTGCGAAATACCAACCGACAGCACCACTTTGTCGGTCGAGGAGAAGCCCGCGCCCAGCGTGATCGCGCCAGTCGGCTTCTCGGTGACTTTCACGATCACGTCGACCTGATCGCTGGTGCTTTCTACCGGAACCACGGTTACCTTCAAGTCGCTGAAGTAGCCCAGACGGTTGATGCGGTCTTTGGACAGCGCAAGGCGGCTTGAATCGAACCACGAGCTCTCGAGTTGGCGCATTTCGCGGCGTACCACCTCGTCGCGAGTGCGGGTATTGCCGACTACGCTGATCCGGCGTACGTAGACGCGGCGCCTCGGGTCAACCACCAGAGTCAGGGCCACCTTGTGCGCGGCCCGGTCGATGTGCGGCTGGGCGTTGACGATTGCAAATGCATAGCCATATTCACCGAGCTTATCGACGACCGCCTTGGTGCTGGCCTGCAGCTTCTCAGCCGAGAAACGCTCGCCTACCTTGATCTTGACCAGTTTCTGCAGCTCGCCCTGTCGATCCAGCAGGTTGCCCGAGAGCTGGATGCTCGAGATCGTGTACGGCTCGCCCTCGTGCAGGGTAAGCGTGAGGTACATGTCTTTCTTATCGGGCGAGATCGAAACCTGGGCCGAATCAATGTTGAATTCAAGGTAGCCGCGATTCAGGTAGTACGAGCGGACGTTTTCCAGGTCACCCGTCAGCTTTTCCTTCGAGTACAGGTCGTTCTTGGTGTACCAGGAAAACCAGTTCGGCGTCGACAGCCGCATTTCGTTGCGCAGCGTGCTGGTGCTAAAGGTCTTGTTTCCGATGCAGTTGATCTGGCGGATCTTGGCGCTCGGACCTTCAGCCACCGAGAAGAGGATCGAGACTCGGTTGGCGTCGACTGGCGTGATGATGGTGGTAACCTCAGCGGCGTAGTAACCACGCGTCAGGTACTGGCGCTTCAGTTCCTGCTCGGCCTTGTCAACCAGCGACTTATCGTAGTAGCGGCCTTGCGAAAGGCCGACCACACGCAGCGCCTTGGTCAGGTTGTCCTTGTCGAACTCCTTAATGCCGGTGAAGTCGATCGACGAGATCGGCGGGCGCTCCTGCACCTGAACAATCACTACGTTGCCTGCGGTGGCGATCTTCACGTCATTGAAGAAACCCGTAGCGTAAAGCGCGCGGATTGCTTCGGATGCCTTGTCGTCCGTGAAAGTGTCGCCCTGTTTGATCGGCAGGTAGGCAAACACGGAACTTGCTTCGACACGCTGCAAGCCTTCGATCTTAAGATCCTGTACGAAGAACGGCGCCATCGCGTGGGCCACAAGTCCGTGCATGGCGAACACCACGGCGGCTACAGCTTGGGGTACGAAGCGATGCGGTTTGAACAACATGCATCCCCAATATTTGGTCGGATCTGAAAGATTCATTTCGTCATTTCGAAGGGACGTTGTTGCATAAATCGAGCGTGAGGACACAATGGCATCGACGGACATAATTTCAGTCCATACGAACCGATTGCGGACGAACAAGGTCCCGCCCATGCGGTTGATTAGGCCGACGCCAACGACGACCTCGGTCGCCTGCGCGTCGATGTAACGCGCCCAGAGACAGTCGCCGGTGAGCGTCTTGAACCGCGATACATCGCATTCTCGGCAAGCGATCTCCGGTAGTGGCCACCGCTGTCTTTCTTCCATTCTCGACGACCGTCACGGGCAATTGCATCAACCGCGCCGTTACGCCACGCCGCACCAGACGTATCCGCTGGCCAATGAGCGGCACCCTCGCGGGGCGGAATTGAAGGAACAGCACTGCGTGCCGCAATGGCCGCATGGCATGGCTTGGTGTCGTAGTCACCGTCGTTGACGATGACATGGATCTGTTCGTCACGCAGAATCTGGTCGAGCAACTTGGCCAGAGCGTTACCGTCAACCACATTCTGATGCGTCATTAGCGCGGCATGCACTTGACCCGTATTTGCGTTGAGCGCGAGATGGACTTTACGCCAGGTGTGCCGCTTCGAGTAGCCGTGCTGGCGCACCTTCCATTCACCTTCGCCATAGACCTTCAGACCGGTGCTGTCGACAACCAGATGGATCGGTTCGTTGTCGCGAAGGATCGGCAGTTCGACATCAAGCGTTTTTGCCCGGCGAAAGAGCGTGGTGTAATTCGGCACCGGCAAGCTCGGGAAGGCCAAATCGCGTAGACTTTGGGTGAAACCTTGCAGGGGCGCAACGTCAGTCGATAGACGGTCTTCACGCCAACTAATGCCTGAATCAGCGCATCGCCGTATAAACACGGGCGACCACGTGTGGGTATGGCGTCGGGTATTCTGGCAAGGACGGCTTCATCTATCCATATCGTCACGCTCCCCTGGTTGATCAGGCCTGCATTATAGGCTGCCCAATTCCTGACATGGTAGCGTGCCTTCGGCTCACTTGTCTTGTGTATGTTCTTGCGCATTGGCGTTGTTGCATAAATCGAACGTGAGGACGCCATGGCATCGACGGGCATAATTCAGGCGATACGAACGGATTGCGGACCTCGCTCGTCCGCAATCCGTTCGTATCGCCTGAATTATGCCCGTCGATGCCATGGCGTCCTCACGTTCGATTTATGCAACAACGCCTTGCGCATTTTTTGGAAAAAATTAGGCAGTTACTCTGGAACCTATCCTTGATAGGGGGCTGGCCCCGCGACCGTTGCGCATAAACGTCAATGGATCTCGCTCGATTGATGTAACAACGCCCCTCATGTCTTGTTTTTCTATGCCCCTTACATGAGGGAGGATTTTCCAATTTCAAGATAACGAATTGCGAATTAATAGATTTATGCAACCACGCACCCGAAGAGATGTAAACGGTATCGAAGGTGAAGTTTTTCGGGATTCGCTGCGATCGAAGGCGATGCGCCGAGAGCAACGATCGGCGCGCTTGACCAGGGTTCCGAATCAAGGCGTTTTCGAACTGGGCACCTGCCTTCAGGTGTCGCGTGTCGGAGAGCGATGCTTGTAGAGCACGTCCTGGTCGACGCGAATCAGGTTCTGTCCCGCATCCACCACGAAATCCACGCCATTGTAGACACTGTCTGTCAGCAGCAAGATCGCGTTGGCGACATCCTCTGGCCCGGCAATGCGCGCGAGCGGCGTGGATGCACGGCTCGCATGCGCGAAGTCGGCCTCAGTCTGGTCGTCGCTGGGTAGCATCAGTCCCGGAAACACCGCGTTGACGCGCAGCACCGGCGCGGCCGACATTGCCAGCATTTGGGTCAGGTTTCCGAGCGCGGCCTTCGCTACCGTGTAGCTGAAGTGATCGCGATGGAAGTTCTTCTTGATTTTTTGGTCGATCACGTTGATCACCACACCCTGCTGGCCGGCGGCGTTGGCGCGCTTGTAGAAAGCCCGTGCGAGCAGGATAGGAGCTCGGCAGTTAACGGTCCAGGCGCTGTCGAAGGCGGCCAGATCGAAGCTGGGGAAGTAGTCTTGCCAGAACACCGAAGCATTATTGACGAGCACGTCGAGCCGCCCGAAGCGCGTATAAACGGCGTCGATCAGCATATCGCAGGCTGCTGCTGCGGATAGGTCTGCCTGCACCGCAACGGCCGCGCCGCCGTCCGTGCCGATCTTGCCGACTGCCTCGGTCGCTGCCTCGACTGAGCGGTCATAGTGGACCGCGACACGATAGCCGCACGCGCCGAAGTGCGTGGCGAAGGCGCGGCCCGCGCGACGCGCGGCACCCGTCACCAGCACCACGGGTACCTCGCGCAGGTCGGTTTCGTGCGGCATCACGTGTTCGTCAGGTTGACCGAGGAAGGATTCAACACGATCGAGAGAAGAATCCGCGACGCGTGGACGGATCGGTGCGGCAGGCGTCCAGCATGTGCGAGGTGACCATCTCGACACCGAGCGCGTACATGCCACGCGTGGGGCGTTGTTGCATAATCGAGCGTGAGGACGCAGTGGCATCGACGAAATAATTGCAGGCGATACGAACGGATTGCGGACGAGCGAGGTCCGCAATGCGGTTGATTACGCCGCCGCAAACGGCGACCTTGGTCGCCTGTGAGTCGATGTGACGCGCCCAAAGACAGTTGCCGGTGAGCGTCTTGAATCGATACATCGCATTTCGGCAAGCGATCGCAGGTGGTAGCCACTATTTTACTTCCATTCTCGACGGCCGTTACGGTCAATTGCCTCAACCGCGCCATTACGCCACGCCGCACCGGGCGTATCCGCTAGCCAATGAGCGGCGCCATCGCGTGGCGGAAGCGAAGCAATAGCACTGCGTGCAGCAATGGCCGCAGGCATGGCTTGGTGTCGTAGACACCTTCACAACCGATGACATCGATTTCTTCTTCGCTGCGTTGTTGCATAAATCGAGCATGAGAATGCAATGGAACGGATTGCGGATGAGCTCGTCGGCAATCCGTTTATATCACCTGAAATTATTGATCCGAAATTCGTGATCAATATGCCCGTCGATGCCATTACGTCCTTGCGCTCGATTTATGCAACAACGCCGCCCTGCAGCGTCAGCGTCAAACCGCATCGCTTCCGGATCAATTCCCGCACGGCATGTCGCGCCCACAACGCGAACGACATCTTCAACTGCTCCGGCATCTGATCGCGTAACAGCGCACAAATTTCCACTTCCTGCTGCTCACTCAGGGCACGGCGTGGGTTCACTGCTCCGCCGCTCGGCTTGTCACGCAATCCAGCCGCACCTTTGTGGGCGTTGCGTTTGCAAATATCGAACATGCCAGTGCGCGACAGGTTCGTATGCTTAGCAATTTCTTCGTAGGTCTAGCCGCGCGTGCTCAGGTTGATCACCTGACGTCGCCGCTCTTCACGTGCCTCACGAGTAAGCGATCCCATATCTCTTTTTTATCTCCCTCACATGAGGGTCGATTTTCCAATTTAAAAATCACGCATTGCGGATCAATAATGCAGGCCTGATCAACCCGGGGAACGTGACGATATGGATAGATGAAGCTGTCCTTGCCAGAATAGCCAATGAAATACCCACGCGTGGTCACCCGCGTCTGTACGGCGAGACGATGATCCAGGCATTACTTGGCGTGCAGACCGCCTATCGACTGACGGGGCGCGCCCTGCAAAGTTTCACCAAAAGTCTCCGTGATTTAGCCTTCCCGAGCTTTCCGGTGCCGAATTACACAACGTTCTTCCGCCGGGGGGAAATGCTTGATATCGAACTGCCAATCCTTCGCGACAGCGAACCGATCCATCTGGTAGTCGAAAGTACCGGTCTGAAAGTTTATGGCGAAGGTGAATGGAAGGTGTGCGCCAGCACGGCTACTCAAAGCGGCGCACGTGGCGTAAAGTCCATCTCGCGCTCAACGCGAATACGGATCAATAGCATTTTGAACTGTTTTTTGAGGAGAGCTTTTCCGATGGACGCGCACAACGGCAGCAAAGCCCAGACTTCGAACTCGATGCTCGAGCGCTTCTTCGGCATCTGCAAATCTGGTTCGCGGATGCGTACGGAGATCGTCGCGGGCATCACGACGTTCCTGACGGCGATGTATATTATTATCGTCAATCCCGGCATCCTGTCCCAGGCAGGCGTACCATTCGCGTCCGCGCTGACCGCCACCGTGATCGTCAGCTTCCTCGGCAGCTGCGCGATGGGCCTGTATGCACGCAATCCTGCGCTGGTCGCGCCTGGCATGGGCATGAATGCGCTGTTTACCTTCGTGATGGTGCACGGTGGGCGCATGCCCTGGCAGACTGCGCTCGGCTGCGTGTTTTGGGCTGGCGTGATCTTCGCTGTGCTGGCCGCTTTCAACGCGCGTAAGCTGGTGGTAGACGCGATCCCGCCCAACCTACGCTATGCCGTGTCCTGCGGAATCGGTCTGTTCATCTGCCTGATCGGCCTGGTCAACGCTAAGTTCCTGGTGGGCGACCCGGTCACTGTAGTGCACGCAGCCTCGCTGAATCCAGTGATCGTCACCTTCCTGATTGGGCTGGCCGTCACCACCGTGCTGGTGGTGCGCCGCGTAACCGGCGCGCTGATGATCGGCATCGTGGTAACCACTCTGCTGGCGATCCCAATCGGTCGTGTCTGGGGCGACGGCACCGCCTATTGGCCGACCGTGACCGCCACCAGGACGCTGGTCAACTGGAACGGTCTGGTGGCTGCGCCGGACTTCTCCGGCATCGGTCAGCTCGACCTGATCGGAGCGCTGAAGGTAGCCTACTGGCCGTTCATTTTCATGATGCTGTTCACCGCCTTCTTCGACGCGCTGTCGACCTTCATGGCGATCTCGGATGCCGGAAACTTGATCGATCGCGACGGCAATCCGTGCAATATCCGTCAGTCGATGATGGTCGACGCATTTTCGATGGTGGTCTCTGCGCCGTTGGGCACTAGCCCCGCCAACGCCTACATCGAATCGACCGCCGGTATCTCGGCAGGCGGGCGTACTGGGCTGGTGGCGGTGGTGGCCGGCATCTGCTTCCTGCCTTTCCTGATGCTCTCGCCGCTGCTCTCGCTGGTGCCGGCAATCGCCACCGCGCCAGCGCTGATCCTGGTGGGTGTGTTCATGATGGAGTCGATCACTAAGATCGACTGGCACCGCTTCGACGAGGCGATCCCCGCCTTCATCGCAATGGTGCTGATCCCACTGACCTACTCGATCACCAACGGTACCGCCTACGGCTTCCTCGCCTTCGTAGTGCTTAAGCTGTTCACCGGCAAGCGCCACGAGATCAAGCCGGCGATGTGGATCGTCGCCGTGCTCTCCTGCGTACTACTCACGCAGCTGTGATGCGTGCCTCACTTTTTGACACGGCGTTGTTGCATAAATCGAGCGAGATCCGTTGACGTTTACGCGCAACGGTCGCTGGGCCAGCCTCCTATCAAGTCAGATTCCAGAGTAACTGCCTAATTTTTGCCAAGAAAATGCGCAAGGACATACACAAGAAAGGTGAGCCGAAGGCACGCTACCGTGTCAAAAATTGGGCGGCCTATAATGATGAAGACCTGATCAACCGGGGGAACGTAACAATATGGATAGATGAAGCCGTCCTTGCCAGAATACCCGATGCCATACCCACACGTGGTCGCCCGTGTCTATACGGCGATACGCCTGATTCAGGCATTACTTGGCGTGAAGACCGTCTATCGACTGACCTTGCGCGCCCTGCAAGGTTTCACCCAAAGTCTGCGCGATTTGGCCTTCCCGAGCATGCCGGTGCCGAATTACACCACGCTCTGTCGCCGGGCAAAAACGCTTGATGTCGAACTGCCGATCCTTCGTGACAATAAACCGATCCATCTGGTTGTCGACAGCACCGGTCTGAAGGTCTATGGAGAAGGTGAATGGAAGGTGCGCCAGCACGGCTACTCGAAGCGGCCCACGTGGCGTAAAGTCCATCTCGCGCTCAACGCGAATACAGGTCAAGTGCATGCCGCGCTAATGACGAATCAGAATGTGGCTGACGCTGACGCTCTGGCCAAGTTGCTCGACCAGATTCCACGCGAAGAACAAATCGATGTCATCGGCGGTGACGGTGCCTACGACACCAAGCCATGCCATGCGGCCATTGCTGCACGCAGTGCTATTCCTTCGATTCCGCCACGCGAGGGTGCCGCTCATTGGCCAGCGGATATGCCCGGTGCGGCGTGGCGTAATGGCGCGGTTGATGCAATTGCCCGTGACGGTCGTCGAGAATGGAAGCAACACAGTGGCTACCACCGGCGATCGCTTGCCGAGAATGCGATGTATCGGTTCAAGACCCTCACCGGCCACTGTCTCTGGGCGCGTCACACCGCCGCGCAGGCGACCGAGGTCGCCGTTCGCGTCGGCGTCATCAACCGTATGGCGGACCTCGCTCGTCCGCAATCCGTTCGTATCGCCTGCAATTATCCCGTCGATGCTATTGCATCCTCACACTCGATTTATGCAATAACGCCCTGTCAACCACCAGATGGATCGGTTCGTTGTCGCGAAGGATCGGCAGTTCGACAGCAAGCGTTTTGCCCTGCGACAGAGTGTGGTGTAATGCGGCACCGGCAAGCCCGGGAAGGCTAGATCGCGTAGACTTTGGGCGAAAATTTGCAGGGTGCACAACGTGCGTCGATAGACGGTCTTCACGCCAAGTAATGCCTGAATCAGCGTATCGCCGTACAGATGCCAGCGACCACGCGTGGGTATGGCGTCGGGTATTCTGGTAAGGCCGGCTTCATTTATCCATATTGTCACGTTCCCTCGGTTGATCAGGCCTTCATTATATAGGCCGCCCAATTCCTGACGCGGTAGCGTGCCTTCGGCTCACATGTCTTGCGCATGTCTTTGATTAGTTTCTTCAGGAAGTCGAGCAGGATGTCTGCGTTCATCGCGTCCTCGAATACTTTCCAGCGCACCTGGCCACGGTTTGTCACCGTCGACATTACCGAAAAGCCTTCGCGTCGGCTCGCCAGGCGCCGCGCGGGTATCTTGCCCATTGGTGCGTAGGAGCGGCCTCGTACATCATCCGAGCGCAGCCCCGTTTTTTCGCCCCACTGAATTTCCGCGCCTTCAGTTTTTGCCCGACACGCCATCTCCGGATACGTCTTGTTCAGCCATGCCTGCACCGCTTCCGGTCGCTGTTCGTAGCCCCGCTTCATCGGCTGTTATGGGGTGAAGCTCCAGCGCACCAGATACAAGCCACCATTTTACAACGTCAGCGTCAAACCACATCGCTGCCGGATCAACTCCCGCACGGCATGTCGCGTCCACAATGCGAACGACATCTTCAGCTGGTCCGGCATTTGGTCGTGCAACAGAATGCGAATTTCCACTTCCTGCTGCTCACCCACGGCTCGGCTTGGGTTCACCGCTCCGCTCGACTTGTCCAGTAATCCAGTCGCGCCTTCGCGGGTGTAGCGCTTACAAAATATCGAACACGCCCGTGCGCGACAGGTTCGTAGGCTACGGCAATTTGTCGTAGGTCCAGCCGCGTCTGCTCAGGTTGATTACCTGACGGCGCCCCTCTTCACGTGCCTCACGCTCGATTTATGCAACAACGCCCCATCTCCCCACATGATGGGACGATTTTCCAATTTCAAGATCGTGAATGGCGGGTCAATATTCATGCTGTACCGCAACAAGCAATTGACGCCGAGAAGGCTGGCGCAATACTGCTATCCGGTGTATAAACTAAAACTATCATATACATTTATTTGATTGACTAATAATGACGCTTACTGAACTGAAGTATATCGTCGCAGTCGCGCGCGAGCGGCATTTTGGCCGCGCGGCGGAAGCCTGTTTCGTCAGCCAACCGACGCTCTCGGTTGCGATCAAGAAGCTCGAAGATGAGCTGAACGTGCAGATCTTCGAGCGCGGCTCGAGCGAGGTGAGCGTGACGCCAATCGGCAAGCAGATCGTCACCCAGGCCCAGCGCGTGCTGGAGCAGACCTTTGCCATCAAGGAAATCGTCAAGCAGGGGAAGGATCCACTGGTCGGGCCGTTCCGGCTCGGCGTGATCTACACGATTGGGCCTTACCTGCTGCCCACGCTTGTCAAGCAGATGATCCACCGTGTCCCGCAGATGCCGCTGATGCTGCAGGAGAACTACACGCTCAAGCTGCTCGAGTTGCTCAAGCAGGGCGAGATCGACGCCACCATCATGGCGCTTCCATTCCCGGAAACCGGCCTGATGGTACGCCCGCTTTACGACGAGCCTTTCGTGGTCGCGCTGCCCTCCAGCCATCCTTGGTCCAAGCGCCACAAAATCAACACGACCGAGCTCAAGCAGGAAACCATGCTGCTACTCGGCAACGGCCACTGCTTTCGCGACCACGTGCTAGGCGCATGTCCCGAGCTGATGCACTTCTCGCAGACCGCCGACGGCATCCAGAAGACCTTTGAGGGCTCCTCGCTGGAAACCATCCGCCACATGGTGGCGAGTGGGGTAGGTATCACGGTGCTGCCGCGCATGTCAGTGGGCAAGGTCGGGCCGCTGGCGAACAATGCCGATGCGGACCTGCTGTCCTACGTGTCCTTCGATGAGCCGATCCCGGACCGCCGCGTGGCGCTGGTCTGGCGCAAAAGCTTCACGCGCATGCCAGCCATCGACGCAATCAGCGAGGCAATCACCGCCTGCGACCTGCCGGGCGTGACCAAGCTCGACATGCCCGCCACCTTGAACTGAGACGGCGTTGTTGCATAAATCGAACGTGAGGACGCCATGGCATCGGACGGGCATAATCCAGGCGATACGAACGGATTGCGGACGAGCGAGGTCCGCCATGCGGTTGATGACGCCGACGCGAACGGCGACCTCGGTCGCCTGCGCGGCGATGTGACGCGCCCAGAGACAGTTGCCGGTGAGGGTCTTGAACCGATACATTGCATTCTCAGCAAGCGATCGCCGGTGGTAGCCACTGTGTTGCTTCCATTCTCGACGACCGTCACGGGTAATTGTATCAACCGCGTTATTACGCCACGCCGCACCGGGCGCATATCCGTTGGCCAATGAGCGGCACCCACGCGTGGCGGAATCGAAGGAATAGCACTGCGTGCAGCAATGGCCGCATGGCATGGCTTAGTGTCGTAGGCACCGTCACCGCCGATGACATCGATTTGTTCTTCGCGTGGAATCTGGTCGAGCAACTTGGCCAGAGCGTCACCGTCAGCCACATGCTGATTCGTCATGAGCGCGGCATGCACTTGACCTGTATTCGCGTTGAGCGCGAGATGGACTTTACGCCACGTGCGCCGCTTCGAGTAGCGGCGTTGTTGCATAAATCGAGCGAGATCCGTTGACGTTTACGCGCAACGGTCGCGGGGCCAGCCTCCTATCAAGTCAGATTCCAGAGGAACTGCCTAATTTTTGCCAAGAAAATGCGCAAGGACATACACAAGAAAGGTGAGCCGAAGGCACGCTACCGTGTCAGGAATTGGGCGGCCTATAATGAAGGCCTGATCAACCGGGGGGACGTAAAAATCTGGATAGATGAAGCCGTCCTTGCCAGAATACCCGATGCCATACCCACACGTGGTCGCCCGTGTCTATACGGCGATACGCTGATTCAGTCATTACTTGGCGTGAAGACCGTCTATCGACTGACGGTGCGCGCCCTGCAAGGTCTCACCCCAAGTCTGCGCGATCTGGCCTTCCCGAGCTTGCCGGTGCCGAATTACACCACGCTCTGTCGCCGGGCAAAACGCTTGATGTCGAACTGCCGATCCTTCGTGACAATGAACCGATCCATCTGGTTGTCGACAGCACCGGTCTGAAGGTTTATGGAGAATGTGAATGGAAGGTGCGCCAGCACGGCTACGCGAAGCGGCGCACGTGGCGTAAAGTCCATCTCGCGCTCAACGCGAATACGGGTCAAGTGCATGCCGCGCTAATGACGAATCAGAATGTGGCTGACGGTGACGCTCTGGCCAAGTTGCTCGACCAGATTCCACGCGAAGAACAAATCGATTTCATCGGCGGTGATGGTGCCTACGACACTAAGCCATGCCATGCGGCCATTGCTGCATGCAGTGCTATTCCTTCGATTCCGCCACGCGAGGGTGCCGTTCATTGGCCAGCGGATATGCCCGGTGCGGCGTGGCGTAATGGCGCGGTTAATGCAATTACCCGTGACGGTCGTCGAGAATGGAAGCAACACAGTGGCTACTACCACCGGCGATCGCTTGCCGAGAATGCGATGTATCGGTTCAAGACCCTCACCGGCCACTGTCTCTGGGCGCGTCACATCGCCGCGCAGGCGACCGAGGTCGCCGTTCGCGTCGGCGTCATCAACCGCATGGCGGACCTCGCTCGTCCGCAATCCGTTCGTATCGCCTGAATTATGCCCGTCCGATTCCATGGCGTCCTCACGTTCGATTTATGCAACAACGCCGATCGGCAGTTCGACATCAAGCGTTTTTGCCCGGCGACAGAGCGTGGTGTAATTCGGCACCGGCAAGCTCTGGAAGGCCAGATCGCGCAGACTTTGGGTGAAACCGGCGTTGTTGCATAAATCGAGCCAGATCCGTTGACGTTTACGCGCGACGATCGCGGGGCCAGCCTCCTATCAAGTCAGATTCCAGAGGAACTGCCTAATTTTTGCCAAAAAAATGCGCAAGGACATACACAAGAAAGGTGAGCCGAAGGCACGCTACCGTGTCAGGAATTGGGCGGCCTATAATGAAGGCCTGATCAACCGGGGGAACGTAACAATATGGATAGATGAAGCCGTCCTTGCCAGAATACCCGATGCCATACCCACACGTGGTCGCCCGTGTCTATACGGCGATACGCTGATTCAGGCATTACTTGGCGTGAAGACCGTCTATCGACTGACGGTGCGCGCCCTGCAAGGTTTCACCCAAAGTCTGCGCGATCTGGCCTTTCCGAGCTTGCCGGTGCCGAATTACACCACGCTCTGTCGCCGGGCAAAACGCTTGATGTCGAACTGCCGATCCTTCGTGACAATGAACCGATCCATCTGGTTGTCGACAGCACCGGTCTGAAGGTTTATGGAGAATGTGAATGGAAGGTGCGCCAGCACGGCTACGCGAAGCGGCGCACGTGGCGTAAAGTCCATCTCGCGCTCAACGCGAATACGGGTCAAGTGCATGCCGCGCTAATGACGAATCAAAATGTGGCTGACGGTGACGCTCTGGCCCAGTTGCTCGACCAGATTTCACGCGAAGAACAAATCGATGTCATCGGCGGTGATGGTGCCTACGACACCAAGCCATGCCATGCGGCCATTGCTGCACGCAGTGCTATTCCTTCGATTCCGCCACGCGAGGGTGCCGTTCATTGGCCAGCAGATATGCCCGGCGCGGCGTGGCGTAATGGCGCGGTTGATGCAATTGCCCGTGACGGTCGTCGAGAATGGAAGCAAGAAAGTGGCTACCGGCGATCGCTTGCCGAGAATGGATGTATCGGTTCAAGACCCTCACCGGCAACTCTCTCTGGGCGCGTCACATCGACTCGCCGGCGACCGAGGTCTCCGTTCGCGGCGGAGTCATCAACCGCATGGCGGATTTCGCTCGTCCGCAATCCGTTCGTATCGCCTGAAATTATGCCCGTCGATGCCATTGCGTCCTCATGCTCGATTTATGCAACAACGCCGGTGAAACCTTGCAAGGCGCGCAACGTCAGTCGATAGACGGTCTTCACGCCAAGTAATGCTTGAATCAGTGCAACGCCGCGGGCAGGCAAAACCAGACAGGACAATCTGGACCTGGAGTAGGCGCACACGCCGCGTCAGCTGATCGAACAGGAAGAAAGAGGAAAGTGACGAGCCTGACCCTCGGCACTGGCAGAAAACGGCTGTGGCTGCTTCGTTCCCGACCTGACCAGGTTCACCGGTCCACCATGCGAGGAGGCCCGTCACGTTAGATTGTATCACCAGGCGGTTTCAAGAGTGAAGTGTCATACACCGCTGGTTCATGGGCTGGAGCTTGGTCGGTGAGGTTAGCCAGGGGCGTTGTTGCATAAATCGAGTGTGAGGACGCAATAGCCATCGACGGGAAATTTCAGGCGATACGAACGGATTGCGGACGAGCGAGGTCCGCCATACGGTTGATGACGCCGACGCGAATGGAGACCTCGGTCGCCTGCGAGTCGATGTGACGCGCCCAGAGACAGTTGCCGGTGAGGATCTTGAACCGATACATCGCATTCTCGGCAAGCGATCGCCGGTGGTAGCCACTTTTTTGCTTCCATTCTCGACGACCGTCACGGGCAATTGCATCAACCGCGCCATTACGCCACGCCGCACCGAGCATATCCGCTAGCCAATGAACGGCACCCTCGCGTGGCGGAATCGAAGGAATAGCACTGCGTGCAGCAATGGCCGCATGGCATGGCTTGGTGTCGTAGAGGGACCATCACCGCCGATAACATCGATTTGTTCTTCGCGTGGAATCTGGTCGAGCAACTGGGCCAGAGCGTCACCGTCAGCCACATTTTGATTCGTCATTAGCGCGGCATGCACTTGACCCGTATTCGCGTTGAGCGCGAGATGGACTTTACGCCACGTGCGCCGCTTCGAGTAGCCGTGCTGGCGCACCTTCCATTCACTTTCGCCATAAACCTTCAGACCGGTGCTGTCGAAAACCAGATGGATTGGTTCATTGTCACGAAGGACCGGCAGTTCGACATCAAGCGTTTTTGCCCGGCGACAGAGCGTGGTGTAAATTCGGCACCGGCAAGCTCGGGAAGGCCAGATCGCGCAGACTTTGGGTGAAACCTTGCATGGCGCGCAACGTCAGTCGATAGACGGTTTTCACTCCAAGTAATGCCTAAATCAGCGTATCGCCCCGTATAGACACGGGCGACCACGCGTGAGTATGGCGTCGGGTTTCCTGGCAAGGACAGATTCATCTATCCATATCGTCACGTTCCCCCAGTTGATCTGGCTTTCATTATAGGCCGACCAATTCCTGACACGGTAGCGTGCCTTCGGCTCACCTTTCTTGTGTATGTCCTTGCGCATTTTCTTGGCAAAAATTAGGCAGTTACTCTGGAATCTGAGTTGATAGGGGGCTGGCCGGAGACCATTGCGCGTAAACGTCAACAGCTTTCGCTCGATTTATGCAACAACGCCTTAGCCAGGAGACGTTGGGGATTGTGGCGGGGTGGCTTTCGTGAGTGCTTTCGCTTGCGTACGCCGGTTGCTGCACTACCTGGCCTCGCATGATTTCATGGCTTTCGCGTGGTACTGGATCGTGTGCGAGCTGCTGGTCCTGCTGGTCGGCCACAGCGGTTGGTTCGACTGGAGTTGAGCTAGCGCACTTCAGTTTCCGCGCATGAAAAGCAGTCATGTATCCTGTCGACGCATGGCCGATTTTTCATCCGGGCTCTTGACGATTTAACGGCGCACCGAGGTGAAGCTCAGCCGGCACGCTTGCGGAACACCAGGTCCCAGACGCTGTGGCCGAGCTTCAGGCCGCGTTGTTCGAACTTAGTGACGGGGCGATAGTCGGCGCACGGCGCGTAGCCGTCGATGGTGTGCTCGAGCTGGAGCTCGACGCCGAGCACTTCGAGCATCTGCTCCGCGTAGTTTTGCCAGTCGGTCGCACAGTGCAGGTAGCCGCCTGGCTGCAGGCGCGCTACCAACTTCGAGACGAAGGGTGGCTGAATCAGGCGGCGCTTGTGATGGCGTACCTTATGCCACGGATCGGGGAAGAAGATGTGGACGCCAGCCAGGCTGTCCGGCGCGAGCATGTTTTCGAGCACTTCCACCGCGTCATGCTGGATGATGCGGATGTTGCGCAGCTTCTGTTCGCCGATCAGCTTCAGTAGCGCGCCGACACCGGGTTCGTGCACCTCGACCCCGAGGAAATCATCGCCGCGACGATGCGCGGCGATCTTGGCTGTTGAGCCACCCATGCCAAAACCAATCTCGAGGATGCGCGGCGCTTGGCGACCGAACACGGCATTCCAGTCGGGCTGCTCCGGCTGGTATGGCAGGACATAGCGCGGGCCGAATTCGTTGAGCGCGCGGCGCTGGCCCGTCGACACGCGACCGGCGCGTGTCACGAAGCTGCGGATATGGCGCAGGTGAAGAGGGTTGACGTCGTCGGATGGTGTGGCGGAAGCAGCACAGCCGCCATCAGCGTCTGGTGTGCCTTCTTGCGGAAGGCCAGTGTGCTTGGAATCATAGGTCATTGTGTGCAGAATAGACGAGTCGCTCGCCGTCTTCCACGCCGTCTTCCAATATGGAGGCGCAGGGTATTATTGATTCGCAATTTGTAATCTTGAAATTTGAAAATCAACTCTCATGTGAGGGAGATGGAAAAACGAGACATGAAATTGTTTCCTCGTGAGGCACGTGAAGAGCGGGGACGTCAGGTGATCAACCTGACGGCGTTGTTGCGTAAATCGATTGGCTATGCAGTTTTATTTAAAAGCACATATTCCTTATAAATATCAAGTCAGATTCCAGAGTAACTGCCTAATTTTTGCCAAGAAAATGCGCAAGGACATACGCAAGACATGTGAGCCGAAGGCACGCTACCCTGTCAGGAATTGGGCGGCCTATAATGCAGGCCTGATCAACCGGGGGAACGCGACGATATGGATAAATGAAGCCGTCCTTGCCAGAATATCCTACACCATACCCACACGTGGTCGCTCGCGTCTATACGGCGATACGCTGATGCAAACATTACTTGGCGTGAAGACCGTCTATCGACTGACGTTGCGCGCCCAGCAAGGTTTCACCCAAAGTCTGCACGATCTAGCCTACCCGAGCTTGCCGGTGCAGAATTACACCACGTTCTGTCGCCGGGCAAAAACGCTTGATGTCGAACTGCCGACCTTTCGCGAAAACGAACCGATCCATCTGGTGGTCAACAGCACCGGTCTGAAGGTCTATGGCGAAGGTGAATGGCAGGTGCGCCAGCACGGCTACTCGAAGCGGCGCACGTGGCGTAAAGTCCATCTCGCGCTCAACGCGAATACGGGTCAAGTGCATGCCGCGCTAATGACGAATCAGAATGTGGCTGACGGTGACGCTCTGGCCAAGTTGCTCGACCAGATTCCACGCGAAGAACAAATCGATGTCATCGGCGGCGATGGTGCCTACGACACAAAGCCATGCCATGCGGCCATTGCTGCACGCAGTGCTATTCCTTCGATTCCGCCACGCGAGGGCGCCGTTCATTGGCCAGCGGATATGCCCGGTGCGGCGTGGCGTAATGGCGCGGTTGATGCAATTGCCCGTGACGGTCGTCGAGAATGGAAGCAAGACAGTGGCTACCACCGGCGATCGCTTGCCGAGAATGCGATGTATCGGTTCAAGACCCTCACCGGCAACTGTCTCTGGGCGCCTCACATCGACGCGCAGGCGACCGAGGTCTCCATTCGCGTCGGCGTCATCAACCGTATGGCGGACCTCGCTCGTCCGCAATCCGTTCGTATTGCCTGAAATTATCCCGTCGATGCTATTGCATCCTCACACTCGATTTATGCAACAACGCCGCAGTAAGAAAGTGTTTCTGATTCTCGACACCTTTAAGGTGCATCACTCTAAGCCGGTCAAGGCGTGGTTGGCCGAGCACGTCGACAAGATCGCGTTCTACCTGCCGTTGTACAGTCCGGAGCTCAATTTAGACGAAATGCTCAACGCGGATCTGAAAGCGAACGTGAGGAAGCAGGCTCCGGCGCGAACCACGGGGCATCTCCAGAAATCACCAAAGCGTGTCGCTCTTTATTTCATGCATAAACCGCTTCACTAATGTAGTTGGATTCAAATCACATAATTTTTAATTAATATCCATGTCATCACCTCCCCAGGTTGATCAGGCCCCTATTATAGGCCGCCCAGTTCTTGACACGGTAGCATGGCCTTCGGCTCACATGTCTTGTGTATGTCCTTGCGACATTTTCTTGGAAACACTTAGGAAGTTACGCTGGAATTCGCCTTGTTATTGATCCACAATTTGTGGTCTTAAAATTAGAAAATCATCCATCATGTGCTGGGCATGGAAAAACGAGACATGAGAGACGATTTTCTAATTTCAAGACCACAAATTGTGGATCAATATGCAACAACGACCTGCACTTTTAACACCGCCATACCTTTTGTGCGGTAAAACTCTCTCCTTTCGGGCCTCTAGCTCATGGCGGTTAGAGCTCTCGACTCATAATCGAGCGGTACCGGGTTCGACCCCGGGGGGCCCACCAAACATCTTCAGAAGCGACATGATTGCATAGATTGAGTGTGAGGCCGCAATAGCGGCGACGGGCAATAATTTCAGGCAATATGAACGGATTGTGGACGAGTGCGTGCCGTGCGTACTGATGACGCATCAGAATGTGGCTGACGGTGACGCTCCGGCTAAGTTTCTTGACCAGATTCCACGCGACGAACAAATCGATGTCATCGGCGGCGGCGGTGCCTACGACACCAAGCCATGCCATGCGGCCATTGCTGTTCCTCCAATTCTGCCACGCGAGGGTGCCGCTCATTGGCCAGCGGATACGCCCGATGCCACGGGGCGTAACGGCGCGGTTGATGCAATTGCCCGTGAAGGTCGTCGAGAATGGAAGAAAGGCAGTGGTTATTGATCAGAAATACGCAATTTTGAATCAAGCTGCATAGTGAATCGGTTTATGCATGAAATAAAGAGCGAAACGCTTTGGTGATTTCTCGAGACGCCGCAGATGGCTGATGACAGCTTTTCTTGAGATGCCCTTGGTTCGCGCCGGAGCTTGCTTCGTCACGTTCGCTTTCAGATCCGCGTTGAGCATCTCGTTGGGATTGAGCTCCGGACTGGACGACGGCAGGTAATCAACTTGCGCAGGCGAGGCTGGACCTACGACGAGATTGCCGAGCATACAAATCTGTCGCGCACCGGCGTGTTCTATATTTGGAAACACTACGCCCGCAAAGGTGCGGCTGGATTTCGTGACAAGCCAAGCGGAAGAGCCGTTAACCCACGCCTTACCCTGAGTATACAGCAGGAAGTGGAAATTCGCGCGTTGTGCGATCAGATGCCGGACCAGTTGAAGGTGTCGTTCGCGTTGTGGACGCGAACATGCCGTGCGAGAATCGAGTATTCTTGCATAAATCGAACATGAGAAAACAATGGCATCAACGGATATAATTCCAGGCGATATGAACGGATTGCGGACGAGCGAGGTCCGCCATGCGGTTGATTACGCCAACGCGAACGGCAACCTCGGTCGCCTGCGAGTCAATGTGACGCGCCCAGAGACAGTTTCCGGCGAGCGCCTTGAACCGATGATATATCGCATTCTCGGCAAGCGATCACCGGTGTTAGCCACTGTCTTGCTTCCATTCTCACTGACCGTCACGGGCAATTGCATCAACCGCGCCGTTACGCCACGCCGCACCGGGCGTATCCGCTGGCCAATGAGCGGGGCACCCTCGCGTGGCAGAATCGAAGGAACTGCACTGCGTGCAGCAATGGCCGCATGGCATGGCTTGGTATCGTAGGCACCGTCGTCGCCGATGACATCGATTTGTTTTTCGAATGGAATCTAGTCGAGCAACTTGGCCAGAGCGTGACCGTCAGCCACATTTTGATGCGTCATTAGCGCGGCATGTACTTGACCCGTATTCGCGTTGGGCGTTGTTGCATAAATCGAGCGAGATCCGTTGACGTTTACGCGCAACGGTCGCGGGGCCAGCCTCCTATCAAGTCAGATTCCAGAGTAACTGCCTAATTTTTGCCAAGAAAATGCGCAAGGACATACACAAGAAAGGTGAGCCGAAGGCACGCTACCGTGTCAGGAATTGGGCGGCCTATAATGAAGGCCTGATCAACCGGGGAACGTAACAATATGGATAGATGAAGCCGTCTTTGCGAGCATACCCGATGCCATACCCACACGTGGTCGCCCGTGTCTAGACGGCGATACGCTGATTCAGGCATTACTTGGCGTGAAGAGCGTCTATCGACTGACGTTGCGCGCCCTGCAAGGTTTCACCCAAAGTCTGCGCGATCTGGCCTTCCAGAGCTTGCCGGTGCCGAATTACACCACGCTCTGTCGCCGGGCAAAAACGCTTGATGTCGAACTGCCGATCCTTCGTGACAATGAACCGATCCATCTGGATGTCGACAGCACCGGTCTGAAGGTCTATGGAGAAGGTAAATGGAAGGTGCGCCAGCACGGCTACTCGAAGCGGCGCACGTGGCGTAAAGTCCATCTCGCGCTCAACGCGAATACGGGTTAAGTGCATGCCGCGCTAATGACGAATCAGAATGTGGCTGATGGTGACGCTCTGGCCAAGTTGCTCGACCAGATTCCACGCGAAGAACAAATCGATGTCATCGGCGGTGATGGTGCCTACGACACAAAGCCATGCCATGCGGCCATTGCTGCACGCAGCGCTATTCCTTCGATTCCGCCACGCGAGGGCGCCGTTCATTGGCCAGCGGATATGCCCGGTGCGGCGTGGCGTAATGGCGCGGTTGATGCAATTGCCCGTGACGGTCGTCGAGAATGGAAGCAAGACAGTGGCTACCACCGGCGATCGCTTGCCGAGAATGCGATGTATCGGTTCAAGACCCTCACCGGCAACTGTCTCTGGTCGCCTCACATCGAGGCGCAGGCGACCGAGGTCTCCATTCGCGTTGGCGTCATCAACCGTATGGCGGACCTCGCTCGTCCGCAATCCGTTCGTATCGCCTGAAATTATCCCGTCGATGCTATTGCATCCTCACACTCGATTTATACAACAACGCCCCGTGCGCCAGCTGCGAGTAGCCGTGCTGGCGCACCTTCCATTCACCTTCGCCATAGACTTTCAGACCGGTGCTGTTGACCACCAGATGGATCGGTTCGTTTTCGCGAAGGATCGGCAGTTCGACATCAAGCGTTTTGCCCTGCGACAGAGCGTGGGGTAATTCGGCACCGGCAAGCTCGGGAAGACCAGATCGCGCAGACTTTGGGTGAAACCTTGCATGGCGTGCAACGTCAATCGATAGGCGGTCTTCACGCCAAGTAATGCCTGAATCAGGCGTATCGCCGTATAGAGGGGCGACCACGTGTGGGTATGGCGTCGGGTATTCTGGCAAAAACGGCTTCATTTATCCATATTGTCACGTTCTCCCGGTTGATCAGGGCCTTAATTATAGGCCGCCCAATTCCTGACACGGTAGCGTGCCCTCGGCTCACCTTTCTTGTGTATGTCCTTGCGTATTTTCTTGGCAAAATTAGGCAGTTACTCTGGAATTTGACTTGATAGGGGCTGGCCCCCCGACCGGTGCGCGTAAACGTCAACGGATCTCGCTCGATTTATGCGACAACGCTGATTGAGGTATTCTACCTGCCGTCGTACAGTCCGGATCTCAATCCAGAAAAGATGTTCAACGTGGATCTGAAAGCGAACGTGAAGAAGTAAGTTCCGGCGCGAACCAAGGGGCATTTCAAGAGAGCGGTCATCAGCCATCTGCGTCGTCTCCAGAAATCACCAAAGCATGTCGCTCTCTATTTCATGTATAAACCGATTCGCTATGCAGCTTGATTCAAGAGGGCAAATTGCGGATCACTAACCACTAGTGTGTTGCACTTTACTCTTGAATCCGCCATAGAAGGGGCTGAGCCGTCTGGGTAAATTTATCCGCATGGTAGAATTACAATTTAAGTTGTGACTACGGCATTTACGCGCAAGGCGGTCCCGTCTTCGCTCCGAAACGATATGGATACATGGATCAATTGGCCAAAGAGACCCTGCCCATCTCCCTAGAGGAGGAAATGCGCCGTTCGTATCTCGATTACGCGATGAGCGTGATTGTCGGACGCGCCCTCCCGGATGTCCGCGATGGCCTGAAGCCCGTGCATCGGCGCGTGCTGTTCGCGATGCACGAATTAAACAACGACTGGAACCGGGCCTACAAGAAGTCGGCGCGTATCGTCGGCGATGTGATCGGTAAGTACCACCCGCACGGCGACAGCGCCGTCTACGACACCATCGTCCGGATAGCGCAGGATTTCTCGCTGCGCTATATGCTGGTCGACGGCCAGGGCAACTTCGGTTCGGTCGATGGCGACAACGCCGCCGCAATGCGCTACACCGAAATCCGCATGGCGAAGATTGGTCACGAGCTGCTGGTCGACATCGACAAAGAAACGGTCGACTTCGGGCCCAACTACGACGGCAGCGAAAGTGAACCGCTGATCCTCCCGGCGCGGATCCCGAACCTGCTGATCAACGGCTCCTCGGGCATCGCGGTCGGCATGGCCACTAACATCCCGCCACACAACTTGTCGGAAGTGGTCGATGCCTGCCATCACCTGCTTGCCAACCCGCAGATTTCGATCGACGAGCTGATCGAGATTATTCCCGCCCCCGATTTCCCGACCGCTGGCATCATTTACGGCGTCGCCGGCGTACGCGAGGGCTATTGCACCGGTCGCGGTCGGGTGGTGATGCGCGCTACTACGCACTTCGAGGAAATCGATCGTGGCCAGCGCATGGTGATCATCGTCGACGAACTACCCTATCAGGTGAACAAGCGCTCGCTGCTGGAGCGCATTGCCGAACTCGTCACTGAGAAGAAGCTCGAGGGCATCTCCGACATCCGTGACGAATCCGACAAAAGCGGCATACGCGTGGCGATCGAACTCAAGCGCGGCGCAGTGCCCGAGGTGGTGCTCAACAACCTCTATAAGTTGACGCAGCTGCAGTATACCTTCGGCGTGAATATGGTCGCGCTGGTCGATGGTCAGCCGAAACTTCTGAACCTGAAGGAGATGCTCAAATGCTTCCTCGCGCATCGTCGCGAGGTGCTGATGCGGCGCACTATCTATGAACTGCGCAAGGCCCGAGAGCGCGGCCATATGCTAGAAGGCCTGGCTGTCGCGCTGGCCAACATCAACGACTTCATCGCACTGATCAAGGTTGCGCCGACGCCGCAGATCGCCCGCCAGGCGATGATGGCACGTTGCTGGGATTCGTCTCTGGTGCGCGAGATGCTGGTGCGCTCGCAGGCCGAGAACGCCGAGGCGGTCGGCCATGAGGCCTATCGTCCGGAAGGGCTGCACCCGGCTTTCTGGATGCAGACCGACGGTAAGTACAACCTTTCCGAGACCCAGGCCCAGGAAATTTTGCAGATGCGCCTGCAGCGCCTGACCGGTCTCGAGCAAGACAAGATCATCGGCGAGTACCGCGAGGTGATAGCCCAGATTGCCGACCTGCTCGACATCCTGGCGCGCCAGGAGCGGATCACCACCATTATCGGCGAAGAGCTGACGGCGGTGAAGAGCGAGTTCGGTTCCGAACGCCGCTCGCGCATCGAGCTGAACGCTACCGATCTGAACAGCGAGGACCTGATCACGCCGCAGCACATGGTGGTGACCATGTCACATGCTGGCTACGTGAAGTCGCAGCCGCTGTCCGAGTACAGAGCGCAGAAGCGCGGCGGGCGCGGTAAGCAGGCCACGCAGATAAAAGAAGACGACTGGATCGAGACGCTTTTCATCGCCAACACACACGACTACATCCTGTGCTTCTCGAACCGAGGTCGCGTCTACTGGGTCAAGGTCTACGAGGTTCCGCAGGGCTCGCGCAACTCCCGAGGCCGACCGATTGTCAATATGCTCCCACTGCAGGACGGGGAGAAAATCAACGTGGTGTTGCCGGTGAGGGAGTTCTCGGCCGACACGTACGTGTTCATGGGCACCTCGCTCGGCATCGTCAAGAAGACCCCGCTTGAGGCCTTCACCCGACCGCTGAAGAAGGGCATCATCGCCGTTGATCTTGATGAGGGCGATTTTCTGATCGGCGCGGCGCTCACAAACGGCGGGCACGAAGTGATGCTGTTCTCCGACGCGGGCAAGGCGGTACGCTTTGACGAGAACGACGTGCGCCCGATGGGTCGCGAGGCGCGCGGTGTGCGCGGCATGCAGCTGGAGGACGGCCAACAAGTGATCGCCATGCTGGTGGCCGGCGGCGAGAAGCAGTCGGTGTTGACAGCCACCGAGAACGGCTACGGCAAGCGCACCCCGATCACCGAGTACACGCGCCACGGTCGCGGCACGAAGGGCATGATCGCGATCCAGACCTCCGAGCGCAACGGCAAGGTGGTGGCTGCCACCCTGGTTGAGCCGGAAAGCGAGATCATGCTGATCACCACGGCGGGCGTGCTGATCCGCACGCGCGTTTCGGAGATCCGCGAGATGGGACGGGCGACGCAAGGTGTTACACTTATTAATTTGGGTGAGGGCACCAAGCTTTCAGGCCTGCAGCAAATTGCCGAGGCAGATGCGGACAGCGAGATCGACACCGACGACGCATTGGAATCAGAGGGCGGAGACGCCTGAATTGGGGGCTGCCTGCCGCCCGAGCCGTTGAGTAGCCGGGACAGACGGTGCAAGAAATCGTCAATCGGGTGCGCGGCAACAAAAATCCCGCCTTTCTCGGTAGGAAGGATAGCACGGACGGCGTAGGCATTCTATACGGGCTAATCCGGCGGCGGCTGCTGTTCGATGTACTGCCGAGATGATTTCGATGGGCGTACCGCCACAGCTACTGGCAAAGTAGACGGGGCCGACCATGGCACGCCGCCCGCTAGCTTCTTACGAATGCTGGGGTCATTTTCTTGCGGATTAATATCAAGTCAGATTCCAGAGTAACTGCCTAATTTTTGCCAAGAAAATGCGCAAGGACATACACAAGACAAGTGAGCCGAAGGCACGCTACCGTGTCAGGAATTGGGCGGCCTATAATGAAGACCTGATCAACCGGGGCACGTGACGATATGGATAGATGAAGCCGTCCTTGCCAGAATACCCGATGCCATACCCACACGTGGTCGCCCGTGTCTATACGGCGATACGCTGATTCAGCCATTACTTAGCGTGAAGACCGTCTATCGACTGACGTTGCGCGCCCTGCAAGGTTTCACTCAAAGTCTGCGCGATCTGGCCTTCCCGGGCTTTCCGGTGCCGAATTACCCCACGCTCTGTCGCTGGGCAAAAACGCTTCATGTCGAACTGCCGATCCTTCTCGACAACGAATCGATCCATCTGGATGTCGACAGCACCGGTCTGAAGGTCTATGGCGAAGGTGAGTGGAAGGGTGCGCCAGCACGGCTACTCGAAGCGGCGCACGTAGCGTAAAGTCCATCTCGCGCTCAACGCGAATACGAGTCAAGTGCATGCCGCGCTAATGAAGAATCAGAATATGGCTGACGGTGACGCTCTGGCCAAGTTGTTCGACCAGATTCCATCCGAAGAACAAATCGATGTCATCGGCGGTGACGGTGCCTACGACACCAAACCATGCCATGCGGCCATTGCTGCACGCAGTGCTATTCCTTCGATTCCACCACACGAGGGTGCCGCTCATTGGCCAGCGGATATGTTCGGTGCGGCATGGCGTCATGGCGAGGTTGATGCAATTGCCCGTGACAGTCGTCGAGAATGGAAGAAAGACAGTGGCTTACCACCGGCGGTCGCTTGCCGCGAATACGCTGTATCGGTTCAAGACGCTCAGCGGCAACTGTCTCTGGGAGCATCACATCGACTCGCAGGCGACCTCGTTCGCCTGCGAGTCGGCGTAATCAACCGCATGGCGGACTTCGCTCGTCCGCAATCCGTTCGTATCGCCTGAAATTATGCCCATCGATGCCGTTGCTTCCTCATGTTCGATTTATACAATAACACGCCCCGCGAGGGCCAAGCGTAGGGTCTCTCTGTCAAGCAGGAACCCGCCGCGAAGCGGCCCATAACAGCACAAAGCTGCTGTAAGTGCCGTAGGAATCCCCTTCTTTTGGGGGAGGGAAGGATGTCAAATTTCCATGAGGGAGTGATGATGCAAAAACAATTCAAGCAACTGGTGCTGCTGGCAGCCATCGTGCCAACATTCGCCATGGCGCAGGCGCTGTCGAACCAGGTGGCTACTTCGACTGTGGCAGCAGCGCAGATCGACGCAGATAAAAAGGCGGCGATCAGAGACTTGCTGAACGCCATCGATGCACCGAAGCTGATTGGCGCGATCGCCAACAGCGCAGAAATGCAGTCGAAGCAACTCGTGCCGGCGATTCTGTCGGATGCCCTGTCGGAGAACAAGACGCTGACGGAAGCCGAGAAGCAGGCGTCCGTGCCGAGCCTGCAGAAGAATTCGGTGCAGAAGCTGGTCGATGGCGCCGGCAAGGTATTCAATTCGCAAGGCTTCAAAAACGACGCGATGCAGGCTCAGTACAACGCTTACGCGAAGTACTACAGCACCTTGGAAATCAAAGACCTGATGACGTTTTACAAAAGCCCAACGGGCCTCAAGTTCATCCAGGTGCAGGATAAGGTTGGTCGTGACGTAGTCAACGGCCTGATGCAGAAGTACATGCCGCAAGCGATCCAGGCAACCCGTGCCCAAGCCGACAAAGAAATCTCGGCCGTCAAACTGGGCAAGTAAGCACGCATTCTTGCTGCCGCTGGTGGGAGCGCGCCGATTTTGCGGTGCGGAAACGTCGGTGCGATAATGTGGCTATTTGCGCGTGAGCGTAAATAGCCATTTCTTTTTTGGCGCAGCATCCGGCGCATTCCGGGTGCGCTGCGTCCCCTCCCGAGATTCTAAGATGCGCGTTTTCAATTTTTCCGCCGGTCCCGCGGCCATGCCCGAGGACGTGCTGCGTCAGGCGGCCGACGAGATGCTTGACTGGAACGGCAGCAGCATGAGTGTGATGGAGATGAGCCATCGCGGTCGCGAGTTCACCTCGATCCATGAAACCGCGCTGGCCGACTTGCGCGATCTTCTGGGCGTGCCCGACAACTATCGCGTGCTGTTCCTGCAGGGCGGCGGCATCGCCGAGAACGCCATCGTTCCAATGAACCTACTTGGAACGCGTCAGAACGTCGATTTCGTGGTGACCGGCTCCTGGTCGCAGAAGTCGTTCAAGGAAGCAGAGAAGTATAGCACTCCCCACCTGGCTGCCACGGGGCGCACCGAGGACGGTTTCACGCGCGTGCCCGCCTTTCCCGCATGGCAGATGTCGGCCGATCCGGCCTATGTGCATCTGTGCACCAACGAGACCATCGACGGCGTCGAGACCTTCGAGATCCCCGATACTGGCAGCGTGCCGCTGGTCGCCGACGTCTCCTCCCACATCCTGTCGCGCCCGCTCGACATCAGCCGCTATGGCGCGCTGTTCGGCGGCGCACAGAAGAACATCGGTATGGCCGGCGTGACGCTGGTGATCGTGCGGGATGACCTGCTTGATCGCGCGCTGCCGATCTGCCCATCCGCCTTTGAATGGAAAACGGTAGCTTCCAACAATTCGATGTACAACACGCCGCCTACCTATGCCATCTACATCGCCGGGCTGGTATTCAAGTGGCTAAAGGCGCAGGGTGGTCTGGAGACGATCGAGGCGCGCAATGTCGAGAAGGCCGCGCAACTCTACGACGCGATCGACGCCAGCATCTTCTATCTCAACAAAGTTGAGAAGAATGCGCGTTCGCGCATGAACGTGCCGTTTTTCCTCGCCGATGAGACACGCAACGAAGATTTCCTTGCCGGCGCGAAAGCGCGTGGGCTGCTGCAGCTGAAGGGTCACAAGTCCGTCGGCGGCATGCGGGCGTCGATCTACAATGCAGTGCCACTCGCGGGCGTGAAGGCGCTCATCGAGTACATGAAAGATTTTGAGCGCGGCCAGGCCTGACGGCTTCAGGCGCGCTCATCAAGCACGGCTATTCAGCATGGATGACGAACTCAATGCCTTACTCAAACCCTTGCGAGAGCGTATCGACGCAATCGATACGCGGCTGATCGCGCTGCTGAACCAGCGCGCCACGGTGGCGCTCGAGATCGGCGAGATCAAGAAGGAATTTAAGGTTCCGGTATTCCGTCCTGAGCGCGAGCAGCAGGTGATCGAGCGTCTGCAGGAGATGAGCGAGGGACCACTGGTCGGCGAGCACATCAATACGATCTGGCGTGAAATCATGGCCGCCAGTCGCTCGCTAGAAAAGACCATCCGCGTGTCTTTCCTGGGGCCGATCGGCACCTATAGTGAACAAGCCATGCTCGCATACTTTGGACAATCGATCGAGGGGCTGCCCTGCCCCTCGATCGACGAGGTGTTCCGCGGCGTCGAGGCCGGCACCTCGGAATTCGGCATCGTGCCGGTCGAGAATTCGACCGAGGGTGCGGTCTCGCGCACGCTCGATCAGTTGCTGCATACGCAGCTGCTGATCGGCGGCGAGCTGTCGCTGCCGATCCACCACAACCTGCTCTCGCAAAGCGGCAGCCTCGACGGCGTGAAGCGCGTCTGCGCGCATGCACAGTCGCTCGCGCAATGTCAGCGCTGGCTTGCCATCAACGCGCCACACCTGGAGCGCCAGGCGGTGGCCAGCAATGCCGAGGCGGCCCGCCTGGCGGGCGACGCCCCCAGCGTGGCGGCTATTGCCAGTGACCGCGCGGCGATCCATTACGGCTTGCAGATCGCCTATTCGATGATCCAGGATGATCCGCACAACCGCACCCGCTTCGTCACCATCGGCCATACTCCGACCGCGCCTAGCGGCAACGACCAGACCTCGCTGATCGTGTCGGTCAAGAACGAGCCGGGTGCCGTATTCAAACTGCTGGAGCCACTCGCGCGACATGGTGTGTCGATGACGCGCTTCGAGTCGCGACCGGCGCGCGTGGGCACCTGGGAATATTACTTCTATATCGACATCGAAGGCTATCGCGATGACGCGGCGGTAGCGGCGGCCCTAACGGAGCTCGACGGCACAGCCGCTTTTCTAAAGATCCTAGGTTCGTATCCGCGCGCACCGAAGCCCGGGCACCGCGGCCACGGGCCGCTGCCACATCGCGTTGTCCATCCTTGCGCGGACCCTTACTCGCGCATTTATTGACCGGCGTTGTTGCATAAATCGAGCGCGAGGACGCAATGGCATCGACGGGCATAATTTCAGGCGATACGAACGGATTGCGGACGAGCGAGGTCTGCAATTCGTTCCCTTTCGTCCTCACGCTCGATTTATGCAACAACGCCTTATTGACCAAAAATATGTTAACTTGAATTAAGCTGTATAACGAATTAGTTTGTGCGTGAAATAGCGAGCGACACGTTGTGGTGATTTTTGGAGACGACGTAAATGGCTGATAACCGCTTTTTTGAGATGCCCCTTCGTCCGTTCCAGAGCCTGTTTTGTGGCGTTATTGCATAAATCAAGCGAGATCCGTTGACGTTTACGCGCAATGGTCGCGGGGACAGCCTCCTATCAAGTCAGATTCCAGAGTAACTGCCTAATTTTTGCCAAGAAAATGCGCAAGGACATACACAAGAAAGGTGAGCCGAAGGCACGCTACCGTGTCAGGAATTGGGCGGCCTATAATATGAAGGCCTGATCAACCGGGGGAACGTAACAATATGGATAGATGAAGCCGTCCTTGCCAGAATACCCGATACCATACCCACACATGGTCGCCCGTGTCTATACGGCGATACGCTGATTCAGGCATTACTTGGCGTGAAGACCGTCTATCGACTGACCTTGCGCGCCCTGCAAGGTTTCACCCAAAGTCTGCGCGATTTGGCCTTCCCGAGCTTGCCGGTGCCGAATTACACCACGCTCTGTCGCCGGGCAAAAACGCTTGATGTCGAACTGCCGATCCTTCGTGACAATGAACCGATCCATCTGGTTGTCGACAGCACCGGTCTGAAGGTCTATGGAGAAGGTGAATGGAAGGTGCGCCAGCACGGCTACTCGAAGCGGCGCACGTGGCGTCAAGTCCATCTCGCGCTCAACGCGAATGCAGGTCAAGTGCATGCCGCGCTAATGACGAATCAGAATGTGGCTGACGGTGACGCTTTGCCAAGTTGCTCGACCAGATTCCACGCGAAGAACAAATCGATGTCATCGGCGGTGACGGTGCCTACGACACCAAGCCATGCCATGCGGCCATTGCTGCACGCAGTGCTATTCCTTCGATTCCGCCACGCGAGGGTGCCGCTCATTGGCCAGCGGATATGCCCGGTGCGGCGTGGCGTAATGGCGCGGTTGATGCAATTGCCCGTGACGGTCGTCGAGAATGGAAGCAACACAGTGGCTACCACCGGCGATCGCTTGCCGAGAATGCGATGTATCGGTTCAAGACCCTCACCGGCCACTGTCTCTGGGCGCGTCACATCGCCGCGCAGGCGACCGAGGTCGCCGTTCGCGTCGGCGTCATCAACCGCATGGCGGACCTCGCTCGTCCGCAATCCGTTCGTATCGCCTGAATTATGCCCGTCCGATGCCATGGCGTCCTCACGTTCGATTTATGCAACAACGCCCCAAAAATGCGCAAGGACAGACACAAGACAGGTGAGATGAAAGCATGCTACCGTGTTAGGAGTTGGGCAGCCTATAATGCAGGCCTGATCAACCGGGGGAACGTGACGATATGGATAGATAAAGCCGTCCTTGCCAGAATACCCGACGGGGGGGTCTATACCTAGGCGTGGTCGCCCGCGTCTATGCGGGGCGATACGTTGATTCAGGCATTACTTGGCGTGAAGATCGTCTATCGACGGACGTTGCGTGCCTTGCAAGGTTTCATCCAAAGTCTTCGCGATTTGGCTTTCCCGAGTTTGCCGGTGCCGAATTACACCACGCTCTGTCGCCGGGTAAAAACGCTTGATATCGAACTGCCGATCCTTCGCGACAACGAACCAGATCCATCTGGTTGTCGACAGCACCGGTCTGAAGGTCCCTGGCGAAGGGGAATGGAAGGAAGGTGCGCCAGCACGCTTACTCGAAGCGGCGCACGTGGCGTAAAGTCCATCTCGCGCTCAACGCGAATACGGGTCAAGTGTATGCCGCGCTAATGACGAATCAGAATGTGGCTGACGGTGACGCTCTGGCCAAGTTGCTCGACCAGATTCCACGCGAAGAACAAATCGATGTCATCGGCGGTGACGGCGCCTACGACACCAAGCCATGCCATGCGGCCATTGCTGCACGCAGTGCTATTCCTTCGATTCCGCCACGCGAGGGTGCCGCTCATTGGCCAGCGGATATGCCCGGTGCGGCGTGGCGTAATGGGGCGGTTGATGCAATTGCCCGTGACGGTCGTCGAGAATGGAAGCAAGACAGTGGCTACCACCGTCGATCGCTTACCGAGAATGCGATGTATCGGTTCAAGATCCTCACCGGCCACTGTCTCTGGGCGCGTCACATCGACGCGCAGGCGACCGAGGTCGCTGTTCGAGTTGGCGTCATCAACCGCATGGGGCGGACCTCGCTCGTCCGCAATCCGTTCGTATCGCCTGAAATTATCCCCGTCGATGCCATTGCGTCCTCACGCTCGATTTATGCAACAACGCCCTGAAAAAGTATACAGCCCCCTCACGGGGAATTTGAATTAGTCTCTTATTGACCCCGTACATCTCACCCCCTCATGACAGCTTTGCTTCATGAGTGGTATTGTGCGGGCTGGATCAGCTAGGGTGAACCGTAGTCGGCTTGTTCTGGTAAGACGCCCATACAGGCCGAACTTGTATGGGAAAGACAACGTATTGACCCCGCATTTGTCGACGGTCGATAGGAAAGTGCATATAATTACTGCCCAAGCCGTAGGGAAGATTCACACTCTGGCAGTGCATCTCCACAGCGGCCCAGGTCGGTGTTGGAGCACATTACCGGTATTGTTTCGCGCTGTTGCTTACCTTTAACCATAGAAGGACGTGATCATGAAGAAATCCCTCCTCGTAGCTTCCCTGTTGGCCGCCGTTGCACTCGTTGCGTGCAACAAGAGCTCAGACCAAGCTGCTTCGTCGGCTGCTAGCGACGCATCGGCAGCTGCTTCGTCGGCTGCTTCGGACGCTGCTGCGAGCGACGCTGCATCGGCTGCTGCCGCCCTGGCTTCGGACGCTGGTGCATCCTCGGCTGCTGCTCCAGCTGTGGGCGCGAGCCAATAAACTGAAATCATCTCACGCTGATACAAAAAACCGGCCTTGAGGCTGGTTTTTTGTTTTCGGTGCGCCCGGCAGGGCGCATTCATTTTGAGGGACGAGTCCTGGTTATTGATTCTAAACTCGTGATCTTGAAATTGGAAAATTGACCCTCATGTGAGAGAGATGGAAAAACGAGACATGAGCTCGCTTCCTCGTGAGGCACGTGAAAAGCGGCAAAGACAGGTGATCAACCTGCGCCCGAGCGGCTTGGGCCTACGAAGAAATTGACGAGCATACGAACCTGTCGCGCACCGGCATGTGTGATATTTGCAAGCGCTACACTCGCGAAAGTGCGGCTGGATTGCGGGACAAGCCGAGCGGTCGAGCACTAAACCCAAGCTGAGCCCTGAGTGAGCAGCAGGAAGTGGAAATTCCCGCGCTATTGCGCGATCAGATGCCGGACCAGTTGAAGAGGTGTTGTTGGGCGTTTTTGCATAAATCGAACGTGAGGACGCCATGGCATCGGACGGGCATAATTCAGGCGATACGAACGGATTGCGGACGAGCGAGGTCCGCCATGCGGTTGATGACGCCGACGCGAACGGCGACCTCGGTCGCCTGCGCGGCGATGTGACGCACCCAGAGACAGTGGCCGGTGAGGGTCTTGAACCGATACATCGCATTCTCGGCAAGCGATCGCCGGTGGTAGCCACTGTGTTGCTTCCATTCTCGACGACCGTCACGGGCAATTGCATCAACCGCGCCATTACGCCACGCCGCACCGGGCATATCCGCTGGCCAATGAGCGGCACCCTCGCGTGGCGGAATCGAAGGAATAGCACTGCGTGCAGCAATGGCCGCATGGCATGGCTTGGTGTCGTAGGCACCGTCACCGCCGATGACATCGATTTGTTCTTCGCGTGGAATCTGGTCGAGCAACTTGGCCAGAGCGTCACCGTCAGCCACATTCTGATTCGTCATTAGCGCGGCATACACTTGACCCGTATTCGCGTTGAGCGCGCGATGGACTTTACGCCACGTGCGCCGCTTCGAGTAGGCGTGCTGGCGCACCTTCCATTCACCTTCTCCATAGACTTTCAGACCGGTGCTGTCGACATCCAGATGGATCGGTTCATTGTCACGAAGGATCGGCAGTTCGACATCAAGCGTTTTTGCCCGGCGACAGAGCGTGGTGTAATTCGGCACCGGCAAGCTCGGGAAGGCCAGATCGCGCAGACTTTGGGTGAAACCTTGCAGGGCGCGCAACGTCAGTCGATAGACGGTCTTCACGCCAAGTAATGCCTAAATCAGCGTATCGCCGTATAGACACGGGCGACCACGTGTGGGTATGGCATCGGGTATTCTGGCAAGGACGGCTTCATCTATCCATATTGTTACGTTCCCCCGGTTGATCAGGGCCTTCATTATAGGCCGCCCAATTCCTGACACGGTAGCGTGCCTTCGGCTCACCTTTCTTGTGTATGTCCTTGCGTATTTCTTGGAAAAATTAGGCAGTTACTCTGGAAATTAGGCAGTTACTCTGGAATTTGACTTGATAGGAGGCTGGCCCCGCGACCGTTGCGCGTAAACGTCACCGGCTCTCGCTCGATTTATGCAACAACGCCTGTTGTTGCATAAATCGAGCACGAGGACGCAATGGCATCGACGCGCATATCTTCAAGATCACGAACTGCTGATCAAGACGCCGACTCGCAGGCGACCGAGGTCGCCTGCGAGTCAATGTGACGCGCCCAGAGACAGTTGCCGGTGAGCGTCTTGACCCGATACATCGCATTCTAGGCAAGCGATCGACGGTGGTAGCCACTGTCTTGCTTCCATTCTCGACGACTGTCACAGGTAATTGCATCAACCGCGCCATTACGCCACGCCGCACCGGGCGTATCCGTTGGCCAATGAGCGGCACCCACGCGTGGCGGAATCGAAGGCATAGCACTGCGTGCAGCAATGGCCGCATGGCATGGCTTGGTGTCGTAGGCGCCGTCACCGCCGATGACATCGATTTGTTCTTCGCGTGGAATCTGGTCGAGCAACTTGGCCAGAGCGTCACCGTCAGCCACATTCTGATTCGTCATTAGCGCGGCATGCACTTGACCTGTATTCGCGTTGAGCGCGAGATGGACTTTACGCCACGTGCGCCGCTTCGAGTAGCCGTGCTGGCGCACCTTCCATTCACCTTCTCCATAGACCTTCAGACCGGTGCTGTCGACAACCAGATGGATCGGTTCATTGTCACGAAGGAGCGGCAGTTCGACATCAAGCGTTTTTGCCCGGCGACAGAGCGTGGTGTAATTCGGCATCGGCAAGCTCGGGCAGGCCAAATCGCGCAGACTTTGGGTGAAACCTTGCAGGGCGCGCAAGGTCAGTCGATAGACGGTCTTCACGCCAAGTAATGCGCTGAATCAGCGTATCGCCGTATAGACACGGGCGACCACGTGTGGGTATGGCATCGGGTATTTTGGCAAGGACGGCTTCATCTATCCATATTGTTACGTTCCCCCGGTTGATCAGGCCCTCATTATAGGCCGCCCAATTCCTGACACGGTAGCGTGCCTTCGGCTCACCTTTCTTGTGTATGTCCTTGCGCATTTTCTTGGCAAAAATTAGGCAGATTACTCTGGAATCTGACTGGATAGGAGGCTGGCCCCGCGACCGTTGCGCGTAAACGTCAACGGATCTCGCTCGATTTATGCAACAACGCCGGTTCAAGGCCCTCACCGGCAACTGTCTCTGGGCGCGTCACATCGACTCGCAGGCGACCGAGGTCTCCGTTCGCGTCGGCGTAATCAACCGCATGGCGGACCTCGCTCGTCCGCAATCCATTCGTATAGCCGGAAATTATGCCCGTCGATGCCATTGCGTCCTCGTGCTCGATTTATGCAATAACGCCACTTATACACATTTTGCACGTTGCGACATGGTAAAGCGCCGCGTCCACAAAACGTAAAGGCTATGGCAATGGGAATTGGATAGCGGTCGTGCCGGATAAGGCTCGAAGAAAAGCGACACGAGCTATCAAAAAGCAGTGACTGAAACGCGGGGAAGCCCTTCCTGGATAAGGTCAAGCACGAGTTCTCAACAAAGTTATCCCCAGGAAGGATTGGCTTTCACTGATTTGTAATGAGAACGGTGTTGTTGCATAAAGCGAGCGAGATCCCCGTTGACGTTTATGCAACAACGCCAATGAAAACTCAAAACCTAGCATAGAAAGTGACGTTTTACCTTAACTTCGCGTCGCCGGTCATGCGACGACCGTCGACCGTGTCTATCCGCGCGCTGGGCTGCCGATGAGCAATTTTTTTTACGTGCGCGCCGCGCTCGATCATCCTCTGGAGACGCTATTCGATTACCGATATCGCGGCGCGCTTCCCCCGCGCGTCGGCATGCTGGTGCAGGTGCCGTTTGGCAAGCGGCTGGTGGTGGGTCTCGTTTGCGAAGTCACCGCTCACACCGAGGTGCCCGAGAACCGCCTACGCGAGGTCGCCGCGATCTGCGCCGAGCTGCCGCCGCTGGCCGGCGACTGGCTCGACCTGGTTAATTTCGCGGCCGACTACTATCAGCGTAGCCGCGGCGAGGTTGCCCTGCCGGCGCTGCCGCAGGCGCTGCGCGACGCTGAGCGCTGGAGGGGCCACCTGCTGGTGCCCGAGATCCGCTACCAGCTATCGCCCGCCGGTCGCGAGGCGCTGCCCGAAGCGCTATCTCCGCGTGCTGCTGCACTGCGGCGGCTCGCACAGGCACTGCTCAACAATCCCCCCTGTCCCTTCCCGCACTGCGTGCGCTGCATCCTAAAGCGCAGGCGACGCTCAAAGCGTGGTGCGAGGTGGGTTGGGCCGCTTGCATCAAGATTACCTCCGCCGACGTCGGTAGACAAGCGGTGGGTAACTCGATCGGCACGCCTGTGCCGCCAGCCCTCACCGCCGAGCAGGCCGACGCGCTGGAAGCGATCGAAGCCGCGCGCGGCTTCGCGCCCTTCCTGCTGCATGGCGTAACGGGCAGTGGTAAGACCGAGGTCTACTTGCGCGCGCTGGCGGCGCTGCTGACCACGCGGCCCGAGGCGCAGGCGCTGGTGCTGGTGCCCGAGATCAATCTGATACCGCAGTTCGAGGCTGCGTTCTGCGCTCGTTTCGCCGCTGTGTTGCCGCCCGGTGCGCTCGTCACGCTGCACAGCGGGCTAGCTGAGGGTGAACGCCTGCGACACTGGCTCGCTGCCCATGCCGGTCGCGCACGCATTATGCTTGGCACGCGCCTGGCGGTGCTGGCCTCACTGCCGTCGCTGGCGATGATTGTGGTCGACGAAGAGCACGATCCCGCCTACAAGCAGCAGGAAGGCCTGCGCTACTCGGCGCGTGACCTCGCGGTGTGGCGCGCCAAGCGGCTCGAGATCCCGGTGGTGCTGGGTTCGGCCACACCCTCGCTGGAAAGCTGGTGGCAAAGCGAGCAGGGCCGCTATACGCGGCTCATGCTGTCGCACCGCGCGGTGGCCGACGCGGTGCTGCCCACCGTCAGGCTGGTCGATCTGGAGGAGGAGCGGCGGCGTGGCCGGGCCTCGATCGGCGGCTTGTCGGGACCGCTGGTGACCGCGCTCAAGGGCCGGCTTGAACGCGGCGAGCAGAGCCTGATCTTCCTGAACCGACGAGGCTACGCGCCAGCGTTGGCCTGTGACGCCTGCAGCTGGGTGGCCGGCTGCCCACGCTGCAGCGCCTACGTGGTGCTTCATAAGTTTGAGCGTGCGCTGCGCTGCCACCATTGCGGCTGGGAATCGCGGATCCCGTACAACTGCCCTGAGTGCGGTAATGTCGATATCGCGCCGCTCGGTCGTGGCACGCAGCGCGTCGAGGAGACGCTCATTGAAGCGGTGCCGGGCGCGCGGATCCTGCGCATCGACGCCGACAGCACGCGCCGCAAGGGCAGCGCCGAGGCGCTATTTTCCGACGTACATGCCGGAGAGGTCGACATCCTGATTGGCACCCAGATGATCGCCAAAGGACACGACTTTCGGCGCGTCTCGCTCGTCGGTGTGCTCAATGCCGATACCGCCCTGTTCTCTTACGACTTCCACGCCACCGAGCGTCTGTTCGCCCAGTTGATGCAGGTCAGTGGCCGCGCGGGCCGCGCCGGGCTGCCCGGTGATGTGCTGATCCAGACTCGCTATCCGCGCCACGCGCTTTATCACGCGCTAGCGCGGCACGATTACATCGGCTTTGCCGGTTCGATGCTGGCCGAGCGCCGCGCCGCGCACCTGCCGCCCTTCGTCCACCAGGCGCTGCTGCGCGCAGAGGGCCGCACTCTGGAGGCCGCGCTAGCCTTCTTGCAGGCGAGCGCGACCGAGTTGGTGGCGCTGCCCGGCGCAGAACGTGTGACCGTTTACGACGCCGTTCCGATGACGATCGTGAAGGTGCTCGATGTGCACCGCGCACAACTGCTGGTGGAAAGTGCTTCACGCGTGGTGTTGCAACACGTCCTGGCGGCGTGGAAACTTCGGCTGCGCGAATTGAAGGGCGTGTTGCGCTGGAGCATCGAAGTGGACCCGCTCGACATCTGAGCGGCACCTTGCCAGGTGCTTGCTGAGTCAGTTTACCTGGCGTTGTTAGGGGCGTTGTTGCATAAATCTAGCGAGAGCCGTTGACGTTTACGCGCAACGGTCGCGAGGCCAGCCTCCTATCAAGTCAGATTCCAGAGTAACTGCCTAATTTTTGCCAAAAAAATGCGCAAGGACATACACAAGAAAGGTGAGCCGAAGGCACGCTACCGTGTCAGGAATTGGGCGGCCTATGATGAAGGCCTGATCAACCGGGGGAACGTAACAATATGGATAGATGAAGCCGTCCTTGCCAGAATACCCGATGCCATACCCACACGTGGTCGCCCGTGTCTATACGGCGATACACTGATTCAGGCATTACTTGGCGTGAAGACCGTCTATCGACTGACGTTGCGCGCCCTGCAAGGTTTCACCCAAAGTCTGCGCGATCTGGCCTTCCCGAGCTTGCCGGTGCCGAATTACACCACGCTCTGTCGCCGGGCAAAAACGCTTGATGTCGCACTGCCGATCCGTCGTGACAATGAACCGATCCATCTGGTTGTCGACAGCACCGGTCTGAAGGTCTATGGAGAAGGTGAATGGAAGGTGCGCCAGCACGGCTACTTGAAGCGGCGCACGTGGCGTAAAGGCCATCTCGCGCTCAACGCGAATACGGGTCAAGTGCATGCCGCGCTAATGACGAATCAGAATGTGGCTGACGGTGACGCTCTGGCCAAGTTGCTCGACCAGATTCCACGCGAAGAACAAATCGATGTCATCGGCGGTGATGGTGCCTACGACACCAAGCCATGCCATGCGGCCATTGCTGCACGCAGTGCTATTCCTTCGATTCCGCCGCGCGAGGGTGCCGTTCATTGGCCAGCGGATATGCCTGGTGCGGCGTGGCGTAATGGCGCGGTTGATGCAATTGCCCGTGACGGTAGTCGAGAATAAAAGCAAGACAGTGGCTACCACCGGCAATCGCTTGCCGAGAATGCGATGTATCGGTTCAAGACCCTCACCGGAAACTGTCTCTGGGCGCGTCACATCGACTCGCAGGAGGCGACCGAGGTCTCCATTCGCGTCGGCGTCATCAACCGTATGGCGGACCTCGCTCGTCCGCAATCCGTTCGTATCGCCTGAAATTATCCCGTCGATGCTATTGCGTCCTCACATTCGATTTATGCAACAACGCTATTTCGGATCAATAGCCAAAGGGAAAAGTACCGGATCAACGGCGCGCGAGTAGCAGGCCCGCGAAGAAGGCTAAACCGGCAACCACACCAGCGGTCTGCCACGGATTCTTGTGGACCGCCTGCGAGACGCAGGCGGCCTGTGCACGCAGACGATAGAGCGCGTCGTCGGTGACGTCGTTGAGCGTGCCGCGAACTTCGGCGAGGTGGTCGTGTAAGCGCTTACGCAGCGATTCGACGTCAGTGTCTTCCTTCTGCAACAGATCTTCGAGTTCCTCGACCAGTAAGCGGACGTCGTCTTTGACGGCGGCATTGAAGTTGTGGGCGTTGGGGCCTGCATCACGCGTAATACGGCGACCGGTACGCCGCAGCCCCATGAAACCTCGGTCGAGTTTGTCTTCGAGGCTATTCGTGAGTGCCATGATGGTCGTTCTCCTTAAGAGCGAGAAAAGGGAGGATGGTGCAAGAGATGGTCTGGGTATGATTCGCATCCTCCCGTCGAGTTTCGCAATTCGCGTGCCATGACGCATATTTCATATGGAAAGTTTTTGCTCGGTAGGAGGTTACGAAAATATTGAGCCGGATTACAGCGTCACTTCCTAATTTTTTCGGCGTTGTTGGGCGTTGTTGCATAAATCGAGCGAAAGCCGTGGACGTTTACGCGCAACGCTCGCCGGCCAGCCCCCTCCTATCAAGTCAGAGTCCAGAGTAACTGCCTAATTTTTGCCAAGAAAATACGCAAGGACATACACAAGACAGGTGAGCTGAAGGCACGCTACCATTTCAAGAATTGGGCGGCCTATAATGAAGGCCTGATCAACCGGGGGAACGTGACGATATGGATAGATGCAGCCGTCCTTTCTAGAATACTCGACGCCATACCCATGCGGGGGCGCTTGTGTCTCTACGGCGTTACGCCTGATTCAGGCATTACTTGGCCTCCGGTCCGTCTATCGACAGACGTTGCCAGCTCTGCAAGGTTTCACCCAAAGTCTGCGCAATCTGGCCTTCCCGAGCTTGCCGGTGCCGAATTACACCACGCTCTGTCGCCGGGCAAAAATGCTTGATGTCGAACTTCCGATCCTTCTCGACAACGAACCGATCCATCTGGTTGTCGACAGTACCGGTCTGAAGGTCCCTGGCGAAGGTAAATGGAAGGTGAGCCAGCACGGCTACTCGAAGCGGCGAACGTGGCGTAAAGTCTATCTCGCGCTCAACGCGAATATGGGTCAAGTGCATGCCGCGCTAATGATGCATCAAAATGTAGCTGACCGTGACGCTTCGGCCAAGTTGGCCGACCAGATTCCACGCGAAGAACAAGTCGATGTCATCGGCGGTGACGGTGCCTACGACACCAAGCTATGCCATGCGGGCATTGTGCTCCGCGCAGTGCTGTTCCTTCGATTCCGCCACGCGAGGGCGCCGCTCATTGGCCAGCGGATATGCCCGGTGCGGCGTGGCGTAATGGCGCGGTTGATGCAATTGCCCGTGACGGTCGTCGAGAATGGAAGCAAGACAGTGGCTACCACCGGCCATCGCTTGCCGAGAATGCGATGTATCGGTTCAAGACGCTCCCCTGAAACTGTCTCTGGGCGCTTCACATCGCCTTGCAGGTGCCCGAGGTTGCCGTTCGCGTCGGCGTAATCAACCGCATAGCGAACTTCGCTCGTCCGCAATCCGTTCGGATCGCCTGAAATTATGCATCGTCAATGCCATTGCGTCCTGCTCGATTTATGCAACAACGCCGTCCGCAAGGAAAACTTTTGCACAGGACATTTTGCTATGAAAACCGCACAGGAACTCCGTGTAGGCAACGTCGTTATAGTCGGCAGTGACGCGTGGGTCGTCGCGAAGTCTGAGTACAACAAGTCGGGCCGCAATTCAGCCGTCGTCAAGATGAAGCTGAAGAACCTGCTAACCAACGCTGCCCAGGAATCGGTCTACAAGGCAGACGATAAGTTCGACGTGGTGGTGCTCGACCGCAAGGAAGTGACCTACTCCTACTTTGCCGATCCGATGTATGTGTTCATGGACGTCGACTACAACCAGTACGCAGTCGAAGCGGAAATAATGGGCGCCGCACTGAACTATCTAGAACACGGCATGGCTTGCGAAGTTGTGTTCCACAAAGAGAAGCCTATCTTGGTCGATCTGCCGCCCGTCATCGTGCGCGAAATCATTTACACAGAACCAGCTGTCAAGGGCGACACCTCATCGGGCAAGGTGCTGAAAAACGCTAAGATCGCCACCGGCTACGAGCTGCAAGTGCCGCTATTTTGCAACACCGGAGACAAGATCGAAATCAATACGCGCACCAACGAATACCGCAGTCGCGCATAAGTTCTTGATAAGAAATATGTAATTTTGAATTACGCTGCATAGCGAATTGATTTGTGCATAAAATAGCGTGCGATACGTTGTGGTAATTTCGGCGTTGTTGCATAAATCGAACGTGAGGACGCCATGGCATCGGACGGGCATAATTCAGGCGATACGAACGGATTGCGGACGAGCGAGGTCCGCCATGCGGTTGATGACGCGCCGACGCGAACGGCGACCTCGGTCGCCTGGCGGCGATGTGACGCGCCCAGAGACAGTGGCCGGTGAGGGTCTTGAACCGATACATCGCATTCTCGGGAAGCGATCGCCGGTGGTAGCCACTGCGTCGCTTCCATTCTCGACGACCGTCACGGTCAATTGCATCAACCGCGCCATTACGCCACGCCGCACCGGGCATATCCGCTGGCCAATGAGCGGCACCCTCGCGTGGCGTAATGGCGCGGTTGATGCAATTGACCGTGACGGTCGTCGAGAATGGAAGCAACACAGTGGCTACCACCGGCGATCGCTTCCCGAGAATGCGATGTATCGGTTCAAGACCCTCACCGGCCACTGTCTCTGGGCGCGTCACATCGCCGCGCAAGCGACCGAGGTCTCCGTTCGCGTCGGCGTCATCAACCGCATGGCGGACCTCGCTCGTCCGCAATCCGTTCGTATCGCCTGAATTATGCCCGTCCGATGCCATTGCGTCCTCGCGCTCGATTTATGCAACAACGCCTCGCCGTATACACACGGGCGACCACGTGTGTATACGGCGATACGCTGATTCAGGCATTACTTGGCGTGAAGACCGTCTATCGACTGACCTTGCGCGCCCTGCAAGGTTTCACCCAAAGTCTGCGCGATTTGGCCTTCCCGAGCTTGCCGGTGCCGAATTACACCACGCTCTGTCGCCGGGCAAAAACGCTTGATGTCGAACTGCCGATCCTTCGTGACAATGAACCGATCCATCTGGTTGTCGACAGCACCGGTCTGAAGGTCTATGGAGAAGGTGAATGGAAGGTGCGCCAGCACGGCTACTCGAAGCGGCGCACGTGGCGTAAAGTCCATCCCGCGCTCAACGCGAATACAGGTCAAGTGCATGCCGCGCTAATGACGAATCAGAATGTGGCTGACGGTGACGCTCTGGCCAAGTTGCTCGACCAGATTCCACGCGAAGAACAAATCGATGTCATTGGCGGTGACGGTGCCTACGACACCAAGCCATGCCATGCGGCCATTGCTGCACGCGGTGCTATTCCTTCGATTCCGCCACGCGAGGGTGCCGCTCATTGGCCAGCGGATATGCCCGGTGCGGCGTGGCGTAATGGCGCGGTTGATGCAATTGCCCGTGACGGTCGTCGAGAATGGAAGCAACACAGTGGCTACCACCGGCGATCGCTTGCCGAGAATGCGATGTATCGGTTCAAGACCCTCACCGGCCACTGTCTCTGGGCGCGTCACATCGCCGCGCAGGCGACCGAGGTCGCCATTCGCGTCGGCGTCATCAACCGCATGGCGGACCTCGCTCGTCCGCAATCCGTTCGTATCGCCTGAATTATGCCCGTCCGATGCCATGGCGTCCTCACGTTCGATTTATGCAACAACGCCCAACAACACCCGTTCAAACCAGCGTTTGTAAATGAATTGCAAATGAGAATCGTTATCTGTAAGATTCTATCTCGTATTTCGAGCGTGGACAGGAGCGTAAGCGGGCGGGATGCGATCAACCGTATTTCGAAATGTCATTGCCAGCATTTCGCTTGCATTCTGTGATTCTTACAAACGGTCGCCGGTTCGTTGTTCCGGGTGACGACGGATAAAACTACACTTGGAGCGCAATCAGCAAATGGGAATCTCGATGGACATGTTGCGACGCGGCAAACGCGTTTCGTATCGACAGGCAGGGGCGATCCGTCTGACGCCGATCGCGATCGGGTTGTGCGCGATTTGGGCTGGCGCCGCAAATGGGCAGCAGGCCACCAGCACCGCGCCAAGTATCACGCTTCCGACCGTTTCGGTGTCAGTCGAGGCCGATGCGACGACCGAGGACAGCGGTTCGTACGCATCGCGCAATGCCACCATTGGGGGTCGTACGCCGTTGCCCATCAAGGAGATTCCCGCTTCGATCTCGGTCCTGACGCGCCAGCGGATGAACGATCAGAATATAACAACTATCCAGGACGCGCTGCGCAACATGACGGGCGTCAGCGCATTCGAATACGGCGACGGCACGGCCTACTACCACGCCCGCGGCACCCCGCTGGGCATCGAATTCAACGGTGTGTCGATCGTCAGCGGCCTGCAGTACCTTCAGCAGTGCGACTTCGGCATCTATGACCGCGTGGAGCTGATCCGAGGCCCGAACGCGGTGCTCGACGGCAACGGCGAGCCGGGCGGCACGGTGAACCTAGTACGCAAGCGTCCGCAGAAGGAATTTCATATCGGCACCGAAACGCAGATCAGCTCGTTCGGCGGCGTGCGTCAGATGGTCGACGTGACAGGCTCGCTGGATAAGGACGGTACGCTGCGTGGACGCGCCGTGCTGGTAGGCAGCGACCAGCACCAATCGATCGACCGGGCGCGCACGAAGGAAGTGACGACCTACGGCACGATCGATTGGGATATCATGCCGTATACGACACTATCGCTGTCAGCGGGCTACCAAGTCAATACCAATACCGGCTTCGACTACGGTGCCTCTGGCCTGTTCGCCACCCCGAACAGCCGGGCGCCATTCGCGCGGGTGCCGAGTTCGTTCTCGCAAAACTTCGCGCCGGATTGGAACTACGGATACAACGCGCTTCAGCAAGTCAACGCGAACCTGGTGCATCGCTTCTCGAACGGCTGGAAGTCGCAGACCACGCTGTTCTATCGTCATGAATTCGTAAAGGCCGACGAAGCCTATAGCGGGCCAGGCGCACTCCCCCCGGGCATCGCGCGCTATACCGAGCGTCGGCAAAAGAACACCTATGACTGGTTCGGGGCCGACACCAACGTGAGCGACCCGATCCAGGCGTTCGGTCGCACTCACACGCTGACGGTCGGTGCGAATTACTCGATGATGTCGAAAAGAGCATACAGCGGCAATAGCCCGCTAGCCAGCTCGGGGCCACTCGGTACCTTCAGTCTCTACCATCCGAACGTTCTTGGCAAGGTCGACGTGCCATTCACGTACGGAGCCAACATGCGCCTGTTCCAGTACGGCTTCTACGCGCAGGCGCGCGTCAAGCTGCTTAATCCGCTGATCCTAGTTCTGGGTGGTCGAGAGGCCTTCTACGAGCAACGCTCGCAGTCGCTGTTGCCGACCGTCTCAGACTGGCAGTCTGACGTGAACCTGAATCACAAATTTCTGCCGTCGGTGGGCCTGGTGTGGGATATCACGCGAACCACGACGGCCTACGCAAGCTTCTCGCGCTTCCTCGTCGCGCAGGTCGAGAACGAGGTCGGCGGCAGCCTGGTGCCGCCACGTACCGGCGAGCAGTATGAAATTGGCGTGAAAAACAGCTTCCTGGGCGGGCGCCTCAATACCACTGCGGCGCTGTTCCGTATCAACGACAACAACCGCACGGTCGCCGACCCAAACAATCTTGGTTTCTCGCTCCCGATCGGGAAGGTGCGTGACCAGGGCTTCGAATGCGAGGTGATGGGGCAGCCGACCGAGAACTGGAACGTCTACGCCGGCTACACATACCTGAATGGCGCCTACGAGAACACCACCGCGGATCTGTCGGTAGGCACCGATCCGAAGCACCTGTTCAAGCTGTGGGCTAAATACGCATTCTTCTCGGGCAAGCTGCGCGGCCTCTCCGTCGGAGGCGGCATGCTCGCCCAGACGCAGACCACGCGTGGCGTGGTGCAGGGTAGCTACGCGATTTTCAACGCGCAGCTCGTCTACCGCTTCAACAAGCACATCGAAGCCTCGCTCGCGCTGCAGAATATCTTCAACCGCGACTACTACCTGCGTCCGTCCGGAAACTTCTACAGCGTGTTTGGCGATCGCCGCAACGTGATGCTGACGGTTCGCTCGAGCTTCTGATCGCACCGAAGCAGTTATTGATCCGCAATTCGTTGATCAATAGATAGACGTTGTTGCATAAATCGAGTGTGAGGACGCAATAGCATCGACGGGATAATTTCAGGCGATACGAACGGATTGCGGACGAGCGAGGTCCGCCATACGGTTGATGACGCCGACGCGAACGGAGACCTCGGTCGCCTGCGCGTCGATGTGACGCGCCCAGAGACAGTTTCCGGTGAGGGTCTTGAACCGATACATCGCATTCTCGGCAAGCGAATGCCGGTGGTAGCCACTTTCTTGCTTCTATTCTCGACGACCGTCACGGGCAATTGCATCAACCGCGCCATTGCGCCACGCCGCACCGGGCATATCCGCTGGCCAATGAACGGCACCCTCGCGTGGCGGAATCCAAGGAATAGCACTGCGTGCAGCAATGGCCGCATGGCATGGCTTGGTGTCGTAGGCAGCATCACCGCCGATGACATCGATTTGTTCTTCGCGTGGAATCTGGTCGAGCAACTTGGCCAGAGCGTCACCGTCAGCCACATTCTGATTCGTCATTAGCGCGGCATGCACTTGACCCGTATTCGCGTTGAGCGCGAGATGGACTTTACGCCACGTGCGCCGCTTCGAATAGCCGTGCTGGCGCACCCTTCCATTCACCTTCTCCATAGACCTTCAGACCGGTGCTGTCGACAACCAGATGGATCGGTTCATTGTCACGAAGGATTGGCAGTTCGACATCAACCGTTTTTGCCCGGCGACAGAGCGTGGTGTAATTCGGCACCGGCAAGCTCGGGAAGGCCAGATCGCGCAGACTTTGGGTGAAACCTTGCAGGGCACGCAACGTCAGTCGATAGACGGTCTTCACCCCAAGTAATACCTGAATCAGCGTGTCTCCGTATAGACACGGGCGACCACGTGTGGGTATGGCATCAGGTATTCTGGCAAGGACGGCTTCATCTATCCATATTGTTACGTTCCCCCGGTTGATCAGGCCTTCATTATAAGCCGCCCAATTCCTGACACGGTAGCGTGCCTTCGGCTCACCTTTCTTGTGTATGTCCTTGCGCATTTTCTTGGCAAAAATTAGGCAGTTACTCTGGAATCTGACTTGATAGGAGGCTGGCCCCGCGACCGTTGCGCGTAAACGTCAACGGATCTCGCTCGATTTATGCAACAACGCCCAATAGATACTTCACCCCTTGGGGTGAGGACCTTCATTTTTTGAGGAGAAAAGGTTATGAGTAAAACCATCGACGACGTCATGAAGCTCGTGAAGGACGAAGGCGTCAAGTTTATCGATTTTCGCTTCACGGACTCGCGCGGCAAGGAGCAGCACATGTCGGTGCCGGCGTCGGCTTTCGACGAAGACAAATTCGAAAGCGGACATGCATTTGACGGTTCGTCGATCGCGGGCTGGAAGGGGATCGAAGCGTCGGACATGCTGCTTATGCCGGATCCGGACGCGACCTTCATTGACCCTTTCTACGAAGAGTCGACGCTGGTGTTGACCTGCGACGTGGTCGAGCCTGTCGACGGCAAGGGTTATGAACGCGATCCACGCTCGCTGGCCAAGCGAGCGGAAGCCTACTTGAAGAGTATAGGCATCGGCGACACGGCCTTCTTCGGTCCGGAGCCAGAATTTTTTATTTTCGACTCTATCCAGTGGAACACGGACATGTCGGGCACTTTCGTGAAGATCAATTCCAAGGAAGCCCCGTGGTCGTCTGGAAAGGACTTCGAAGGCGGCAACACGGGCCACCGTCCGGGCACCAAGGGTGGCTACTTCCCGGTCGCGCCGGTCGACACGTTCCAGGACATCCGTTCGAAAATGTGCCTGCTTCTTGAGCAGATTGGTATCCCGGTTGAAGTGCACCACCATGAAGTAGCTGGCCAAGGCCAGAACGAAATCGGTACGCAGTTCTCGACCCTGGTCAAGCGCGCCGACTGGACGCAATGGCTGAAGTATATTGTCCACAACGTCGCGCACTCCTATGGCAAGACGGCAACCTTTATGCCGAAGCCGGTGGTCGGTGACAACGGAACGGGCATGCACGTACATCAGTCAATCTGGAAAAACGGCCAGAACCTATTTGCTGGCAACGGCTACGCCGGCCTTTCGGAAACGGCGCTGTTCTACATCGGCGGCATCATCAAGCACGCCCGTGCATTGAACGCGATCACCAACCCGACAACGAATTCGTACAAGCGTCTGGTTCCGCACTTCGAGGCACCAGTTAAGCTGGCCTACTCGGTACGCAACCGCTCGGCATCGATCCGCATTCCGCACGTGTCGGACCCAAAAGGCCGTCGTATCGAGACGCGCTTCCCGGATCCCATGGCGAACCCGTACCTATGCTTCTCGGCCCTGTTGATGGCAGGTCTGGACGGTATCCAGAACAAGATCCATCCGGGCGAGGCCGCCGACAAGAACCTGTACGACCTTCCGCCGGAAGAAGATGCCAAGATTCCGACCGTCTGCACTGGCCTGGACCAGGCGCTCGAGGCACTTGACAAGGATCGCGAGTTCCTGACGCGCGGCGGCGTGTTCAGCGATGCGATGATCGATGCGTACCTGGGTCTGAAGGAACAGGAACTCGAGAAGTTCCGCATGACTACGCACCCGATCGAGTTCGAAATGTACTACTCGCTGTAAGCGTGGAGATGGTGCTTCGTCACGCCATCGAGCGAAGCGCCGTCCTCTCCATCCGGCTACCGGGAGCGAACGCTTGCCGGTAGCCGGACACACTCGAAGGGGATAGCGTTGGGCCGTCCCTTTGATATGCGCCCAGTATGGGCGGAGCACTCCTGCGGGTGTAAGTCCTGCCCGTAAACTAGTTACAGTGAACGAAGTGAAGCGCAACTACATGCGTGCGACCGAGTATGGGGAGGAAGGGTGAAGCGTAAATCGCGAGCCGATGAAAAATCGCATAGAAGGGGCGGTTTTAAGAGTGAAATGCAACACAACCACTGGTTATTGATTCGAAATTTGTTATCTTAAAATGGCGTTGTTGCATAAATCGAGCGAGATCCATTGATGTTTACGCGCAACAGTCTCGGGGCCAGATCCCTATCAAGTCAGCTTCCAGAGTAACTGGGCGTTGTTGCATAAATCGAGCGCGAGGACGCAATGGCATCGGACGGGCATAATTCAGGCGATACGAACGGATTGCGGACGAGCGAGGTCCGCCATGCGGTTGATGACGCCGACGCGAACGGCGACCTCGGTCGCCTGCGCGGCGATGTGACGCGCCCAGAGACAGTGGCCGGTGAGGGTCTTGAACCGATACATCGCATTCTCGGCAAGCGATCGCCGGTGGTAGCCACTGTGTTGCTTCCATTCTCGACGACCGTCACGGGCAATTGCATCAACCGCCCCATTACGCCACGCCGCACCGGGCATATCCGCTGGCCAATGAGCGGCACCCTCGCGTGGCGGAATCGAAGGAATAGCACTGCGTGCAGCAATGGCCGCATGGCATGGCTTGGTGTCGTAGGCACCGTCACCGCCAATGACATCGATTTGTTCTTCGCGTGGAATCTGGTCGAGCAACTTGGCCAGAGCGTCACCGTCAGCCACATTCTGATTCGTCATTAGCGCGGCATGCACTTGACCTGTATTCGCGTTGAGCGCGAGATGGACTTTACGCCACGTGCGCCGCTTCGAGTAGCCGTGCTGGCGCACCTTCCATTCACCTTCGCCATAGACCTTCAGACCGGTGCTGTCGACAACCAGATAGATCGGTTCATTGTCACGAAGGATCGGCAGTTCGACATCAAGCGTTTTTGCCCGGCGACAGAGCGTGGTGTAATTCGGCACCGGAAAGCTCGGGAAGGCCAAATCGCGCAGACTTTGGGTGAAACCTTGCAGGGCGCGCAAGGTCAGTCGATAGACGGTCTTCAAGCCAAGTAATGCCTGAATCAGCGTATCGCCGTATACACACGGGCGACCACGTGTGGGTATGGCATCGGGCATTCTGGCAAGGACGGCTTCATCTTATCCATATTGTTACGTTCCCCCGGCTGATCAGGCCTTCATTATAGGCCGCCCAATTCCTGACACGGTAGCGTGCCTTCGGCTCACCTTTCTTGTGTATGTCCTTGCGCATTTTCTTGGCAAAAATTAGGCAGTTACTCTGGAATCTGACTTGATAGGAGGCTGGCCCCGCGACCGTTGCGCGTAAACGTCAACGGATCTCGCTCGATTTATGCAACAACGCCCACGCGAAGAACAAATCGATATCATCGGCGGTGATGGTGCCTACGACACCAAGCCATGCCATGCGGCCATTGCTGCACGCAGTGCTATTCCTTCGATTCCGCCACGCGAGGGTGCCGTTCATTGGCCAGCGGATATGCCCGGTGCGGCGTGGCGTAATGGCGCGGTTGATGCAATTGCCCGTGACGGTCGTCGAGAATGGAAGCAAGACAGTGGCTACCACCGCCGATCGCTTGCCGAGCATGCGATCTATCGGTTCAAGACCCTCACCGGCAACTGTCTCTGGGCGCGTCACATCGCCTCGCAGGCGACCGAGGTCTCCATTCGCGTCGGCGTCATCAACCGTATGGCGGACCTCGCTCGTCCGCAATCCGTTCGTATGGCCTAAAATTATGCCCGTCGATGCTATTGCATCCTCACACTCGATTTATGCAACAACGCCCTCGGGAAGGCCAAATCGCGCAGATTTTGGGTGAAACCTTGCAGGGCGTGCAACGTCCGTCGATAGACGGTCTTCACGCCAAGTAATGCCTGAATCAGCGTATCGCCGCATAGACACGGGCGACCACGTGTGGGTATGGCATTGGGTATTCTGGCAAGGACGGCTTCATCTATCCATATTGTTACGTTCCCCCGGTTGATCAGGCCTTCATTATAGGCCGCTCAATTCCTGACACGGTAGCGAGCCGTCGGCTCACCTTTCTTGTGTATGTCTTTGCGCATTTTCTTGGCAAAAATTACGCAGTTACTCTGGAATCTGACTTGATAGCAGACTGGCCCCGCGACCGTTGCGCGTAAACGTCAACGGATCTCGCTCGATTTATGCAATAACGCCGCTCCGAATACCCAAACAAACCCACCTCCGCATACGCGGAGCGAAGGTAGGTTTTCCGGAGCGCAATCGAACCGAGCACGTCCAGCCGACCGTACCCGAGCCGATTTACTTAGCGTTGGCGAACGCGACTGCTGTGTCCAGCATGCGGTTTGAGAAGCCCCACTCGTTGTCGTACCAGCTTGACACCTTCACTAGGCGGCCCGACACCTTGGTCAGCGTCGAATCGAACGAGGACGAGGCTGGGTTGTGGTTGAAGTCGACTGATACCAGTGGCTGGTCGTTATAGGCCAGGATGCCCTTGAGTGCGCCGCATGAGGCTTCCTTCATGATCGCGTTGACTTCCTCGACCGTGGTGTCGAGCTTGGCGATGAAGGACAGGTCAACGATCGACACGTTGATGGTCGGTACGCGGATCGCGTAGCCATCCAGCTTGCCGTTTAGTTCCGGCAGCACCAGGCCAACTGCGGCGGCCGCGCCGGTCTTGGTCGGGATCTGGCTATGCGTGGCCGAACGGGCTCGGCGCAGGTCCTCGTGATATAGGTCGGTCAGCACTTGGTCGTTGGTGTAGGCGTGGATCGTCGTCATCAGGCCGTTTTCAAGGCCGATCTTGTCGTGCAGCGGTTTGACCAGCGGCACCAGGCAGTTGGTGGTACACGATGCGTTCGAGATCACGGTGTGTTCGGCTTTCAGCACGTCGTGGTTGACGCCGTAGACGATGGTGGCGTCGACATCCTTGCCTCCCGGTGCGGAGATGATCACCTTCTTCGCGCCACCCTTCAGGTGGGCGCTGGCCTTTTCCTTAGTGGTGAAGAAGCCCGTGCACTCGAACACTACGTCGACGCCAAGCTCGCCCCACGGCAGTTCGGTCGGATTGCGGTTGGCCAGTACGCAAATGCGGTCGCCGTTGACGATCAGATAGTCGCCCTCAACTGACACTTCGCCGGGGAAGCGACCGTGGGCCGTGTCGTATTGCGTCAAGTGTGCGTTGGTCTTGGCATCGCCGAGGTCGTTGATCGCGACGATCTCGATGTCGTGCTTCTTGCCGTTTTCGTAGAAAACGCGCAGCGTGTTGCGACCGATGCGGCCGTAACCGTTGATTGCAACGCGAATCGTCATGGTCCATCTCCTGATGGCTAAAAATGCGTTTCGGGCAGCTTCACGGTGGCGCGTGCCGCACCCGAGGAGGCAGCGGCACGCGCACCTGAGACTAACAGGTACACCAAATAAAGCGTGATACGTTATTGATCCGCAATTGATGATCTTGAAATTATAAAACCGTCCCTCATGTAAGGGACATGGAACAATGAGACATGAGCGACGATTTTATATTTTCAAAATCACGAGTTACGGATCAATAACAGGAGGGTGACCCCATGACCGTTGCGCGTAAACGGTTAACGGCTCTCGCTCGATTTATGCAGCAATGCCCCTGCCAATATCTCTTAGGCAAGCATCTGCTTCGCCGTCTCGACTACGTTCTCGACGGTGAAGCCGAAGTACTTGAACAGCACACCGGTCGGTGCTGATTCGCCGAAGGTATCGATCCCGACCACGCCGCCATCGAGGCCGACGTACTTGCGCCAGAACTCGCTCACCCCCGCCTCAATCGCTACGCGGCACACGCCGACCGGCAGCACGCACTCGCGGTATTCAGCGTCCTGGCGATCGAACACGGTGGTGGCCGGTATCGACACTACACGCGCGGCGATGCCCTGCTGCGCCAGCGGTTCGACGGCCTTCATCGCCAGCTCGACCTCGGAGCCGGTCGCGATCAAGATGATCTTGCGCGCGACAACATCTTCCTGCCAGTCGCGCAACACGTAGCCGCCCTTGGCGATATTGGCGATCTGCGCTTCGCTGCGCGTGTTGAACTGCAGGTTCTGTCGGCTGAAGATCAGGCAAGAAGGACGCTGGGCGGCGATCGCCTCAGTCCAGCTCACCGCCGTCTCAACCGAGTCGGCTGGGCGCCAGACATCGAGGTTCGGGATCAGGCGCAGGCTGGCGACGTGCTCAATCGGCTGGTGGGTCGGACCGTCCTCGCCCAGGCCGATCGAATCGTGAGTGAAGACGAAGATCGAAGGGGCTTTCATCAGCGCAGCCACGCGCAGCGCGTTGCGACTGTAGTCGGAGAAAGTCAGGAAGGTGCCGCCGAAAGGCTTGTAGCCGCCATGCAAGACTAGGCCGTTGATCACGGCACTCATGCCGAATTCACGCACGCCGTAGTTGACGTGGTTTCCCCACTGGATGCCGTACTCGCCGACACGTACCGGCTTGGAGGCCTGCCAGTTGGTGAAGTTCGAGCTGGTCAGATCGGCCGAGCCGCCGAGTAGTTCTGGCAAGGCCGCACCCAGGCCCTCGATTGTTTGCTGCGAGGCTTTGCGGGTGGAGACTGTCTCGCCGCGTTCGTTGGTGCTGGCGATGATGGCAGCGGCCTTCTCGGGCCAGTCGACCGGCAGCTTGTTGGCCGAACGGCGCTCGAATTCAGTCGCCTCGTCCAGGTACTTGGCGCGGTAGGCGTCGAATACGCCCTGCCAGTCGGCTTCGAATTTAGTCCCGGCGGCCTTGGCATCCCATGCCGCATAGACTTCCTGCGGAATCACGAAGGGTTCCCAGTTCCAGCCCAGCGCGGCGCGCGTCTTGGCGATTTCCTCGGCACCGAGCGCCGCGCCGTGCACGGCGTGGCCGCCGGCCTTGGTGGCCGCTCCCTTGCCGATCATTGTTTTGCAGCAGATCAGGGTCGGTCGATCCGCCTGCTTAGCCTTCACTAGGGCCGAGTCGACCGCATCGACGTCATGGCCGTTCACCCCCGGGATCACGTTCCAGCCATAGGCCTCGAAGCGCTTCGGGGTGTCGTCGTGGAACCAGTTGACCACGTCGCCATCGATTGAGATGCCGTTGTCGTCGTATAGCGCGATCAGCTTGTTGAGCTTGAGCGTTCCGGCCAGCGAGCAGGCCTCGTGCGAGATGCCTTCCATCAGGCAGCCGTCGCCGACGAACACGTAGGTATAGTGGTCGACGATCTTCGTGTCGGCCTTGTTGAACTCGGCCGCCAACAGGGCCTCGCCGAGCGCGATGCCGACTGCGTTTGCTAGACCCTGGCCGAGTGGTCCGGTGGTGGTTTCGACGCCCGACGTGATACCGTATTCGGGGTGGCCTGGCGTCTTAGAATGCAGCTGGCGGAAGTTCTTCAGCTCTTCGATCGGCAGCGCGTAGCCGGTCAGGTGCAGCAGCGAGTACAGCAGCATCGAACCATGGCCATTAGATAGCACGAAGCGGTCACGGTCGACCCAATGCGGGTTGGTCGGATTGTGGCGCAGGTGGCGCGACCACAACGCGACGCCGATTTCGGCCATGCCCATCGGCATGCCGGGGTGGCCGGAGTTCGCTTGCTGGACGGCATCCATCGCGAGCGCGCGGATCGCGTTGGCCATCAGGGAGGTGTTGGCAGGAGACGAAGTCGTCATGTCGAGTCCGGAGAACGAGTCGATAAAAAAGGGGCGTTGTTGCATAAATCGAGTGTGAGGATGCAATAGCATCGACGGGATAATTTCAGGCGATACGAACGGATTGCGGACGAGCGAGGTCCGCCATACGGTTGATGACGCCGACGCGAATGGAGACCTCGGTCGCCTGCGCCTCGATGTGACGCGCCCAGAGATAGTTGCCGGTGAGGGTCTTGAACCGATACATCGCATTCTCGGCAAGCGATCGCCGGTGGTAGCCACTGTCTTGCTTCCATTCTCGACGACCGTCACGGGCAATTGCATCAACCGCGCCATTACGCCGCACCGCACCGGGCATATCCGCTAGCCAATGAACGGCACCCTCGCGTGGCGGAATCGAAGGAATAGCACTGCGTGCAGCAATGGCCACATGGCATGGCTTTGTGTCGTAGGCACCATCACCGCCGATGACATCGATTTGTTCTTCGCGTGGAATCTGGTCGAGCAACTTGGCCAGAGCGTCACCGTCAGCCACATTCTGATTCGTCATTAGCGCGGCATGCACTTGACCCGTATTCGCGTTGAGCGCGAGACGGACTTTACGCCACGTGCGCCGCTTCAAGTAGCCGTGCTGGCGCACCTTCCATTCACCTTCTCCATAGACCTTCAGACCGGTGCTGTCGACAACCAGATGGATCGGTTCATTGTCACGACGGATCGGCAGTTCGACATCAGGCGTTTTTGCCCGGCGACAGAGCGTGGTGTAATTCGGCACCGGCAAGCTCGGGAAGGCCAGATCGCGCAGACTTTGGGTGAAACCTTGCAGGGCGCGCAACGTCAGTCGATAGACGGTCTTCACGCCAAGTAATGCCTGAATCAGCGTATCGCCGTATAGACACGGGCGACCACGTGTGGGTATGGCATCGGGTATTCTGGCAAGGACGGCTTCATCTATCCATATTGTTACGTCCCCCCGGTTGATCAGGCCTTCATTATAAACCGCCCAATTCCTGACACGGTAGCGTGCCTTCGGCTCACCTTTCTTGTGTATGTCCTTGCGCATTTTCTTGGCAAAAATTAGGCAGTTACTCTGGAATCTGACTTGATAGAAGGCTGGCCCCGCGACCGTTGCGCGTAAACGTCAACGGATCTCGCTCGATTTATGCAACAACGCCCAAAAAAGGGGCACGGTATGTCCGGAAGCTCGTGGGCAAGTCGAGCCGGGCGCGCGCGGTGCGGCACCTTCAGGACACGAAGCGGCCGAGCAATCAGACAGACGGAAAGCTGCAATGTTGGTTATTTTAACAGAGACCCGGCGCGCGCTCCGGAGAAAACGGCTTGGCAACGGGGTTGAACGGCCAAATCAGGCGGCTTCAAATCTGCAGTACAACATCTTTGCCAACCGGGGCGGTTTTCAGAGTGAAGTACGACACACTGCTGGTTATTAATCCGAAATTTGTAATCTTGAAATTTGAAAATCATCTCTCATCTGAGAGGGGCGTTGTTGCATAAATTGAGTGTGAGGACGCAATAGCATCGACGGGATAATTGCAGGCGATACGAACGGATTGCGGACGAGCGAGGTCCACCATACGGTTGATGATGCCGACGCGAACGGAGACCTCGGTCGCCTGCGAGTCGATGTGACGCGCCGAGAAACAGTTTCCGGTGAAGGTCTTGAACCGATACATCGCATTCTCGGCAAGCGATCGCCGATGGTAGCCACTTTCTTGCTTCCATTCTCGACGACCGTCGAGGGCAATTGCATCAACCGCGCCATTACGCCACGCCGCACCGGGCATATCCGCTGGCCAATGAACGGCACCCTCGCGTGGCGGAATCGAAGGAATAGCACTGCGTGCAGCAATGGCCGCATGGCATGGCTTGGTGTCGTAGGCACCATCACCGCCGATGAGATCGATTTGTTCTTCGCGTGGAATCTGGTCGAGCAACTTAGCCAGAGCATCACCGTCGGCCATATCCTAATGTGTCCTCGCGGCGTTGTTGCATAAATCGAGCGAGATCCGTTGACGTTTACGCGCAACGGTCGCTGGGCCAGCCTCCCATCAAGTCAGATTCCAGAGTAACTGCCTAATTTTTGCCAAGAAAATGCGCAAGGACATACACAAGAAAGGTGAGCCGAAGGCACGCTACCGTGTCAGAAATTGGGCGGCCTATAATGAAGGCCTGATCAACCGGGGGGACGTAACAATATGGATAGATAAAGCCGTCCTTGCCAGAATACCCGATGCCATACCCACACGTGGTCGCCCGTGTCTATACGGCGATACGCTGATTCAGGCATTACTTGGCGTGAAGACCGTTTGTCGACTGACGTTGCGCGCCCTGCAAGGTTTCACCCAAAGTCTGCGCGATCTGGCCTTCCCGAGCTTGCCGGTGCCGAATTACACCACGCTCTGTCGCCGGGCAAAAACGCCTGATGTCGAACTGCCGATCCGTCGTGACAATGAACCGATCTATCTGGTTGTCGACAGCACCGGTCTGAAGGTCTATGGAGAAGGTGAATGGAAGGTGCGCCAGCACGGCTACTCGAAGCGGCGCACGTGGCGTAAAGTCCGTCTCGCGCTCAACGCGAATACGGGTCAAGTGCATGCCGCGCTAATGACGAATCAGAATGTGGCTGACGGGGCGTTGTTGCATAAATCGAACGTGAGGACGCCATGGCATCGGACGGGCATAATTCAGGCGATACGAACGGATTGCGGACGAGCGAGGTCCGCCATGCGGTTGATGACGCCGACGCGAACGGCGACCTCGGTCGCCTGCGCGGCGATGTGACGCGCCCAGAGACAGTGGCCGGTGAGGGTCTTGAACCGATACATCGCATTCTCGGCAAGCGATCGCCGGTGGTAGCCACTGTGTTGCTTCCATTCTCGACGACCGTCACGGGCAATTGCATCAACCGCGCCATTACGCCACGCCGCACCGGGCATATCCGCTGGCCAATGAGCGGCACCCTCGCGTGGCGGAATCGAAGGAATAGCACTGCGTGCAGCAATGGCCGCATGGCATGGCTTGGTGTCGTAGGCACCGTCACCGCCGATGACATCGATTTGTTCTTCGCGTGGAATCTGGTCGAGCAACTTGGCCAGAGCGTCACCGTCAGCCACATTCTGATTCGTCATTAGCGCGGCATGCACTTGACCTGTATTCGCGTTGAGCGCGAGATGGACTTTACGCCACGTGCGCCGCTTCGAGTAGCCGTGCTGGCGCACCTTCCATTCACCTTCTCCATAGACCTTCAGACCGGTGCTGTCGACAACCAGATGGATCGGTTCATTGTTACGAAGGATCGGCAGTTCGACATCAAGCGTTTTTGCCCGGCGACAGAGCGTGGTGTAATTCGGCACCGGCAAGCTCGGGAAGGCAAAATCGCGCAGACTTTGGGTGAAACCTTGCAGGGCGCGCAAGGTCAGTCGATAGACGGTCTTCACGCCAAGTAATGCCTGAATCAGCGTATCGCCGTATACACACGGGCGACCACGTGTGGGTATGGCATCGGGCATTCTGGCAAGGACGGCTTTATCTATCCATATTGTTACGTTCCCCCGGCTGATCAGGCCTTCATTATAGGCCGCCCAATTCCTGACACGGTAGCGTGCCTTCGGCTCACCTTTCTTGTGTATGTCCTTGCGCATTTTCTTGGCAAAAATTAGGCAGTTACTCTGGAATCTGACTTGATAGGAGGCTGGCCCCGCGACCATTGCGCGTAAACGTCAACGGATCTCGCTCGATTTATGCAACAACGCCGCTGACGGTGACGCTCTGGCCAAGTTGCTCGACCAGATTCCACGCGAAGAACAAATCGATGTCATCGGCGGTGACGGTGCCTACGACACCAAGCCATGCCATGCGGCCATTGCTGCACGCAGTGCTATTCCTTCGATTCCGCCACGCGAGGGTGCCGCTCATTGGCCAGCGGATATGCCCGGTGCGGCGTGGCGTAATGGCGCGGTTGATGCAATTGCCCGTGACGGTCGTCGAGAATGGAAGCAACACAGTGGCTACCACCGGCGATCGCTTGCCGAGAATGCGATGTATCGGTTCAAGACCCTCACCGGCCACTGTCTCTGGGCGCGTCACATCGAGGCGCAGGCGACACATCGAGGCGCAGGCGACCGAGGTCTCCATTCGCGTCGGAGTCATCAACGGTATGGCGGACTTCGCTCGTCCGCAATCCGTTCGTATCGCCTGAAATTGCCCGTCGATGCTATTGCGTCCTCACACTCGATTTATGCAACAACGCCTTTCGTCTCCCCGTAATCCAGAGAGACTCTAGCGTGTTTCGATGAAAACGCTGCGCGTGAACGGAATGGTCGGCGAGGATTTCATGCCCGGCGACCCGATCGAGTTCAATCTCTCTTTGAGAGGATTCCCCTTCCCTGAGGACACTCACTTTTGTATTTGACTTTCGGGGTTTGATACCTCCACTTTTGGGGGAGGAACTTCATTCACCTGCTGGCGGGACAGACCATTACGTTCGAAGTGAAAATCATCGGGATTCTGTAACCATGAGCATTATCGATACGCTATCCGGCTCGACTGATGCCGAAATCCTGCTCGCCCAGCCGCGAGGCTTCTGCGCCGGCGTCGATCGCGCGATCGAGATCGTCGAGCGCGCGATCACAATGCACGGCTCGCCGATCTACGTGCGTCACGAGATCGTACACAACAAGTACGTGGTTGCGGATCTCAAGAAGAAAGGCGCGATCTTCGTCGAGGAGCTTGAGAAAGTACCTTCCGGAAATACTGTGATTTTCAGCGCCCACGGCGTGTCGAAGGCGGTGCGCGCCGAGGCCGACGTGCGCGGCCTGCGTATCTATGACGCCACTTGCCCGCTTGTGACCAAGGTCCACGTTGAGGTCGAGAAGATGCGTCAAGATGGCGTCAATATCGTAATGATCGGCCATAAGGGCCACCCAGAGGTCGAGGGCACCATGGGCCAGGTCGAGCGCGGTATGCACCTGGTCGAGAGTGTCGAGGACGTACTCACCCTGGAGCTGCCAGATCCAGAGCGTGTCGCGCTGGTCACGCAGACTACCTTATCGGGAGACGACGCGGTCGAGATCATCGCCGCGCTCAAGAACAAGTTCCCCACGATTCGCGAGCCGAAGAAGCAAGACATTTGCTACGCCACGCAAAACCGCCAGGACGCGGTTAAATTTATGGTGCCGCAATGCGACGTAGTGATCGTGGTTGGCAGCCCCAATAGCTCGAACTCTAGCCGGCTGCGTGAGGTTGCAGAAAAGCGCGGCGTAAAAGCCTATATGGTCGACTCCCCGAACCAGATCAATCCGGCCTGGGTGGCCGGCAAGAAGCGCATCGGCGTGACGGCCGGTGCCTCGGCACCTGAGGTGTTGGCGCAGGCCGTAATCGCGCGGCTGCGCGAGCTAGGCGTGCGCAACGTCCGTGCGCTCGAGGGCATCGAGGAAAACGTCTCGTTCCCGCTGCCGCGCGGGCTTAACCTGATGCTAGCTATCTGAGTGCTTGATTTGTAATGCGTGATTTTGAATCAAGTTGCATAGCGAGTCCGTTTATGCATGAAATAGGCGTTGTTGCATAAATGTGAGGACGCAATGGCATCGACGGGATAATTTCAGGCGATACGAACGGATTGCAGACGAGCGAGGTCCGCCATACGGTTGATGACGCCGACGCGAACGGAGACCTCGGTCGCCTGCGAGGCGATGTGACGCGCCCAGAGACAGTTTCCGGTGAGGGTCTTGAACCGATACATCGCATTTTCGGCAAGCGATCGCCGGTGGTAGCCACTTTCTTGCTTCCATTCTCGACGACCGTCAGGAGCAATTGCATCAACCGCGCCATTACGCCACGCCGCACCGGGCATATCCGCTGGCCAATGAACGGCACCCTCGCGTGGCGGAATCGAAGGAATAGCACTGCGTGCAGCAATGGCCGCATGGCATGGCTTGGTGTCGTAGGCACCATCACCGCGTGTTGTTGCATAAATGGAGCGAAAGCTAGTCACGTTTACGCGCAACAGTCGGGGCCAGTCCCCTGTTATCAAGTCAGATTCCAGAGTAACTGCCTAATTTTTGCCAAGAAAATGCGCAAGGACATACACAAGAAAGGTGAGCCAAAGGCACGCTACCGTGTCAGGAATTGGGCGGCCTATAATGAAGGCCTGATCAGCCGGGGGAACGTAACAATATGGATAGATGAAGCCGTCCTTGCCAGAATGCCCGATGCCATACCCACACGTGGTCGCCCGTGTGTATACGGCGATACGCTGATTCAGGCATTACTTGGCGTGAAGACCGTCTATCGACTGACCTTGCGCGCCCTGCAAGGTTTCACCCAAAGTCTGCGCGATTTGGCCTTCCCGAGCTTGCCGGTGCCGAATTACACCACGCTCTGTCGCCGGGCAAAAACGCTTGATGTCGAACTGCCGATCCTTCGTGACAATGAACCGATCCATCTGGTTGTCGACAGCACCGGTCTGAAGGTCTATGGAGAAGGTGAATGGAAGGTACGCCAGCACGGCTACTCGAAGCGGCGCACGTGGCATAAAGTCCATCTCGCGCTCAACGCGAATACAGGTCAAGTGCATGCCGCGCTAATGACGAATCAGAATGTGGCTGACGGTGACGCTCTGGCCAAGTTGCTCGACCAGATTCCACGCGAAGAACAAATCGATGTCATCGGCGGTGACGGTGCCTACGACACCAAGCCATGCCATGCGGCCATTGCTGCACGCAGTGCTATTCCTTCGATTCCGCCACGCGAGGGTGCCGCTCATTGGCCAGCGGATATGCCCGGTGCGGCGTGGCGTAATGGCGCGGTTGATGCAATTGCCCTCGACGGTCGTCGAGAATGGAAGCAACACAGTGGCTACCACCGGCGATCGCTTGCCGAGAATGCGATGTATCGGTTCAAGACCCTCACCGGCCACTGTCTCTGGGCGCGTCACATCGCCGCGCAGGCGACCGAGATCGCCGTTCGCGTCGGCGTCATCAACCGCATGGCGGACCTCGCTCGTCCGCAATCCGTTCGTATCGCCTGAATTATGCCCGTCCGATGCCATGGCGTCCTCACGTTCGATTTATGCAACAATGCCCATCACCGCCGATGACATCGATTTGTTCTTCGCGTGGAATCTGGTCGAGCAACTTGGCCAGAGCGTCACCGTCAGCCACATTCTGATTCGTCATTAGCGCGGCATGCACTTGACCCGTATTCGTGTTGAGCGCGAGATGGACTTTACGCCACGTGCGCCGCTTCGAGTAGCCGTGCTGGCGTACCTTCCATTCACCTTCTCCATAGACCTTCAGACCGGTGCTGTCGACAACCAGATGGATCGGTTCATTGTCACGAAGGATCGGCAGTTCGACATCAAGCATTTTTGCCCGGCGACAGAGCGTGGTGTAATTCGGCACCGGCAAGCTCGGGAAGGCCAGATCGCGCAGACTTTGGGTGAAACCCTGCAGGGCGCGCAACGTCAGTCGATAGACGGTCTTCACGCCAAGTAATGCCTGAATCAGCGTATCGCCGTATAGACACGGGCGACCACGTTCGAGTATGGCATCGGGTATTCTGGCAAGGACGGCTTCATCTATCCAGATTGTTACGTTCCCCCGGTTGAACAGGCCTTCATTATAGGCCGCCCAATTCCTGGCACGGTAGCGTGCCTTCGGCTTACCTTTCTTGTGTATGTCCTTGCGCATTTTCTTGGCAAAAATAGGCAGTTACTCTGGAATCTGATTTGATAGGGGGCTGTCAGGCGAGCGTTGCGCGTAAACGTCAACGGCTTTCGCTCGATTTATGCAACAACGCCCTGTCACGGTACAAGCGTATACTGGTGAACCAACAGCAAGTCACTGACCGACGCGCCCTGCGCCTAGGTTCTGGGGCCATCGCTTCGCCCAGGTCGAGGACCTGGGCGGCTACCACTGGGTATTGGTGAGGCGTATCGAGACATGAACGGCAATAGCAGCTCCGCGGTACCGCGATTTTTCGCCGAGGTCCCGCTGGCCGAGCAGGCCAGCATTGTGCTGCCCAAAAAGGTCGCGCGACATGTCCGGGTGCTACGTCTCGAAGCCGGCGATGCGCTGACGCTGTTCAACGGCAGCGGCGGTCAGTATCGCGCAGAGCTGGTCGAGATCAGCAAGCAAACGGTCGTGGTCCACACGCTGGCCTTCGAGGCATGCGAGCTGGAGATGCCTTACCGGATCACGCTCGCGCAGGGTATCGCTAGCGGCGACAAGATGGACTGGCTGATCGAAAAGGCGGTCGAGCTTGGCGTGGCCGGCGTGGTGCCGCTGTCGACTTCGCGTGGCGTGGTGAAGCTTTCCGGCGAACGCGCGGATAAGCGCGTCGCGTACTGGCAGGGTGTAGTGCGCGCCGCCTGCGAGCAATGCGGGCGCAATCGGGTGCCGGCGGTGGCCGCCGTGTCCGACTATGCGGCCTGGCTGGCCGCACTGCCACCGCCGAACGAGGGAGAGTTGCGGCTGATGCTATCGCCGCGCGCGAGCATCGCCTTCGCTGAATTACCAGACAAAGCGCCGATCGGAGAAATTCGCCTGCTGATAGGCCCCGAAGGGGGCTTGTCGACGCACGAGGAAGACGCGGCGCGCGAATACGGTTTCCAGGCAATCGTGCTCGGCGCACGCCTGCTGCGCACCGAAACGGTCGGAATGGCTATGCTGGCGGCACTAGCCTCGCGCTGGGGCGGCTGGTAGGGCCTGACCGCACAAAACGCCCAGGGGCCGCGAGGCGGGACTGGCTTCCAAACTTGTCGAGACTTGTGTGCTGAACCGCCGTCAAATTTGCTCAATCTCTTTGGGAGGTTTCCCCATCCCTTGGGATGGGCGTTTGGGGGCGTTGTTGCATAAATCGAACGAGATCCGTTGACGTTTACGCGCAACGGTCGCGGGGCCAGCCCCCTATCAAGTCAGACTCCAGAGTAACTGCCTAATTTTTGCCAAGAAAATGCGCAAGGACATACACAAGACAAGTGAGCCGAAGGCACGCCACCGTGTCAGGAATTGGGCGGCCTATAATGAAAGCCTGATCAACCGGGGGAACGTAACAATATGGATAGATGAAGCCGTCTTTGCCAGAATACCCGATGCCATACCCACACGTGGTCGCCCGTGTCTATACGGCGATACGCTGATTCAGACATTACTTGGCGTGAAGACCGTCTATCGACTAACGTTGCGCGCCCTGCAAGGTTTCACCCAAAGTCTGCGCGATCTGGCCTGCCCGAGCTTGCCGGTGCCGAATTACACCACGCTCTGTCGCCGGGCAAAAACGCTTGATGTCGAACTGCCGATCCTTCGTGACAATGAACCGATCTATCTGGTTGTCGACAGCACCGGTCTGAAGGTCTATGGAGAAGGTGAATGGAAGGTGCGCAAGCACGGCTACTCGAAGCGGCGCACGTGGCGTAAAGTCCATCTCGCGCTCAACGCGAATACGGGTCAAGTGCATGCCGCGCTAATGACGAATCAGAATGTGGCTGACGGTGACGCTCTGGCCAAGTTGCTCGACCAGATCCCACGCGAAGAACAAATCGATGTCATCGGCGGTGATGGTGCCTACGACACCAAGCCATGCCATGCGGCCATTGCTGCACGCAGTGCTATTCCTTCGATTCCGCCACGCGAGGGTGCCGTTCATTGGCCAGCGGATATGCCCGGTGCGGCGTGGCGTAATGGCGCGGTTGATGCAATTGCCCGTGACGGTCGTCGAGAATGGAAGCAAGACAGTGGCTACCACCGCCGATCGCTTGCCGAGAATGCGATCTATCGGTTCAAGACCCTCACCGGCAACTGTCTCTGGGCGCGTCACATCGCCTCGCGGGCGACCGAGGTCTCCATTCGCGTCGGCGTCATCAACCGTATGGCGGACCTCGCTCGTCCGCAATCCGTTCGTATGGCCTAAAATTATGCCCGTCGATGCTATTGCATCCTCACACTCGATTTATGCAACAACGCCGACTTTGGGTGAAACCTTGCAGGGCGCGCAGCGTCAGTCCAAGGGGGGCGCCCCAGTGGCCGAACACTACGGTCACATCGGCGCTGTACGTCGCCAGCGGGAACGTCGAACCAGGGCAGATGACCTTCTAGTGCTAAATCGAGGCCGCCGTTGCCACAAAACTCCATGGCGCCGTCTGGCGTGCGTAGAGCGCGCCGCTGCAGCTTGTCGGCGAGTTCGAGCGTGAGCGTAACATCCCCTTGCGGCAGAAGGCCCGCATGCACCATCAGCTGACTGTGTTCGAAATGCGCGAAGGGCCGCTGAGCGGACCCATTCGAGCAGGGCTTCGACGTCGGGTGCCTCCAGCATCTCGGCGAGCGTTTCACCCGGCTGCAACTGGTGAATGCAGGCCGCGGCGGCCAGCAGGTGTAGGTCGTGGTTACCGAGCAACGGCCACGCGCCGCTCGCCCAGCGCGATTACCTCGCGCACAGCATAGCGAGTGAGGCCGGGCCTCGGTTGACGAAATCGCCGGCGAACCAGAGCGAAGTATCGTCGGAGGGTGCCAGGCGGAACAACAGATCGACGAGGGGATCACCGTGGCAACCCTTGAGGTCGCCCGATGGCGATTGGCACGGGGTTTGGAACAGATGTCATTTAGGGATGATGGATGTGGTTCGATTTAACGGAGGGCGGGGCAGTCTCAAAGCTGAAGGGCGTTTTTGCATAAAGCACGCGTGAGGACACAATGGCATCGCGCTCGATTTATGCAAAAACGCCACTCAAGCCGCGTTATGGACCTCGCTCTTTCCGGCAAGCTCGCCCGCTGCGTCGTCGGCACCCGGCTGCGCCGATATTACCCCGGCGCGCTCCGCGAAGGCCCCGCCAATCATCAGCAGGCTCGGCTGCGAGGGATCGAGCCAGGCCTGCGCCTCGCCTGCCGCCATGCGAGCCAGCGTTAGCGCCAAGCTACGCTCGCGCGCCGTGCTGCAGGCTTCGACAATCGCCACTGGTGTGTCGTCGGCACGGCCCGCATTGAGTAGTTGCTGCGCGATGTTGGATGCGCTGTCGCGACCCATGTAGAAGACCAGCGAGTCAGCCTGCACCTGCGCGCGTATCTCTTCGCTGCCGGATGCGCGGCTCTGGGTGGCGAAGGCCACGCTGCGCGATATGCCACGCAGGGTCAGCGAACGCTTAAGCACCGCGGCACTTGCTAGCGCAGCAGTAATGCCCGGCACCACCTGGTAGTCAATGCCGGCCGTCTCGAGCGCTCGCAGCTCCTCGTCAGCACGACCGAACAGCATCGGATCGCCGCCCTTCAGGCGTACCACCACCGCGTGCTCGTGTGCCGCGTCGATGATCTGTTTGTTGATGAATTGCTGCGCCGTAGAGCGCTGGCCACAGCGCTTGCCGACCGCGATGCAGCGTGCGTTCGGAGCATAGTCGAGCATTGCCAGCTCGATTAGCGCGTCGTGCAGTACCACTTCGGCCAGGCCCAGCAGGTGCGCACCGCGCACCGTAATTAGGTCGACCGCGCCGGGTCCGGCACCAATCAGATACACCTTGCCCATAAGCCTTGCCCCATTTCCAAGTGAAACGCAACAAAGTCACGCTACCGCCCAGGCCGGATATTGACCAGAAATTCGTGATCTTGAAATTGGAAAATTGACCCTCATGTGAGGGGGATAGAAAAACGAGACATGAGATCGCTTCCTCGGGAGAGCGTTGTTGCATAAATTGAGCGCGCGGACGAAATGGCATCGACGAGCATAATTTCAGGCGATACGAACAGATTGCGGACGAGCGAGGTCTGCAATCCGTTCCATTTCATCCTCCCGCTCGATTTATGCAACAACGCCATTGCCGAGTATATGAACCTGTCGCGCACGGGCGCGTGCGATATTTGCAAGCGCTACACCTGCGAAGGTACGGCTAGATTACGGGGCAAGCCGAGTGGCAGAGCGGTGAACCTAAGCCGAGCTCTGGGTGAGCAGCAGAAAGTGGAAATTTGCATGCTGTTGTACAACCAGATGCTAGACCAGCTGAAGATGTCGTGTGCGTTGTGGATGCGACATGCCGTGCGGGAGTTGATCCGACAGCGATGCGGTTTGACCCTGATGCTGCAGGGTGTCGGCCTGTATTTGGCGCGCTGCGGTTTCACGCCGAAAAGCCGATGAAACGGGCCTATGAGCAGTGACCGAAAGCGGTGCAGGCATGGATAAACGAGACGTACCCGGAGATTTCGCGCCGGGCCATAGCCCAAGGCGCTGAGATCCAGGGAGGCGACGAAACGGGGCTGCGCTCGGACGATGTACGAGGCCGCTCCTACGCCGCCGATTGCCAAGTCGCCCGAGCGACGGGTGGCGAGTCGACGCGAAGGCCTGTGGATGATGTCGTCGGTGACGAGCCGTGGCCAGGTGCGCCGGAAAGTCTTCGAGGGTGCGATGAACGCCGGCATCCTGCTCGATTTCTTGAAGCGGAGGATTAAAGATATACGCAGCAGGAAGGTGTTTCTGATTCTCGAGAACCTATTGATCCGCAATCCGTAATGTTGAAATTGGAAATCGTCCCTCATGTCTCTTTTTTCGATGCCCCTCACATGAGGGACAATTTCCAATTTCAACATTACGGATTGCGGATCAATATGCAACAACCCCGTGCTGCTCGACGCCGCGTGCCCGATCAGTTGAGAAGCGCAGGCGAAATGCCTCGAAGCTGTGCGTTTCGATCGCCTCACGGATCTCCCTCATCAGCGTCAGGTAGTAGTGCAAGTTGTGGATCGTATTGAGCTGCGCACCGAGGATTTCGCCCACACGGTGCAAGTGGTGCAGGTAGCCGCGCGTGAAGTTGCGGCAGGTGTAGCAGCTGCAGCTCTTGTCGAGCGATCGCAGCGAGTTCTTGTGCGTCGCGTTACGGATCTTGACGTCGCCGAAGCGCGTGAACAGCCAGCCGTTGCGTGCGTTGCGGGTCGGCATCACGCAGTCGAACATGTCGACGCCATTGGCCACGCCTTCCACTAGATCTTCTGGCGTACCCACGCCCATCAGATAGTGCGGCTTGTGCGCGGGCAGCCTGGGGCCGACATGTTGCAGCACGCGCATCATGTCTTCCTTGGGCTCGCCAACCGACAAGCCGCCGATTGCGTAACCATGCAAGTCGAGTGCGGCCAAGCCCACCAGCGACTCGTCGCGTAGGTCCTCGAACATGCCGCCCTGCACAATGCCGAACAGCGTGTTGGGATTGTGCAGACCGTTGAATTCATCGAGCGAGCGCCCAGCCCAGCGCAAGGACATGCGCATCGATTCAGCCGCTTCCTCGTGGGTAGTCGGCACACCGTCAGTGGCGTAAGGCGTGCATTCGTCGAACTGCATGACGATGTCCGAGTTCAGCACCGTCTGGATCTGTATCGACACTTCTGGCGAAAGGAACAGCTTGTCGCCGTTGATCGGCGAGGCGAAGGTCACGCCGTCTTCGGTGATCTTGCGCAGGTCACCCAGCGAAAACACCTGAAAGCCGCCCGAGTCAGTCAGGATCGGCTTGTTCCAGCCCATGAAGCGGTGCAGGCCGCCGTATGCGCCGATGGTCTGGAAGCCGGGACGCAGCCATAGGTGGAAAGTGTTGCCGAGGATGATCTGCGCCTGCATTTCGTGCAGCTCGCGCGGCTGGATCGCCTTGACGGTGCCGTAGGTGCCCGCCGGCATGAAGATCGGCGTCTCCACTAGGCCGTGATTCAGCGTGATACGACCGCGCCGCGCGTGGCCGTCGGTGGTCAGCAGTTCGAACCTGAGCCCGTTTTCGGGCGGAACGGGCGCTTGTTCGGGTTCCGATTGGCGATCGTGCATCACGCTTGGTGCTCCTTGCTACCGGAGAACAGTCCGGTGCTCATTGCGTCCCCTCGTTCGATTTATGGGCGTTGTTGCATAAATCGAGCGAGATCCATTGATGTTTACGCGCAACAGTCTCGGGGCCAGATCCCTATCAAGTCAGATTCCAGAGTAACTGCCTAATTTTTTCCAAGAAAATGCGCAAGGACATACATAAGACAGGTGAGCCGAAGGCACGCTACCGTGTCAGGAATTGGGCGGCCTATAATGAAGGCCGGATCAACCGGGGGAACGTAACAATATGGATAGATGAAGCCGTCCTTGCCAGAATACCCGATGCCATACCCACACGTGGTCGCCCGTGTCTATACGGCGATACGCTGATTCAGGCATTACTTGGCGTGAAGACCGTCTATCGACTGACCTTGCGCGCCCTGCAAGGTTTCACCCAAAGTCTGCGCGATTTGGCCTTCCCGAGCTTGCCGGTGCCGAATTACACCACGCTCTGTCGCCGGGAAAAAACGCTTGATGTCGAACTGCCGATCCTTCGTGACAATGAACCGATCCATCTGGTTGTCGACAGCACTGGTCTGAAGGTCTATGGAGAAGGTGAATGGAAGGTGCGCCAGCACGGCTACTCGAAGCGGCGCACGTGGCGTAAAGTCCATCTCGCGCTCAACGCGAATACAGGTCAAGTGCATGCCGCGCTAATGACGAATCAGAATGTGGCTGATGGTGACGCTCTGGCCAAGTTTCTCGACCAGATTCCACGCGAAGAACAAATCGATGTCATCGGCGGTGACGGTGCCTACGACACCAAGCCATGCCATGCGGCCATTGCTGCACGCAGTGCTATTCCTTCGATTCCGCCACGCGAGGGTGCCGCTCATTGGCCAGCGGATATGCCCGGTGCGGCGTGGCGTAATGGCGCGGTTGATGCAATTGCCCGTGACGGTCGTCGAGAATGGAAGCAACACAGTGGCTACCACCGGCGATCGCTTGCCGAGAATGCGATGTATCGGTTCAAGACCCTCACCGGCCACTGTCTCTGGGCGCGTCACATCGCCGCGCAGGCGACCGAGGTCGCCGTTCGCGTCGGCGTCATCAACCGCATGGCGGACCTCGCTCGTCCGCAATCCGTTCGTATCGCCTGAAATTATCCCGTCGATGCTCTTGCATCCTCACACTCGATTTATGCAACAACGCCCGATTTATGCAACAACGCCGGTTTATTCTAGATTGTGGCGCGTCAGCAGCATCGCGTCGCCATAGCTGAAGAAGCGGTAACGCTCGGCGAGCGCGTGGCGGTAAGCGTCGCGGATTGTCTCGATCCCAGCAAAGGCCGAGACCAACATTAGCAGGGTCGACTTCGGCAGGTGGAAATTCGTGACCAGCCGGTCCACTACACGGAATACGTAACCCGGCATGATAAAGATGTCGGTTTCTGCGCGGATTGGTGCGAGCGTCCGGCCTTCGCGTTCCGCGTCGCGCGCGGCCGCCTCGAGCGCGCGCATCGAGGTGGTGCCGACCGCCACTACTTTTCCGCCACGCGCACGCGTCGGCGCGATCTGCGCCACCAGCGTGTCGCTCAGTTCGTACCATTCGCTGTGCATCTTGTGCTCGGCTATGTTGTCGACCCGCACCGGCTGGAAGGTGCCGTTGCCGACATGCAGAGTTAGCGTGGCGGTCTCGACGCCGCGCGTGCGCAGCGTGGCCAATAGCGCCTCGTCGAAGTGTAGCCCAGCGGTGGGCGCGGCGACCGCGCCCGGGTTGCTGGCGAACACCGTCTGGTAACGCGTCTCATCGGTTGCGTCGGGGTCGTGCTCGATATAGGGCGGCAACGGGAGGCGACCGTGGCACTCGATCAGCGCCAGGCAGTCCTCGGGGAAGTGCAGCGTGAAGAAGGGCTCGAGGCGCTCGCCCACCGTCACCTCGAAGGCTTCGGCCAGCCACAGCGTGCTGCCTTCGATGGGGCTCTTGCTGGCGCGGATTTGCGCTAGCACCGTGCGCGGGCCAGTCACGCGCTCGACCAGAACCTCGATCCTGCCGCCGCTGGCCTTCTGGCCGAAGAAGCGCGCTTTCAGCACCTTGGTGTCGTTGAACACCAGCAGGTCGCCGGCGTCAATGCAGTCGGGCAGGTCGGTGAAGCGCAGGTCGGCCAGGCGCGTAGGCGGGCCGCTACTGTCCACTGCGAGCAGGCGGCTTGCGCTGCGCTCGGGCAGCGCGGTCTGCGCGATCAGCTCGGGGGGCAAGTTGAAATCGAAGGCGGAGAGCTTTAACATGGGCAATGGAGGCATAGCCGAAGGCGTTGTTGCATAAATCGATCTGGAGGACGCTATGGCATACGGGCATAATTTCAGGCGATACGAACGGATTGCGGACGAGCGAGGTCCGCCATACGGTTGATGACGCCGACGCGAACGGCGACCTCGGTCGCCTGCGAGTCGATGTGACGCGCCCAGAGACAGTTGCCGGTGAGGGTCTTGAACCGATACATCGCATTCTCGGCAAGCGATCGCCGGTGGTAGCCACTGTGTTGCTTCCATTCTCGACGACCGTCACGGGCAATTGCATCAACCGCGCCATTACGCCACGCCGCACCGGGCATATCCGCTGGCCAATGAGCGGCACCCTCGCGTGGCGGAATCGAAGGAATAGCACTGCGTGCAGCAATGGCCGCATGGCATGGCTTGGTGTCGTAGGCACCGTCACCGCCGATGATATCGATTTGTTCTTCGCGTGGAATCTGGTCGAGCAACTTGGCCAGAGCGGGCGTTGTTGCATAAATCAAGCGCGAGGACGCAATGGCATCGACGGGCATATTGATCACGAATTTCGGATCAATAATTTCAGGCGATACGAACGGATTGCGGACGAGCGAGGTCCGCCATGCGGTTGATGACGCCGACGCGCCCAGAGACAGTGGCCGGTGAGGGTCTTGAACCGATACATCGCATTCTCGGCAAGCGATCGCCGGTGGTAGCCACTGTGTTGCTTCCATTCTCGACGACCGTCACGGGCAATTGCATCAACCGCGCCATTACGCCACGCCGCACCGGGCATATCCGCTGGCCAATGAGCGGCACCCTCGCGTGGCGGAATCGAAGGAATAGCACTGCGTGCAGCAATGGCCGCATGGCATGGCTTGGTGTCGTAGGCACCGTCACCGCCGATGACATCGATTTGTTCTTCGCGTGGAATCTGGTCGAGCAACTTGGCCAGAGCGTCACCGTCAGCCACATTCTGATTCGTCATTAACGCGGCATGCACTTGACCTGTATTCGCGTTGAGCGCGAGATGGACTTTACGCCACGTGCGCCGCTGCGAGTAGCCGTGCTGGCGCACCTTCCATTCACCTTCTCCATAGACCTTCAGACCGGTGCTGTCGACAACCAGATAGATCGGTTCATTGTCACGAAGGATCGGCAGTTCGACATCAAGCGTTTTTGCCCGGCGACAGAGCGTGGTGTAATTCGGCACCGGCAAGCTCGGGAAGGCCAAATCGCGCAGACTTTGGGTGAAACCTTGCAGGGCGCGCAAGGTCAGTCGATAGACGGTCTTCAAGCCAAGTAATGCCTGAATCAGCGTATCGCCGTATACACACGGGCGACCACGTGTGGGTATGGCATCGGGCATTCTGGCAAGGACGGCTTCATCTATCCATATTGTTACGTTCCCCCGGCTGATCAGGCCTTCATTATAGGCCGCCCAATTCCTGACACGGTAGCGTGCCTTCGGCTCACCTTTCTTGTGTATGTCCTTGCGCATTTTCTTGGCAAAAATTAGGCAGTTACTCTGGAATCTGACTTGATAGGAGGCTGGCCCCGCGACCGTTGGGCGTAAACGTCAACGGATCTCGCTCGATTTATGCAACAACGCCCGATTTATGCAACAACGCCCCAGAGCGTCACCGTCAGCCACATTCTGATTCGTCATTAGCGCGGTATGCACTTGACCCGTATTTGCGTTGAGCGCAAGATGGACTTTACGCCAGGTGTGCCGCTTCGAGTAGCCGTGCTGGCGCACCTTCCATTCACCTTCGCCATAGACCTTCAGACCGGCGCTGTCGACAACTAGATGGATCGGTTCGTTGTTGCGAAAGATTAGCAGTTCGACATCAAGCGTTTTTGCCCGGCGACCGAGCGTGGTGTAATTCGGCACCGGCAAGCTCGGGAAGGCAAAATCGCGTAGACTTTGGGTGAAACCTTGCAGGGCGCGCAACGTCAGTCGATAGACGGTCTTCATGCCAAGTAATGCCTGAATCAGCGCATCGCCGTATAAACACGGGCGACCACGTGTGGGTATGGCGTCGGGTATTCTGGTAAGGACGGCTTCATCTATCCATATCGTCACGCTTCCCCGGTTGAACAGGCCTGCATTATAGGCCGCCCAATTCCTGACATGGTAGCGTGCCTTCGGCTTACCTGTCTTGTGTATGTCCTTGCGCATTTTCTTGGAAAAATTAGGCAGTTACTCTGAAATTTGACTTGATAGGAGGCTGGCCGGCGAGCGTTGCGCGTAAACGTCAACGGCTTTCGCTCGATTTATGCAACAACGCCTCGCCGGGCAAAAATGCTTGATGTCGAACTGCCAATCTTTCACAACAACGAACCGATCCATCTAGTTGTCGACAGCACCGGTCTGAAGGTCTATGGCGAAAGTGAATGGAAGGTGCGCCAGCACGGCTACTCGAAGCGGCGCACCTGGCGTAAAGTCCAGCTTGCGCTCAACGCAAATACGGGTTAAGTGCATGCCGCGCTAATGACGAATCAGAATGTGGCTGACGGTGACGCTCTGGCCAAGTTGCTCGACCAGATTCCACGCGAAGAACAAATCAATGTCATCGGCGGTGACGGTGACTACGACACCAAGCCATGCCATGCGGCCGTTGCTGCATGCCGTGCTACTCCTTCGATTCCGCCACGCGAGGGTTCCGCTCATTAGCCAGCGGATATGCCCGGTGCGGCGTGGCGTAATGGTGCGGTTGATGCAATTGCCCGTCACGGTCGTCGAGAATGGAAGCAACACAGTGGCTACCACCGGCGATCGCTTGCCGAGAATGCGATGTATCGGTTCAAGACCCTCACCGGCAACTGTCTCTGGGCGCCTCACATCGCCTCGCAGGCGACCGAAGTCGCCGTTCGCGTCGGCGTCATCAACCGTATGGCGGACCTCGCTCGTCCGCAATCCGTTCGTATCGCATGAAATTATACCCGTAGATACCATGGCGTCCTCATGCTCGATTGATGCAATAACGCCATTTCAAAATAACGCATTGCGGATCACTAGCGCGCTGTGACAATCATGCGATGACTTCGCACCACCTCAACTTTGTGTTCGGCGGAACCCGCTCAGGCAAGAGCGCGTATGCCGAACGGCTGGCTGCCGCGAGCGGTCGCGCTGTCACTTATGTCGCCACCGCGCGTGTGGTCGGCGACGCCGCATTTGATCGCCGCATCGCCCATCATCAGGCGCGCCGCCCCCCGACTGGAGGCTGGTCGAGGCGCCCGAGGCGTTGGCCGAGGCGGTCGCCGCACTCGACCATCCCGCCGCCTGCGTGCTGGTCGACTGCCTGACACTGTGGCTCGCCGGCCTGCTCTGCCCACCCGACGGCACGGCTGTCGACGCCGCCACGCTCGCCGCGCATGTGGCGGCGCTGGAAGACGTGCTGCGCGCTCCGCAGGCGCGCGTGATCGTGGTCAGCAACGAGATTGGCCTGGGCGTGATCCCGCTCGGCACCGAGACGCGTCGCTACGTCGACGAGTTGGGCCGGCTCAACCAGCGCATCGCCGCGCTCGCCACGCATGTCACGCTGGTGGTGGCGGGCCTGCCGATGAGCGTGAAGGTGCCTGGAGAACCAGAATGCTGATGCTGTCGCCACCGGCGGTGGCGATTCTCGCGGTCGCAGCTTTCCTGGTCGATTGGCGCTTCGGCGAACCGCGCCGCGGCCATCCCCTGATCGCCTTCGGGCACCTAGTCCAGGCTATTGAGGTGCGCCTGAATCATGGCCGGCTGGGTCGACCAATTGGCCTAGCGGCCTGGTGCCTGGCGGTGCTACCGCCGGTGCTGGCAGCTCTGCTACTCGTCCTGCTACTCTCCTGGCCACTAGCCGCCGCCGTGCATATTGCTTTGCTGTGGTTCGCGCTCGGCGCGAAGAGCCTGGCCGAGCATATCGCGCCGATCGGCGTCGCTCTCGCCCGCGGTGATCTCGCCAAAGCCCGCACGCTGACCGCGCGCATCGTCTCGCGCGACACGCGCGAGGCCGATGCCTCGGCGCTATCGCGCGCGGCCGTCGAATCTGCGCTAGAAAATGGCAACGACGCGATCTTCGGTGCGCTGTTCTGGTTCGCTGTGGCCGGTGGCCCCGGTGCGCTGATGTTTCGGCTCGCCAACACGCTCGACGCGATGTGGGGCTATCGTACACCGCGCCTGCTGCGCTTCGGCTGGGCCGCAGCGCACATCGACGATGCGCTGAACTGGGTGCCGGCACGGCTCACGGCTGCCAGCTACGTGCTACTCGGCGACACCGCCACCGCCTGGCGCTGCTGGCGCAGCCAGGCGCCCCAATGGGACAGCCCAAATGCCGGACCCGTGATGGCCGCTGGTGCCGGCAGCCTCAACGTAGTGCTGGGTGGCCTGGCTGTCTACCACGGCGAACTTGATATACGCCCCCAGCTCGGCTCCGGAGAGCCGGCCTCGCCCGCGCATGTACGCGCTGCGCTTGTGCTGGTGGCGTGTACCTCGATCCTCTGGCTCGAGCTACTGCTGGCCGGTGCCGCGCTCTCGGTCGTCACCCGGCATGGCTGAGGCCCTAGCCTGACGCTGACCGCGCGCCGTGAAATGCGCCATGTCCATCCCCTTCTCTCTTAATGGCGTTGTTGCATAAATCGAGCGAAAGCCGTTGACGTTTACGCGCAACGCTCGCCGGCCAGCCCCCTATCAAGTCAGATGTCAGAGTCACTGCCTAATTTTTTCCAAGAAAATGCGCAAGGACATACACAAGACAGGTGAGCTGAAGGCACGCTACCATGTCGGGAATTGGGCGGCCTATAATGCGGGAATTGGGCGGCCTATAATGCAGGCCTGATCAACCGGGAGAACGTGACGATATGGATAGATGAAGCCGTCCTTGCCAGAATACCCGACGCCATACCCACACGTGGTCGCCCGTGTTTATACGGCGATGCGCTGATTCAGGCATTACTTGGCGTAAAGACCGTCTATCGACTGACGTTGCGCGCCCTGCAAGGTTTCACCCAAAGTCTACGCGATTTGGCCTTCCCGAGCTTGCTTGTGCCGAATTACACCACGCTCTGTCGCCGGGCAAAAACGCTTGATGTCGATCTGCCGATCCTTTTCGACAACGAACCGATCCATCTGGTTGTCGACAGCACCGGTCTGAAGGTCTATGGAGAAGGTGAATGGAAGGTGCGCCAGCACGGCTACTCGAAGCGGCGCACGTGGCGTAAAGTCCACCTCGCGCTCAACGCGAATACGGGTCAAGTGCATGCCGCGCCAATCACGAATCAGAATGTGGCTGACGGTGACGCTCTGGCCAAGTTGCTCGACCAGATTCCACGCGAAGAACAAATCAATGTCATCGGCGGTGACGGTGCCTACGACACCAAGCCATGCCATGCGGCCATTGCTGCACGCCAGTGCTATTCCTTCGATTCCGCCACGCGAGGGTGCCGCTCATTGGCCAGCGGATATGCCCGGTGCGGCGTGGCGTAATGGCGCGGTTGATGCAATTGCTCGTGACGGTCGGCGAGAATGGAAGCAACACAGTGGTTACCACCGGAGATCGGTTGCCGAGAATGCAATATATCGGTTCAAGGCCCTCACCGGCAACTGTCTCTGGGCTCGTCACATCGCCTCGCAGGCGACCGAGGTCGCCGTTCGCGTCGGCGTCATCAACCGTATGGCGGACCTCGCTCGTCCGCAATCCGTTCGTATCGCCTGAAATTATGCCCCGTAGATGCCATGGCGTCCTCACGCTCGATTTATGCAACAACGCCTCTCTCAATTCCACGTGGCGGGGGCACCCTCGGTCGTCTCGCCCGAACCGCCCTATGAATAATTCTTCTCTCCAGCCGCCGGCCATCATGCACGGCGGCAATCCGCACGACGCCGCACAACGCTACGGCATCCCGGTCGCGCGCTGGCTCGATCTTTCGACTGGTATCAACCCGATCGGTTATCCGGTGCCGCCGATGCCGACCGAGGACTGGCACCGCCTGCCCGGTGACGAAGCGCCGTTCGCCGCGCTGGCCGCGCGCTACTACGGCGTTCCCGATGCTGCGCACGTGCTGGCGGTGGCCGGAAGCCAGGCTGCGATTCGCGCTCTACCCGCGCTGCTCGAACCCGGCATCACCGGCGTCGCGCCGCTCACCTACAGCGAATACGCGCCGGCCTTCCGGCGCCACTACCACACGCTGGCGACGTTCGATACCGACGCAACCTTACTGCCGCGGTCGCTGCGTTACGTGATCGTCGGCAATCCCAATAATCCAACCGCTGAACGCCTGACTCGCAAGCGCCTGCTGGGCTGGCACGCGCAACTGGCAGCGCGCGGCGGTGCCCTGATCGTCGACGAAGCCTTCGCCGATACCGGCGGCGAGGATACGCTGGTCGCTGATGTCAGCCGCGAGGGCTTATTTGTGCTGCGCTCGGTCGGCAAATTCTTCGGGCTGGCCGGCGTGCGCGCCGGCTTCGTGCTTGCCGCGCCGCTTCCGCTAGCGCGGCTGCGCGCCGAGCTCGGCACCTGGACCGTAAGCGGCCCGGCGCGGCACGCTGTGTCGACCGCGCTGGCCGACCAGGGCTGGCAACAGGCCACACGCGAGCGCCTGCTCGTCGACGGCGAGCGGCTCGCGGAACTGCTGCGCCTGCGCGGCTTCACAGTGCGCGCCACCCCGCTATTCTGCTGGATCGACGATCCCCGTGCTTGGGCCCTGCATAACACGCTCGCCACGCAGGGCGTCTGGACGCGTTTCTTCCCGCAAGCGCCGAGCCTGCGGATCGGCCTGCCGGGGATCGAAAACGAATGGTTGCGGCTCGAGGATGCGCTGGACCATTACACGGTCACCGCCGTGTATCATGTAGTCTAGCGCTGATCGATGCGCGCGCAATCAATGTTGGGTCGAAGATTGGCGGGCGGGCCGCCGCACCGAACCTTATCACCATGATCGCCGATGCCGACCGAACCGTCCGGCACCCTGCCCCTGCTCGTGCCCCCACGAGTGGGCGACAACCGCTCGGTCGACCTTGAACGCATCGTTGCGTTCAAGCCGGACCTGAACGTGGTCTGGGGCGTTATTTCATAAATCGAGCATGAGGACGCAATAGCATCGATGGGCATAATTTCAGGCGATACGAACTGATTGCAGCCGAGCGAGGTCCGCCCCCATGGTTGATTACGCCGACGCGAGCGGCGACCTCGTTTGCCTGCGAGGCGATGTGACGCGCTCAGAGCAAGTTGCCGGTGAGCATCTCGAACTGATACATCGCATTCTCGGCAAGCGATCGCCGGTGGTAGCCACTATCTTTCTTCCATTCTCGACAACCTTCACGAGCAATTGCATCAACCGCGCCGTTACGCCACGCTACACCGGGCGTATCCGCTGACCAATGAGCGGCACACCCTTGCGTGGCGGAATCGAAGGCATAGCACTGCGTGCAGCAATGGCCGCATGGCATGGCTTGGTGTCTCGTAGGCACCGTCACCGCCGATGACATCGATGTGTTCGTCGCCTGGAATCTGGTCGAGCAACTTGGCCAAAGCGTCACCGTCAGCCACATTCTGATGCGTCATTAGCGCGGCATGCACTTGACTCGTATTCGCTTTGAGCGCGAGCTAGACTTTACGCCACGTGCGCCGCTGCGAGTAGCCGTGCTGGCGCACCTTCCACTCACCTTCGCCATAGACCTTCAGACCGGTGCTGTCAACCACCAGATGGATCGGTTCGTTGTCGCGAAGGATTGGTAGTTCTATATGGCGTTGTTGCATAAATCGAGCGAGATCCATTGATGTTTACGCACAACAGTCTCGGGGCCAGATCCCTATCAAGTCAGATTCCAGAGTAACTGCCTAATTTTTTTCCAAGAAAATGCGCAAGGACATACACAAGACAGGTGAGCCGAAGGCACGCTACCGTGTCAGGAATTGGGCGGCCTATAATGAAGGCCTGATCAACCGGGGGCACGTAACAATATGGATAGATGAAGCCGTCCTTGCCAGAATACCCGATGCCATACCCACACGTGGTCGCCCGTGTCTATACGGCGATACGCTGATTCAGGCATTACTTGGCGTGAAGACCGTCTATCGACTGACCTTGCGCGCCCTGCAAGGTTTCACCCAAAGTCTGCGCGATTTGGCCTTCCCGAGCTTGCCGGTGCCGAATTACACCACGCTCTGTCGCCGGGCAAAAACGCTTGATGTCGAACTGCCGATCCTTCGTGACAATGAACCGATCCATCTGGTTGTCGACAGCACCGGTCTGAAGGTCTATGGAGAAGGTGAATGGAAGGTGCGCCAGCACGGCTACTCGAAGCGGCGCACGTGGCGTAAAGTCCATCTCGCGCTCAACGCGAATACAGGTCAAGTGCATGCCGCGCTAATGACGAATCAGAATGTGGCTGACGGTGACGCTCTGACCAAGTTGCTCGACCAGATTCCACGCGAAGAACAAATCGATGTCATCGGCGGTGACGGTGCCTACGACACCAAGCCATGCCATGCGGCCATTGCTGCACGCAGTGCTATTCCTTCGATTCCGCCACGCGAGGGTGCCGCTCATTGGCCAGCGGATATGCCCGGTGCGGCGTGGCGTAATGGCGCGGTTGATGCAATTGCCCGTGACGGTCGTCGAGAATGGAAGCAACACAGTGGCTACCACCGGCGATCGCTTGCCGAGAATGCGATGTATCGGTTCAAGACCCTCAGCGGCTAGTGTCTCTAGGCGCGTCGGCGTCATCAACCGCATGGCGGACCTCGCTCGTCCGCAATCCGTTCGTATCGCCTGAATTATGCCCGTCGATGCCATTGCGTCCTCACGCTCGATTTATGCAACAACGCCGTTCTATATCAAACGTTTTGCTCGGCGACAGAGTGTAGTGTAATTCAGCACCGGCAAGCTCGGGAAGGCCAGATTTATGCAACAACGCCATTTTTGCCGCTCGCGCCACTGTGGACAGGAATCGTGATCATCGCCGCGCGCCGCTCAGTTGTACGACAGGCCCATCGCGTCACGCACGTCTCGCATGGTCTCGACCGCGTGCTTGCGTGCCTTGTCGCAACCATCGGCGACGATCGCGCGCAGCAGCGACGGGTCATCCATGTACTTCTGTGCGCGCTCGAGCATCGGCTGTTGCTCACGCAGGATGGCCTCGACCATTGGCTGCTTGCAGTCCAAGCAGCCAATGCCGGCCGACTTGCAGCCCTTCTGCACCCACTTGCGTGTGGACTCATCCGAATAGACCAGGTGGAACTGCCAGACCGGGCACTTTTCCGGATCGCCCGGATCGGTACGACGCACACGCGCCGGATCGGTTGGCATGGTACGAACCTTCTTGGTGATGGTCTCGGCATCCTCGCGCAGACCGATGGTATTGCCATAAGACTTTGACATCTTGCCGCCGTCCAAGCCCGGCATGCACGACGCTTTAGTCAACAGCGTCTGCGGCTCGACAAGAATGATCTTGCACGCGCCTTCCAGATAGCCGAATAGACGCTCACGATCGCTCATCGACAGGCTCTGCGATTCCTGCAACATCGCGCGCGCCTGCTCGAGCGCCTCGTCATCGCCTTCCTGCTGGTAAGCGTTACGCAGCTCACGATAGAGCTTGGAACGCTTGCCGCCGAGCTTCTTGGCCGCCTCCAGCGCTTTCTCCTCGAAATCGGCCTCGCGACCGTAGAGGTAGTTGAAGCGGCGCGCGATTTCGCGGGTCATCTCGACGTGGGGAACCTGGTCCTGGCCGACCGGCACCAGCGAGCCGCGGTACAGCAGAATGTCGGCGGCCATCAGTACCGGGTAGCCCAGGAAGCCGTAGGTCGAGAGATCCTTGTCTTTGAGCTTTTCAATCTGTTCCTTATAGGTCGGTACGCGCTCGAGCCAGCCCAATGGTGTGCTCATGCCCAGCAGCAGAGCCAGCTCGGCGTGCTCTGGCACCTTGCTCTGGATGAATAGCGTGGCCTGAGCCGGATCGATGCTAGCCGCGATCCAGTCAATCAGCACTTCCCAGACGTTCTTCTCGATCACCTCAGGTGTTTCGTAGTGGGTGGTCAGCGCATGCCAATCGACCATGCAGAAGAAGCACTGATATTCAGATTGCAGCCTCGCCCAGTTCTTCAGCACGCCATGGTAATGGCCGAGGTGGAGCGATCCGGTAGGACGCATGCCGGAAAAGATACGTTCGGGGAACATGATTATATTTTAGCAAAGCGAGGCAAATGGAGTCAGGATGGCCGTCACGATGCTGTAGCCGATGTCGACCCCCGGTCGCAGCCAAAACTTCGTCAGGAGGCCCGTCATGATCAGCAGCAGGATGATGATGAAACCATAGGGCTCGATCTTCAAGAGCGCGATCGACTGCCTGGGCGGCAATAGCGCCGTGAGCATGCGCCCACCGTCGAGTGGCGGCAAGGGAAACAGGTTCAATACCCCGAGCACCAGGTTTACGACGACCCCGACCGCAGCCATGCGCGTGAAGAAGGGCTCGTCGACCGAGGCGGCCGACAGGCCGATCGACACAAAGCCCCAGATCAGCACTTGTACGAAGTTGCAAACCGGCCCCGCCGCCGACACGCACAGGCTTCCCAAGCGAGGATTGCGTAGGTTGCGAAATGCGACCGGCACTGGCTTGGCATAACCGAACAGGAAGGTACCACTGGTCAGGAAGTACAGCACCAACGGTATCACGATAGTGCCGATTAGATCGATGTGGCGCATCGGATTGAACGACACGCGACCGAGCGCGTAGGCTGTGTTGTCGCCGAGCAGGCGTGCAGCGTAACCGTGCGCGGCCTCGTGTAGAGTGATCGCGCAGCTCACCGGCAGGGCGTAGACGACGATGGTCTGAATCAGATTGTCCATGGCAGGATATTGTAACAAGCGGGAAATGACCGACGGACAAACCGGAGACCGGCAATCACGACAGTCGATGAGGAGCGGAGACTCAGGCCTCGGCGCTCAGCCCGAAAGGCTCGAGCGAACCGCGCCCGGCGCGTACCAGCACCGGTGTAGCACCGGTCAGGTCGACGATGGTCGAGGGCTCACGCAGGCAGGCACCGCCATCAATCACTAAGTCCACCTGCTTTTCCAGGCGTTCGCGGATTTCCTCTGGATCGTTGAGCGGATCGCTTTCGGGTGGCAGGACCAGGGTGGTGCCCAGCAGCGGCTGGCCGAGCGTCTCCAGCACCGCCAGCGTGATCGCATGATCCGGCACGCGCAGCCCGATGGTCTTACGCGAGGGATGCGAGAGCCGGCGCGGCACCTCCTTGGCGGCCTGCAGCACGAATACGTAGGGCCCCGGCGTAACCGACTTGATCAACCGATACTGGTGATTGTCGACTATCGCGAAATTAGCCAGCTCGGACAGGTCGCGCACCAGCAGGGACAGCAGTTGCTTGTCGTCGAGCCCGCGGATCTTGCGCATGCGTTCCACAGTGGTCTTGTCGTCGAGATGGCAGGTCAGCGCGTAGCTGGAGTCGGTCGGCATGGCGATCACGCCACCCTGCTTCACGATCTCGACGGCCTGGTGCACCAGCCTCGGCTGGGGATTTTCCGGGTGAATCCTGAAGTATTGGGACATGGGATCAGTGGGGAGTTGGGCGTTGCTCGCGCTGCATGGCGCACGCCGGGGCTGAAGCCGCGTGCCGCGCACGGTCGTGCGTCAAAGCCAGCGTTTTCCAGACCGTTTTTAGGTCTGACGGCAGTGGCGGCGGACTGCCGAGCTAGATGACACTTACGCACGGCGCATAGCAATCGGAACCGCTCGACGCCTTGAAGCGGCGCTGTTGGGCGTTGTTGCATAAATCGAGTGTGAGGACGCAATAGCATCGGACGGGCATAATTTCAGGCGATACGAACGGATTGCGGACGAGCGAGGTCTCCGGTCGCGTCGGCGTCATCAACCGCATGGCGGACCTCGCTCGTCCGCAATCCGTTCGTATCGCCTGAAATTATGCCCGTCCGATGCTATTGCGTCCTCACACTCGATTTATGCAACAACGCCGTTCCGAGCGAAGATGCTGTTCTTGGTCGATCATAAGATGAAGCGCAAGGAAAAGCCACGCCGGGAATCGCCCTTTGAAATCGGTTACAGTCGTCCTTACGGAAGCCGACCTTGCAAGGCTTGCACCTCTCCACCATGTTCGACATAGGGAGCGCCCATTCATGGGCTGCTGGAGCATCAGATGACGCCTCCCATCAAAACAGGGCCGGAACCTTCAAAGGATGGTTGGAAGTCACCTTCATCAACCGAGTATTGATCCGAATGGCGTTGTTTCATAAATTGAGCAAGAGCCGTTGACGTTTACGCGCAACGGTCGCGGGGCCAGCCTTCTATCAAGTCAGATTCCAGAGTAACTGCCTAATTTTTGCCAAGAAAATGCGCAAGGACATACACAAGAAAGGTGAGCCGAAGGCACGCTACCGTGTCAGGAATTGGGCGGCCTATAATGAAGGCCTGATCAACCGGGGGGACGTAACAATATGGATAGATGGGCGTTGTTGCATAAATCGAGCGAGATCCGTTGACGTTTACGCGCAATGGTCGCGGGGCCAGCCTCCTATCAAGTCAGATTCCAGAGTAACTGCCTAATTTTTGCCAAGAAAATGCGCAAGGACATACACAAGAAAGGTGAGCCGAAGGCACGCTACCGTGTCAGGAATTGGGCGGCCTATAATGAAGGCCTGATCAGCCGGGGGAACGTAACAATATGGATAGATGAAGCCGTCCTTGCCAGAATGCCCGATGCCATACCCACACGTGCTCGCCCGTGTGTATACGGCGATACGCTGATTCAGGCATTACTTGGCGTGAAGACCGTCTATCGACTGACCTTGCGCGCCCTGCAAGGTTTCACCCAAAGTCTGCGCGATTTGGCCTTCCCGAGCTTGCCGGTGCCGAATTACACCACGCTCTGTCGCCGGGCAAAAACGCTTGATGTCGAACTGCCGATCCTTCGTGACAATGAACCGATCCATCTGGTTGTCGACAGCACCGGTCTGAAGGTCTATGGAGAAGGTGAATGGAAGGTGCGCCAGCACGGCTACTCGAAGCGGCGCACGTGGCGTAAAGTCCATCTCGCGCTCAACGCGAATACAGGTCAAGTGCATGCCGCGCTAATGACGAATCAGAATGTGGCTGACGGTGACGCTCTGGCCAAGTTGCTCGACCAGATTCCACGCGAAGAACAAATCGATGTCATCGGCGGTGACGGTGCCTACGACACCAAGCCATGCCATGCGGCCATTGCTGCACGCAGTGCTATTCCTTCGATTCCGCCACGCGAGGGTGCCGCTCATTGGCCAGCGGATATGCCCGGTGCGGCGTGGCGTAATGGCGCGGTTGATGCAATTGCCCGTGACGGTCGTCGAGAATGGAAGCAAGACAGTGGCTACCACCGGCGATCGCTTGCCGAGAATGCGATGTATCGGTTCAAGACCCTCACCGGCAACTGTCTCTGGGCGTGTCACATCGAGGCGCAGGCGACCGAGGTCTCCATTCGCGTCGGCGTCATCAACCGTATGGCGGACCTCGCTCGTCCGCAATCCGTTCGTATCGCCTGAAATTATCTCGTCGATGCTATTGCATCCTCACACTCGATTTATGCAACAACGCCTCTCGGGCTGCTAATCGAATACGATCAGGCACATCGGACGATTCCCTCACCGGGATCGGGGGGCACAAGCCGGCATGCGCCGTAGCTCGCATTGGTCTTCGAGCCACGGTAGCACAACGCGCGCTCAAACTTCGGTGGGGATGCTGTAGGGCAGCGGCAGGAAGGTGAGCGCAGGGCCTTCTGCGGTACCGAGGTGGACTGTTCCGGATTCTTGCGCGGCCAGCTTGATCTCGGCTAGCGCGTCGACGCCGCCGGTCGGCGCGGCCGCCGCGTTGACTATCATCCCGCAGGGCTGGCCCGGATCCTCGCTGTGGAACAGTTCGATGCCGGCGCGCACCGCGTCAGTCTCGCCCACGACGTGCGCCAGCGCGGCACGGCGCTTGATGGTTCCACGATACTGGCTGCGCGCGATAATTTCCTGGCCCGGGTAGCAGCCCTTGCGGAAATTGACAGCACCGAGCACGTCGTAGTTCAGCATCTGCGGCACGAACTGCTCGACCACCGGCTGGGTGATGCGTGGCTCGGCAGCGCGGACCTCAAGCCAGTCCCACACGGCCGGCGAGACGCGCGCAAGCTTGGCGTCTAGCACGGCGGTGGCCTCGAACTGCTCACGGCTGGCAATCCACAGATAACGCGCCCGGCAGTAAGCGTCGGATAGCCGGATCAGCGTGCCGGCCGGGCCGTCGAGCTTGGTATGGATACTATCGGGCAGCGCCTCGAACAAGCCCGACAAAGCCTCGCGCGCCTCGCCGGCGATACCGACGGCGACCAGTTCGACCGCATCGCTCAGCTTGGCCTTGGCACGCAGCACGAACATCGACAGGCGTTTTTGCACAGCGGGCTGGATATCCTTCGAGACCAGCAGGCGCACGTCGAACTCGCTGCGCCAGGCCAGGAACGAGGCGAGCAGACGGCCCTTGGCGGTGCAGTAGCCGGCTAGCTTCACGCCTACCGCGTCGAGATGTTTGATGTCGTTGGTCAGCTGGCTGTGGAGGAATGTCGCGGCATCGTCGCCGGCGACAGTGATAATGCCGAACTGCGCCAGCGGCGCGTAGACGCCGCTGGCGAGTGCTGCCTCGAATTCCGCAGCCGACGGACGTGAAGGGACGGGCAGGGCAGGGTCAGCCACGGTTGTGGCCCCATTGAAGATCGGTATGCTCATGGAAACGGGGAACAGTTGATCCTGACTTTAGAGAATATGATGGCGTTGTTGTATAAATCGAGTGCGATCCGTTGACGTTTACGCGCAACGGTCGCGGGGCCAGCCTCCTATCAAGTCAGATTCCAGAGTAACTGCCTAATTTTTGCCAAGAAAATGCGCAAGGACATACACAAGAAAGGTGAACCGAAGGCACGCTATCGTGTCAGAAATTGGACGGTCTATAATGAAGCCCTGATCAACCGGGGGAACTTAACAATATGGATAGATGAAGCCGTCCTTGCCAGCATACCCGATGCCATACCCACACGTGGTCGCCCGTGTCTATACGGCGATACGCTGATTCAGGCATTACTTGGCGTGAAGGCCGTCTATCGACTGACGTTGCGCGCCCTGCAAGGTTTCACCCAAAGTCTGCGCGATCTGGCCTTCCCGAGCTTGCCGGTGCCGAATTACCACCACGCTCTGTCGCCGGGCAAAAACGCTTGATGTCGAACTGCCGATCCTTCGTGACAATGAACCGATCCATCTGGTTGTCGACAGCACCGGTCTGAAGGTCTATGGAGAAGGTGAATGGAAGGTGCGCCAGCACGGCTACTCGAAGCGGCGCACGTGGCGTAAAGTCCATCTCGCGCTCAACGCGAATACGGGTCAAGTGCATGCCGCGCTAATGACGCATCAGAATGTGGCTGACGGTGACGCTCTGGCCAAGTTGCTCAACCAAATTCCACGCGAAGAACAAATCGATGTCATCGGCGGTGATGGTGCCTACGACACCAAGCCATGCCATGCGGCCATTGCTGCACGCAGTGCTATTCCTTCGATTCCGCCACGCGAGGGTGCCGTTCATTGGCCAGCGGATATGCCCGGTGCGGCGTGGCGTAATGGCGCGGTTGATGCAATTGCCCGTGACGGTCGTCGAGAATGGAAGCAAGACAGTGGCTACCACCGGCGATCGCTTGCCGAGAATGCGATGTATCGGTGCAAGACCCTCACCGGCAACTGTCTCTGGGCGCGTCACATCGACGCGCAGGCCACCGAGGTCGCTGCTCGCGTCGGCGTCATCAATCGTATGGTGGCCTCGCTCGTCCGCAATCCGTTCGTATTGCCTAAAATTATGCCCTTCGATGCTATTGCATTCTCACACTCGATTTATGCAACAATCCCGTTCGTTCTTTGAAAGGATCGGAAGTTCGATATCAAGCGTTTTTGCCCGGCGACAGAGCGTGGTATAATTCGCTGCCGGCAAGCTCGCGAAGGCCAGATTGCGAAGACCTTGGGTGAAACCTTGCAAGGGCGCGAAACGTCAGTCGATAGACGGTCTGCACGCCAAGTAATGCCTGAATCAACGTATCGACGTATAGACGCGGGCGACCATGCATGGGTATGGCGTTGGGTATCCTGGCAAGGATGGCTTCATTTATCCATATCGTCACGTTCCCCCGGTTGAACAGGCCTCCATTATAGGCCGCCCAATTGCTGACACAGTAGCGTGCTGCCTTCGGCACACCTGTCTTGTGTATGTCCTTGCGCATTTTCTTGGCAAAATTAGGCAGATTACTCTGGAATCTGACTTGATAACAGGAGGCTGGCCTCGACCGTTGCGCGTAAACCGTTATCAGCTCTCGCTAGATTGATCCAACAACGTCAATATGAGTGAAAATTTCATTCACCTTCACCGAGGAGTTAAAGTAAAATTTGGTATACGGGCTATAGGGCGGCGTTATGATGCGGTGGCTCCGGTTTTTCTAGACACAAATTTGGGGTAAAACGCATCGTCTAAACTGGAGTCTCATATGTTGAAGAAGGTGGACTTGCAGGAAGTTGTGCTGGCAGAGACGGAGGGCGCGCGTAGTGCGACCGCAGATACTGCCAGTGCCGTTTCATTCAAACGGTGGTCAGTCGGGGCGCAAGCGTACTGTTGTCCTGCGCCTGCTGCGCGATGGATCCGTTGATCGGTATGGGCGTTGTTGCATCAATTTGGTGAGAGCCAGTGACGTTTACGCGCGACGGTCGGGGGGCCAGCTCCCCTGTTATTAAGTCAGATTCCAGAGTAATCTGCCTAATTTTGCCAAGAAAATGCGCAAGGACATACGCAAGACGTGAGCCGGAGGCATGCTTCCGTATCAGGAATTCGGTTGCTTATAATGGGTATTTTTGCATCAATCGAGCGTGAGGACGTGATGGCATCGACAAGGCTGGCGGCAGCCCTGCCCCGGGGCAGTCCGGCGCAGCGGGGGGAAATCGGCGACCCTGGCACGCGCGGGCGGACGAGCTAGTACGACGCAGCCTTTTCTCATTATCGAGCTGTCGCCCCGCTGCCATGAAAATCACGCTGATTCCCGTCACACCGTTCCAACAGAACTGTTCGCTGATCATCTGCGAACGAACGGGCCGTGCTGCTGTCGCGGATCCGGGTGGCGATCTCGAGTTGATCCGCGGCGAGGTCGAGCGGCAACAGGCCAAGGTCGAGAGAGTGCTGATCACGCACGGCCACCTCGACCACTGTGCCGGTGCAAAGGCGCTGGCCGAGCACTACGACGTGCCGATAGAGGGGCCACACAAGGAGGAACGCTTTTGGATCGACCAGTTGCCGGCGCAGAGCCAACGTTTCAGCTTCGGCGGCGCGGTCGAGGCCTTCGAGCCGGCACGCTGGCTCAGGGACGGCGACACGGTCACGGTCGGCGCGGAAACCCTGGAGGTCTATCACTGTCCGGGTCACACGCCGGGACACGTGGTGTTCTTCGACCGCGAGAACCGGCTGGCGATCGTCGGCGACGTTTTGTTCGCGGGCTCGATCGGTCGCACCGACTTCCCTCGCGGCAATCATGCGGATCTGCTGCGCTCGATCCGCGAGAAGCTCTGGCCGCTGGGCGACGACGTTACCTTTGTGCCAGGTCACGGCCCGGTGTCGACCTTCGGCGCAGAGCGCGAGAGCAATCCCTTCGTGGCTGACCGGAGGTTTGGATGAGTGGCAAGATCTACGTCAGTACCGACGTCAAGCGTTTTGCCCGGCGGCGGAGCGTGGTGTAATTTGGCACAGGCAAGCCCGGGAAGGCTGGATCGCCCAGACTTTGGGTTGAAACCTTGCAGGGTGCGCAACGTCAGTCGATAAACGGTCTTCACGCCAAGTCATGCCTGAATTAGCAGCGTATCACCCTGTACAGAAGCGGGCGACCACGCGTGGGTATGCCCCCCCCGTCGGGCATCCTGGCAAGGACGGCTTCTTTACCTATCTATATCGTCACGTTCCCAGATTGATCAGGCCTGCATTATATAGCCCGCCAAATTCCTGACACGGTAGCGTGCCTTTGGCTCACATGTCTTGTGTATGTCTTTGCGCATTTTCTTGGCAAAAGTTGGCGTTATTCATAAAGCGAGCGAGGGCCGTTGACGTTTACCGCATAATGGTCGCGGGGTCAAGCGTTGTTGCATAAATCGAACGTGAGGACGCCATGGCATCGACGGGGGCGTTGTTGCATAAATCGAGTGTGAGGACGCAATAGCATCGACGGGCATAATTTCAGGCGATACGCACGGATTGCGGACGAGCGAGGTCCGTCATACGGTTGATGACGCCGACGCGAATGGAGACCTCGGTCGCCTGCGAGTCGATGTGACGCGCCCAGAGATAGTTGCCGGTGAGGGTCTTGAACCGATACATCGCATTCTCGGCAAGCGATCGCCGGTGGTAGCCACTGTCTTGCTTCCATTCTCGACGACCGTCACGGGCAATTGCATCAACCGCGCCATTACGCCACGCCGCACCGGGCATATCCGCTGGCCAATGAGCGGCACCCTCGCGTGGCGGAATCGAAGGAATAGCACTGCGTGCAGCAATGGCCGCATGGCATGGCTTGGTGTCGTAGGCACCGTCACCGCCGATGACATCGATTTGTTCTTCGCGTGGAATCTGGTCGAGCAACTTGGCCAGAGCGTCACCGTCAGCCACATTCTGATTCGTCATTAGTGCGGCATGCACTTGACCTGTATTCGCGTTGAGCGCGAGATGGACTTTACGCCACGTGCGCCGCTTCGAGTAGCCGTGCTGGCGCACCTTCCATTCACCTTCTCCATAGACCTTCAGACCGGTGCTGTCGACAACCAGATGGATCGGTTCATTGTCACGAAGGATCGGCAGTTCGACATCAAGCGTTTTTGCCCGGCGACAGAGCGTGGTGTAATTCGGCACCGGCAAGCTCGGGAAGGCCAAATCGCGCAGACTTTGGGTGAAACCTTGCAGGGCGCGCAAGGTCAGTCGATAGACGGTCTTCACGCCAAGTAATGCCTGAATCAGCGTATCGCCGTATACACACGGGCGACCACGTGTGGGTATGGCATCGGGCATTCTGGCAAGGACGGCTTCATCTATCCATATTGTTACGTTCCCCCGGCTGATCAGGCCTTCATTATAGGCCGCCCAATTCCTGACACGGTAGCGTGCCTTCGGCTCACCTTTCTTGTGTATGTCCTTGCGCATTTTCTTGGCAAAAATTAGGCAGTTACTCTGGAATCTGACTTGATAGGAGGCTGGCCCCGCGACCATTGCGCGTAAACGTCAACGGATCTCGCTCGATTTATGCAACAACGCCGCATGCCGCGCTAATGACGAATCAGAATGTGGCTGACGGTGACGCTCTGGCCAAGTTGCTCGACCAGATTCCACGCGAAGAACAAATCGATGTCATCGGCGGTGACGGTGCCTACGACACCAAGCCATGCCATGCGGCCATTGCTGCACGCAGTGCTATTCCTTCGATTCCGCCACGCGAGGGTGCCGCTCATTGGCCAGCGGATATGCCCGGTGCGGCGTGGCGTAATGGCGCGGTTGATGCAATTGCCCGTGACGGTCGTCGAGAATGGAAGCAAGACAGTGGCTACCACCGGCGATCGCTTGCCGAGAATGCGATGTATCGGTTCAAGAGACCCTCACCGGCCACTGTCTCTGGGCGCGTCACATCGCCGCGCAGGCGACCGAGGTCTCCATTCGCGTCGGCGTCATCAACCGTATGGCGGACCTCGCTCGTCCGCAATCTGTTCGTATCGCCTGAAATTACCCGTCGATGCTATTGCGTCCTCACACTCGATTTATGCAACAACGCCATTTCAAGATCAAGAATCGCGGATCAATAACAGGAGGCTGGCCCGACCGCTGCGCATAAACCGTTACCGGCTCTCGCTCGATTTATGCAACAACGCCGCGGGGTCAGCCCAAATGTTATTGAGCTGCAATTCGTGGTCTTGAAATTTGCAAATCGTCTCTCATGTCTCGTTTTTTATGCCCATCCACATACGAGTCGATTTTGTTAATTTCAAAATTATGAATTTCGGATGAATATGTCCGCCGATGCCATGGCGTCCTCTCGCTCGATTTATGCAACAACGCCCCCTCGCGTGGAGAAATCGAAAGAATAGCACTACGTGCAGCAATGGCCGCATGGCATGGCTTGGGTCTCGTAGGCACCATCACCGCCGATGACATCTATTTGTTCTTCGCGTGGAATCTGGTCGAGCAACTTGGCCAGAGCGTCGCCGTCAGCCACATTCTGATTCGTCATTAGCGCGGCATGCACTTGACCCGCATTCGCGTTGAGCGCGAGATGGACTTTACGCCACGTGCGCCGCTTCGAGTAGCCGTGCTGGCGCACCTTCCATTCACCTTCTCCATAGACCTTCAGACCGGTGCTGTCGACAGCCAGATGGATCGGTTCATTGTCACGAAGGATCGGCAGTTCGACATCAAGCGTTTTTGCCCGGCGACAGAGCGTGGTGTAATTCAGCACCGGCAAGCTCGGGAAGGCCAGATCGCGTAGACTTGGGGTAAAACCTTGCAGGGCGCGCAACGTCAGTCGATAGACGGTCTTCACGCCAAGTAATGCCTGAATCAGCGTATCGCCGTATAGACACGGGCGACCACATGCGAGTATGGCATCGGGTATTCTGGCAAGGACGGCTTCATCTATCCATATTGTTACGTTCCCCCGGTTGATCAGGCCTGCATTATAGGCCGCCCAATTCCTGACACGGTAGCGTGCCTTCGGCTCACCTTTCTTGTGTATGTCCTTGCGCATTTTCTTGGCAAAAATTAGGCAGTTACTCTGGAATCTGACTTGATAGGAGGCTGCCCCCGCGACCGTTGCGCGTCAACGTGAACGAATCTCGCTCGATTTATGCAACAACGACCCCGTCGTTGCCATGCTGTCCTCACGCTCGATTTATGCAACAACGCCGGTCGTCGAATCCGCGGGCGCTGGCCGGCGGAGGCCATGTCCCGCGCAGCAGATCGGCCAGCGCCCGCGGATTCGACGGCCAGTAAGCATGCATGTAAGTCGCGATGATCGAGCCATGCCGGTAGAGGGCCTCGCCCGGCGTGCCGTCGTCTGGTCGCACTGCGATGGTCGCTGGTAGCAGCGGCGTCTGTAGCTTTGAATAATGGAAGGTATGGCCCGATATGGGCCCAGCGGGCGTGTCGAGCCGCTGCATGCCAAGCGAGGTGAAGCGGTTCTGCATAGTGGCGGCACCGGGCAGCAAGCCCAGCATTGGCGTGATGGTACCGTCCGCCGTGCTAAGGGTCTCGCAGAGATAGAGTAAACTGCCACACTCGGCCAGCACCGGTCGCCCGGCGGCGACATGCGCGGCGATGCTGGCAGCGCTGCGCCGGTTGGCGGCGAGCCGTGCCGCGTACAGTTCTGGATATCCGCCCGGCAGGTACAGCGAGTCGCAATCGAACAGGGCTTCGTCGTCCAGCGGCGAGAAGAAGCCCAGGCTGGCACCGAGCCTCTCGAGCAGCGCCATGTTGGCTGGGTAGAGGAAAGAGAAGGCTGCATCGCGCGCCACCGCTACCCGCAGGCCCTCTAGCCAGCGAGGCAAAGGTGCCTGCTGCGCTGGCGGCGTAAATTCTACCTCTGGCGGCAATTCGGCCAGTGAGGTCTGTGCCATGGCATCAGCCGCGCATTCGAGCCGGGTGTCGAGGTCGGCGATATCCGCAGCCTGGTGCAAGCCGAGATGCCGTTCCGGTAGCGCGATGCAAGCGTCATCCGGGAGATGACCAAGCCAGCGGATGTCCTCGGGCATCGAGGCGTGTAGCAGCGCGGCGTGCCGCTCAGAGCCGACCCGATTGGCCAACACACCATGGAAGGGCAGCCCGGTCCGGAAGTGTGCGAGCCCGAAAGCGAGCGCGCCGAAGGTTTGTGCCACCGACTTCCCCGAGATCACCGCAGCCACCGGCACGCCGAAGCGGCAGGCCAGGTCGGCGCTGCTCGGCGTGCCGTCGAACAGTCCCATCATGCCTTCGATCAGGATCAGGTCGGCCTCGATCGCCGCCTGCGCCAGCAGCGCACAGCAGCCGTCCTCGCCGACCATGCCGAGGTCGAGTGAATGTACCTCGGTACCACTGGCGTACGCGAGGATCATCGGATCGAGGAAATCGGGGCCTGTCTTGAATACGCGCACGCGCCAGCCGAGCCGCCGATGCAGCCGCGCCAGCCCCGCTGTGACTGAGGTCTTGCCCTGGCCGGAGCTGCTCGAGCTGATCAACAGAGCCGGGCAGCGCCGTACGTCTACCGACACGCTCAGAACTCCACGCCACGCTGGGCCTTCACGCCCTGCTTGCGATACGGGTGCTTGACCAGCCGCATTTCGGTCACCAGGTCAGCAGCCTCCACTAGTTCTTCGGGTGCATGACGTCCCGTCACCACCACGTGCATTGCCGTCGGGCGCGCGGTCAGCACGGCCAGCACCTCGTCAAGCCGCAGGTAGTCATACTTCAGCACCGTGTTCAGCTCGTCGAGGATCATCATCTGGTATTCGCCGCTCTTGATCATCCGGTGCGCCTGGTTCCAGCCCTTGCGCGCGGTCACAATATCGGCCTCGCGATCCTGCGTGTTCCAAGTGTAGCCGTCGCCCATCGTCACGAAATTGCAGTCCACAAAACTGTTGAACAGGTCGCGCTCGGCCGTGTGTAGCGCCCCCTTGAGGAACTGCACCACGCCCAGCTTCATGCCGTGGCCGAGTACGCGCACCGCCATACCGAAGGCGGCCGTGCTCTTGCCCTTGCCGTTGCCGGTGTTGACGATCAGCAGGCCCTTCTCGACGGTTGCCGCGGCTTGCTTCTTTTCATGGCCGGCGCGGCGGCGTTCGGTCATGCGCTGATGCGATTCGAGATTGGTTTTCATTGAGTTTGAAGTCTGCTGGATATGGGGAGCGGGAGGCGTTGTTGCATAAATCGAGCGTGAGGACGCTATGGCATCGACGGGCATAATTTCAGGCGATACGAATGGATTGCGGACGAGCGAGGTCCGCCATGCGGTTGATGACGCCAACGCGAACAGCGACCTCGGTCGCCGGCTTGTCGATGTGACGCGCCCAGAGACACTTGCCGGTGAGGGTTTTGAGCCGATACATTGCATTCTCGGAAAGCGATCGCCGGTGGTAGCCACTGTCTTGCTTCCATTCTCGACGCCCGTCACGGGCAATTGCATCAACCGCGCCATTACGCCACGCCGAACCGCGCATATCCGCTGGCCAATGAGCGGCAACCCTCGCGTGGCGGAGTCGAAGGAATAGCACCGCGTGCAACAATGGCCGCATGGCATGGCTTGGTGTCGTAGGCATTGTCACCGCCGATGACATCGATTTGTTTTTGCGTGGAATCTGGTCGAGTAACTTAGCCAGAGCGTCACCGTCAGCCTCATTCTGAGATGTCATTAGCGTGGCATGCACTTGATCTGTATTCGTGTTGAGCGCGAGATGGACTTTACGCCACGTGCGGCGCTTCATGCTGAACTTCCTCAGCCTCATGGTCGAGTTCATTTTCAATGGATACGGACTCGCGTGCGATGTAGCGGCCATGTGTAGCCCATTGACTATCGTCCTTTTGGGGGGCGTAAGTCACCCACACGGCGACCCGCTGCATGCGGGCTGGCGACGACATACCAGCGGCACCGCTTGCCGACGCCGAGCGCGGTTTATAGTTCTCACCGGCGTTGTTGCATAAATCGAGCGAGATCCGTTGACGTTTACGCGCAACGATCGCGGGGCCAGCCCCCTATCAAGTCAGATTCCAGAGTAACTGCTTAATTTTTGACAAGAAAATGTGCAAGGACATACACAAGAAAGGTGAGCCGAAGGCACGCTACCGTGTCAGGAATTGGGCGGCCTATAATGAAGGCCTGATCAACCGGGGGAACGTAACAATATGGATAGATGAAGCCGTCCTTGCCAGAATACCCGATGCCATACCCACACGTGGTCGCCCGTGTCTATACGGCGATCCGCTGATTCAGACATTACTTGGCGTGAAGACCGTCTATCGACTGACGTTGCGCGCCCTGCAAGGTTTCACCCAAAGTCTGCGCGATCTGGCCTTCCCGAGCTTGCCGGTGCCGAATTACACCACGCTCTGTCGCCGGGCAAAAACGCTTGATGTCGAACTGCCGATCCTTCGTGACAATGAACCGATCCATCTGGTTGTCGACAGCACCGATCTGAAGGTCTATGGAGAAGGTGAATGGAAGGTGCGCCAGCACGGCTACTCGCAGCGGCGCACGTGGCGTAAAGTCCATCTCGCGCTCAACGCGAATACGGGTCAAGTGCATGCCGCACTAATGACGAATCAGAATGTGGCTGACGGTGACGCTCTGGCCAAGTTGCTCCACCAGATTCCACGCGAAAAACAAATCGATGTCATCGGCGGTGATGGTGCCTACACCAAACCATGCCATGCGGCCATTGTTGCACGCAGTGCTATTCCTTCGATTCCGCCCCGCGAGGGTGCCGCTCATTGGCCAGCGGATACGCCCGCCCGGTGCGGCGTGGCGTAACGGCGCGGTTGATGCAATTGCCCGTGCCGGTCGTCGAGAATGGAAGCAAGACAGTGTCTACCACCGGCGATCGCTTGCCGAGAATGCGATGTATTGGTTCAACGCGCTCACCGGCAACTGTCTCTGGGGCATCCACATCGCCTCGCAGGTGACCGAGGTTGCCGTTCGCGTCGGCGTAATCAAACCGCATGGCGGACCTCGCTCGTTCGCAATCCGTTCGTATCGCCTGAAATTATTGATCCGCAATTCGTGATCTTGAATTTCAGATCACTATGCCCTTCGATGCCATTGCGTCCTCACGCTCGATTTATGCAACAACACCCTTCCGCGGCACCCTCGGCTTCGGCTGCGATCACACTCGATGTCAGAGGAATGACCTGCGCCTCCTGCGCGAGCCGTGTCGAGAAGGCGCTTGCGCAAGTGCCAGGTGTCTCGCGCGTCAGCGTCAACCTCGCCACCGAGCGCGTCATCGTTAGCGCCGAAGCCGCTGTGTCGGTCGCGCAGTTAGTCGCCCTTGTAGAGAAGGCCGGCTATCGGGCTACGCCCGCCGCCGGCTCGACCGATTCAATCAGCACGATCACCTCGGTCGTCGCCCCTGCTGCACCGAGCCCGAACGCGGAATCACGCACGGTCGCCAAAGCGCGCCGCGATCTCCTGCTGCTGATCGGCTCGACCGTGCTGACGCTGCCGCTGGTCGCGCCTATGTTCGCCGCGCTCTTCAGCCTGTCCTTCAGGTTACCGGTGCCGCTCGAATTCGTGTTGGCCGCAATCGTGCAATTCGGTTTCGCCGCGAGCTTCTATTGCGCCGCCTGGCACGCGCTGCGCGCGCGCGCCGGCAACATGGACCTGCTGGTCGTACTCGGCACTTCGGCTGCGTTCGGCCTAAGCATCTGGCAGATGCTACACGTGCCGGGCCAGGCCCGGCATCTCTACTTCGAGACGCCCGCTGTGATTGTCACCCTGGTGCGCTTTGGAAAATGGCTTGAGGCGCGCACCAAGCTCCAGACCACCAATGCGATCCGCGCGCTCAATGCGCTGCGCCCCCCGATCGCGCACGCATTGTCGAACAGGGCGTGGAGCGCGAGGTGCCGCTAGACCAGGTGCGGGTCGGCTCGATCGTCGCGGTACGACCGGGCGAGCGCTTCCCGGTGGACGGCACAATCGCCGCTGGTACCTCACATGTCGACGAATCGGCGATTACTGGCGAAAGCCTGCCGGTAGTGCGAGCGACAGGAGATCGCGTCACCGCCGGCTCGATTAATGCCGAAGGTGCGCTCAGCGTCGAGGCCACCGCGATTGGCACTGAAACGACGCTGGCCCGCATTATTTGCCTGGTCGAATCGGCCCAAGCCGAGAAAGTACCGATCCAGCGCCTAGTCGATCGCATCAGCGCCGTGTTTGTGCCAGCCATGCTTGTCCTCGCGGTGCTGACCTTCGCCAGCTGGATGCTGTCGGGCGCGGAGACCGAAACCACCATTCTCAATACGGTGGCGGTACTGGTGATCGCCTGTCCCTGCGCGCTCGGGCTCGCCACGCCGACCGCGATCATGGTCGGAACAGGCCTGGCCGCACGCCACGGCGTGCTGATTCAGGATGCGCTATCGCTCGAACTCGCGCAGCGCACCGTCATGGTCGCCTTCGACAAAACCGGCACGCTGACCGAAGGCAAGCCCTCGATCACAGCCTTCGAGCCGATCGGTACGACGTGCGAGGCGGCCATGGCTATTGCCGCAGAAATCCAGCGGAAAAGCAAGCATCCACTGGCCTGTGCGATCGTCGCTGCCCACGATGGCGAGGCGAATGGCGACGCGCGCAGGCTTCAAGTGAGCGACGTGAAAGCGGTAGCTGGACGCGGCGTAGAAGCACGTATCGACGGCACGCGCCATGCGATCGGCAGCACGCGCTGGCTCGACGAACTCGCGATCGAGGTGCCGATCGCTGCACGCCGGCGTGCAGCAGAACTCGAGGTGGCCGGCAATACCGTGTCCTGGCTGATGCGGCTCGACCCGTCGGCGGCGCTGGCCCTCATCGCCTTCGGCGATACCCTGAAGCCGAGCGCGCGCGAGGCGATCGCCCGGTTGCATGCGCTCGGCATCCGCACCGCGCTGGTGACGGGCGACAACCAAAACAGCGCGACGGTCGTCGCGCACGAGCTAGGCATCGATGTCGTCCACGCTGAGGTGCTGCCCAACGAAAAGGCATGCGTAATCACGCAGCTGAAGGGTTCGATGCAGGGCGTGGTGGCAATGGTCGGCGACGGCATCAACGACGCGCCGGCACTAGCCGCCGCCGATATCGGTATCGCCATGGCGACCGGCACCGACGTGGCAATGCACACTGCCGGCATCACGCTGATGCGCGGCGACCCGGCCCTGGTGGCCGCGGCCATCGACATCTCGCGCCGCACCTACCGCAAAATCTGGCAGAACCTGTTCTGGGCCTTCTGCTACAACTTGGTGGGCGTGCCACTGGCTGCCTTCGGTCTGCTCAACCCGATGATCGCCGGCGTGGCGATGGCCTTCTCGAGTGTCAGTGTGGTGACTAATGCGCTGCTGATGAAAATGTAGCGGCAATGGAATTGCGTATAAAAAGGCGTTGTTGCATAAATCGAGTGCGATCCGTTGACGTTTACGCGCAACGGTCGCGGGGCCAGCCTCCTATCAAGTCAGATTCCAGAGTAACTGCCTAATTTTTGCCAAGAAAATGCGCAAGGACATACACAAGAAAGGTGAACCGAAGGCACGCTATCGTGTCAGAAATTGGACGGTCTATAATGAAGCCCTGATCAACCGGGGGAACTTAACAATATGGATAGATGAAGCCGTCCTTGCCAGCATACCCGATGCCATACCCACACGTGGTCGCCCGTGTCTATACGGCGATACGCTGATTCAGGCATTACTTGGCGTGAAGGCCGTCTATCGACTGATGTTGCGCGCCCTGCAAGGTTTCACCCAAAGTCTGCGCGATCTGGCCTTCCCGAGCTTGCCGGTGCCGAATTACCACCACGCTCTGTCGCCGGGCAAAAACGCTTGATGTCGAACTGCCGATCCTTCGTGACAATGAACCGATCCATCTGGTTGTCGACAGCACCGGTCTGAAGGTCTATGGAGAAGGTGAATGGAAGGTGCGCCAGCACGGCTACTCGAAGCGGCGCACGTGGCGTAAAGTCCATCTCGCGCTCAACGCGAATACGGGTCAAGTGCATGCCGCGCTAATGACGCATCAGAATGTGGCTGACGGTGACGCTCTGGCCAAGTTGCTCAACCAAATTCCACGCGAAGAACAAATCGATGTCATCGGCGGTGATGGTGCCTACGACACCAAGCCATGCCATGCGGCCATTGCTGCACGCAGTGCTATTCCTTCGATTCCGCCACGCGAGGGTGCCGTTCATTGGCCAGCGGATATGCCCGGTGCGGCGTGGCGTAATGGCGCGGTTGATGCAATTGCCCGTGACGGTCGTCGAGAATGGAAGCAAGACAGTGGCTACCACCGGCGATCGCTTGCCGAGAATGCGATGTATCGGTTCAAGACCCTCACCGGCAACTGTCTCTGGGCGCGTCACATCGACGCGCAGGCCACCGAGGTCGCTGCTCGCGTCGGCGTCATCAATCGTATGGTGGACCTCGCTCGTCCGCAATCCGTTCGTATCGCCTGAAATTATGCCCGTCGATGCCATTGCGTCCTCACGCATCGATTGTGATGCAACAACGCCCAACAACGCCGAGCCGCCCCGTCTCAGGCCGGCAGCCGGATCAGGCTTGCATCCTTGCGGATCAACAGCGACGAAGCCAGCATTTGCTTGCACTGGTGCGCCAGCACCTTCGGGTCGTGTGTCAGCTCCGAGCCCACCTGGCTCGACTTCTCCGCCTCCACCACCATCGCATCGAGATCGCGCGCGAGCCGCTTGGTCAGCTCGGCCTGGTCGGCTGGCGGCGGCGTACCGGCCTCAGCTTGTTGTAGATGCTCGAGCACCTGTGCGAGCCCTTGCTCCAGCGCCGCATAGGCCGCGGAAGCGACCTCGCTGGTGGGGCTTCGCAGCATGGGCGCGGCGACCGTAATCTGTGCGCCCAGCACGTGGGCCTGCACCAACAGGTCGTTGAGCTCGGGCACGAAGCGTTGGTGCGCCTTGGGCTCCAGCATCATGCGCTGGAAGGCCTGGCTCAGGTTGGCGAAGGCGATGTGCATGTTCTTGCGCGCAAGGCGATATGGATAGTTGCTCTCGAGCGGCGATACCTTGCCGGATTTGGCCGTGGTGGCCACCGCCTGCATCACCGCTGCGTCGTCCTCGGCGGTCACTGAGAGTGTCGACGGCGCACCCTGGCCGCGCCCGACCCGACAGGCGGTCTCGAAATAATTTCGGGTGGTGCTCAGCACCTCGGCCACCAGCTTGCCCATCGCGCGATATTCCCAATAGGGAAATAGTCGGCTCGCAGCAATCGCGATCATACAGCCCACCACCGTGTCGATCACGCGCTCGCTGATGATACGCATGCTACCCGGCGCGAGCAGGTGGAACATCAGCAGCACGTAGGAGGAAGTGAACACCACGCTGGCTCCGTAATTGAACAGCAGCAGGCTGTAGCTCATCACCATCGAGCCGAACATGATGGCGATCAGCAGCGCTGGTGACTTGACCGTGTAGATCAATACGATGCTGATCGTGCAGCCGAGTAGGGTGCCGACGATACGCTGCGCGTTGCGCTGCTTGGTCAGCGAGTAACCTGGCTTCAAGATGATGATGGTGGTCATCACAATCCAGTAGGCGTTGGTGAGGGGCAGCAGCCGCCCGAGCCAGAACGCCACCGCCACCGCCACAGTCACGCGCAGCGCGTGACGGAAGCTCGGTGAGCCGAGGTTGAGGTTCGAGAAAATCAGCATCGGCGAGACACGGCGGCGCTGCAGGAAGCGCGCCAGGCTCTGGTCGATCTTCAGCTCAGTTTTACTGGTGTTGGGCGTCTCGGCGAGCGCGCAGCACATCTTGTTAATCAAGCGCGTGGCGCTCCAGATACGCCGGAAGGTGGCCAGCACGGTCGCGTAGGCTTCGGGGTTGGTCTGCGCGAAGTTCTTTTTGCGCATCAGCTCGATCTCGTACTCTATCGCGCGCAGCTCGGCCTTCACGCTGATGCGTGGCTGGCTCGCGCGATTCTCCAGCACGGCGAGGCCAACTGTTTCGAGGTCGGACGCGGCTTTGCGGATCAGGTCGCGATAGAACAGCAGCATGTCTGAGCGACCGTAGGTGCTACGCAGCAGTGGGTAGTCGGTATGCGCGCCGATGAACATTTCGTGCAGGTCGACACTGTTGATAAACAGGTTGAACATCATAGTGCGCTCCGGGTCGAGCTTGCCATGACGCAGCTTGGGCAGGTGGCGCAGCACGATGTCGCGCGCGCTTTCCTGCGATTCGATCGCCGCCACCTGCTTAATCACCAAGGCGCGATAGCATTCGTCGAGATCGGTCTCGGGATCGTAGAAATTGGCGCATGCACGCAGATAGCCGGATAGCCCAAACAGACTGTCGGCCAGCGCCTGCTGTTCGATGCGGCAGGCCTGCCAGCGCGACACCAGGGTGGCCCAGTAGGTGTACCAGAGGCCACCAGAGAAGATCCATGCCGCATTGATTAGCGCCTCGAGCGGCGTGAAGCTCTCTTCCAGCGTCATCACCATCATAAACAGGGTAGCGAAGCTGATCTGCGGACAGCGGTTGCCGTATACTACGATCAGCGACAGCACGAAGGTGAGCGGCACGATGGTCAGCCACAGCGCGAAGATGTTCGGCGTGGCCAGGCCGGTGGCCAGCGCGGACAGGAAGCCGATCAAGCTGCACGCAAGCATTTCGTTGTGCTTGTACTTAAGCGGGCCCGGCATGTCGACCACGCAGGTGCCTAGCGCGCCGGTAGCGATGGTGAAACCGAGGTCGCGTTCGTGGAACACGATGAGGCAGAGTACGGTCGGCAGGGACACGCCGACGGCGATCCGCAGGCCGCCGAAGAAGTACTGGCTGTACAGGAACTTCCTGATTTCGATTGAATAGCGCATCGAGGACGAGTTGAGGAAACGGCGTGGGGGACGGATGAGTCTATCGTATTTCCTCGGGCCGACCCTGGTCTGGCCATTCTCCGAATATCCGGGCACGGGCGCGTTTGCTATCCTCTGCGCTTCCCGCGTAGTTTCGCGCCTCGTCTCGCCCGTTCCGCCGCCCATATGCTCCATCTCTTCTTCTCGAACCGCTACGAAACCCTCGCCGATGTGCTGATCGAGCATCTCGCTTTGCATCCGGGTACGGCGGGCCCATGGGCGCGCCATCAGGTGATCGTGCCGAGTGCGGCTCTGCGACAGCGGCTCCAACTCGATATCGCTGGGCGGCACGGCATTTGCGCGAACCTCGAGTTCAGCTACCTGGCAGAATGGCTGTGGACGCAGATCAGCCAAGTGTTGCGTGTGCCACCACGTTCGCGATTGGCGCCGGACCGGCTGGTGTGGCGCTGTTACCGGCTCTTGTCGGATGCGGCGGATTCAGTGGGCGAGGGTGTCGGCCATGGCGGTTTTGACGGATACGAGCCGGCGCGCGGCGTGACTTCTTGGCTTGTCTCTCCGCGGCTCGCGGCCTACCTGGCGGCGGCAGATGCGCCGATGCGTTACGAGCTGGCCTATCGGCTCGCCTCGGTGTTTGACCATTACCTGACTTATCGGCCCGAATGGTTGTTGGCCTGGCGCGACGGGAATTCGATCTTCGCTTTGGAAGGCACCCCTTCACAGGGTGCCGAGGCTGCGCGCGATGACGAACAGTGGCAGGCCGCTTTGTGGCGCGCGCTGGTGGCCGAGTTGGCTGTGGACGGCGAGCCGCCCACGCATCGCTTCCTGCGCAATGCGCCCGCGCTCGTGCCTGATGCGAACGCGCTGGCCGCCTGGCCAGATGCGGTCAGTGTGTTCGCACTGATGACCATGCCGCCGCTACACGTAGCGCTGCTGCGCGAGCTGTCGCGGTGGATCGACGTGCGGATCTACGCGCTCAATCCCTGCCGCGAATGCTGGTTCGGCATCGTCAGCGCCGGGCGCGTCGAGTCGCTCGACGCGCGCGGCCAGCTTGACTGCCAGCAGGTTGGCCATCCATTGCTGGCTGAGTGGGGGCGCCAGACCCAGGCGCAACTTCACATACTGCACAAGCTGACCGAAACCGCCACCACCACCAATGCCGCCCAATATGAGGGCTGCGTTGGTGACACCTGGCTGGCGAGAATCCAGAACGCGATCCTCGACCTACAGCCCGAGGCTGAGCTTGGGCCGCCACCGTCCGAACGCGGCATCGAGGTGCACGTCTGCCACGGCCTGATGCGCCAGCTCGAGGTGCTGCACGATCGGCTACTGGCCGCTTTCGCCGAGGATCCGACGCTCGCGCCCTCGGATGTGCTGGTGGCGGTGGCCGACTTGTCCGCGGCTGGCCCGCTGATCGATGCGGTGTTTGGCACTGCTGCTTCGCAAGAGGCCGCGCGTGTGCCGTACAGGATCACCGGGCTGCCGCCTTTGCAGGCCAACCCGGTGGCGCGCGTGTTGCTCGACTGGTTGTCCCTGCCCGATCGTGAGGTAGGCGCGCCCGAGCTGGTGGAGTGGCTGCGCGTGGACGCGGTGGCAGCCCGCTACGGCATCGACGTGGCCGCGCTCGAGACCGTGCAGACCTGGCTCGCCGCGGCCGGCGCGCGACGCGGGCTGACGGTTGCGGCGGTCGCTTCCGTAAGCGGTCCGGTTGACGGTGCCACCGTGCCGGCGCGCCGCCATACCTTCTCCGATGCGCTGGCGCGGCTGTTTCTTGGTTATGCGATGCCAGACGGCGCGGCACCGGTCGGAGCCTATCTTCCGGTGGGTGGCCCCGAGGGTGGCGAGGCCGAGCTGCTGGGGCGGCTCGCGCGTTTTACCGACGATCTCGACTGGTTCGTCGACCGCATCGCCGGCGAGCAAACGCCCGAAGTCTGGAACGAGATCTTCGCCGAGGCGCTGGCGCGCTTCTTCGATTCTGGCAGGACCCACGCGGATGCATTGTCGGGCGTGCGCGACGCGCTCGACACGCTGGTTGAGACGATCCGCGAGGGTGCACGAGACTTTTCGGTGCCGGCCACCGTGATGCGCGCCGGCTTCGCTGCCGGGCTCGACGATCCGGCGTGCGGCGGCGTACCCTGGGGCGGTGTGACTTTCTCCTCACTGACCAGCCTGCGCGGTTTGCCGTATCGCATGGTCTGCCTGGTCGGAATGGACGACGGCGTGCTGCCGAGTCTGTCGCGCGCCGACGAATTCGACCTGATGGCGGTGTTCACTAAGTTCGGCGACCGCCAGCGCCGCGACGACGAGCGTAACCTTTTCCTCGACCTGCTGCTGGCCGCGCGCGACCGGCTGATGATCACCTACACGGGCCGCAGCATCCGCGACAACGCGCCCTTACCGCCGGCCGCCCTGGTCGATGAACTCCTTGACTACGTCGCCGAAGTCACGGCTGGGTCGGGCGCAGCACCAGCCTCGATTGAAGCGGTGCGGCAATCCTTCATCATCGAGCATCCGCTGCAGCCGTTTGCGCTCGATTATTTCGAGCCCGGCGGGCGGCTCTATTCCTACGACGCCGAACGTGCCACGCTGGCCGGCCAGCTTGCATGCGGCACGACCGAGGACGTGCCGCCGTTTTTCGCCGCGCCGTTGCCGCCGGAGCCAGAGGTGCCGGTGGCCTTCGGCGACTTCGAACGCTTTTGGCACCATCCTGCGCGTGCGCTGCTGCGCGACCGCCTCGGCGTCGCGCTATTCGAAACGCAGGCCGAACTAAGCGACACCGAACCCTTCGTGCTTGACTACGCGGGCAGCGACTCGCTGGCTGCGCGCGTGCTGCCGATGTTCGTCGAGAACGTGGAACAAGGCACTGGCGAGAGCGTGGGCGAACTCGCGCGCCGCATCGCTGAGTCGAGCCCCGAGATGCCGGGCGGCGCGACCGGCGCGGTGTGGCGCGAGCAGGCGCTGGGCGCGCTCGACAGGCTGGCTAGTAAGGTGCGGCTCGCTCTGGAGGCGGGTACCGAGCGGCGCACCTTCGCACTGGAGATCACACCGGCCTGGCCACAGGGCGAGATACCCTGGTTCGGTGCCGATGATACGGCGTTAGCGGTCGACGCGTTGTGCGCGCCGCTCTCGCTGCACGGCACGCTGCACCGGCTCACGCCCGCTGGGCAAGTGATTTACCGCTATGCGCGCTCTGGCGCGCGCAATTATCTGTCGGCCTGGCTGTCGCATCTTGTCTATTGTGCAATCGATCCGGGTGGCCCGCGTCGCACGCGGTGGTTCGGCAACGAAGAAGGTTTCGAATTCGCGCCGGTAGCCGACCCGCTCGCGCATCTTGCGCCGCTGGCCGCACTGTTCCGCGCAGGTCGTCGCATGCCACTACGCTTCTTCCCAAAGAGCGCCTGGGCGCTGGTTGCGGAAGGCGAAGCCAAGGCGACCGGCGTGTGGATCAACAAGCGCGTGGCCAGCGAGGCTGACGACGCGGCGCTCGCGATCGTTTGGCGCGGCAGGAACCTCTCGCTCGACGAGCCGTTCCCGGCGCTCGCGCGCTTGGTTTTCGCGCCGCTCGCCCAGCACCTATTGATCCGCAATTCGCGCTTTTGAAATTGAAAATTGTCCCTCATGTGAGGGGCATGGAAAAACGAGATATGAGGGACGATGTTCCAATTTCAAAAGCGCGAACTGCGGATCAATAGTTTGTTACGGCGGGCGGCGTTGTTGCATAAATCGAGCGAGATCCATTGACGTTTACGCGCAACGGTCGCGGGGCCAGTCTCCTATCAAGTCAGATTCCAGAGTAACTGCCTAATTTTTGCCAAAAAAATTCGCAAGGACATACACAAGAAAGGTGAGCCGAAGGCACGCTACCGTGTCAGGAATTGGGAGGCCTATAATGAGAAAACCTGATCAACCGGGGGAACGTAACAATGTGGATAGATGAAGCCGTCCTTGCCAGAATACCCGATGCCATACCCACACGTGGTCGCCCGTGTCTATACGGCGATACGCTGATTCAGGCATTACTTGGCGTGAAGATCGTCTATCGACTGACGTTGCGCGCCCTGCAAGGTTTCAGCCAAAGTCTGCGCGATCTGGCCTTCCCGAGCTTGCCGGTGCCGAATTACACCACGCTCTGTCGCCGGGCAAAAACGCTTGATGTCGAACTGCCGATCCTTCGTGACAATGAACCGATTCATCTGGTTGTCGACAGCACCGGTCTGAAGGTCTATGGAGAAGGTGAATGGAAGGTGCGCCAGCACGGCTACTCGAAGCGGCGCACGTGGCGTAAAGTCCATCTCGCGCTCAACGCGAATACGGGTCAAGTGCATGCCGCGCTAATGACGAATCAGAATGTGGCTGACGGTGATGCTCTGGCCAAGTTGCTCGACCAGATTCCACGCGAAGAACAAATCGATGTCATCGGCGGTGATGGTGCCTACGACACCAAGCCATGCCATGCGGCCATTGCTGCACGCAGTGCTATTCCTTCGATTTCGCCACGCGAGGGTGCCGTTCATTGGCCAGCGGGTATGCCCGGTGCGGCGTGGCGTAATGGCGCGGTTGATGCAATTGCCCGTGACGGTCGTCGAGAATGGAAGCAAGACAGTGGCCTACCACCGGCGGTCGCTTGCCGAGAATGCGATGTATCGGTTCAAGACCCTCACCGGCAACTGTCTCTGGGCGCGTCACATCGAGGCGCAGGCGACCGAGGTCTCCATTCGCGTCGGCGTCATCAACCGTATGGCGGACCTCGCTCGTCCGCAATCCGTTCGTATCGTCTGAAATTGCCCGTCGATGCTATTGCGTGCGTCCTCACACTCGATTTATGCAACAACGCCACGGCGGGCGAGAAATCACGATGACCGGCGGTGGTGCCGTCGACCGAAACCGTCTGCAAGTATCGAAAGCGCACGAGACAGCGAAATGGTAAATCACTCGCCCGGCATTGCGTGCCGCGAGGCGGTACTCCGCCTTGCGGGTTTGTGCCGAGAAGAGCTTTGGAGCGCAGGCAGACGGGGTTCGATATAATGGCGGGGCGTTGTTGCATAAATCGAGCGAGATCCATTGATGTTTACGCGCAACAGTCTCGGGGCCAGATCCCTATCAAGTCAGATTCCAGAGTAACTGCCTAATTTTTTCCAAGAAAATGCGCAAGGATATACACAAGACAGGTGAGCCGAAGGCACGCTACCGTGTCAGGAATTGGGCGGCCTATAATGAAGGCCTGATCAACCGGGGGAACGTAACAATATGGATAGATGAAGCCGTCCTTGCCAGAATACCCGATGCCATACCCACACGTGGTCGCCCGTGTCTATACGGCGATACGCTGATTCAGGCATTACTTGGCGTGAAGACCGTCTATCGACTGACCTTGCGCGCCCTGCAAGGTTTCACCCAAAGTCTGCGCGATTTGGCCTTCCCGAGCTTTCCGGTGTCGAATTACACCACGCTCTGTCGCCGGGCAAAAACGCTTGATGTCGAACTGCCGATCCTTCGTGACAATGAACCGATCCATCTGGTTGTCGACAGCACCGGTCTGAAGATCTATGGAGAAGGTGAATGGAAGGTGCGCCAGCACGGCTACTCGAAGCGGCGCACGTGGCGTAAAGTCCATCTCGCGCTCAACGCGAATACAGGTCAAGTGCATGCCGCGCTAATGACGAATCAGAATGTGGCTGACGGTGACGCTCTGGCCAAGTTGCTCGACCAGATTCCACGCGAAGAACAAATCGATGTCATCGGCGGTGACGGTGCCTACGACACCAAGCCATGCCATGCGGCCATTGCTGCACGCAGTGCTATTCCTTCGATTCCGCCACGCGAGGGTGCCGCTCATTGGCCAGCGGATATGCCCGGTGCGGCGTGGCGTAATGGCGCGGTTGATGCAATTGCCCGTAACGGTCGTCGAGAATGGAAGCAACACAGTGGCTACCACCGGCGATCGCTTGCCGAGAATGCGATGTATCGGTTCAAGACCCTCACCGGCCACTGTCTCTGGGCGCGTCACATCGCCACGCAGGCGACCGAGGTCGCCGTTCGCGTCGGCTTCATCAACCGCATGGCGGACCTCGCTCGTCCGCAATCCGTTCGTATCGCCTGAATGATGCCCGTCCGATGCCATGGCGTCCTCACGTTCGATTTATGCAACAACGCCTAATGGCGGCTGTCTCAATCTCGCGAAACTTAGCTCCATTGGACTTCCAGACACATCCGGGCCTGTCGGTGAATACCGGCGGCGACGGCAAGATCGTGCGCCTATCCGGGCAATGGACTGCGCTTGCGCTGGCGCGCAACCGTGGCGTAGTAGTGCGGCGCGCCGAGAAGCTTGCGCGCGGCGGTGGCCCGGTTGGTCGCTGGGACCTGTCGATGATCGCCCGGCTCGACCACGTCGGCGGCCAGGCGCTATGGCGCGTCTGGGGCCACCAGCTGCCTGAGGGCCTGACGCTGACCGAAAACCAGCGCATCATCTTCGAGCGGATCCAGCGGCTCGACGAGGCGCGCGAGGAGCCGGATCTAGTAGTCCGCCACGATCTGGTCACCCAGCTCGGGCTGGCCCTAATGCAGTTTGGCGAGCACCTGTTCGGCGGCATCGCCATGTTCGGGCGCGTGATCCTCGACTTCGGCGCAATCGCCCGGTACCCCAAGACCATGCCTTGGACCGAAATTTCGGCCAACGTCTACAATGCCGGGACCAAAGCGCTGCCGATCACAGCCCTTGTGGCCTTCCTGATCGGCATCGTGCTGAGCTACCTGTCGGCGCAGCAGCTGCAGCAATTTGGGGCCAACCGCTATATCGTCAATATCCTCGGGCTGTCGGTGATCCGAGAGCTGGGGCCGGTGCTGGCGGCGATCCTGGTAGCCGGGCGCTCGGGTTCAGCGATCACTGCCCAGATCGGTGTGATGCGCGTCACTGAGGAGCTCGACGCGATGCGCGTGATGGGTATCCCGCACGGTTTGCGAATTGTGCTGCCGCGCGTGCTTGCGCTCGGCGTGGCGATGCCTCTGCTGGTGATGTGGACCAATATCGTCGCGCTTTCGGGCGGTGCCCTAGCCGCCAAGCTGGCACTGGGTATCGACGTCAACTTTTTCATTCGCTCGCTGCCGGACGTGGTTCCGATCACCAACCTGTGGATCGGGCTCGGCAAGGGCGTGGTGTTCGGCATGCTGATCGCCCTGGTCGGTTGCCATTTGGGATTCCGCATCAAGGCTAATGCGCAGAGCCTGGGCGAGGGCACCACTACCTCAGTGGTCACCTCGATCACGGTGGTGATCCTGGCCGACGCAGTGCTTGCGATCCTGTTCCAGAACGTGGGGCTCGAATGATAGACGAGAATTAGAACGTGCAGCTTGAGATGGATGGCGGCATGGGTGCCGCCGCGATACGCGTGGCCGGTTCCGGTGACCAGGCGAACTCGACCGGCTACGTGATCGAGGTGCGGAGCATGACCAAGCGCTACGGGCACCACGTGATCCACGAGCATCTGGACTTCGACGTGCGGCAGGGCGAGATCGTCTCGATTGTAGGCGGCTCTGGCTCGGGCAAGACCACCCTGGTACGCCAGATCCTGGGCCTGGAGACGCCCAGCTCGGGCACCGTGCGTGTGTTTGGTGAAGATCTCGCCACCCTCGACGCCGATTCGGCGCGCGTGATGCGCAGCCGCCTGGGTATGCTGTTCCAGCACGGCGCGCTATTTTCCTCGCTGACCGTGTTCGACAATATCGCTCAGCCGCTGCGCGAGCTCGGTCGTGTGCCCGAGGATTTGCTGCACGAGATCGTGATGCTCAAGCTGGAGATGGTCGGGCTGCCCTGCAAGCACGCCTCGAAAATGCCCGCGGCGCTGTCAGGCGGAATGGTCAAGCGGGTCGGCATCGCCCGCGCGATCGCCCTGGAGCCCGAGCTGCTGTTCCTCGACGAGCCCACCGCCGGGTTCGACCCGCACGCCTCGGACGAATTCGTTAACTTGATCGCCACCCTGCATCGCACGCTGGGCCTGACGGTGGTGATGATCACCCACGATCTCGATACCATGGTGGCGCTCTCTACGCGAGTGGCGGTGATCGCTGATCGCAAGGTGCTGGTAGCAGCGCCTGTCGAGGAGGTCGCCAGTGTCGATCATCCCTTCATCAAGGAATACTTTCTCGGCCTGCGCGGGTGCCGTGCGCTGCAAGCGCTGCCGCCAGAGCGGCAGGCGAAATTGCCGAAGGCGACACTCGAGTCGGCACTGTCCAGCGTCGAGTTGTAAAGCAAGGAATCGCGCATGGAAAACAAGTCATATGCATTCTGGACGGGGCTGTTCTCCATTTGCCTGCTGCTCGCGATCATCGCGGTGGTGTTTTGGTTCAACGTCGATCGTACGGCACAGATTCCTTACGACTTAGTGGCGCGCACCAACGTGACAGGCCTGTTCCCTGACGCTGCGGTGCGCTATCGCGGCCTGGACGTAGGCAAGGTCGCCGCCATCCACTTCGACCACGTCCACCCGGGCGAGATTTCGATCCGTATCCTTGTCGATAAGGACGCGCCGATCACGCGCTCAACCTATGGCAGTCTGGGCTTCCAGGGCGTGACCGGGATCGCCTTCGTGCAACTCGATGATACCGGTCGCGATCCTTCTCCTCTTCCCACCGCGGCCAAGGAAGTCGCGCAGATCCCGCTGTATCCGAGCCTATTCGACCAGCTCCAGCAGCGCGGTGACGTGCTGCTCAAACAGATGGAAGTTGCGGTCTCCAGCGTCAACGCGATGCTTTCGCCAGAGATGCGCGAGCAATTGAAGCTCACCGCGGCCAGCGTGCAGCAGGCCGCCGGCGACCTAAGCACGTTCACCAAGTCGCTCGAGCCAGTGAGCGTGAAACTGCCCGAAACCACCCGCCGCATGAACCAGGCGCTAGCCTCGGTCGATGCGACGCTGGCCCCGCACGGGCCGCTCGCCGTCAATCTCGATCGCGCCGGTAAGGCCGCCGAACAGGCGGGAACTGCTCTTACGCAGATAGAGCGGATGCTGTCCGAGCTGAACGCGAGCGTGCGCTACGAGACCCTGCTGCAGGTCAATTCGCTGACCTCGAACCTCGGCGACACCTCGCGGACCGTACGCGACGTGGCCGGCGAAATCAGCCGCAATCCGCGCAGCCTGCTATTCGGCACTAGCGTCGGCCTGCCGGGCCCGGGTGAATCCGGTTTCGCCTGGCCGCAGGCGGGTTCGCACTGAGTAGCCCCCGGTCGGGGAAGAGGTCTGCCCGCTCTCGCTCCCCACCGGACGGCATGAATACCTCGCCCAAAGGGGCCGCTTTTGCATAAATCGAGCTTGAGCACGCAATGGCATCGACGGGGATAATTGCAGGCGATACGAACGGATTGCGGACGAGCGAGGTCCGCAATCCGTTCCATTGCGTCCTCACACCCGATTTATGCAGCAACGCCGTCTTCACGCCAAGTAATGCCTCAATCAGCATATCGCCGTATAGACACGGGAGACCACACGTGAGTATGGCGGCGGGTATTCTGGTAAGGACGGCTTCATCTATCCATATCCTCACGTTCCCCCGGTTGATCAGGCCTGCATTATATAGGCTGCCCAATTCCTGACACGGTAGTGTGCCTTCGGCTTACCTGTCTTATGTATGCTTGCGCATTTTCTTGGCAAAAATTAGGCAGTTACTCTGGAATTTGACTTGATAGGGGCTGGCCCCGCGACCGTTGCGCGTAAACGTCACCGGCTCTCGCCAGATTTATGCAACAAAGCCCCTCCCAAGGAATGGGAAATCCACCCAAAGAAGAGATTGACTGAAAAAATACTGGTCAGTCTATGCCTGGTGACGCAAGCCAGAGACCCACCCGATGCCGCGTCAGCCTTGGGCCGCGTCCACTACCAACGAGTTCACGACTATGCAGGAATCTGCGATGTCACGCTTGTCCTCCTTTTCCGCCCGCCAGGTCGGCACGTTGGGCGCGATGCTGCTGTTCACCCTGCTCGCCGGCTGCGCGAGCGACGCGGCCCAGATGTCGAATATCCGTTATGATCTCGGCCCGCTTGACACCTCGACGCTCACGCTCGCTCAGGCCTCGGGCCCTGTGATCAAGGTGCTCGATGTGCGCGCCCCCGATGCCTTCGATACCGACAAGTTCGCATACCGGCTCGCTTATGCCGACGCGCAGCGCATCGCCACCTACCGCGACAGCCGCTGGACTGCGCCGCCCGCACAGCTGCTCACGCAACGCCTGCGCGCCGCGATTTCAGCACGTGGCACAGTGCTGGAAGGCGGCGACGCGGTGCGTGCGAGCGTGCTGTGCGTCGAACTCAACACCTTTGAGCAGGTATTCGACGGCCAGGCGAAGAGCCACAGCGAGGTGGCGGTGCGAGCCACCCTTATGCGCGAGGGCTCGGTGCTCGGCCAGCGCAGTTTCATGGCGTACGCGCTGGCCAGCACGCCTGACGCGGCCGGCGGCGCAAGCGCGTTGGCCGCCGCGAGCAACGACCTGGTCGAGCAGATCGTCGCCTGGCTTGCGGTGCAGAAGACCGCGGCACAATAAGTAAGTGGCGCGTGGAGCCGCCCAGATGAACGCCGAGGTGCTGGCCCCTCTCTGCTGGCGCGGCAGCTGTTCGGTACGTAGGGGTGGCGTTGTTGCATAAATGGGCGTTGTCGCATAAATCAAGCGCGAGGACGCAATGGCATCCACGGGCATATTGATCACGAATTTCGGATCAATAATTTCAGGCGATATGAACGAATGGCGGACGAGCGAGGTCCGCAATCCGTTCCGTTGCGTCCTCACACTCGATTTATGCAACAACGCCGCATAAATGGAGCGAAAGCCGTTGACGTTGACGCGCAACGGTCGCGGGGCCAGCCTCCTATCAAGTCAGACTCCAGAGTAACTGCCTAATTTTTGCCAAGAAAATGCGCAAGGACATACACAAGAAAGGTGAGCCGAAGGCACGCTACCGTGTCAGGAATTGGGCGGCCTATAATGAAGGCCTGATCAACCGGGGGAACGTATATGGATAGATGAAGCCGTCCTTGCCAGAATACCCGATGCCATACCCACACGTGGTCGCCCGTGTCTATACGGCGATACGCTGATGCAGGCATTACTTGGCGTGAAGACCGTCTATCGACTGACGTTGCGCGCCCTGCAAGGTTTCACCCAAAGTCTGCGCCATTTGGCCTTCCCGAGCTTGCCGGTGCCGAATTACACCACGCTCTGTCGCCGGGCAAAAACGCTTGATGTCGAACTGCCGATCCTTCGTGACAATGAACCGATCCATCTGGTTGTCGACAGCACCGGTCTGAAGGTCTATGGAGAAGGTGAATGGAAGGTGCGCCAGCACGGCTACTCGAAGCGGCGCACGTGGCGTAAAGTCCATCTCGCGCTCAACGCGAATACAGGTCAAGTGCATGCCGCGCTAATGACGAATCAGAATGTGGCTGACGGTGACGCTCTGGCCAAGTTGCTCGACCAGATTCCACGCGAAGAACAAATCGATGTCATCGGCGGTGACGGTGCCTACGACACCAAGCTATGCCATGCGGCCATTGCTGCACGCAGTGCTATTCCTTCGATTCCGCCACGCGAGGGTGCCGCTCATTGGCCAGCGGATATGCCCGCGGTGCGGCGTGGCGTAATGGCGCGGTTGATGCAATTGCCTGTGACGGTCGTCGAGAATGGAAGCAACACAGTGGCTACCACCGGCGATCGCTTGCCGAGAATGCGATGTATCGGTTCAAGACCCTCACCGGCCACTGTCTCTGGGCGCGTCACATCGCCGCGCAGGCGATCGAGGTCGCCGTTCGCGTCGGCGTCATCAACCGCATGGCGGACCTCGCCGCTCGTCCGCAATCCGTTCGTATCGCCTGAATTATGCCCGTCCGATGCCATGGCGTCCTCACGTTCGATTTATGCAACAACGTCTCGCCGAACCGCAGACCAACGGCGACGCCGAGCGTTTCAACTGGGCTATTGATCACGAATTGCAGATCAATAGCCACGAACATTTCGTTCAAAAACGTTCCAGAGGTTTATACTCCCATTGAATCCTTCCAGGATCAATATAATTGGGCCGTTGGCGTCTCAAACAACTGGGCTTTCAAATCACCCCTCGAAACTTGTCAGGCCGGCCTCTTGAAGCTCGCGGTCTGATCGTAAAAGTGTGTCTATTGATCCACTACACTTTTCATAAATTTTTTTGCGAAAACTTTTGCACAAAGGCGACGGACCACATACAATGGTCATCGTATTCTATTTAGAATAGAAAGTAAGAAATCTAGTTTTATAAAGAATAAACTTATGTAAGTTATCGATCCGCAGTTCTGGATTTTTAAATTGGAAAATTCTTCCTCATGTGAGGAACATAAAAAATGGAATATGAAGGGCATTTTCCATTTTAAAAATCCAGAACTGCGGATCGATATGCGTTAAGTTAGATCAGAAGTTGGCTCGTATGATCGAAAAATCTCTTAATCGCGGCACTAAAAGTAGTTGACATGCTCCAAAATCTCTGTAAGATACGAAATTGTAGCTTGATTATTGTGTTGCTAACAAAATAATTTTGCTAGGCAGACAAAATTTGCTTTGCAAACATGCTCTTTAAAAATCTACAGCCGATAAGCGTGGGCGCTTGATAGTAGCGGTCCTGGTCTCTGGATCAGGTCAGCAAAAGTATCAAGAGTCCCACACAAAAAGTCAGTCAGGCTTGTGAAGCAATTCATTAGCTTGTCAACTTTGAGTGCGCGACCGGTTCATTAGAACCAAAGCAATAATAGTAACAGGTATTAAACTGAAGAGTTTGATCCTGGCTCAGATTGAACGCTGGCGGCATGCCTTACACATGCAAGTCGAACGGCAGCACGGGTGCTTGCGCCTGGTGGCGAGTGGCGAACGGGTGAGTAATACATCGGAACATGTCCTGTAGTGGGGGATAGCCCGGCGAAAGCCGGATTAATACCGCATACAATCTACAGATAAAAGCGGGGGACCTTCGGGCCTCGCGCTATGGGGTTGGCCGATGGCTGATTAGCTAGTTGGTGAGGTAAAAGCCCACCAAGGCGACGATCAGTAGCTGGTCTGAGAGGACGATCAGCCACACTGGGACTGAGACACGGCCCAGACTCCTACGGGAGGCAGCAGTGGGGAATTTTGGACAATGGGCGAAAGCCTGATCCAGCAATGCCGCGTGTGTGAAGAAGGCCTTCGGGTTGTAAAGCACTTTTGTCCGGAAAAGAAATCTTGAAGGCTAATATCCTTCAAGAATGACGGTACCGGAAGAATAAGCACCGGCTAACTACGTGCCAGCAGCCGCGGTAATACGTAGGGTGCAAGCGTTAATCGGAATTACTGGGCGTAAAGCGTGCGTAGGCGGTTTGTTAAGACCGATGTGAAATCCTCAGGCTCAACCTAAGAATTGCATTAGTGACTAGCAAGCTAGAGTATGGCAGAGGGGGGTAGAATTCCACGTGTAGCAGTGAAATGCGTAGAGATGTGGAAGAATACCGATGGCGAAGGCAGCCCCCTGGGCCAATACTGACGCTCATGCACGAAAGCGTGGGGAGCAAACAGGATTAGATACCCTGGTAGTCCACGCCCTAAACGATGTCAACTAGTTGTTGGGAATTTATTTTCTTAGTAACGTAGCTAACGCGTGAAGTTGACCGCCTGGGGAGTACGGTCGCAAGATTAAAACTCAAAGGAATTGACGGGGACCCGCACAAGCGGTGGATGATGTGGATTAATTCGATGCAACGCGAAAAACCTTACCTACCCTTGACATGGTCGGAACCTCAGAAAAATCTGAGGGTGCTCGGAAGAGAACCAATACACAGGTGCTGCATGGCTGTCGTCAGCTCGTGTCGTGAGATGTTGGGTTAAGTCCCGCAACGAGCGCAACCCTTGTCCTTAGTTGCTACGCAAGAGCACTCTAGGGAAACTGCCGGTGACAAACCGGAGGAAGGTGGGGATGACGTCAAGTCCTCATGGCCCTTATGGGTAGGGCTTCACACGTCATACAATGGTCAAAACAAAGGGTTGCCAACCCGCGAGGGGGAGCTAATCCCAAAAAATTGATCGTAGTCCGGATTGCACTCTGCAACTCGAGTGCATGAAGCTGGAATCGCTAGTAATCGCGAATCAGCATGTCGCGGTGAATACGTTCCCGGGTCTTGTACACACCGCCCGTCACACCATGGGAGTGGGTTTTACCAGAAGTGGCTAGTCTAACCGCAAGGAAGACGGTTACCACGGTAGGATTCATGACTGGGGTGAAGTCGTAACAAGGTAGCCGTATCGGAAGGTGCGGCTGGATCACCTCCTTTCTCGAGCTAATACCGCGAAGTTAAGCGTTCACGCTTATCGGCTGTAAATAAAAACAGACTCAGGGGTCTGTAGCTCAGTCGGTTAGAGCACCGTCTTGATAAGGCGGGGGTCGTTGGTTCAAATCCAACCAGACCCACCAAGCGTCTAATCGTCATGCGGTAAAAACTTAAATGTCTCTATATAGTAAAATATAAAGTCACCAAAAATCTTTCCGCTTACAAAGCAAAAAGATCTTAAGATTCATCCCATCTGCCTGGACTAATCTTCAACGTCAAGCGTTTAAGTCGCTTAACTAAAATTTTTGCCATTGACGATTGAGTCGGTTAAAGTGATGAGTACGCGGCTGTGTTCATCGTCTATTGTTCTTTAACAATCTAGAAAAGTAGTAATTTGGGTAGCGAAAGCGTCTATTGAGGTGGGCGTAAAAACTATCCAAGTTGTGATTGTATCGATGTATTTCAAAATAGTTCAAACTTCAATGTTCGGCTCAATATTGAAATACAGCATAAATGCGAAAACTCAACCTGTAGCAACCTGTCTAGCCATCCCTTATAAAGGATCGGGCAGCTATTAGCGCTATTGCGCTAATAGCTGCCAACATGAGGCAGACTCGTTATAGGATCAAGCAAGCAAGTGCATGTGGTGAATGCCTTGGCGATCACAGGCGATGAAGGACGCGGTAGTCTGCGAAAAGCTACGGGGAGCTGGCGAACAAGCTTTGATCCGTAGGTGTCCGAATGGGGAAACCCACTCCTTTTGGAGTATCCATGGCTGAATATATAAGTCATGTGAAGCGAACGCGGTGAACTGAAACATCTAAGTAACCGCAGGAAAAGAAATCAACCGAGATTCCCAAAGTAGTGGCGAGCGAAATGGGAAAAGCCTGTACTCTTTATTTATATTGTTAGCCAAACGCTCTGGAAAGTGCGGCCATAGCAGGTGATAGCCCTGTAGGTAAAAATAATATAAAAGCACTAAGTGTACGACAAGTAGGGCGGGACACGTGAAATCCTGTCTGAAAATGGGGGGACCATCCTCCAAGGCTAAATACTCGTGATCGACCGATAGTGAACCAGTACCGTGAGGGAAAGGCGAAAAGAACCCCGAGAGGGAAGTGAAATAGATCCTGAAACCGCATGCATACAAACAGTCGAAGCCTCGTAAGAGGTGACGGCGTACCTTTTGTATAATGGGTCAGCGACTTACGTTCAGTAGCAAGCTTAACCGAATAGGGTAGGCGTAGCGAAAGCAAGTCCGAATAAGGCATGTAGTTGCTGGGCGTAGACCCGAAACCAAGTGATCTATTCATGGCCAGGATGAAGGTGCGGTAACACGTACTGGAGGTCCGAACCCACTAACGTTGAAAAGTTAGGGGATGAGCTGTGGATAGGGGTGAAAGGCTAAACAAACTTGGAAATAGCTGGTTCTCTCCGAAAACTATTTAGGTAGTGCCTCGTGTCTCACCTTCGGGGGTAGAGCGCTGTCATGGTTGGGGGGTCCATTGCGGATTACCCCGCCATAGCAAACTCCAAATACCGAAGAGTGCAATCACGGGAGACAGACATCGGGTGCTAACGTCCGATGTCAAAAGGGAAACAACCCAGACCGCCGGCTAAGGTCCCGAAATATAGCTAAGTGGAAAACGAAGTGGGAAAGCTAAAACAGTCAGGAGGTTGGCTTAGAAGCAGCCACCCTTTAAAGAAAGCGTAATAGCTCACTGATCAAGTCGTCCTGCGCGGAAGATGTAACGGGGCTAAGCTATATACCGAAGCTGCGGATGCACGTTTACGTGCATGGTAGGAGAGCGTTCCGTAAGCCTGCGAAGGTGCGTTGTAAAGCGCACTGGAGGTATCGGAAGTGCGAATGCTGACATGAGTAGCGATAAAGGGGGTGAAAAGCCCCCTCGCCGTAAGCCCAAGGTTTCCTGCGCAACGTTCATCGGCGTAGGGTGAGTCGGCCCCTAAGGTGAGGCAGAAATGCGTAGCTGATGGGAAGCAGGTTAATATTCCTGCACCGTTGTTAAATGCGATGGGGGGACGGATCGCGAAAGATTGTCCGGGTGTTGGAAGTCCCGGTCGCTGCGTTGGAGAAAGCACTTAGGCAAATCCGGGTGCAAAATTCAAGGGCGTGACGCGAGCCTCTTAGGAGGCGAAGCAATCGGAAGTGGTTCCAAGAAAAGCCTCTAAGCTTCAGTTTAACAGTGACCGTACCGCAAACCGACACAGGTGGGCGAGATGAGTATTCTAAGGCGCTTGAGAGAATTCGGGAGAAGGAACTCGGCAAATTGGTACCGTAACTTCGGGATAAGGTACGCCTCTGTAGCTTAATTGGCCTGCGCCAAAAGGGTAAAGAGGTTGTAATAAACTGGTGGCTGCGACTGTTTAATAAAAACATAGCACTCTGCAAACACGAAAGTGGACGTATAGGGTGTGACGCCTGCCCGGTGCCGGAAGATTAAATAATGGAGTGCAAGCTCTTGATTGAAGTCCCGGTAAACGGCGGCCGTAACTATAACGGTCCTAAGGTAGCGAAATTCCTTGTCGGGTAAGTTCCGACCTGCACGAATGGCGTAACGATAGCCACACTGTCTCCTCCCGAAACTCAGCGAAGTTGAAGTGTTTGTGATGATGCAATCTCCTTGCGGCTAGACGGAAAGACCCCGTGAACCTTTACTGTAGCTTTTCATTGGACTTTGAACCGATCTGTGTAGGATAGGTGGGAAGCTATGAGACCGAAACGCTAGTTTCGGTGGAGCTGCCCTTGAAATACCACCCTGGTTTGTTTGAAGTTCTAACCTTGGCCCGTAATCCGGGTCGGGAACAGTGCATGGTAGGCAGTTTGACTGGGGCGGTCTCCTCCCAAAATGTAACGGAGGAGTACGAAGGTACGCTAAGTACGGTCGGAAATCGTGCTGATAGTGCAATGGCATAAGCGTGCTTAACTGCGAGACTGACAAATCGAGCAGGTGCGAAAGCAGGTCATAGTGATCCGGTGGTTCTGTATGGAAGGGCCATCGCTCAACGGATAAAAGGTACTCTGGGGATAACAGGCTAATACCGCCCAAGAGTTCATATCGACGGCGGTGTTTGGCACCTCGATGTCGGCTCATCTCATCCTGGGGCTGTAGCCGGTCCCAAGGGTATGGCTGTTCGCCATTTAAAGAGGTACGTGAGCTGGGTTTAAAACGTCGTGAGACAGTTTGGTCCCTATCTGCCGTAAGCGTTGGATATTTGAAGGGGGCTGCTCCTAGTACGAGAGGACCGGAGTAGACGAACCTCTGGTGTACCAGTTGTCACGCCAGTGGCATTGCTGGGTAGCTATGTTCGGAAAAGATAACCGCTGAAAGCATCTAAGCGGGAAACTCGCCTTAAGATGAGATATCCCTAGAGGCTTAGCCTCTTTGAAGGGTCGTTCAAGACTAGAACGTTGATAGGTCAGGTGTGTAAGCGCAGTAATGCGTTCAGCTAACTGATACTAATTGCCCGTAAGGCTTGATCCTATAACTAGTCTGCACTTAATGATCGTGCGTACTCGTGTACCGCAAATATCCCACTTCTGAGCCAAAAAACTCAGAATCTCTGGGCACGATATATTAAATAAGTTGATTCTCGTGTACTGATACACACAACCGTTACTACTTCTTCTAGATTGGTCATAGCGCTAGTCAAGCGCTATGACAACCTCTTTAGCCTGATGACCATAGTGAGTTGGTACCACCCCTTCCCATCCCGAACAGGACTGTGAAACGACATCACGCCGATGATAGTGTGGATTTCCCGTGTGAAAGTAGGTAATCATCAGGCTTCCCTTTAGAGCATTCCCGTTTTAGTTTTTACTGGAAGGTTTTCCCTGGAAACGTTCATTTTTCATTTGATTTTCTGAGCTTGATGCCCCCGCCCGAAAGGGCGGGGATTTTATGGTGCGCGGTAAGTTTATTACGTTTGAAGGTATTGACGGTGCGGGCAAAACCACTCACATCGTTTGGTTCTGTAAGCAGTTGCGTGCGCAGGTAGCCGCAAACGGCGGCCAGGTAGTGCAAACCCGTGAGCCGGGCGGCACCGCGCTGGGCGAAGCCCTGCGCACGGTGCTGCTGGAGCAGACGATGGACCTGGAGACCGAGGTCCTGCTGATGTTCGCGAGCCGTCGCGAACATTTGGTGCGCGTGATCGAGCCGGCTCTCGCGCGTGGTGACTGGGTGATCTCGGACCGCTTCACCGACGCGACTTTCGCCTACCAAAGCGGTGGACGCGGCCTGCCGTTCGACAGGTTGGAAACGCTGGCGCGCTGGGTGCAGGGTGATTTCCAGCCTGACCTGACGATCCTATTTGATGTGCCGCCCGAGATTGCCAGTGAGCGTCGCGGTGCGGTGCGCGCGCCCGACAAGTTCGAGGCGGAGAGCGACGCTTTCTTCCTGCGCACGCGCGCCGAGTACTTGCGCCGCGCCAAAGAGGTGCCGTATCGTTTCCTGATCGTCGACGCCAGCCAGTCGATCGCCCAGATTCAGCGCCAACTCCAAGGCGTGTTGGCCTCGCTCTGATCCACCAGAAAAAAGCTGACCCGATGATTTATCCATGGCAAACAGAAAACTGGGATCGCCTGCAGGCCTTACGCGCATCCTGGCCGCATGCGCTGCTGCTGCATGGCCAAGCCGGCATCGGTAAGCTGTGCTTCGCCCAGCACTTGGCACAGGGTTTCCTATGTGAGTTGCCGCTGCCCAACGGCACGCCTTGCGGCAAATGCGCGGCCTGCATTTGGTTCGAGCAGGGTAACCACCCTGACTACCGGATCGGGTTGCCCGAAGCCCTGTCCGGCGAAGTGCTGGGCTCGTTTGCCGACGAGTGCGGTAAAAAGATCCACATACCAAGCAAAGAAATTAAGATTGAACAGGTGCGCGGCCTGCTTGATTTTGTCCGCATCGGCGCGCATCGCGGTGGTGCGCGCGTGGTAGTGCTGTACCCGGCCGAAGCACTCAACGTGGCGGCTGCTAACGCGCTACTCAAGACGCTCGAAGAGCCACCCGCGGGTGTGCTCTTCCTGCTGGTGTCGACGCGACTCGACCGCCTCTTGTCGACCGTTATCAGCCGCTGTCAGCAATGGCCAATGACGCTGCCCTCGACGGTCGAGGCTGAGGCCTGGCTGGCAATGCAGCACGTGCCCGACGCGGCAGCCTTGCTGGCTGAGGCGGGCGGCGCGCCGCTAGCCGCGCTAGCGTTGGCCGCCGACGAGAACCGATCGCTGCGCGATTGGACTCTGACCCAGCTGGCAGAAGGCGGGGGCTGCGATCCGTTCGCCTGTGGCGAGTCCCTGCAGAAGCTTCCAGTGCCGGTGGTGCTGGGCTGGCTGCAGCGCTGGCTCTACGACCTGTTGGCACAGCGCGTGGCCGGCCAGCCGCGTTATTTCCCCGCGCTGCGCGGGGCGCTCGAGCGCTGCGCGACCGAGTTCGACGCTAACGCCTTTGTGCGCTTTATGAAGACCGTGACGCGCCAGCGCGCAGTTGAAGACCACCCGCTCAACGCGCGGCTCGTGTTTGAGGAGCTGTTCCTCGGCTATCGAGAGCTCTACACGTATACACCCGACCGCTCGGTCCTGAGCTTAGACAGGAACCACCGATGTTCGTCGATTCGCATTGCCACATCAATTTCGACGGGCTCGCCGAGCGCCTGCCCGAGGTGCTCGATAAGATGCGCGAACACCAGGTTACTCATGCGCTGTGCGTCTCGGTCGACCTGGAGACTCTGCCACAGGTGCTCGCGATCGCTGAGCAGCACGAGCATATCTACGCATCGGTGGGCGTGCATCCCGATCACGAGAAAGTGCGGGAACCGGCGCTCGCCGAACTCGTTGAATTGGCGGCGCACCCGAAGGTGGTCGCGATCGGCGAAACCGGCCTCGACTACTATCGGCTCGACGGTCGTGCTCGCGCCGATATGGAATGGCAGCGCGAGCGCTTTCGTACGCATATCCGTGCCGCGCACGCCACCGCCAAGCCCCTGGTCATTCACATGCGCGCCTCCTCGGAGGATACGCTTCGGATCTTAGCCGAGGAGCGTGCCTCGGTGTTGGGCGGCGTGATGCACTGCTTCACCGAGCCCTGGCACGTGGCTGAGGCGGCGTTGGCGCAGGACTTCTATATCTCGTTATCGGGGATCGTCACCTTCAAGAAGGCCGCGGAGGTACAGGGCGTGGCGCGGCGAATGCCGATTGAGCGCTTGCTGATCGAGACGGACTCGCCGTACCTCACACCGGTACCGTATCGTGGCCAGCCGAATGAACCTGCGTACGTCAGTTACGTCGGTCGCTTTATCGCGGCACAGCGCGGCATCAGCGATGAGGCGCTGGCCGCCGCGACCACACAGAACTTTTTCCGGCTGTTCAAGATTGCCGCCTGATGTGATCGGCGGTCGGAGCAACCCCCAGGGTAAGGGCCATAACAGTATGAAGCCGATCAACGGTCTGTTTATGATCCGCCCGTGCACCGCGCTGCGCTGGCTCGTCTTTGCTGCCACTTGCGGTGCCAGCTTCGCCCCGTCGCTCGTCGCATATGCCGAATCGCGCGATGCGATCGTTAAGGCCGTCAAGTTTGACGATATCGTCGACATCGCCAAGCAGCTCAAGAACGGGCTTAACCCGAACATGACCGACGACAAGGGTAATCCGCTGCTCGTGATCGCCGCGCGCGAGAAATCGTGCAAGGTGGCCGAGGCGCTGGCTTCGGCAGCTAACCTCGACCTCGAGAAAACCGACTCATCTGGTGAGAACGCGCTGATGATGGCCTCCCTCAACGGCAACTTGCCGTTGGTGAAGTTTCTGGTCGACAAGGGCGCCGAGGTCAACAAGAAGGGCTGGACGGCGCTGCACTACGCGGCTACCAACGGTCACGACGATGTGGTTAGCTACCTACTCGACAAGTCCGCCTATATCGACGCAGGCTCACCCAATGGCACCACGCCACTGATGATGGCTGCGCGCGGCAATCACGACACCACCGTCACCCTGCTGCTCGACCAGGGTGCCGACCCGGCCATCAAGAACCAGGTCGGCGTTACCGCACTAGAGTTGGCCAAGCATTACCAGGCACCTGACGCGGTCAAGATCTTATCCACTCGTACAGGTGCGGATCGGCGATAAGGATGGGCCCCGCCAGTGGGACGGATGTCAAAACAGTGTAAATTGCGGTTGAGGCATGACTTTCACGCGCTGCTTTGGTCGTAGAGGTCTAAGTCCGCCTCCTGACATAAGGAAGATCTAATGTTGCGGGCTCTGTGTGTTTTTCCTTCGCTTTTCGCGCGTTGTCTGCGCACGCTTTCACGGTCGGTGAGACGTTGTTGCATAAATCGAGCGCGATGGCTATTGCGTCTTCACGCTCGATTTATGCAACAACGTCTGCGTGGGTGAGAAATACCACGAAGAAATCGTCGTCTAGACTACATTGGCTTTCGTCGTGTAGCTGAGTCGCGGTCCCACTCTCCGGGCGCCACGCACCCTCATCGCTGCGACCGATTCAGCTACGCAAACTACAACAGCTACGAGTGGACAGAAAAAATATTGCACTATGGATCCGCAATTTCAAGATTGCAAATTGCGGATCCATAACCCGGCGGGGAATGGGACCCGAAGAGATAGAACTGAGGGCGGCGGCGCATTTGCGTGACCCGGAAGGACGACTCCGTGCCCTCTGCTCCGGTTCTAGCCAACCCCGGCGCAAGCCGGGGTCTGCGCGGATCTCGTCGCCCCACCACAGAGAACGACTCTCGAACGAGAATCGATGATGAGCATCGATCAACTCGTGGCTATCGCTGATGCGCCGCTCCACTCCTGGCTCGGCACGCTGTTCGTTGCCGCGCTCCTGTTGGCGACGATGACCGGCATCCACTGGCTCGGTGCGCGGATCCTGATCCCGCTGGCGCGCCCCTATCCCTTTATGAGCATGATCGTTCGCTATATCGATCGGCCCGGGCTCGTGGTGTTAGCCTTTCTCGCGCTCGAATTCCTGTCTTTGCAGGTGGCCGATGAACTGAGCCACGCGGTCGGCCTGCGCACGCTCGCGGCGGTCGGCCTGATCATCGCGCTGACCTGGCTGTTGATGCGCCTGGCAGCGGCAGTCGGCGAAGCGATCATACAGGCCAACCCGGTCAATCGACCCAACAATCTGGAGGCGCGCCGCATACACACCCAGGCACGCGTGCTGGCGCGCTCGGCGATGGTGGTGGTGGTGATTATCGGCACTGGCACTGCGCTGATGGCCTTCCCAAACGTCCGCCAGATTGGCGCGAGCCTACTGGCTTCGGCCGGCGTGGCTGGGCTGGTGGCGGGTATCGCTGCGCGACCGGTGCTCGGCAACTTGATCGCCGGCCTGCAGATCGGCATCTCGCAGCCGCTCCGGCTCGACGACGTGGTGGTGATCCAGGGTGAGTGGGGCCGGATTGAGGAAATCACTGGCACCTATGTTTCCGTGCGGCTCTGGGACCAGCGTCGGCTAGTGGTGCCGCTGCAATGGTTCATCGAGAACCCGTTCCAAAATTGGACGCGCAATAGTGCCGAGATCATCGGCACTGTGTTCCTGTTCGTCGACTACCGCACGCCGCTGGAGCCGCTACGCAAGGAGCTGTCGCGCATCGTTAGCGCCGCGCCAGAATGGGACGGTCGGGTCCAGGTGCTGCAGGTAACCAGCGCTACCGAGCGTTCGATTCAATTGCGCGCACTGGTCAGTGCACCCGATTCCTCGCTGGCCTGGGATTTGCGCTGCCGCGTGCGCGAGGGGCTGATCGCCTTCCTACATGCCAACTACCCCGACAGCCTGCCGCGTGGCCGGATCGAGCAGCTGCTGGCTACGCCGGACCGGGGGAGCGAGCCGGTTCTGCCTTCGTGGATGCTCCACCCACCGGCTCCCAACACGGCTGCCAACACGGCTGCCGATCCGACCACCGACGAGGATCTCCCGCCTGAGCCGGTGCACTGAGTCGAACGTCTCAGATCTTTATGCAACAACGCCGCAACAAGGAAGGCCCACGGCATTGGGCCTGTCGAAGTCAGCCATAGCTGCTCCAACGATTCTAAAAGCTGCTAGTGTGCTACCAGAAGCTGGAGCGTAGCTTTGTTGCGCTCAACCTCACTGCCGTCAGCATCGCTTTACGTAAAGTACCTGTCGAGGTCAATATAATTGACAGGTAGTTTCTTAGTGGAGCTTCTTCGGCAGCATCTGACTGCGCAGACGTTTATGCAGGCGCTTCATGGCCGCGGCCTTCTTGCGCTTGCGCACGGAAGTCGGTTTCTCGTACGACTGGCGCTCACGCAGCTCAGCGATCAGGCCGTTCTTTTCGATCGCTCTACGGAAGCGACGGATCGCGACTTCAAACGGCTCGTTTTCTTTCAGAAGAATTGTCGTCATGTAGTTCCTAAATTGTGTGATAAACGGGACAGGGGTTCAAAGGTGAACTTGCAACACACTGTCGGTTAATGGGCTGGAGCTCGGTCGGTGGGGTTATTGATCACGAATTTCGGATCAATAATGCTCGCGGTCTGATTGAAAAAGCATATCTAAACAGCCAGATTGGCTAGATACCGCACAACAAGCACAGGACGCGACAGCACGCTCGCCCCACAACCTTTGTTGAACTCTGCTGTTTGAATTCCGGTAGCGCTGACAGCGTCTATAATCGCCCTAGACACTTTCCTCCTTCGCCGCCCGAGGCGATTTGCTGAGGTCCACCTTTTTCAATCTTTTCGGGTGGATTCCTTGCCCCTTGGGATGCTCACTTTGCATTTAACTTTGGGGGTTGACTGACAGGTGTATTAGATAGAGGATAAAGCATGATACATTATACAGGGTATAAATCCAAAAAACGATGCCAGAAAACGGCGTTATTGCATAAAGCGAGCGTGAGGACGCAATGGCATCGAAGGGCATAATTCAGGCAATGCGAACAGATTGCCTGAATTATGCCCTTCGATGCCATTGCGTCCTCACGCTCGCTTTATGCAATAACGCCATCATCTCCGAACGCAGCCCCGTTTCGTCGTCCCACTGAATTTCCTCACTGTCGGCTTTGGGCTGAAGCACAATCTCCGGGTAAGTCTCGTTCAGGCATACCTGCACCGCTTCCAGTCGCTGCTCGTAGGCCCGCTTCATCGGCTTTTGTGGGGTGAAGTCCCAGCGCACCAGATACAAGCCAACACCTTGCAATGTCAGCGTCAAAGCACATCGCTTCCGGATCCACTCCCCCATAGCATGTCGCTTCCACAACGCGAACGATATCTTCAGCTGGTCCGGCATCTGGTCGTGCAACAGCATGCGAATTTCCACCTCCTGCTGCTCACTCAGGGCTCGGCTTGGGTTCGCCGCTCTTGCCACTCTCAGCTTGTCCAGCAATCCAGCCAAACCTTCGTGGGTGTGGCGCTTGCAAATATCGAACACGGCCCCTGCGCGACAGTTCGGCAGTTCGTATGCTCGGCAATCTCGTTGTAGGCTCAGCCACGCGTGGGGAAGAGTTGATCACCTGACGTCGCCGCTCTTCTCGTGCCTCACGAGGCGTTGTTGCATAAATCGAGTGTGAGGACGCAATAGCATCGACGGGATAATTTCAGGCGATACGAACGGATTGCGGACGAGCGAGGTCTGCAATTCGTTTCCTTTCGTCCTCACGCTCGATTTATGCAATAACGCCATTCGGCACCGGCAAGCTCGGGAAGGCCAGATCGCGCAGACTTTGGGTGAAACCTTGCAGGGCGCGCAACGTCAGTCGATAGACGGTCTTCACGCCAAGTAATGCCTGAATCAGCGTATCGCCGTATAGACACGGGCGACCACGTGTGGGTATGGCATCGGGTATTCTGGCAAGAACGGCTTCATCTATTCATATTGTTATGTTCCCCGGTTGATCAGACCTTCATTATAGGCCGCCAAATTCCTGACACGGTCGCGTGCCTTCGGCTCACCTTTCTTGTGTATGTCCTTGCGCATTTTCTTGACAAAAATTAGGCAGTTACTCTGGAATCTGACTTGATAGGAGGCTGGCCCCGCGACCGTTGCGCGTAAATGTCAACGGATCTCGCTCGATTTATGCAACAACGTCCCTCACGAGGAAACAATCTCATGTCTCGTTGTCCCATCTCCCTCAGATGAGGGCCGATTGCCAATTTCAAGCTTACGAGTTGCGGATCAATATATCCGTCGATGCCACTGGGTTCTCACGCTCGATGTATGTAACAACGCCTGGCACAATAGCAATGCACAACAGCAATTTTCCCGGCGCGCGCGGCACGCCGTTCTCGTCTTACGCGACCCGTCCGTTCTCGTCTTACGCGACCCGTCATGACCACCGATCTTGTCATCCAGAGCGCTATACCATTAGCTCCAGCCTACCACAAAACCCTACTAGCGCTAGCACGCGGCACCGGCTTCACCTCGATCGACGAGCAGGCGATCCGCATCAAGGGCGCGCACCGCGCGCAGGCACCCGACATCGCGATCTACTGCGGCACCCACGGCCTTGATTACGCCTTCGTCGAGGGCGGGAGCCGGCTCGGCGATTTCGGGCTAGTTGCGATGGACATGGATTCGACGCTGATCACCATCGAGTGCATCGACGAGATCGGCGATTTCTACGGCCTCAAGCCCGAGGTGGCCGCGATCACCAAAGCCTCGATGCGTGGTGAGATCAAGCATTTCAACGAGAGCCTGACGCGCCGAGTCGCACTGTTGGCTGGGCTTGAGGCGAGCGCTCTGGAGAGCGTCTACGAGGAACGGCTGCAACTGTCTCCGGGTGCTGAGGCGATGCTGGCCGGTGCTAGGGCTGCCGGCCTTAAGACCCTGCTGGTGTCGGGCGGTTTTAGCTTCTTCACCGACCGCCTCAAGGCACGGCTCGGGCTCGACTTCGCCCGTGCTAATACACTCGAAATCGTCGACGGCAAGCTGACCGGAAAGGTGCTCGGCGAGATCGTTAATGCCGAGGTCAAGGCACGTACCGTGCGCGAGACCTGCGCGACGCTTGGCTTCGAGCCCTCACGCACGATTGCGATGGGTGACGGTTCGAACGACCTGGCGATGATGGCTACCGCCGGCTTCTCGGTGGCGTTCCGTGCCAAGCCTGTGGTGCGCGCGGCGGCCAGTGTCGCATTCGACCACGTCGGTCTCGACGGCCTGCTTCGCCTGTTCTGAAGGACGTTGTTGCATAAATCGAGCATGAGGAAGCAACGGCATCGACGGGCATAATTTCAGGCGATACGAACGGATGGCGAACGAGCGAGGTCTGCAATCAGTTCCATTTCGTCCGCGCGCTCGATTTATGCAACAACGCCCCAATGAGCGGCACCCTCGCGTGGCGGAATCGAAGGAATAGCAATGCGCATGCAGCAATGGCCGCATGGCATGGCTTGGTGGCGTAGGCACCGTTGTCGACGATGATATCAATCTGTTCGTCGCGCGGAATCTGGTCGAGCAACTTGGCGAGAGCGTCACCGTCAGCCACATTCTGATGTGTGATTAGCGCGGCATGCACTTGACCCGTATTCGCGTTGAGCGCGAGATGGACTGTACGGAAAAACGTGCGCTGCTTGGAGTAGCCGTGCTGGCGCACCTTCTATTCACCTTCGCCGTAGACCTTCAGACAGGTCCTGTCGACCACCAGGTGGATTGGTGCACTGTGGCGAAGGATCGGCAGTTCGACATCAAGCGTTTTTGCCCGGCGACAGAGCGTGGTGTAATTCGCCACCGGAAAGCCCGGGAAGGCCAGATCGCGCAGACTTTGGGTGAAACCTTGCAAGGGCGCCGCAACGTCAGTCGAGAGAGGCATTGTTGCATAAATCGAGCGAGATCCGTTGACGTTTACGCGCAACGGTCGCGGGGCCAGATCCCTATCTGGTCAGATTCCAGAGTAACTGCCTAATTTTTTCCAAGAAAATGCGCAAGGACATACACAAGACAGGTGAGCCGAAGGCACGCTACCGTGTCAGGAATTGGGCGGCCTATAATGAAGGCCTGATCAACCGGGGGAACGTAACAATATGGATAGATGAAGCCGTCCTTGCCAGAATACCCGATGCCATACCCACACGTGGTCGCCCGTGTCTATACGGCGATACGCTGATTCAGGCATTACTTGGCGTGAAGACCGTCTATCGACTGACCTTGCGCGCCCTGCAAGGTTTCACCCAAAGTCTGCGCGATTTGGCCTTCCCGAGCTTGCCGGTGCCGAATTACACCACGCTCTGTCGCCGGGCAAAACGCTTGATGTCGAACTGCCGATCCTTCGTGACAATGAACCGATCCATCGGGTTGTTGACAGCACCGGTCTGAAGGTCTACGGCGAAGGTGAATGGAAGGGTGCGCCAGCACGGCTACTCGAAGCGGCGCACCTGGCGTAAAGTCCATCTCGCGCTCAACGCGAATACGGGTCAAGTGCATGCCGCGCTAATGACGAATCAGAATGTGGCTGACGGTGACGCTCTGGCCAAGTTGCTCGACCAGATTCCACGCGAAGAACAAATCGATGTCATCGGCGGTGATGGTGCCTACGACACCAAGCCATGCCATGCGGCCATTGCTGCACGCAGTGCTATTCCTTCGATTCCGCTACGCGAGGGTGCCGTTCATTGGCCAGCGGATATGCCCGGTGCGGCGTGGCGTAATGGCGCGGTTGATGCAATTTCCCGTGACGGTCGTCGAGAATGGAAGAAAGGCAGTCGCTGCCACCGGCGATCGCTTGCCGAGAATGCGATGTATCGGTTCAAGGCCCTCACCGGCAACTTTCTCTGGGCGCGTCACATCGCCTCGCAGGCGACCGAAGTCGCCGTTCGCGTCGCCGTCACCAACCGTATGGTGGACCTCGCTCGTCCGCAATCCGTTCGTATCGCCTGAAATTATGCCAGTATGCCACGGCGTCCTCACGCTCGATTTATGCAACAACGCCCCTTCGAAGGCACCGGGTGGAGTGGGCCGACTGACGGATCAGCCGACCGCTTGCATTATGCGTAGGTGGCGAGCTTGGCGCGCATCCTCTTCATCGCGCTGGCTTCGATCTGGCGGATCCGCTCGGCTGACACGCCGAACTCGGAAGCTAGGTCGTGCAGCGTCGAGCCGCCCGGGCCGTCGTCGACATGTAGCCAGCGCGCCTCGATGATTCGGCGGCTGCGCGCGTCGAGCGACTCGAGTGCTTCCAAGATGCCATCTGTCTGCAGGCGGTCGCGCTGGCGCGAGGCGATCACGGCGGTTGGTTCGTTGTGCGAGTCTTCCAGGTAAGCGATCGGTGCGAAGGATTCCTCGCCGTCTTCGACCTGCCCTTCGAGCCTGATATCAGCGCCCGACAGACGCGTTTCCATCTCGGCGACATCCTCGCACTTGACGTTCAGCTCCTGGGCCAGGCCGTCGATTTCCTCGGGTGTCATCGCCTGCAGGCTTTTCTTGTGGCTGCGCAGGTTGAAGAACAGCTTGCGCTGTGCCTTGGTGGTCGCGACCTTCACCATGCGCCAGTTGCGTAGAATATATTCGTGGATCTCAGCCTTGATCCAATGGATCGCGTACGAGACCAGGCGTACGTTCTGATTCGGATCGAAGCGCTTGACAGCCTTCATCAGGCCGATATTGCCTTCCTGGATCAGGTCACCGTGCGGCAGCCCATAGCCAAGGTAGTTGCGCGCGATCGACACCACTAAGCGAAGGTGCGAGAGCACCAGCCGGCGGGCCGATTCGAGATTGTTCTGGTCGCGGAATTCAGTCGCGTACTGGCGTTCTTCCTCGGGCGTCAGTATCGGGATGCGGTTCACCGACTGGATATAGGCGTCGATATTTCCCAGCTGGCCGGGCAGCATCGATTGGGACGCGAGCGTCAGCGAGCCTGCCGACGAAGCCTTCACAGGCAACGAGCCAAGCGTATTCAGAAGGGTCAGAGCATTGCTCACTACGTAAACTCCTTTGGAATCATGGACAAGCTCCGTTACAAGGGGCGGCCTCAAATCTGCAACACAATACCTCCGCCAACCGGTAAATTCCGTGAATGGCAAAGAGAATGACCAATCACTACAACCCAAACAGAACGTATGCGAACCGATTTATGACGGGACGATGGATGACGCTCCCTCGACGTTGAGTTGCGAATCGGCCCGCAACACGCAGACCAATGGGCTGTACACTGCACGTGTGTAGCCCAAGCTTCGCGCAACACCGGTTGACAAGCTATCGGGACCAGTGCTGAAGATCGAACTTGACTCGACTCTCTGGGGCATTGTCTGTCAATCTCTTCGGGTGAATTCCCTGTCCTTTGAGACGCGCACTTTTGCATTTGATTGTCGGGGTTTGATACTTTGTTCGTTGGGGGGCAACTTCATCGCTTACGCGAGCGCCAGTGGTCGACGCAGGAGATTGTCGCCATCCCCAAGCGCACTATCCCTGACGACCCGAGCTTGCACGTGTCCCACGAAACAATTTACAACGCCAATCTACGCGCCATCTAATTTAACCTCAGCCTCGCGGCGAACTGGGCCGCGAAGCTGAGGTTACCTGTCTATCTACCTGCTGCGCCAGCAGCGAATCAGGTGTTCGCCACGCTTGCGCAGTGCTGATCAGTGCGGACCATTTCTAACATAGTTATTTATCAGAAATACGTGATCTTGAATTAAGATGCATAGCGAATCTGTTTATGCAGAAATAAAGAGCAACACGCTTAGTGATTTCTGGAGACGACGCAGATGGCTGATGACGGCTTTCTTGAGATGCCCCTTGGTTTCGCTCCGGAGCCTGTCTCGTCACGTTCACTTTCAGATCCGCGTCGCGCATCTCGTCTGAATTGAGCTCTGGACTGTACTACGGCAGGTAGAACACCTCGATCTTGTCGAGGTGCTCGGCCAATCACGCCTTGACCGGCTTGGCGTGATGAACCTTCAGGTTGTCGAGCATCAGCAACACTTTCTTGCTGCGCAAGTCTTTGATCAGTCGCTTCAGGAAGTCGAGCAGGATGTCTGCGTTCTATCGCGCCCTCGAATACTTTCCAGTGCAACTGGCCACGGTTTGTCACCGTTGACATCACCGACAGGCCCGCGCATCGGCTCGCCACGCGCCGCTTTCGGGTGTCTCTTGCCCATTTGGTGCGTAGGAGCGGGCTCGTACATTGTCCGAGCGCAGCCCCCGTTTCGTCGCCCCACTGAATTTCCACAGCTTCGGCTTTTACCCGACGCGCACCCTCCGGGTATGTCTCGTTCAGCCATGCCTAGACCACTTCCGGTCACTACTCGTAGGCGGCCCGCTTCATCGGCTTTTGTGGGTTGAGGCCCCTGCACAGCAGATACAAAAGCCGACACCTTGCGGCGTTGTTGCATAAATCGAGCGTGAGGATGCAATAAAACGGATTGCGGACCTCGCTCATCCGCAATCTGTTCATATCGCCTGAAATTATTGATCCGAAATTCGTGATCAATATACCCGTCGATGCTCTTGCGTCCTCACGCTCGATTTATGCAACAACGCCACACCTGGCAACGTCAGCGTAAAACCACATCGCTGCCGGATCAACTCCCGCACGGCATGTCGTCGCGTCCACAATGCGAACGACATTTTCAGCTTATCCGGCATCTGGTCGTACAACAGCATGCGAATTTCCACTTCCTGCTGCCCACTCACCGCTCCGCCGCTCGGCTTGTCCCGCAATCTAGCCGCACTTTCGTGGGCGTAGCGCTTGCAAATATCACACGCACCCGTGCGCGACAGGTTCGTATGCATCGGCAACCTCGTCATAGGTTCAGTCTCGCGTGCACGGGCTGATCACCTGACGTCGCCGCTCTTCACGTGCATCACGAGGAAGCGATCTTATGTCTCGTTTTTCCATCTCCATCACATAAGAGATGATTTTCCAATTTCAAAATCACGAATTGCAGATCAATAGGTCTCCTGCTGCGCCCCGCACAGCCCTGGGTAGCCCGGCACGCGTGAGAACGCCAACGGCTTGGCTGCGCTAGTACTTGCCTAAGGGCAAGGATCTGTCCATCTACTCTCAAGACGACCTCAATGCGATTGCCGACCTCAACACTCGGCTGCACGCCAGACCGAACTGGCACACCCCTTTCGCAAATCCTGGCTTACCCCACCGACCGAGCTCCAGCCTATTAAGCAGCGGCGTGTTGCACTTCACTCTTGAAAGCACCAGACAATTTTCCAGGCCATCTTAGCACTCTCGCCCGTTGAGTGCTAAAAGTCTAGTTTAAAATACTGCTCAGTACGCCTGAGAATATTCAACAAACGAGCGGCGTTGTTGGGCGTTGTTGCATAAATCGAGCGAGATCCGTTGACGTTTACGCGCACCGGTCGCGGGGCCAGCCTCCTATCAAGTCAGATTCCAGAGTAACTGCCTAATTTTTGCCAAGAAAATGCGCAAGGACATACACAAGAAAGGTGAGCCGAAGGCACGCTACCGTGTCAGGAATTGGGCGGCCTATAATGCAGGCCTGATCAACCGGGGGAACGTAACAATATGGATAGATGAAGCCGTCCTTGCCAGAATACCCGATGCCATATCCACACCTGGTCGCCAGTTTCTATACGGCGATACGCCTGATTCAGGCATTACTTGGCGTGAAGACCGTCTATCGACTGACGTTGCGCGCCCTGCAAGGTTTCACCCAAAGTCTGCGCGATCTGGCCTTCCCGAGCTTGCCGGTGCCGAATTACACCACGCTCTGTCGCCGGGCAAAAACGCTTGATGTCGAACTGCCGATCCTTCGTGACAATGAACCGATCCATCTGGTTGTCGACAGCAGCGGTTTGAAGGTCTATGGAGAAGGTGAATGAAAGGTGCGCCAGCACGGCTACTCGAAGCGGCGCACGTGGCGTAAAGTCCATCTCGCGCTCAACGCGCATACGGGTCAAGTGCATGCCGCGCTAATGACGAATCAGAATGTGGCTGACGGTGACGCTCTGGCCAAGTTGCTCGACCAGATTCCACGCGAAGAACAAATCGATGTCATCGGCGGTGACGGTGCCTACGACACCGAGCCATGTCATGCGGCCACTGCTGCACGCAGTGCTATTCCTTCGATTCCGCCACGCGAGGGTGCCGTTCATTGGCCAGCGGATATGCCCGGTGCGGTGCGGCGTGGCGTAATGGCGCGGTTGATGCAATTGCCCGTGACGGTCGTCGAGAATGGAGGCAAGAAAGTGGCTACCACCGGCGATCGCTTGCCGAGAATGCGATGTATCGGTTCAAGACCCCTCACCGGCAACTGTCTCTGGGCGCGTCACATCGAATCGCAGGCGACCGAGGTCTCCGTTCGCGTCGGAGACATCAACCGTATGGCGGACCTCGCTCGTCCGCAATCCGTTCGTATCGTCTGAAATTATCCCGTCGATGCTATTGCGTCCTCACACTCGATTTATGCAACAACGCCCTGTCGACAACCAGATGGATCGGTTCATTGTCACGAAGGATCGGCAGTTCGACATCAAGCGTTTTTGCCCGGCGCCAGAGCGTGGTGTAATTCGGCACCGGCAAGCTCGGGCAGGCCAGATCGCGCAGACTTTAGGTGAAACCTTGCAGGGCGCGCAACGTCAGTCGATAGACGGTCTTCACGCCAAGTAATGCCTGAATCAGCGTATCGTCGTATAGACACGGGCGACCACGTGTGGGTATGGCATCGGGTATTCTGGCAAGGACGGCTTCATCTATCCATATTGTTACGTTCCCCCGGTTGATCAGGCCTTCATTTATAGGCCGCCCAATTCCCGGCACGCTAGCGAGCCTTCGGCTCACCTATCTTGTGTATGTCCTTGCGCATTTTCTTGGCAAAAATTAGGCAGTTACTCTGGAATCTGACTTGATAGGAGGCTGGCCCCGCGACCGTTGCGCGTAAACGTCAACGGATCTCGCTCGATTTATGCAACAACGCCGTACCGAATTACACGACGCTCTGTCGCCTGGCAAAAACAGTTGATGTCGAACTGTGCCGATCCTTCTCGACAGCGAACCGATCCACACTGGTGGTCGACAGCACTGGTCTGAAGGTCTATGATGAAGGTGGATGGGGAAAAGGTACGCCGGCACGCTTACTCGAAGCGGCGCACGTGGCGTAAAGCCCATCTCGCGCTTAACGCGAATACAGGTCGAGTGCATGCCGTGCTGATGACGCATCAGAATGTGTCTGACGGTGATGCTCACGCCCGATGTATACAGCAACGCTATCTCCCTATCTCTGTCTATCAGCTTCCTCTGTCTATCAGCTTCCTGCTTTCGCCGGCGCCGGGCCAAGATGCGCCCAGAGGAAGCTGAAATCGGTCGCATCCGATGCGGCGCGTTCTAGGTTGTCGGCGTTCCCGTGGCCGCCGACGGTATTCTCCCAGTACCAGACCTGTTCGTGACCGAGCGACTGCATGCGCGCGGCCATCTTGCGCGCATGGGCTGGATGCACGCGATCGTCGCGTGTCGAACTGCTCAGCAGCAGCGGCGGATACATACGATCCGCGCGCACGCGATGATACGGCGAATAGGCGGCCAGTGCCGCTCCCTGCTGTGCATCGTCGGGGTCGCCGTATTCGTCGAGCCAGGCCGCGCCTGCGTGCAGCTTCGGGTAGCGCTGCATGTCGAGTAGCGGCACCTGGCATAGCACTGCGCCGTACAACTCGGGCCGCTGCACCATGCAGGCCGCTACCAGCAGGCCGCCGTTGCTTCCGCCCTCGATGCCGAGCTGCGCAGCTGTGGTTACGCCACTTTCGATCAGATGCTCAGCCACCGCGATGAAATCGTCGAAGGAACGCTGGCGCTGTTCGCGCTGTGCATCAGTATGCCAGCGCGAGCCGAATTCGCCGCCACCACGGATATGCGCGAAAACAGCCACGCCGCCAGGCTCCAGCCAGGCGATGCCGAGTGCATCGCTGTAGGCCGGCAGGTTAGGAATCGCGAAGCCGCCGTAGCCGTACAACAGGCAGGGGCGCGGAGTGCGCCGCGTCGCCCCTTGCGCATCGGCCTCGCCGTCGAGCGTATCGCGCGGCCCGATCAGTGTGTATGGCACCTCGGTGCCGTCGCGCGAGCGCGACGACGCACGCCGCACCACCAAAGCGCCGGCCTCAAACTGCACGGGAGGTCGGTCGAGCAGCACGCGGGGCGGGGCGGCATCCCCGACCTGGTCGGCAAGATCGGCGAACCAGTATTCGGGCGGATTGAGGAAGGTATCGACACTGACGAATACTTCGTCGTTGAGCGTCGGCTCCACTGGCTCGAGATTGATCTCAGCCTCGCCGACCCCAGCGAACTGCCGTGAAGTCCAGGTCCAGCTGCCGTCTTCCTGCTGTTGTGGCTGCCAGAGCAGGATGCGCTTGTGTACGTCGTCAAGCCAACCCGCAATCAGCGTGTGACGCGTGTAAGTCCAGCGGCAGGCCGAGGTCGAGGGACTCGGCGCGAACAGCGTGGTGAAGCAGCGCGAGCCGGCCAGGAAAACGTCCTCGCGAATCGCCAGCAGCGAGCCGCCAGTGTGCAGCACGCCTTCACAATCCCAGTCGAGACGCGGCTTCAACACCAGCCAGCCGTGCCAGAAACCCACAATTACATGCGCTGGCACCTCGTAGCGCCGCCACTCACCCTCTGCATCGAGCCGGTAGGTATGCAAGTCGAAGAAATCGACAGTACGCCAGGCGGTATGGCGCTGCTCGATCGAGTGAAAAGCCGCGACGACGCTGATGTCGTCGGGCTCGCCACGGAAGACCACGGGTGCCTCATCGAGCGCCATTCCGCGCGTCCAGCGTCGCACCTCGTAAGGATAACCGGCCTTGGTTGTCGAGGCCTCATCGCGCTCCCAGCTCACGTAGACAGTATCGCGATCGATCCAGTCAACAGTATGATTGCCGGGTTCGTCGATCCGGAAGCCGTCTTCGACGAAGCACTGCCGTTCCAGGTCGAACTCGCGTACCACCATCGCGTCGGAACCGCCGGGCGAAAGCGATAGCAGCGCGCGATCGCCGTCCGGATAGAGGATCACATCGTGTTTGAATACCCAGGATTCTCCCTCGTGCGTACAAAGCGCATCGACATCGAGCAACACTTGCCAGTCCGGCTTGCCGGCACGCCAATCATCCCAGCGCGCACGACGCCACAGGCCCTTGAGATGGCGATCGTCCTGCCAAACGCTGTAGGCCCACTCGCGCCTGCGCGCCGGGATCACAGGCCGCTCGCGCGGAAGGTAAACCTTGGTCAGGCGCGCGGAGAACGTGGTAAAAGCTTCGTCGCGGTGCAGCGCGGCGTGGGTGCGCGCGTTCTGCTGGTCGACCCAGGCACGAGCGCGCTGGCTGTCGAGCGACTCGAGGAACTTGAAGGGATCCGGCCCGTCAGGCCAGTGGAACGAATCAGACATTGTAGTTCGGCTGGAGAGGACGTTGTTGCATCAATCGAACATGAAGACGCAATGGTATCGACAGGCATAATTTCAGGCGATACGGGCGTTGTTGTATGAACTGGCGCAAGTCAAATTCCGGCGTAAACTCTCAATTTTTGCCAAGAAAATGCGCAGAAACAGACACAAGATATGTGAGCCGAAGGCTGGCTACCGTGTCAAGAACTGGACGGCCTATAACCTAGGCCTGATCAACCGGAGGAACGTGACGATATGGATAGATGAAGCCGTCCTTGCCTGAATGTCCGACGACGCTATACCCACGCTCAGTCAGCGACCTCTGTACAGCAATACGCTGATCACGAATTACAGATCAATAGCACGGCTACTCGAATGCTGTACACTCTCACTATATTGACAATTGTATTGTACGCTTAACGCAGACATGGGTCAAATTATATGCCGGCGCTGATGATGCATCGGAATGTGGCTGACAGTGGCGTTGTTGCATAAATCGAACGTGAGGACGCCATGGCATCGGACGGGCATAATGCAGGCGATACGAACGGATTGCGGACGAGCGAGGTCCGCCATACGGTTGATGACGCCGACGCGAATGGAGACCTCGGTCGCCTGCGCCTCGATGTGACGCGCCCAGAGACAATTTCCGGTGAGGGTCTTGAACCGATACATCGCATTCTCGGCAAGCGATCGCCGGTGGTAGCCAGTGTCTTGCTTCCATTCTCGACGACCGTCACGGGCAATTGCATCAACCGCGCCATCACGCCACGCCGCACCGGGCATATCCGCTGGCCAATGAACGGCACCCTCGCGTGGCGGAATCGAAGGAATAGCATTGCGTGCAGCAATGGCCGCATGGCATGGCTTTGTGTCGTAGGCACCATCACCGCCGATGACATCGATTTGTTCTTCGCGTGGAATCTGGTCGAGCAACTTGGCCAGAGCGTCACCGTCAGCCACATTCTGATTCGTCATTAGCGCGGCATGCACTTGACCCGTATTCGCGTTGAGCGCGAGATGGACTTTACGCCACGTGCGCCGCTTCGAGTAGCCGTGCTGGCACACCTTCCATTCACCTTCTCCATAGACCTTCAGACCGGTGCTGTCGACAACCAGATAGATCTGTTCGTTGTCGCGAAGGATCGGCAGTTCGACATCAAGCGTTTTTGCCCGGCGACAGAGCGTGGTGTAATTCGGTACCGGCAAGCTCGGGAAGGCCAGATCGCGCAGACTTGGGGTGAAACCTTGCAGGGCGTGCAACGTCAGTCGATAGACGGTCTTCACGCCAAGTAATGCCTGAATCAGCGTATCGCCGTATAGACACGGGCGACCACGTGTGGGTATGGCATCGGGTATGCTGGCAAGGACGGCTTCATCTATCCATATTGTTACGTTCCCCCGGTTGATCAGGCCTTCATTATAGGCCGCCCAATTCCTGACACGGTAGCGTGCCTTCGGCTCACCTTTCTTGTGTATGTCTTTGCGCATTTTCTTGGCAAAAATTAGGCAGTTACTCTGGAATCTGACTTGATAGGAGGCTGGCCCCGCGATCGTCGCGCGTAAACGTCAACGGATCTGGCTCGATTTATGCAACGAACGGCCCCGTCGATGCCCTTGTGTCCTCACGCTCGATTTATGCAACAACGCCCCACACTCTGTCGCCGGGCAAAAACGCTTGATGTCGAACTGCCGATCCTTCGCGACAACGAACAGATCTATCTGGTTGTCGACAGCACCGGTCTGGAGGTCTATGGAGAAGGTGAATGGAAGGTGCTCCAGCACGGCTACCAGAAGCGGCGCACGTGGCGTAAAGTCCATCTCGCGCTCAACGCGAATACGGGTCAAGTGCATGCCGAGCTAATGACGAATCAGAATATGGCTGACGGTGACGCTCTGGCCAAGTTGCTTGACCAGATTCCACGCGACAAACAAATCGATGTCATCGATGACGACGGTGACTACGACATCAAGCCATGCCATGCGGCCATTGCTGCACGCAATGCTATTCCTTCGATTCCGCCACGCGAGGGTGCCGTTCATTGGCCAGCGGATATGCCCGGCGCGGCGTGGCGTGATGGCGCGGTTGATGCAATTGCCCGTGACGGTCGTCGAGAATGGAAGCAAGACACTGGCTACCACCGGCGATCGCTTGCCGAGAATGCGATGTATCGGTTCAAGGCGCTCACCGGAAACTGTCTCTGGGCGCGTCACATCGCCTCGCAGGCGACCGAGGTTGCCCGCGAGTCGACGTAATCAACCGCATGGCGGACCTCGCTCGTCCTCACAATCCGTTCCTATCGCCTGATTATGCCCGTCAATCTCATTGACGTCTCCTCGCTCGATTTATGCAAAAACGCCCCGTCGATGCCGTTGCATCCTCACGCCGATTTATGCAACAACGCCTCTAGAAAAACTGGAGGCCACCGCAGGCAGCGCAATCACACTACATCTATGGCTTACAAAACTATCGAAGACACGATCAACAACACGCCGCTCGTACAACTCGTCCGTCTGCCAGACAACGAGATTCGAACCCGTAACAACGTGATCCTGGCCAAGCTCGAAGGGAACAACCCGGCCGGCTCGGTGAAGGACCGGCCTGCACTGTCGATGATCCGCAAGGCCGAGGAACGCGGTCGCATCAAGCCCGGCGATACGCTGATCGAAGCGACCAGCGGCAATACCGGCATCGCGCTGGCAATGGCTGCGGCGATCCGGAGCTACAAAATGGTGCTGATCATACCCGAGGATCTCTCGGTAGAGCGCCGCCAGAGTATGGCCGCCTATGGCGCCGAGATCATATTGACACCAGTCAAGGGCGGCATGGAGTGCGCGCGCGACCTAGCCGATCAGATGCAACGCGAAGGCAAGGGCGTGATCCTCGACCAGTTCGCGAATCCCGACAATCCGATCGCGCACTACGAAACCACTGGCCCCGAAATCTGGCTCGACACCGAAGGCCGCATCACGCACTTCGTTTCGGCGATGGGCACCACCGGCACTATTATGGGCACCTCGCTCTTCCTCAAGGAAAAAAGCGAGCGTATCAAGATCATTGGCGCACAACCCGAGGAAGGCTCGCGCATTCCCGGTATCCGCAAGTGGCCTGAGGCCTATATGCCAAAAATCTTCGACCGCAACCGTGTCGACCGCATCGAGAACGTGAGTCAAGCCGCCTCGGAAACGATGACGCGCAAGCTCGCGGCCATCGAGGGTATCTTTTGCGGCATTTCTTCGGGTGGTGCCTGCGAGGTGGCGATGCGTATCGCGCGCCAAGTCAAGAACGCGACTATCGTCTTCATCGTCTGCGATCGTGGTGATCGTTACCTGTCGACGGGCGTATTTCCGGCCTGATCGACGATGTCGCGCGATGAAGGGCGTTATCCCCTCTTCGCAGTTGAAGGTTGGAGCGGGCATTGTTGCATAAACCGAGCGAGATCCATTGACGTTGACGCGCAACGGTCGCGGGGCCAGCTCCCTATCAAGTCAGATTTCAGAGTAACTGCCTAATCTTTCCAAGAAAACGGCGTTGTTGCATCAATCGATGCCATTGCGTCCTCACGCATCGATTGATGCAACAACACCGCAGCAGGTGCAGGTAGTGGGTAGGGCGTGCCGCAAACAGTCAGTCGATCTCGACACGCGGGCCATGCCCGCGCCTGCGCCTTGCTTATGCAGCGTCGAGCGAAAGAGCGGTCGGCTCGCCCGCTACGTGCCTCGCTTCGGCCGCAAGCAGCGCAACCTTGCGCGCCGTACCCCAGCGGTAGCCCGTCACCGTGCCGTCCTTGTGGATCACGCGATGGCAGGGAATCGCCAATGCAACGGGATTCGAGGCGCTGGCACTAGCGACGGCACGCACCGCGAGCGGCGAACCAACCGCCTCGGCGATCTGCGCGTAGCTGCGCGTCTCGCCGTAAGGGATCTTCTGCAGGGCCTCCCAGACACGCTGCCGGAACGCCGGCGCGCTGATGTCGAGCGGCAGCGCGATGCATTCGCTTGAACCGCGCAGATAGGCATCGATCTCGGCAAAGAAAGACGCGAGCCGCTTAGGCGCGGCCACGCATTCGGCATTCGAAAATGTATCGCTCAGATCGGCAACAAGCGACGCTGCAGCATCGCCAAACGCAATTCTGCAGATCCCGCGTTCGGACGCAGCGACCAGCATCTGGCCCAGCGGTATCGCCGCTGTCCCGTACTCGATGTGCACTCCCGTTCCCTTGCGCTGGAATATCGAAGGCGCCATCCTGAACTCGCGCGGTACGGCCTCGTAGTCAGGCGTTGTTGCATAAATCGAGTGTGAGGATGCAATAGCATCGACGGGCATAATTTTAGGCAATACGAACGGATTGCGGACGAGCGAGGTCCGCCATACGGTTGATGACGCCGACGCGAATGGAGACCTCGGTCGCCTGCGAGTGGCGTTGTTGCATAAATCGAGCGAGATCCATTGATGTTTACGCGCACCGGTCTCGGTGCCAGCCCCCGATCAAGTCAGATTCCAGAGTAACTGCCTAATTTTTGCCAAGAAAATGCGCAAGGACATACACAAGAAAGGTGAGCCGAAGGCACGCTACCGTGTCAGGAATTGGGCGGCCTATAATGAAGGCCTGACCCACCGGGGGAACGTAACAATATGGATAGATGAAGCCGTCCTTGCCAGAATACCCGATGCCATACCCACACGTGGTCGCCAGTGTCTATACGGCGATACGCTGATTCAGGCATTACTTGGCGTGAAGACCGTCTATCGACTGACGTTGCGCGCCCTGCAATATTTTACCCACAGTCTGCGCGATCTGGCCTTCCCGAACTTGCCGGTGCCGAATTACGCTACGCTCTGTCGCCGGACAAAAACGCTTGATATCGAACTGCCGATCCTTCGTGACAATGAACCGATCCATCTGGATGTCGACAGCACCGGTCTGAAGGTCTATGGAGAAGGTGAATGGAAGGTGCGCCAGCACGGCTACTCGAAGCGGCGCACGTGGCGTAAAGTCCATCTCGCGCTCAACGCGAATACAGGTCAAGTGCATGCCGCGCTAATGACGAATCAGAATGTGGCTGAAGCTGACGCTCTGGCTAAGTTGCTCGACCAGATTCCACGCGAAGAACAAATCGATGTCATCGGCAGTGATAGTGCCTACGACACCAAGCTATGCCATGCGGCCATTGTTGCACGCAGTGCTATTCCTTCGAATCCGCCACGCGAGGGTGCCGTTCATTGGCCAGCGGATATGCCCGGCGCGGCGTGGCGTAAATGGCGCGGTTGATGCAATTGCCCGTGACGGTCGTCGAGAATGGAAGCAAGAAAGTGGCTACCACCGGCGATCGCTTGCCGAGAATGCGATGTATCGGTTCAAGACCCTCACCGGCAACTTTCTCTGGGCGCGTCACATCAACTCGTCCACGCTGATCCGCATGTTCTGGATCAGCTCGAGCATCGGTAGCAGCAAGTACACTTGTTAGGCAAAGCCGACACACAGGGCTTCGTGATCACGCTTAAAGACAACCTTCAACGGGGCTTGGACACGGCGACCGGGTTTCTTGGTGGCCTTCATTTTGGCGGCTTTTCTATGCGGGAAGTTGGTTCTGAAAACCAGATTCTCTCGGATACCCACAGGAACCGCCACCTTCAACTTTTATTGATCAAAAATACGAGAACTTACTCAAGCTGCATAACAAATTGATTCGTACATGAAATAGTAAGCGACACGTTGTGGTGATTTCTAGAGACGACGTAGATAGCTGATGAACGCTTTTTTGAAACGCCCCTCGGTCCGTTGCCGGAGCCTGTTTCGTCACGTTCGCCTTCAGGGCAGTATTAAACATTTGGTCAGAATTCAGTTCCGGGCTGTACGACAGCAGATAGAACACCTCGATCTCGCCGACGTACTCGGCCAACCACCTCGTGACCGGCTTGGCGTGATGCACCTTCAGGTTGTCGAGAATCAGAAACACCTTCTTGCTACAGATGTCTTTATTGATCCGCAATTCGTGATCAATAATTACGTTTGGCACACGGCTCCCCGACCACCCTGGCTCAGCTCCTGGCCAACCCCCACGGACTGAGCTCCAGCCTATTAACCAGCGGTGTGTTGCACTTCACTCTTAAAACTGCCCCTAATTTGTGTCTAGAAAAACCGGAGCCGCCGCATCTCTTTCCGCTCTGCCTCCTGTTTCCCCGATTCGATTTTCGGCGGCCTGCAGGCTCTTGATGGCTGCTGAAAGGCGGCTCTTATGGCGAGCAGCCTTATTCTTATGAACGATCTTCTTGTCGGCGATCGTGTCGACTGTCTTGGTAGCGGCCTTGTACAGCTCGGCTGCCTTGACTTGGTCGCCGGCACCAATCGCCTTACGAACGGCCTTAATGGCGGTACGGAATTTCGAGCGCAATGCCGAGTTGTGCAAGTTAGCCTTCGCCGCCTGGCGGGCGCGCTTACGTGCTTGTGCAGAGTGAGCCATGACGGTGCTTTATCCTGTCCTGTCTTGTTTCCAGAGCTTAGAGCCTGAAGGCCCAAGCGCTACTTTTCGATCCGACTCTCGAGCACAATTGCCTGCCCCAAAAAACCGATTTCACCGAGGCGGGCAACGCACCCGACGATCACCGCAGCGCACGAATGAAGAATGAATGTAGGCTCGTAACCGAGTTATTGATCCGCCATTCTCGATCTTGAAGTTAGAAAAGCATCTCTCATGTGAGGGGCATGGAAAAACGAGATATGAGGGAGAAATTTTTAATTTCAAGATTACGCATCGCGTAATTGCATTATAGCATCAAAATGAAAGAAAAGACAAGTTCAACGAACGATTCCGTCGCCTCTCCAGCACGCTGCCGCAGTTTTTCCGCCACGAAGACGAGGGGCAAAACCCAACGGACTTTTCATATGTTGATCCGCCGCTTCAGGAAATCGAGCAGGATGTCGGCGTTCATCGCACCCTCGAAGACTTTTCAGCACACCGGGCCACGGTTCTCCAGCGTCGACATCACCGACAGGCCTTCGCGTCGACTCGCCACGCGTCGCTCGGGCGTCTTGCCAATGGGGGCGGGTAGGAGAGCGCGGCCTCGCACATCGTCCGAGCGCCGCCCTGTTTCGTCGCCCCACTGGATCTCCGCGCCTTCGGCTATGTCCCGGAGGGAAATTTCCAGGTACGTCTCGTTCAGCCATGCCTGCACTGCTTCCGGTCGCTGCTCATAGGCACGTTTCATCGGATTTTGCGGCGTGAAACCCCAGCGCGCCAGATACAAGCCGACACCCTGTAGCGTCAGCGTCAAACCGCATCGCTGCCAGATCAACTCCCGCACGGCATGTCGCGTCCACAAGGCGTTGTTGCATAAATCGAGCGTGAGGACGCAATGGCATCGACTGGCATAATTTCAGGCGATACGAACGGATTGCGGACGAGCGAGGTCCGCCATGCGGTTGATGACGCCGACGCGAACGGCGACCTCGGTCGCCTGCGCGGCGATGTGACGCGCCCAGAGACAGTGGCCGGTGAGGGTCTTGAACCGATACATCGCATTCTCGGCAAGCGATCGCCGGTGGTAGCCACTGTGTTGCTTCCATTCTCGACGACCGTCACGGGCAATTGCATCAACCGCGCCATTACGCCACGCCGCACCGGGCATATCCGCTGGCCAATGAGCGGCACCCTCGCGTGGCGGAATCGAAGGAATAGCACTGCGTGCAGCAATGGCCGCATGGCATGGCTTGGTGTCGTAGGCACCGTCACCGCCGATGACATCGATTTGTTCTTCGCGTGGAATCTGGTCGAGCAACTTGGCCAGAGCGTCACCGTCAGCCACATTCTGATTCGTCATTAGCGCGGCATGCACTTGACCTGTATTCGCGTTGAGCGCGAGATGGACTTTACGCCACGTGCGCCGCTTCGAGTAGCCGTGCTGGCGCACCTTCCATTCACCTTCGCCATAGACCTTCAGACCGGTGCTGTCGACAACCAGATAGATCGGTTCATTGTCACGAAGGATCGGCAGTTCGACATCAAGCGTTTTTGCCCGGCGACAGAGCGTGGTGTAATTCGGCACCGGCAAGCTCGGGAAGGCCAAATCGCGCAGACTTTGGGTGAAACCTTGCAGGGCGCGCAAGGTCAGTCGATAGACGGTCTTCAAGCCAAGTAATGCCTGAATCAGCGTATCGCCGTATACACACGGGCGACCACGTGTGGGTATGGCATCGGGCATTCTGGCAAGGACGGCTTCATCTATCCATATTGTTACGTTCCCCCGGCTGATCAGGCCTTCATTATAGGCCGCCCAATTCCTGACACGGTAGCGTGCCTTCGGCTCACCTTTCTTGTGTATGTCCTTGCGCATTTTCTTGGCAAAAATTAGGCAGTTACTCTGGAATCTGACTTGATAGGAGGCTGGCCCCGCGACCGTTGCGCGTAAACGTCAACGGATCTCGCTCGATTTATGCAACAACGCCCGTCCACAATACAAACGACATCTTCAACTGGTCCGGCATCTGGTTGCGCAACAGCGCGCGAATTTCCACCTCCTGCTGCTCACTCAGGGCACGGCATGGGTTCACTGCTCCGCCGCTCGGCTTGTCACGCAATCCAGCCTCACCTTCTCGGGCATAGCGTTTGCCAATATCGAACGCGCTGGTGCGCGACAGGGCCGTATGCTCGGCAATCTCGTCGTAGGTCCACAGCCGCGGGTGCGCAGGTTGATCACCTGACGTCGCCGCTCTTCACGTGCCTCACGAGGAAACGATTTTATATCTCTTTTTTATCTCTTTCCCATGAGGGTCGATTTGCCAATTTAAAGCTCACGCATTACGGAGCAATATCAAGTCAGCTTTCAGAGTAACTATCTAATTTTTGACAAAAAAATGCGCAAGGACATACATAAGACAAGTGAGCCGAAGGCACGCTACCATGTCAGGAATTGGGCAGCCTATAATGTAAGCCAGATCAACTAGGGAAACGTGACGATATGGATAGATGCAGCCGTCCTTGCCAGAATACCCGACGCCATACCCCCACGTGGTCGCCCGCGTCTATACGGTGATACGTTGATTCAGGCATTACTCGGCGTGAAGACCGTCTATCGACTGACGTTACGCGCCCCCTGCAAGGTTTCACCCAAAATCCGCGCGATCTGGCCTTCCCGGGCTTACCGGTTCCGAATTACACCACGCTCTGTCGCCGGGCAAAAACGCTTGATGTCGAACTGCCGATCCTTCGCGACGGCGTTGTTGCATAAATCGAACGTGAGGACGCCATGGCATCGGACGGGCATAATTCAGGCGATACGAACGGATTGCGGACGAGCGAGGTCCACCATGCGGTTGATGACGCCGACGCGAACGGCGACCTCGGTCGCCTGCGAGGCGATGTGACGCGCCCAGAGACAGTGGCCGGTGAGGGTCTTGAACCGATACATCGCATTCTCGGCAAGCGATCGCCGGTGGTAGCCACTGTGTTGCTTCCATTCTCGACGACCGTCACGGGCAATTGCATCAACCGCGCCATTACGCCACGCCGCACCGGGCATATCCGCTGGCCAATGAGCGGCACCCTCGCGTGGCGGAATCGAAGGAATAGCACTGCGTGCAGCAATGGCCGCATGGCATGGCTTGGTGTCGTAGGCACCGTCACCGCCGATGACATCGATTTGTTCTTCGCGTGGAATCTGGTCGAGCAACTTGGCCAGAGCGTCACCGTCAGCCACATTCTGATTCGTCATTAGCGCGGCATGCACTTGACCTGTATTCGCGTTGAGCGCGAGATGGACTTTACGCCACGTGCGCCGCTTCGAGTAGCCGTGCTGGCGCACCTTCCATTCACCTTCTCCATAGACCTTCAGACCGGTGCTGTCGACAACCAGATGGATCGGTTCATTGTCACGAAGGATCGGCAGTTCGACATCAAGCGTTTTTGCCCGGCGACAGAGCGTGGTGTAATTCGGAACCGGTAAGCCCGGGAAGGCCAGATCGCGCGGATTTTGGGTGAAACCTTGCAGGGGGCGCGTAACGTCAGTCGATAGACGGTCTTCACGCCGAGTAATGCCTGAATCAACGTATCACCGTATAGACGCGGGCGACCACGTGGGGGTATGGCGTCGGGTATTCTGGCAAGGACGGCTGCATCTATCCATATCGTCACGTTTCCCTAGTTGATCTGGCTTACATTATAGGCTGCCCAATTCCTGACATGGTAGCGTGCCTTCGGCTCACTTGTCTTATGTATGTCCTTGCGCATTTTTTTGTCAAAAATTAGATAGTTACTCTGAAAGCTGACTTGATAGGGATCTGGCCCCGAGACTGTTGCGCGTCAACATCAATGGATCTCGCTCGATTTATGCAACAACGCTATCTGAATACCTGGCTCAGCACTCTGCTCGGCTGCACCGCGATGAACAGCAACCACTTGTCGCACTGATGCGACAAGTCCTTCGAGACGCTGATCTAGAAGGGCCGCGTGAGCGTCCAGGAGGCGTACACCAAGATCTGCATGCAGGCCGCCCCCCAGTAGATCTTTCACGCAGTAGGTGCCGTATTCACTGATCGAGAACTCGACGGTCTACCAGGCGACCACAAAGCACGTAGTCGATCAGCGCATCGAGCCGGTTGACTACATCCGGCTCGACGGCGTCGGCGTGAAGTAAGCATCGCCCGGCATCGTAACGTTGGACCGACTACATTGACCCGGCGCCCGGGGACCTGCCCCGTTGCCGGTCGCATTTCATCCCTACGATCTTCCGCGAGACCCGCCATGTTGCGATTTGTGTTGCGTGGCATCGGCATGGTGATCCCGACCTTCATCGGCATCACCATTCTTACGTTTGCGCTCATCCACCTGATACCTGGCGATCCCATCGAAGTGATGACGGGCGAGCTCGGTATCGACCCGGCGGTGCATGCCCAGGCGATGCACCGGCTCGGCCTCGACCAACCTCTTCCGGCCCAGTATCTCCACTATCTCGGTCGGGCGCTGCATGGCGACCTGGGCCTGTCGATCATCACCAATACCAGCGTGATGGGCGAGTTCACGGCGCGCTTTCCTGCCACCTTCGAGCTATCAATCTGCGCGTTGCTGTTCGCGCTGCTGGTGGGCCTGCCCGCCGGCGTGTTCGCCGCGCTGCGGTGTGGAACGGTAGTCGACCACGGCGTGATGGGTATCGCCCTGACCGGCTACTCGATGCCGATTTTCTGGTGGGGCCTGATCCTAATTATGGTGTTCTCCTCTACCCTAGGCTGGACGCCTGTGTCAGGCCGCATCGCGGTCGAGTACGACATCCCGCACGTGACCGGCTTCATGCTGATCGACGCGCTGCTCGCGTCCGACGCGGGCTCTTTCCGCTCGGCGCTGAGTCATCTGGTCCTGCCCTCGATCGTGTTAGGCACTATCCCGCTGGCGGTAATCGCGCGCATGACGCGCTCCTCGATGCTCGAAGTGCTGCGCGAAGACTACATCCGCACTGCGCGTGCCAAGGGCCTGTCGCCTGCACGCGTGGTAGTGGTACATGCGCTGCGCAACGCGCTGATCCCGGTGGTCACCGTGATCGGGCTGCAGATCAGCACCCTGCTGGCCGGCGCTGTGCTCACCGAGACATTGTTCTCGTGGCCGGGCGTGGGCAAGTGGATGATTGACGCGATCAGCCGCCGCGACTACCCGGTGGTGCAGGGTGGCATCCTGCTGATCGCCACCCTGGTAATCATCGTCAATCTCGTCGTCGATCTGCTCTACGGCGTGCTCAACCCCCGCATCCGCCATGCGAGGTAATGCGATGAGCGAACTCTCCGGCGCGCTGCCGTCGGTTGTCGCCGGAGGTCGCCTGTGCGCACTGCAAAAATTCTGGCATCACTTTTCCCATAACCGCGGCGCAGCGGGTGCCGGCCTGGTCGTGCTGCTGCTGGTACTGGTGGCGATCTTCGCGCCGCTGATAGCACCGCATAACCCGATCGAGCAGTACCGCGACTTCGTCAAGATCCCGCCTGCCTGGCTCGACGGCGGAAACTGGCTCTTCGTGCTAGGCACCGATGAGGTCGGTCGCGATATCCTCTCGCGCCTGATGTACGGCGCGCGCCTGGCGTTCTGGATCGGCCTGGTGTCGGTGATGCTGGCGCTGATCCCCGGGGTGCTGCTGGGCCTGATAGCGGCGTTCTTTCAGCGCTGGGTCGACACGCCCGTGATGCGCGTGATGGACGTACTGCTTGTGCTGCCTTCGCTGCTGCTGGCCGTCGTGGTGGTGGTCATCATCGGTCCGGGCCTGACCAACACCATATTTGTGATCGCGATCGTGGCGCTGCCGGGCTACGTACGCCTCTCGCGCACCTCAGCACTCGGCGAGCTGCAGAAGGAATACGTCACAGCCTCTCGCGTGGCTGGCGCCGGTATGCTGCGCCTGATGTTCTCGCAGGTGCTGCCGAACTGCACCGCGCCGATGATTGTACAGGCTACTCTGAGCTTCTCCTCGGCGATCCTCGACGCGGCTGCGCTCGGCTTTCTAGGCCTCGGCGTGCAGCCGCCCACAGCTGAGTGGGGCGCGATGCTGGCCTCGGCGCGCGACTATATTGACAACGCCTGGTGGATCATCACCATGCCGGGTCTGACAATCCTGATCTCGGTGCTAGCCATCAACCTGCTCGGCGATGGCCTGCGCGACGCGCTCGATCCGAAACTGAAACGGATGACCTGAACATGAATGATCTATTAACCATCCGTAATCTGACCGTTAACTTCAACGGCCTGCGCGTCGTGGACCGTATCAACCTGTCGGTCGCGCCCGGCGAGGTAATAGGCGTAGTGGGCGAATCGGGTTCAGGCAAAAGCATGACCATGATGGCCCTGATGGGCTTGGTCGATGTGCCCGGCATCGTCATCGCCGACGAGGTCCGCTTCAATGGCATCGACTTGCTCAAGGCCAGCCCACGCCACCGCCGGCGCATCATCGGCAAGGACATCTCGATGGTATTCCAGGATGCGCTGTCGAGTCTGAACCCAAGCTACACGATTGGCTACCAGATCCGAGAGGTGCTGAAGCTGCACGATGGCCTGCGCGGTGATGCACTCAAGAAGCGCGCGCTCGAGCTGCTTGAGCAGGTCGGCATCCCCGACGCGAAGAATCGCATCGACATCTTCCCGCACCAAATGTCAGACGGCATGAACCAGCGCGTGATGATCGCCATGGCGGTAGCCTGTAACCCCAAGCTGCTGATTGCCGACGAGCCCACCACCGCGCTTGACGTGACCATTCAGGCCCAGATCATGGACCTGCTGGTGGCGCTGCAGAAGGAGCGCGGCATGGCCCTGGTGCTGATCTCGCACGACCTGGCGGTGGTGTCCAAAGTGGCGCATCGGATGGCCGTGATGTACGCCGGTGAGGTCATCGAGACTAACCGCGTGCCCGACATCTTCGGCGCACCTCATCACCCATATACTGAAGCACTGCTCGCGGCGATCCCCGAGTACAACGCCGGTACCAAACGGCTAGCCGCGCTGCCCGGCATGGTACCGGGGCGCGACGACCGTCCCTCGGGCTGTCTATTCGCGCCGCGTTGCAAGTACGTGGTTGACGCCTGCCACGCGTCGCGCCCGACGCTGGCCGAGCTGGTACCCGGCGACGGCGGGATGCGCGCGTGCTGCATCAATCCCTTAAATCTCGAAGCGATCTCTCCGTCTGGAAACGCACGATGAATGCAGTCCACGCCGAACCGCGTGCCGGCGGCTGCGATGAAGCGCTGCTCGTCGCCGACGGGCTCGTGAAACATTATTCGGTGCGCTGCGGCATGTTCGGCCAGGCCACCGTCAAGGCGCTTAACGGCGTGTCCTTCACGCTCGCGCGCGGTCGTACGCTGGCGGTGGTGGGCGAGTCGGGCTGCGGAAAATCCACTCTGGCGCGCCAACTAACCATGATCGAGTCGCCCACCGCTGGCCATCTGTGCATCGACGGTGAGGATGTGGAGGGTGCCAGCGGCAAGGCGATCGCCGCATTGCGCAGTCGCGTGCAAATGGTGTTTCAGAACCCGTTCGCCTCGCTCAACCCGCGCAAGACCGTCGAGCAAACGCTGGGCGAGCCACTCGCGATCAACACGAAGCTGGGGGCGGGTGAGCGCGCCGATCACATCGCCCAGATCATGCGTGCCGTCGGCCTACGGCCCGAGCATGCCGATCGCTATCCGCACATGTTTTCGGGCGGCCAGCGTCAGCGCGTGGCGATCGCGCGGGCGATGATCCTCGAGCCGCAAATCGTAGTGGCCGACGAACCCGTCTCGGCGCTCGACGTCTCGATCCAGGCGCAGATCCTGAACCTGTTCATAGACTTGAAGCAGCAGTTCGGCACCAGCTACGTCTTCATCTCACACAACCTGTCGGTGGTCGAGCACGTGGCTGACGACGTGATGGTGATGTACTTCGGTGGTGTGGCCGAGCTCGGCGACAAGGCTACCATCTATGCGAGACCGCGCCATCCGTACACCCGCGCGCTGATGTCAGCCACGCCGGCGATCTTCGAGTCAGACCGGCGCATCCAGATCAAGCTAGAGGGTGAACTGCCCTCGCCGCTCAAGCCGCCTTCGGGCTGCACGTTCCACCAGCGCTGTCCGTACGCGATCGAGCGGTGCCGCGTCGAGGTGCCCGCACTGGGGGAGGTCGATGGACGCCAGGTGGCCTGCCATCGTGTCGAGGAGGTCGGTGACAGAAATGCCTGAAGCCAGGGCAGCGGTGCGCGGCGCGAAGCAGGTTGCGCGCTGTTCGCAGGCGGGTGGCACGCGGATGCGGCGGCGCGCATTGACGGTAGCCGGCGCCATGCTGGTAGCAGCCGGCACCTACCTGATTGCCGAGCTGGCCTGGCCGGTCAGTGAGGCGCTGGCGCAGGACGGCGGCAGCGTGCATTCTCCACTCAACGGCACGCGCAGGCCGCCTAATCTGTCGCTGTCTGGTTTCCATACGCCGCCTGATTCGACCATCTCCAGCGGTGCGGTGCGCGTCCAGCCAGCGCGCATGCCCTTCTACGTAGCCAGCAAGGGCAAGACCACCATTTACCTGCTCGGCACTCTGCATGTCGGCCACCCGACCGACTACCCGCCCGCCCAGCCATTCCGCCGACCGATCTTAGCGGCGCTGGCTGCCTCGCCAGTGCTCGCGCTGGAGATGTCGCCCGATGACCTACTCGAATCTGCCGACGATGTATCAAGATATGGCAGCTGTCGTTATCCCTGCCTGCCGAAGCTGCTCCCCAAGCCACTCTGGCAGCGCCTCGCGGACCGGCTACGTGGCAATCCGGCAGCGCTCGACGGGATCCGCCGGATGCGGCCCTGGCTGGCTGCGCTAGTGGTGGAGACCTACGACTCGCTATCGGCCGGGCTACAGACCGAATACGGCACCGAGGTGCAGCTCCAGAACGTCTTCCTGAGGAAGAAGGGCGCGCGGGTGGTCGGTCTGGAGACGCTAGCCGAGCAGATGCGCGCCTTCACCGGGCTAACGCTGGCCGAGCAGCGTGAGATGCTGGCCCAGGATATCACCCAGACGCCGGCACAGAACGCCACTGACATCAAGGCCCTGCACCGGCTGTGGCGCATCGGCGATGCCGACGCAGTATCGGCCTGGGCCAATGCCAGGACCGAGCGGCTCACGCATTCTCGACCGCTGGCCGATGCGATCGACGACAAGATCGTCTATGAGCGCAATCGCTACTTCACCGCGCGCGCGCTCGCGCTGGCGGACCCCAACCGACCGCTGTTTATGGCGATTGGTGCGTTACATCTGGGTGGCTCCAAAAGTGTTATCGAATTGTTAAAGCGGCAAGGATTCCGCGTCGAAGACGAATGAAGCTCCCCGCCCCAAGGGGTAGGTATTTATATAACGGATCGGCGTTGTTGCATAAATCGAACGTGAGGACGCCATGGCATCGGACGGGCATAATTCAGGCGATACGAACGGATTGCGGACGAGCGAGGTCCGCCATGCGGTTGATGACGCCGACGCGAACGGCGACCTCGGTCGCCTGCGCGGCGATGTGACGCGCCCAGAGACAGTGGCCGGTGAGGGTCTTGAACCGATACATCGCATTCTCGGCAAGCGATCGCCGGTGGTAGCCACTGTGTTGCTTCCATTCTCGACGACCGTCACGGGCAATTGCATCAACCGCGCCATTACGCCACGCCGCACCGGGCATATCCGCTGGCCAATGAGCGGCACCCTCGCGTGGCGGAATCGAAGGAATAGCACTGCGTGCAGCAATGGCCGCATGGCATGGCTTGGTGTCGTAGGCACCGTCACCGCCGATGACATCGATTTGTTCTTCGCGTGGAATCTGGTCGAGCAACTTGGCCAGAGCGTCACCGTCAGCCACATTCTGATTCGTCATTAGCGCGGCATGCACTTGACCTGTATTCGCGTTGAGCGCGAGATGGACTTTACGCCACGTGCGCCGCTTCGAGTAGCCGTGCTGGCGCACCTTCCATTCACCTTCTCCATAGACCTTCAGACCGGTGCTGTCGACAACCAGATGGATCGGTTCATTGTCACGAAGGATCGGCAGTTCGACATCAAGCGTTTTTGCCCGGCGACAGAGCGTGGTGTAATTCGGCACCGGCAAGCTCGGGAAGGCCAAATCGCGCAGACTGTGGGTGAAACCTTGCAGGGCGCGCAAGGTCAGTCGATAGACGGTCTTCACGCCAAGTAATGCCTGAATCAGCGTATCGCCGTATACACACGGGCGACCACGTGTGGGTATGGCATCGGGCATTCTGGCAAGGACGGCTTCATCTATCCATATTGTTACGTTCCCCCGGCTGATCAGGCCTTCATTATAGGCTGCCCAATTCCTGACACGGTAGCGTGCCTTCGGCTCACCTTTCTTGTGTATGTCCTTGCGCATTTTCTTGGCAAAAATTAGGCAGTTACTCTGGAATCTGACTTGATAGGAGGCTGGCCCCGCGACCGTTGCGCGTAAACGTCAACGGATCTCGCTCGATTTATGCAACAACGCCGCCAGAATGGCCGACACCTGTACTCACGCGTTGGTCGCCCGCGTCTGTACGGCGATGCGCTGATTCAGGCATTACTTGGCGTGAAGACCGTCTATCGACTAACGTTGCGCGCCCTGCAAGGTTTCACCCAAAGTCTGCGCGCTCTGGCCTTCCCGAGCTTGCCGGTACCGAATTACACCACGCTCTGTCGCGGGCAAAAACGCTTGATGTCGATCTACCGATCCTTCGCGACAACGAACCGATCCATCTGGTTGTCGACAGCACCGGTCTGCAGGTCTATGGCGAAGGTGAATGGAAGGCTGGCGCCAGCACGGCTACTCGATGCGGCGCACGTGGTGTAAAGTCCATCTCGCGCTCAACGCGAATACCGGTCAAGGGCGCGTTGTTGCATAAATCGAGTGTGAGGACGCAATGGAACGGATTGCGGACCTCGCTCGTCCGCAATCCGTTCATATCGCTTGAATTATTGATCCGAAATTCGTGATCAATATGCCCGTCGATGCCATTGCATCCTCGCGCTCGATTTATGCAACAACACCCCGTCGATGCCATTGCGTCCTCGCGCTTGATTTATGCAACAACGCCTAACGGATCAATAGTGAACGACACGTTGTGGTGATTTCTGGAGACGCCGTAGATGGCTGATGACCGCTTTTTTGAGATGCCCCTTTGTCCGTGCCAGAGCCTGTTTCGTCACGTTCGCCTTCAGGTTAGCATTGAGCATCTCGTTGGGATTTAGGTCGGCGCGTGGCGTTGTTGCGTAAATCGAGCGAAAGCCGTTGACGTTTACGCGCAACGCGCGCCAGCCAGCCCCCCTATCAAGTCAGATTCCACAGTAACTGCCTAATTTTTTCCAAAAAATGCGCAAGGACATACACAAGACAGGTGAGCCGAAGGCACGCTACCGTGTCAGGAATTGGGCGGCCTATAATGAAGGCCTGATCAACCGGGGGAACGTAACAATATGGATAGATGAAGCCGTCCTTGCCAGAATACCCGATGCCATACCCACACGTGGTCGCCCGTGTCTATACGGCGATACGCTGATTCAGGCATTACTTGGCGTGAAGACCGTCTATCGACTGACCTTGCGCGCCCTGCAAGGTTTCACCCACAGTCTGCGCGATTTGGCCTTCCCGAGCTTGCCGGTGCCGAATTACACCACGCTCTGTCGCCGGGCAAAAACGCTTGATGTCGAACTGCCGATCCTTCGTGACAATGAACCGATCCATCTGGTTGTCGACAGCACCGGTCTGAAGGTCTATGGAGAAGGTGAATGGAAGGTGCGCCAGCACGGCTACTCGAAGCGGCGCACGTGGCGTAAAGTCCATCTCGCGCTCAACGCGAATACAGGTCAAGTGCATGCCGCGCTAATGACGAATCAGAATGTGGCTGACGGTGACGCTCTGGCCAAGTTGCTCGACCAGATTCCACGCGAAGAACAAATCGATGTCATCGGCGGTGACGGTGCCTACGACACCAAGCCATGCCATGCGGCCATTGCTGCACGCAGTGCTATTCCTTCGATTCCGCCACGCGAGGGTGCCGCTCATTGGCCAGCGGATATGCCCGGTGCGGCGTGGCGTAATGGCGCGGTTGATGCAATTGCCCGTGACGGTCGTCGAGAATGGAAGCAACACAGTGGCTACCACCGGCGATCGCATTGCCGAGAATGCGATGTATCGGTTCAAGACCCTCACCGGCAACTGTCTCTGGGCGCGTCACATCGACTCGCAGGCGACCGATGTCTCCATTCGCGTCGGCGTCATCAACCGTATGGCGGACCTCGCTCGTCCGCAATCCGTTCGTATCGCCTGAAATTATGCCCGTCGATTCTATTGCATCCTCACACTCGATTTATGCAACAACGCCTCTTTCATGCATAAACTGATTCGCTATGCATTTTTATTCAAGATTACGTATTTATAAGTTATAAACTGGCTTCTAAGCTTTCCTTCAGACTGATTCCAGCAATTCCGTCATGAGCTTCCATCCCTTGCACCGTCCGCGTAGAATGCGACGCGACGACTTCTCGCGTCGCTTGATGCGCGAAAATCTCCTCACCACCAACGACCTGATCTTGCCGGTATGCGTTGTCGAGGGCAAGAACGTGCGCCAAGCGGTGTCGTCGATGCCCGGCGTCGAGCGCGTCTCGATCGACCTTTTGATGGGTGTTGCCGAGCAGTGCGTCGCGCTCGGCGTGCCGGTGCTCTCTCTGTTCCCAGCAATTGAGCCGTCGCTCAAGACGCCTGACGGTCGCGCGGCGACCAATCCAGCGGGCTTGATCCCGTGCGCAGTGCGCGAACTGAAGAAGTATTGCCCCGATCTCGGCGTGCTGACCGACGTCGCGCTCGATCCATACACGAGCCACGGCCAGGACGGCGTCCTTGACGAGAACGGCTACGTGATCAACGACTTGACGCTCAAGATCCTCAACGAGCAGGCGCAGGCGCAGGCGGAGGCCGGCGTTGATATCGTCGCGCCGTCGGACATGATGGACGGTCGGATAGGCACGATCCGCGCAATGCTCGAGAGCGAGGGACACATCCACACGCGCATCATGGCCTACTCGGCCAAGTATGCCTCGGCGTTCTACGGCCCGTTCCGCGATGCGGTCGGTTCGGCTTCGAACCTCGGCAAGGGCAACAAGATGACTTACCAGATGGACCCGTCGAACTCCGACGAGGCCCTGCGCGAAGTCCGCCTCGACATCGAGGAAGGTGCCGACATGGTGATGGTCAAGCCCGGCATGCCATATCTCGATATCGTACGTCGTGTGAAGGACGAGTTTCGCTTCCCGACCTATGTTTACCAGGTAAGCGGCGAATATACGATGCTGAAGGCTGCCGTGCAGAACGGCTGGCTCGATCACGACAGGGTAGTACTCGAGTCGCTGCTCGCCTTCAAGCGCGCCGGCGCGGATGGCGTACTGACCTATTTCGCGCTCGATGCGGCGCGACTACTGCGCGATCAGAAGTAAGTCGCGGAACGCCATGCATGGCGTGCGCAGGCTGCGCAACTTTTTTGTAAAAGGCCGGGGCGTTGTTGCATAAATCGAACGTGAGGACGCCATGGCATCGGACGGGCATAATTCAGGCGATACGAACGGATTGCGGACGAGCGAGGTCCGCCATGCGGTTGATGACGCCGACGCGAACGGCGATCTCGGTCGCCTGCGCGGCGATGTGACGCGCCCAGAGACAGTGTCCGGTGAGGGTCTTGAACCGATACATCGCATTCTCGGCAAGCGATCGCCGGTGGTAGCCACTGTGTTGCTTCCATTCTCGACGACCGTCACGGGCAATTGCATCAACCGCGCCATTACGCCACGCCGCACCGGGCATATCCGCTGGCCAATGAGCGGCACCCTCGCGTGGCGGAATCGAAGGAATAGCACTGCGTGCAGCAATGGCCGCATGGCATGGCTTGGTGTCGTAGGCACCGTCACCGCCGATGACATCGATTTGTTCTTCGCGTGGAATCTGGTCGAGCAACTGGGCCAGAGCGTCACCGTCAGCCACATTCTGATTCGTCATTAGCGCGGCATGCACTTGACCTGTATTCGCGTTGAGCGCGAGATGGACTTTACGCCACGTGCGCCGCTTCGAGTAGCCGTGCTGGCGCACCTTCCATTCACCTTCTCCATAGGGCGTTGTTGCATAAATCGAGCGAGAGCCGTGGACGTTTACGCGCAACAGTCTCGGGGCCAGATCCCTATCAAGTCAGATTCCAGAGTAACTGCCTAATTTTTTCCAAGAAAATGCGCAAGGACATACACAAGACAGGTGAGCCGAAGGCACGCTACCGTGTCAGGAATTGGGCGGCCTATAATGAAGGCCTGATCAACCGGGGGAACGTAACAATATGGATAGATGAAGCCGTCCTTGCCAGAATACCCGATGCCATACCCACACGTGGTCGCCCGTGTCTATACGGCGATACGCTGATTCAGGCATTACTTGGCGTACTTGGCGTGAAGACCGTCTATCGACTGACCTTGCGCGCCCTGCAAGGTTTCACCCAAAGTCTGCGCGATTTGGCCTTCCCGAGCTTGCTGGTGCCGAATTACACCACGCTCTGTCGCCGGGCAAAAACGCTTGATGTCGAACTGCCGATCCTTCGTGACAAGGAACCGATCCATCTGGTTGTCGACAGCACCGGTCTGAAGGTCTATGGAGAAGGTGAATGGAAGGTGCGCCAGCACGGCTACTCGAAGCGGCGCACGTGGCGTAAAGTCCATCTCGCGCTCAACGCGAATACAGGTCAAGTGCATGCCGCGCTAATGACGAATCAGAATGTGGCTGACGGTGACGCTCTGGCCCAGTTGCTCGACCAGATTCCACGCGAAGAACAAATCGATGTCATCGGCGGTGATGGTGCCTACGACACCAAGCCATGCCATGCGGCCATTGCTGCACGCAGTGCTGTTCCTTCGATGCCGCCACGCGAGGGCGCCGTTCATTGGCCAGCGGATATGCCCGGTGCGGCGTGGCGTAATGGCGCGGTTAATGCAATTGCCCGTGACGGGCGGCGAGCATGGAAGCAAGAAAGTGGCTACCACCGGCGATCGCTTGCTGAGAATGCGATGTATCGGTTCAAGACCCTCACCGGCAACTGTCTCTGGGCGCGTCACATCGACTCGCAGGCGACCGAGGCCTCCGTTCGCGTCGGAGTCATCAGCCGTATGGCGGACCTCGCTCGTCCGCAATCCGTGCGTATCGCCTGAAATTATGCCCGTCGATGCTATTGCATCCTCACACTCGATTTATGCAACAACGCCACTCACCACTATCAAGACTCCACATCTTCCAGACTGAAGATCTCCGTCTGGTCGTTATACGAGAAAATCTCCCCATAACGTCCCCAATCGATCACCGCGTCGAGCGTTTCCTCGGCTGCGCTATCCGACAGGCAATCCTCCAGTTCCTGCTCGAAGCGTACGCGCGGCGCGCGATGCCCCTGCCGCTCGTTGAGCACCGTCTTGATCCGCGCCGCCAGCGGCACATGACGCAGCAAGTGGTCTGCGAACATGATCTTGCGCTCTTGCGTGCCGAACTCGGCGAATACGCGTGCCGGCGGCGTCAGGAACACGTCGCCCTCGCGCACGTCGGCGAAGCCCAGGTGCTGCAGCACTTCAGCGATCGGGAACAGATCATCCACCTCGAGGTGCAGCGATCGCGCAATTTCCGGCATGTCGGCGCGACCATGATACGGCGGCGCAGCCAGCGTCTCGATCAAGCCAGCCATCAGGTTGGTCGACACGCGTGGTAGCCAGCTACCCGAATCGAGGTCCTTCTTGGTCACCTCGCCCGTCTGGCGAGCGGTCATCTTCGCGTAGATGTTGTCCACCAGCTTGCGGAATGTCGGATCCAGGCGATTACGCGGATGCTTGAACGGAACCTTGATCTCGGCGATCACACACCCAGGATTCGACGACAGCACCAGGATCCGGTCGCACATGAACACTGCTTCCTCGATGTTGTGCGTGACGATCAGCACTGACTTAATCGGCATCTTGCCCTGCGTCCATAGGTCGAGCAGGTCAGTACGTAGCGTCTCGGCGGTCAGTACGTCGAGTGCCGAGAACGGCTCGTCCATCAGTAGGATGGTCGGGTCGACCACCAGCGCGCGCGCGAAGCCGACGCGCTGGCGCATGCCGCCCGACAGCTCGCGCGGATAGGCGTTCTCGAAACCGTCTAGGCCGATCAGGTCGATCGCCGCGAGTGCTCGTTCACGCCGCTCGCGCGCACCCACGCCGAGCGCTTCCAGGCCCGCCTCCACGTTCTTCAGAACAGTCAGCCAGGGAAACAACGCGAAGGTCTGGAACACCATCGCTACGCCTTCGGCCGGACCGTTCAGTGGCTTGCCGAGATATGTGACCTCGCCGCCGGTCGGCTCGATTAACCCGGCAATAATGCGCAGTAAGGTCGACTTGCCAGAGCCCGAACGGCCGAGCAGACCGACGATTTCGCCCTCGCGCAACGATAGGTGGGCCCTGTCGAGCACGAGCAGCTCGCCTTGCGTCTTGTTGAAGCCGCGGCTGACGTCCTTGACGTTCAGGATCTCGTCGCCCAGGCGCGGCGGCACTAGAGGCGTCTGGACAGCATTCTGATTTTGCATCGCATTTTTCTTTCGATCTCTTCGGGAGGATCCCCCGTCCCTTGGGACGCCCACTTTTGCATAGCGTTGTTGCATAAATCGAGCGAGATCCGTTGACGTTTACGCGCAACGGTCGCGGGGCCAGCCCCTTATCAAATCGGATTCCAGAGTAACTGCCTAATTCTTTCCAAGAAAATGCGCAAGGACATACACAAGACAGGTAAGCCGAAGGCACGCTACCGTGTCAGAAATTGGGCGGCCTATAATGAAGAGCTGATCAACCGGGGAAACGTGACGATATGGATAGATGAAGCCGTCCTTGCCAGAATACCCGACGCCATATCCACACGTGGTCGCCCGTGTCTATACTGCGATAGCTGATTCAGGCATTACTTGGCGTGAAGACCGTCTATCGACTAACGTTGCGCGCCCTGCAAGGGTTCACCCAAAGTCTGCGCGATTTGTCCTTCCCGAGCTTGCCTGTGCGGAATGACACCACGCTCTGTCGCCGGGCAAACACGCTTGATGTCGAACTGCCGATCCTTCGCGACCACGAACCGATCCATCTGGTTGTCGACAGCACCGGTCTGAAGGTCTATGGCGAAGGTGAATGGAAGGTTCGCCAGCACGGCTACTTGAAGCGGCGCACGTGGCGTAAAGTCCATCTCGCGCTCAACGCGAATACGGGTCAAGTGCATGCCGCGCTCATGACGCATCAGAATGTGATGCACTGTGACGCTCTGGCCAAGTTGCTCGACCAGATGCCACGCGAAGAACACATCAATGTCATCGACGGTGACGGTGCCTACGACACCAAGCCATGCCATGCGGCCATTGCTGCATGGAGTGTGCTGTTCCTTCGATTCCGCCACGCGAGGGTGCCGCTCATTGGCCAGCAAATACGCCCGGTGCGGCGTGGCGTAACGGCGCGGTTGATGGAATTGCCCGTGACGTTCGTCGAGAATGGAAGAAAGACAGTGGCTACCACCGGTGATCGCTTGCCGAGAATGCGATGTATCGGTTCAAGACGCTCACCGGCAACTGTCTCTGGGCGCGTCACAGTGATTCGCATGGGCGTTGTTGCATAAATCGAGCGTGAGGACAAAATGGAATAGATTGCAGACTTCGCTCGTCCGAAATCCGTTCGTATCGCCTAGAATTATGCATCTTCGATGCCATTGCGTCCTCACGCTCGATTTATGCAACAACGCCGCTCAAATTGGCAATTTTCGTTCTATGGACGGGACGTCCCCTGGGACGTTATTGATCCGCAATTTTGCGCGTACCAGCGCTGCGTGATGCGCGCGTAGTGGCACTAGCGTTTTGCCGTGCGTGATACCGGCGTACCGTAGCGGGCTACCGGACACAACACGCAGGTCAATGGATCAACGGTCGAAAGCCGGACGCTGTAAATTTCGATAGCGAATCTTTTTTACGGGTTACGGTTGCTGGGCAGTGTCGCGGCGTTGAACAGGAAGTTCATCACGTCGCCATCGTGCACTACGTATTCCTTGCCTTCGGCGCGCATCTTGCCGGCTTCTTTCGCACCCTGTTCACCCTGGTAGGCGATGTAATCCTCGTAGCCGATAGTCTGTGCGCGGATGAAGCCACGCTCGAAATCGCTGTGGATCAGACCGGCTGCCTGCGGGGCAGTATCGCCGATCTGGATGATCCAGGCGCGCACTTCCTTCACGCCAGCCGTGAAATAGGTTTGTAGGCCGAGCAGCTTGAAACCGGCGCGGATCACGCGGTTCAGGCCCGGCTCGTCCATGCCCATGTCGGCGAGGAAGGCTTCCTTGTTGGCATCGTCGAAATCAGTAATCTCGGCTTCGACTGCGGCGCATACCGCCACCACCGGTGATTTCTCGGCCTCAGCGTATTTGCGCACAGCGTCCAGGTGTGGATTGTTCTCGAAGCCGTCGTCCTTGACGTTAGCCACGTACATCACCGATTTGGCGGTGATCAAGCAGAACGGCTTGAGGATCGCGCGCTCGTCATCGGAGAGGTCCAGGCCGCGCACAGCCTTGCCCTCGTCAAGATGGGCGCGCACCTTCTCGAGCGTGGCGGCCAGCTTGACCGCTTTCTTGTCGTTGCCCGACTTGGCGGCTTTCAAGTAGCGTATGAGCGCCTTCTCGACGGTACCCAGGTCGGCCAGCGCCAACTCGGTGTTGATCACCTCGATGTCGTCGAGCGGGCTTACACGACCGGCCACGTGGATCACGTTCTGGTCCTCGAAGCAGCGCACCACGTGGGTGATCGCGTCGGTTTCTCGGATGTTGGCCAGGAACTGATTGCCGAGGCCTTCGCCCCTGCTGGCACCGGCCACCAGGCCCGCAATGTCGACGAACTCGACCACTGCCGGCACAATCCGCTTGGGATTGACGGTCGCCGAGATCGCCTTCAGGCGTGCATCCGGCACCTCGACGATGCCGACGTTCGGCTCGATCGTGCAGAACGGGTAGTTCTGGGCGTCGATGCTGGCCTTGGTCAGCGCGTTGAACAGGGTAGATTTGCCAACGTTCGGCAGGCCGACGATGCCACATTTCAGGCTCATGGGGAACCTTCGGAAATTTAGTAGATTCGGCTCTGTCCCGTGAGTTGCCTCAAGCGTTCCTGTAGGTGCATGCGTAGCAACCTGCTAGACGAATCCTGGAACGGGACAAAGAACGGAAATTTTGGCGTTGTTGCATAAATCGAGTGTGAGGAGACGCAACGGTATCGCCTGAAATTATATCCGTCGATACCATTGCGTCTCCTCACACTCGATTTATGCAACAACGCCCACGGGCCTCGGCCCGGCGATCGGCATCCCCAAGCGGGGGAGCCTTGTGCACTCGGCTCGATAGCAGTGTGGCCAGGACGATGCAGGCACCGCCGAGCCACTCGCGCGCGCCCGGCAACTCGCGGGCGAAGAGCCAGGCCGATAGCGCAGTGACGACGATCTCGAACAACATAATGATCGAGGCGCGATTGGCCGGTACCCGGGCAAGCCCGTATTGAACCAACAGGTTATTGAGCGCGGTAGTCACGCCGATCGCGGCTGCCAGAAGCAGCGCCAGCGTCACGGCGTGCGGCGGGGGAAGCGGCGGCACGCCTTCTACGAACATTGCCACCAGCCCGAAGGCCGCGCTGCCCACGAACAGCGTGGCGGTACGCATTTCGGGCTTCAGATCCGGCAGGTCGCGCGAAATTCGTACCACCAGCACGTTGCTCATTGCGAAGCTCAGCCCCCCAGCTAGCCCCGCCCATTCGGCCGGGTTCGAGGGCAGCGGCAGCCCCAGACACGGCGACCAGAGCATCAGCAGGGTGCCGGCGATCGACAATCCTGCCAGCGCAGCGCTGGCCCAGGTCAGACGCTCTCGCAGCAAGAAATGAGAATAAATCGCGGTCCAGGCCGGGGTCAGGTAGAATAGCAGCATCACGCGCAACACCTCGCCGTGGATCGTGCCCCAGACAAAGCATAGATTGGTGATGCCAGCGGCCACCCCGAGCGCGCCCAGCAGCCAGTGCCAGCGCAGCGTGGCGAGCGCGCGTCGGCGCCAGACTATCACGAACAGGCAGGCGCAGAAGCCCGTCAGCGTGCTGGCCGCGGTGCCCGTCAGGCCCAGCCCGGCCAGCATCCGCAGCGGATACCAGACCAGCCCCCAGACCGACGCGCCCACCAGGATCGCCAGGGTCGGCAGCGCCGACCGTTCATGTCCCATCATTCCGCCCACCTGTCTTCGTATCTGTTATTGCATCATTTGACGGCGTGCCGACCCGTCTTCTGCGCTAACGGCTTCCGGCCCTTTCACTTATTGATCCTCCATTGGAGATCAATATCGAGCATTTCGGTGGCCGGGGTTGCCGGTTATCGACCCCATCGACGACCATCGGCGTTGTTGCATCAATCGAGCGCGAGGACGCAATGGCATCGACGAGCGTAATTTAAGGCGATACGAACGGATTGTGGACGAGCGAGGTCCACCATGCGGTTGATTGCGCCGACGCGAACGGCCACCTCCGTCGCCTGCAAGGCGATGTGAGGCGCCCAGAGGCAGTTGCTGGTGAGCGTCTTGAACCGATACATCGCATTCTCGTCAAGCGATCGCCGATGGTAGCCACTGTCTTTCTTCCATTCTCGACGCCAGTCACGGGCAATTGCATCAACCGCGCCGTTACGCCACACCGCGCAGGGGGCGCATTCGCTGGCCAATGAGCGGCACCCTCGCGTCGCAGAATCGAAGGAACAAGCAGTCCGTGCAGCAATGGCCGCATGGCATAGCTTGGTATCGTAGGCACCGTCGTCGCCGATGACATCGATTATTGGTTCGTCGCGTTGAGCGCGAAATGGACTATACGCCACGTGTGCCGCTTCGAGTAGCCGTGCTGGCGCACCCCCTTCCATGCATCTTCGCCATGGACCTTCAGACCGGTGCTGCCGACCACCAGATGGATCGGTTCGTTGTCACGAAGGATCGGCAGTGGCGTTGTTGCATAAATCAAGTGCGAGTACGCAATGGCATCCACGGGCATATTGATCACGAATTTCGGATCAATAATTTCAGGCGATATGAACGGATTGCGGACGAGCGAGGTCCGCAATCCGTTCCGTTGCGTCCTCACACTCGATTTATGCAACAACGCCATCGGCAGTTCGACATCAAGCGTTTTTGTCCGGCGACAGAGCGTAGTGTAATTCGGCACCGGCAAGCTCGTGAAGGCCAGATTGCGCAGACTGTGGGTGAAACCTTGCAGAGCGCGCAACGTCAGTGAATAGACGGTCTTCACGCCAAGTAATGCCTGAATCAGGCGTATCGCCGTATAGACACGGGCGACCACGTGTGGGTATGGCGTCGGGTATTCTGGCAAGGACGGCTTCATCTATCCATATTGTGACGTTCCCCTGGTTGATCAGGCCTTCATTATAGGCCGCCCAATTCCTGACACGGTAGCGTGCCTTCGGCTCACCTTTCTTGTGTATGTCCTTGCGCATTTTCTTGGCAAAAATTAGGCAGTCACTCTGGAATCTGACTTGATAGGGGGCTGGCCCCGCGACCGTTGTGCGCCAACGTCACCGGTTCTCACCAGATTTATGCAACAACGCCATTGGAAGCCGTCCCCTGTGTTACCCCTGTGTTACAATTTAAACGTCAGTCCGTAACGCCACCACATCGCCGCCCGCCCGTCGCATGTCCGACCGTCAGGAATCCGCCGCCAGCAGTCAAGAAGCCGGACCTCCCAACCACGATCGTCCGGTACTGCGCCGCATGTTCCGCGTCGTCCTGATCGGCGGCGCGATGCTCTACTTTGTAGTAGCCAGCAGCTATCTGGGCCTGCGCTACGCGCTGCTGCCGCAAGTCGACAAACTGCGGCCCTGCATCGAATCTTTCGTTTCCGACAAGCTCCACGTCGAAGTGCGGATCGCCCGACTGGCACCGTACTGGTCCGGCATGCAGCCCGGTGTCGACATCACCGCCCTGACCATCTGCGGCAATGACGGCACCACCTCTCTAACCATCCCGCATGCTACCGCCGCGATCTCCTGGCGCTCGCTGGTATGGCTCTCGCCGACGCTCTCGAGCCTAGTGCTAGATGCGCCAGACCTGCTGATCACGCGCCGGCGTGATGGCACGCTGAGCATCGCTGGAATGGACGTACCGACGACCACCCGCAAGGGTGGCAATGACGCCTTCAGCGCCTGGCTACTTCGCCAACAGGCGATCGTGCTGCGCGAGGGCACGCTGCGCTGGCGCGACGCCGAGCGCGACGCGCCAGCGCTTACGCTGACCGGGATCCGCCTGGCTGTGCTCAATAATGGCTTGGTACACCGCCTGGCGCTGCAGGTGCCGGCCAATGGCACCTTGCTGGCCAACCCACTCGACTTCCGCGCACGCTTCACGCATAAGCCGCTGGTCGCGATCGACCGCCTCACCAACTGGACCGGCGCCGCGTACGTCTCGACCGGAACGGTTGACCTGCCGACCCTGGCGCACTACGCGCCGCTTCCACTTACAGCCTATACAGGCCGCATCGACAACACTATCTGGATCGGCTTTCGCGACGGTCGGCTGTTCGACGCGTACGGTAACCTGAGCGGCACCAACATCGCGCTGCGGGTGGGCTCGACCCAACCGCGCCTGGACATCCCAGTGGCCGGCTTTAGCTGGAACCTTGCACTGGCACCGGGCCGTGCCTACACGCTCAAGCTCTTAAACCTGCACGCCGAGCTCGGCCAGCCACCACTCGACGATGGCACACCGCTGGTGCGCGCGCTGTCCTTCTCGACCTTGATGGCGCGCTACCGTGTACCCAACGCCAGCCACGGCCAGCTGATCCAGGTGGCCGGCGACCGCGTCGACCTGGGCATTTTCACCGAATTTATCCGCTGTCTTCCGCTGACTGCGCGCTTTCGCAACGAGCTGATGCGCATCAACCCATGCGGCTTGATCGCCAACTACGTGGTGGAGGCCGAGCTAGCTGGCGACGAGATCGCCCATGCAGCTGCGCCGATCGTCCGCTACCGCCTGACTGGCGAGCTACAGGGAATCAGCGTCGAGGCCCAGGAACCAGGGCCGGAGCTTTCGCCGCGCGGCCATCAGCGCGCCGGGATCCCGGGCTTCGAAAACGTCTGGGGCCATGTCGACGCAACCGAGCGTGGCGGCAGTGCCAGCATTGACACCGCCAAGGCCGCCGTCACTGTGCCCGGCGTGTTCGAAGACCCGCGCCTTTCCTTTGATCGTTTACGCGCGCAGATTGCCTGGACCATCGCGGCGTGTACCGCGCCGGGCGAGCTGCACCCGCGCATCGACGTCAAGCTGCCGCTGCTCTACGTCGAAAATCCCGATGCAGAAATCACCGTCAGCGGCGGCTATTCGAACCCCGGCCACGGTCGCGGCATGCTCGACCTGAAGGCTGACTTTGGCCGCGCAGCGATCTCACGTATCGTGCGCTACCTGCCGATCGGCATGTCAGAGCATCTCCAGTATCTCAGCCATGCGCTGCAGGCGGGCAGGGTCTCGAAGGGCGCGACCATCATTGCCCAGGGGCCGTTTGAGACCTTCCCCTACGAATACACGCCGAACGACGGCGTGTTTCGTATTATCGCGCCGTTCACCGACGGGCGCTTCGAGCCGACCCCGCAGCCACCGCGCAAGCTCGCCAACGGTAAGCCTAACGTCTGGCCAGCGCTGGAGGGCATCGACGGCGTGTTCGAGCTACACAATAACAAGCTGCGCTTCGATATCCAGCGCGCCCACTACAAGGGCGTAAAATTGAGCGGGGTGAGCGGGCGCATCGACGATCTCGGCCACGCAGCCGATTCGCCACTGTGGATCGAAGGCCGCGCGAACGGCCCGCTAGCCGACCTGGTCGACTACGTGAACCACAGCGCGTTGGGTGGGCTGTCGGGTCACGTCGGCGCGAAGCTGCGTGCCCAGGGTCCAGCCTCGCTAGCGCTGAAGCTGACTATCCCGCAGTACGGCAGGCACCCGCATACGCTGGTCGAGGGCGCGCTCGGCTTCAGCGGCAACACGCTAGAATCGGACGGCCTGCCGCCGCTCTCGCAGCTGCGCGGCACGGTGCGCTTCACTCAGCAGGGCGCCGAGCTCGACCGGCTCTCGGCGCGCCTGCTCGGCGGCGCGATGCATACCAACGGTCGGTTCCGGCGCAACGAAGGTTATGCCTTCGATGTGAATGGTCGGATCGCCTTTGATTCGGCGCACGGGTTCAATCTGCATGGGCCCGCCGCGCTGCTAGACCGTGTGGTAGCGGGTGACGCGCCATACTGGCTTTCGGTGCACGGCTCCAAGGGAGGCCTGCCTGAGATCACCGCCTCCTCAGACCTGACCGGGCTTGCGCTGGATTTCCCGGTGCCCTTCACCAAGTCTGCTGGCACGCCGATGCCATTCAGCTTCACCCTAGCGCCGCTGCCGCCCGAAGACGGCAGCGCGCTGGAAGAGGCGGAGCTCAAGCTCGGTCCGTTTGCCGCCACCTACGTGCTCGACACCACTTGCGGTAAGCCAATTCGGGTCGTACGCGGCGCGCTCGGCATGAACCGCATGCCGGACCTGCCGCGCGAGGGCGTGACGGCTGCCGTCGACGCCACCGCGCTCGACGCAGATGCCTGGATCGCCTTTTCCAAGACTCTACGCGGCACGTTGGCACCCCCGACCGCCACCGCATTGCTACCGGCCGCGTTGCTGCGGCAAGCGCCACGCATCAACCTGGCGAGCTTCGTACCGAAGTGCTTTGCTCTGCATTTTGGTACGCTCAAGCTGCTTAAGCGCAATTGGGAGAACGTGATCGTCGGCGCTTCGCATGTCGACGATCTCTGGCAAGCCAACGTGGCCTCGAACCAGGGCTCTGGCTACCTATCCTGGTCGCCACACGTCGACGCCGGCGCGGATCAGCCCACTGCACCGGGCTGCGACGGCGTGCTGAACGCGCGCCTAGCTAAGCTGGTGGTTCCCAACAGCGCCGACCACGAGCCGGTGGGCAGTGCCATGACCGCCATGCCCACTGATCGCACGATGCCCGCCATCAATCTGGTGGTCAACCAGGTGGTGGCGCGCGGCCACGGCATCGGTCGGCTGCAGGTCCATGCGCATAACTTTAAGGAAAATGGCGTTCCGGTCTGGCAGCTCGATAAACTCGAACTGGTAAACCCGGTCGCCAAGCTAACCGCCACCGCCAACTGGCGTACCTCTAAGCGAGCGCTGGTGCACAGTGCCGACGAAGATGACGTGCCGCACCGTACCGTGTTTGACTTCAAGCTCGCGGTCGCCGACGCCGGCACCCTGCTCGACCGGATCGGCCTGCCACGTACAGTCGCCAATGGCCAGGGGGTGTTGGAGGGCAAAGTCGGCTGGCGCGGGTGCCCGACGGCGATCGACTATCCGAGCCTGGGCGGCCAGCTCTCGCTCGACCTTGAACACGGCCAGATCCTCAAGGTCGACCCGGGCGTGGCCAAGCTGCTGGGCGTGCTCAGCCTGCAGGGGCTGGCGCGTTTTCTGACGCTTGATTTCCGCGACGTGATCGGCAAGGGCTTGCCCTTCGAGACCATCCAGGGCACCAGCAAGATCACCAACGGCATCGCCACCACCGAAGACTTCCAGGTGATCACCGCCCCAGCGCGGGTGACCGTGCAGGGCCAGATTGACCTCATCCACGAAACCCAGGATCTGCACGCGCATATCGTGCCCAAGGTCAGTGCCAGCGCCGCTGCGATCGGCGCGGCGGTGATCAACCCGATGCTCGGCCTGGGCGTGCTGGCCGCCAACCTGGCGCTGTCGCAGACCCTCTCGCACGCCTTCGCGTTTGATTACGTGGTCACAGGCTCCTGGGCGCATCCGCGAATTCAGCAAATCGGGGGTAATCGAGGTAAGATGGGTGACACGCCCGCTGACTCAGACGCGTCCCGCCCCTGATGCGGAACGCTTCCGACTCGGGCCTTAGCGGAACGCCCCTTATTTGATTGCGACATTCACCGATGACCGACCGAACCGATCGCCCAGCGCAGCTGACGGTCGCCGCGGTGCAGATGGTCAACACGCCCGATGTGGTAAGCAACCTCGACGACGGAGGCCGGTCGCCTGATCGTCGACGCCGCTTCCAGCGGCACATAGTTGGTGCTGCTGCCCGAATACTTCTGTTTCATGAGCCGCCGCAACAACTGACCAGCTGGTGATCCGACGAGTCTTATCAGGACGGCCCGATCCAGTACTTCCTTGGCGATGCCGCGCGCGGTGCCACGGCATCTGGGTAATCGGGGCATGCTGCCGCTGGCCGCGCCCGAGCCCTCGCAGATAATAAACCACCCTGGTCTTCGATCCCCCAGGCTACGAGGCGGCACGCTACGATAAGATCCATTGATTTAATTTCGAGAAGGCGAGGCATCCCTCGACGAGGCGCGTACCATCTGCCCTGGCGAGGCGGCCAAGGCCTGCGAATAGATGTTCGGGAGGGTCCGCCTCTTTCAGGTTGGCTACAACCTATGTTTTTCGGAGCTGTACCGCGGGCTGGGGGACTGTACGCTGATGGTGGTGTCCTCGGCTTTCAACCTACACCACCGACCATGCGCACTATTGATCCGAAATTTTTGATTCTGACATTGGAAAATCGTCCCTTATGTCTCGTTGTTCCATGTCCATCGGTGTTGTTGCATAAATCGAGCGAGATCCGTTGACGTTTACGCGCAACGGTCGCTGGGCCAGCCCCCTATCAAGTCAGATTCCAGAGTAACTGCCTCATTCAACTGCCTCATTCTTTCCAAAAAAATACGAAAGGATATACAACAAAACAGGTGAGCCGAAAGCACGCTACCGTGTCAGGAATTGAGCGGCCTATAATGAAGGCCTGATCAACCGGAAGAATGTGACGATATGGATAGATGAAGCCGTCCTTTCCAGGAAACCCGACGCCATACCCGCGCGTGGTCGCCCGTGTCTATACGGCGATACGCTGATTCAAGCGTGACTTGGCGTGAAGACAGTCTATCGACTGATGTTGCGCGTCCTGCAACGTTTCACCCAAAGTCTGCGCGATCTGACCTTCTCGGGCTTTCCAGTACCGAATTACACCACGCTCTGTCGCCGGGCAAAAACGCTTGATGTCGAACTGCCGATCCTTTGAGACAGCCAACCGATCCACCTGGTGGTCGACAGCACCAGTCTGAAGGTCTATAAAGATGAATGAGAAGTGTGCCAACACGGCTACTCGAAGCGGCGTACGTGGCGTAAAGTTCATCTCGCGCTCAATGCGATACGGGTCAAGTGCATGCCGCACTGATGACGCATCAGGATGTGGCTGACGGTGACGCTCTGACCAAGTGCCTCGACCAGATTCCGCGCGACGAGCAGATCAATATCGGCTGCGCCGGTGCCTACGACACCAAGCCATGCCATGCGGCCATTGTGCTGCACGCAGTGCAGTCCCTTCGATTCCGCCACGCGCGGGTGCCGCTCATTGGCCAGCGGATAAGCCCCGGTGCGGCGTAGCGTAACGGCGCGGTTGATGCAATTGTCTGTGACGCTCGTCGAGCATGGAAGCAAGGCGGTGGCTACCACCGGCGATCGCTTGCTGAGAATACGATATATCGGTTCAAAACGCTCGACGGCAACTGTTTCTGGGCGCGTCACATCGACGCGCAGGCGATCGAGGTCGCCGTTCGCGTTGGCGTAATCAACCGCATGGTGGACCTCGCTCGTCCGCAATTCGTTCGTATCGCCTGAAATTATGTCCGTCGATGCTGTTGCGTCCTCACGCTCGATTTATGTAACAACGCTCCTGTCAACAATCCTGATATCGCATGAACATCATCGAACCCTGCATCCACAATCTCGCCTCCGCCAAAGACATCCTGCTCACACCCTACGGACTCGACGAATCCCTGCTTACGCGTACGCTCTCCGAGATCTTCACGCATCGCGTCGACTATGCGGACCTGTACTTTCAGGCCACCCGCAGCGAGGCCTGGAGCCTGGAGGAAGGGATCGTCAAGTCGGGCAGCTTTAGCATCGACCAGGGCGTAGGCATACGCACCGTGGCGGACGATCGAACCGCCTTCGCCTATTCTGACGCCCTCTCCACTGAGGCGATCCGCCAGGCCACCAGCGCCACCAAGGCGATCACGGCGGCTGGTGGTGGGCGCCACAAGATTCAAGTGGCCTCCTCGCTGACGGGGGTGGCGGGCCGCGATCTCTACCTGCCGTCCGACCCACTCTCGTCGCTCAACGCGACCGCCAAGGTCAAGTTGTTAGAGCGTATTGAGCAGATGGCGCGCGGTCGAGACCCGCGCATCACCCAGGTGATGGCGGGTATGGCCGGCGAATACGACGTGGTGCTGGTGGCGCGCAGTGACGGCGCGCTGGCGGCCGACATTCTGCCGCTGGTGCGCGTCTCGGTGACGGTGATTGCAGAGCAAAACGACCGTCGTGAGATCGGCTCGAGCGGCGGTGGCGGTCGTTTCGACTTCGGCTACTTCAGCGATGAGGTGCTGTCGCAGTATGTCGATAGCGCGGTGCACGCGGCGCTGGTCAACCTCGATGCGCGACCGGCCCCGGCCGGCACGATGACGGTGGTGCTCGGCCCGGGCTGGCCCGGCGTACTGCTACATGAAGCGATTGGCCATGGCCTAGAGGGCGACTGCAACCGTAAAGGCTCGTCGGCCTTTTCCGGTCGGATCGGCGAGCAGGTGGCCGCCAAGGGCGTGACCGTGGTCGACGACGGCACCCTGCCGAACCGCCGCGGCTCGCTTAACATCGACGATGAGGGCAACCCGACCCAGTGCACCACGCTGATCGAGGACGGGATTCTAAAGGGCTACATCCAGGACACGCTGAACGCCCGCCTGATGAATATGCCAGTGACCGGCAACGCGCGTCGAGAATCCTACGCAGCGCTGCCGATACCGCGCATGACCAACACCTACATGCTCAACGGCGACAAGGACCCGAAGGAAATCATCGCCTCGGTCAAGAACGGCCTGTATGCGGTGAACTTCGGCGGCGGCCAGGTCGACATCACCAACGGCAAGTTCGTGTTCTCAACCGCTGAGGCCTACATGATCGAGAACGGCAAGATCACCTATCCGGTCAAGGGTGCTACCCTGATTGGCAGCGGCCCGGAAGCGCTCAAGTACGTCAGCATGATCGGCAACGACATGAAGCTCGATTGGGGCATCGGCGTATGCGGCAAGGAGGGCCAGAGCGTGCCGGTTGGGGTCGGCCAGCCGACGCTACGGATCGACTCAATGACGGTCGGCGGAACAGCCTGAATCCGCTGGCAATCTTGAGCGAACGCGGATCATTCCCGTTTTCATCGCCCCCCGCTTGCATTGTCCGTACACCTGGGTATAGACCCCTGTAGGGCTTTCTCCATTTCCTGCATGTCTGCCCCCCGTTCTGGGCGCGTCCACGCGTTCCGCGACTAGCTCAACGACGCGCTCTGGCACCATGCGGCGGCGTTGTTGCATAAATCGAGCGTGAGGACGCCGCATCTACGGGCATAATCAGGCGATACGAACGGATTGCAGACGAGCGAAGTCCGCCATACGGTTGATGACGCCGCCGCGAACGGCAACCTCGGACGTCTGCGAGGCGATGTGACGCGCCCAAAGACAGTTGCCGGTGAGGGTCTTGAACCGATACATCGCATTCTCGGCAAGCGATCGCCGGTGGTAGCCACTGTGTTGCTTCCATTCTCGACGACCGTCACGGGCAATTGCATCAACCGCGCCATTACGCCACGCCGCACCGGGCATATCCGCTGGCCAATGAGCGGCACCCTCGCGTGGCGGAATCCAAGGCATAGCACTGCGCGTGCAGCAATGGCCGCATGGCATGGCTTGGTGTCGTAGGCACCTTCACCGCCGATGACAGCGATTTGTTCTTCGCGTGGAATCTGGTCGAGCAACTTGGCCAGAGCATCACCATCAGCCACATTCTGATTCGTCATTAGCGCGGCATGCACTTGACCCGTATTTGCGTTGAGCGCGAGATGGACTTTACGCCAGGTGCGTCGCTTCGAGTAGCCGTGCTGGCGCACCTTCCATTCACCGTCGCCATAGACCTCTTCAGACCGGTGCTGTCGATAACCAGATGGATCGGTTCGTTGTCGCGAAAGATCGGCAGTTCGACATCAAGCGTTTTTGCCCGGCGACAGAGCGTGGTGTAATTCGGCACCGGCAAGCTTGGAAAGGCCAAATCGCGTAGACTTTGGGTGAAACCTTGCAGGGCGCGCAACGTCAGTCGATAGACAGTCTTCACGCCAAGTAATGCCTGAATGAGCGCATCGCCGCATAAACACGGGCGACCACGTGTGGGTATGGCGTCGGGTATTCTGGCAAGGATGGCTTCATCTATCCATATCGTCACGTTCCCCCGGTTGATCAGGCCTGCATTATAAGCTGCCCAATTCCTGACATGGTAGCGCGTGCCTTCGGCTCACTTGTCTTGTGTATGTCCTTGCGCATTTTTCTTGGAAAAAATTAGGCAGTTACCTTGAAATCTGACTTGATAGGGGGCTGGCCGACGAGCGTTGCGCGTAAACGTCAACGGCTTGCGCTCGATTTATGCAACAACGCCGCGCCATGCCATGCGAACGCGATGCGCCCGATGCGCCTGGTCTACGAGCTAAAGGGTCGGGCCGACAAGCCCGGCGGAGATCACGCGCACGAAGGTCGTCGCACGCCCGAGCTGCTGAGCGCGATGATCCGGCCTGATGCCGACTACTGTCTCTGCGGCCCGAGCTACCGGCGCAGCGCAATGCCCTGGTGACGCTCAGTAGCGCGCAGGAGCGCTTGCACATTGAGATCTTCAGTTCAGGCGCGATCGAGTGAGCGCGTCTACGACTCCGCTGGCCTGAAACCCCGGCGTCGGAAAGCCGTCAAAAAATCAATTGCTTGAGCGGCCAACAGCACGTCAGGGCGATTCTCGTTCATCCACGTGTTGGCCCCCAAGCTGAACCGGTGCGTCACGGCATCAGAGTTGCCGCTGCCGCGTGGCAACGCGGCGTGCGCGCGCCGCTTCGGCGAGACCTTCGAGCACCTTGACGCTCTCGTTCCAGCCGATACAGGCATCGGTGATGCTTTGGCCGTAGGTCAGCTGGCAGCCCGGCGTGAGGTCCTGGCGCCCACCCACCAGGTGCGACTCGACCATCACGCCGACGATACGCTCGTCGCCGGCGGCAAGCTGGTGGGCGATATCGCCGCATACAAAAACCTGGTTCTTGTGCTTCTTCGAGCTGTTGGCATGGCTCGCATCGATCATGAGGCGCGCGGCGAGGCCGGTCTTGACGATATCTGCGCAAGCGACGTTGACGCTGTCGGCGTCGTAGTTCGGTACCTTGCCGCCGCGCAGGATGACATGGCAGTCCTCATTACCGGCGGTCGAGACGATCGCCGAGTGGCCGCTCTTGGTGACTGACAGGAAATGGTGCGGCTGCGAAGCGGCTTTGATCGCGTCGACCGCAATCTTGACGTTGCCGTCGGTGCCGTTCTTGAAGCCGACGGGGCAGGATAGGCCCGAAGCCAGCTCGCGGTGCACCTGCGATTCCGTAGTACGCGCGCCGATCGCGCCCCACGAGACTAGGTCGGCGATGTACTGCGGGCTGATCATGTCGAGGAATTCGGTGCCGGCCGGCAGGCCCAGTTCGTTGAGCTGCAGCAGTAGCTCTCGCGCGGCGCGCAGGCCTTCGTTGATCTTGAAGCTGTTGTCTAGGTACGGATCATTGATGAGGCCCTTCCAGCCCACCGTGGTACGGGGCTTCTCGAAATAGACGCGCATCACGATCTCGAGGTCTTCGCAATGCTGGTGGCGTAGCTCGATCAGCTTCTTCGCGTAGTCAACGGCGGCTGCGGGATCGTGGATCGAGCAGGGGCCGATCACTGCCACCAGACGATCGTCCCTGCCGTGCAGGATCCGGTGCAGCGAGCGGCGCGTCGAGTAGATTAGCTTCGCCACGGCGGCCGAGCAGGGGAATTCGCGGATCAGGTGGTCGGGCGGCGTCAGCTCCTTCAGTGCACGGATACGGACGTCGTCGGTGTTATATGGGAGCATGCTTGTTCTCCAGTGTGGCGTCGCAGGTTCGTGCGCGCGTTCGGTCCTTGTGGATATCTGTATAGTTTGGGGCGGTCGGTGTTCATTGGGAGCCGGACTGCGGAACCGGCGGGACGAAAAAACCGCCGGGTTTGCCGGCGGTTTTCTGGGAATTTTGTTTATGCTTTGCGCGGCGTTGTTGCATAAATCGAGCGAGATCTGTTGACGTTTACGCGCAACGGTCACGGGGCCAACCCCCTATCAAATCAGATTCCAGAGTAACTGCCTATTTTTTGCCAAGAAAATGCGCAAGGACATACACAAGACAGGTAAGCCGAAGACACGCTACCGTGTCAGGAATTGGGCGGCCTATAATGCAGGCCTGATCAACCGGGGGAACGTAACAATATGGATAGATGAAGCCGTCTTTGCCAAAATACCCGATGCCATACCCGCACGTGGTCGCCCGTGTCTATACGGCGATACGCTGATTCAGGCATTACTTGGCGTGAAGACCGTCTATCGACGGACGTTGCGCGCCCTGCAACGTTTCACCCAAAGTCTGCTCGATCTGGCCTTCCCGATCTTGCCGGTGCCGAATTACACCACGCTTTGTCGCCGGGCAAAAACGCTTGATGTCAAACTGCCGATCCTTCGTGACAATGAACCGATCCATCTGGTTGTCGACAGCACCGGTCTGAAGGTCTATGGAGAAGGTGAATGGAAGGTGCGCCAGCACGGCTACTCGAAGCGGCGCACGTGGCGTAAAGTCCATCTCGCGCTCAACGCGAATACGGGTCAAGTGCATGCCGCGCTAATGACGAATCAGAATGTGGCTGACGGTGACGCTCTGGCCAAGTTGCTCGACCAGATTCCACGCGAAGAACAAATCGATGTCATCGGCGGTGATGGTGCCTACGACACCAAGCTATGCCCCATGCGGCCATTGCTGCACGCAGTGCTATTCCTTCGATTCCGCCACGCGAGGGTGCCGCTCATTGGCCAGCGGATATGCCCGGGTGCGGCGTGGCGTAATGGCGCGGTTGATGCAATTGCCCGTGACGGTCGTCGAGAATGGAAGCAAGAAAGTGGATACCACCGGCGATCGCTTGCCGAGAATGCGATGTATCGGTTCAAGACCCTCACCGGCAACTGTCTCTAGGCGCGTCACATCGACTCGCAGGCGGCCGAGGTCTCCGTTCGCGTCGGAGTCATCAACCGTATGGCGGACCTCGCTCGTCCGCAATCTGTTCGTATCGCCTGAAATTATCCCGTCGATGCTATTGCGTCCTCATACTCGATTTATGCAACAACGCCCCGGTTGAACAGGCCTGCATTATAGGCCGCCCAATTCCTGACACGGTAGCGTGCCTTCGGCTCACCTTTCTTGTGTATGTCCTTGCGCATTTTCTTGGCAAAAATTAGGCAATTACTCTGGAATCTGACTTGATAGGAGGCTGGCCCCGCGACCGTTGCGCGTAAACGTCAACGGATCTCGCTCGATTTATGCAACAACGCCACTCGCGCCGTTTCCCGGCCCCGTGATTGCGCCGGCCTAGCGTAATCGCGCTTATGACGCACCTCTGACCGATCCATCTTCCGGAGAACTACACCGCCGTGATAACCCGTCCCAATTATGCCGCTCGACAGCGCACAATTGCCGCTGAACTGCTGGTGGCACCGAACTTCGACGCCGCCGAGGAAGCTGAGCGCCGTATCGGCTTCCTAGCCGGCTACCTGCGCTCGACAGGCCTGTCCACCTATGTACTCGGGATCAGCGGCGGCGTCGACTCGTCGACTGCCGGTCGTCTCGCGCAACTGGCTGTCGAGCGCCTGCGTACGAGCGGCTACGACGCACGCTTCATCGCGATGCGCCTACCCTACGGCGTACAGCGCGACGAGGAAAGCGCGCAGCGTGCGCTGGCCTTCGTGGCTGCCGACGAAAATCTGACGCTTAATGTCAGGCCCGCCGCCGACGGCATGCTGGCCGCTACTATCGCCAGCGGCCTGGTGTTCCGTGACGAGGCGCAGCAAGACTTCGTGCACGGAAACATCAAGGCACGCGAACGCATGATCGCACAGTACGCGGTGGCTGGCGCGCGCTACGGCCTCGTGATTGGCACCGATCACGCAGCCGAATCGCTGATGGGCTTCTTCACCAAGTTCGGCGACGGTGGCGCAGACATCCTGCCGCTGGCCGGCCTGACCAAGCGCCGCGTCCGTGCGGTGGCGCGTCACCTGGGCGGCGCCGATGCGCTAGTGATGAAGGTGCCGACTGCCGACCTCGAGGCGCTGCGCCAGCTGCTGCCCGACGAGACCGCCTACGGCGTGACTTACGACCAGATTGACGATTTCCTGGAGGGCAAGCCGGTGGCCGACTACGTCTACGAGACGGTACTGCGTTTCCACGACGCGACGCGCCATAAACGCGCGCTGCCCTACACGCTGCACGATTGGCCCGGTGCCGCCGCCTGAGCGCCGCGCCTGTTTCTTCGACTCGATGGCTAAGAGCCTGGAAAGATGCTGATTGACTGGCACGGCGTTGTTGCATAAATCGAGCGAGATCCGTTGACGTTTACGCGCAACGATCGCGGGGCCAGCCCCCTATCAACTCAGATTCCAGAGTAACTGCTTAATTTTTGACAAGAAAATGTGCAAGGACATACACAAGACAGGTGAGCCGAAGGCACGCTACCGTGTCAGGAATTGGGCAGCCTATAATGAAGGCCTGATCAGCCGGGGGAACGTAACAATATGGATAGATGAAGCCGTCCTTGCCAGAATGCCCGATGCCATACCCACACGTGGTCGCCCGTGTGTATACGGCGATACGCTGATTCAGGCATTACTTGGCGTGAAGACCGTCTATCGACTGACCTTGCGCGCCCTGCAAGGTTTCACCCAAAGTCTGCGCGATTTGGCCTTCCCGAGCTTGCCGGTGCCGAATTACACCACGCTCTGTCGCCGGGCAAAAACGCTTGATGTCGAACTGCCGATCCTTCGTGACAATGAACCGATCCATCTGGTTGGCGACAGCACCGGTCTGAAGGTCTATGGAGAAGGTGAATGGAAGGTGCGCCAGCACGGCTACTCGAAGCGGCGCACGTGGCGTAAAGTCCATCTCGCGCTCAACGCGAATACAGGTCAAGTGCATGCCGCGCTAATGACGAATCAGAATGTGGCTGACGGTGACGCTCTGGCCAAGTTGCTCGACCAGATTCCACGCGAAGAACAAATCGATGTCATCGGCGGTGACGGTGCCTACGACACCAAGCCATGCCATGCGGCCATTGCTGCACGCAGTGCTGTTCCTTCGATTCCGCCACGCGAGGGTGCCGCTCATTGGCCAGCGGATATGCCCGGTGCGGCGTGGCGTAATGGCGCGGTTGATGCAATTGCCCGTGACGGTCGTCGAGAATGGAAGGCGTTGTTGCATAAATCGAGCGCGAGGACGCAATGGCATCGGACGGGCATAATTCAGGCGATACGAACGGATTGCGGACGAGCGAGGTCCGCCATGCGGTTGATGACGCCGACGCGAACGGAGACCTCGGTCGCTTGCGCGGCGATGTGACGCGCCCAGAGACAGTGGCCGGTGAGGGTCTTGAACCGATACATCGCATTCTCGGCAAGCGATCGCCGGTGGTAGCCACTGTGTTGCTTCCATTCTCGACGACCGTCACGGGCAATTGCATCAACCGCGCCATTACGCCACGCCGCACCGGGCATATCCGCTGGCCAATGAACGGCACTCTCGCGTGGCGGAATCGAAGGAACAGCACTGCGTGCAGCAATGGCCGCATGGCATGGCTTGGTGTCGTAGGCACCATCACCGCCAATGACATCGATTTGTTCGTCGCCTGGAATCTGGTCGAGTAACTTGGCCAGAGCATCACCGTCAGCCACATTCTGATTCGTCATTAGCGCGGCATGCACTTGACCTGTATTCGCGTTGAGCGCGAGATGGACTTTACGCCACGTGCGCCGCTTCGAGTAGCCGTGCTGGCGCACCTTCCATTCACCTTCTCCATAGACCTTCAGACCGGTGCTGTCGACAACCAGATGGATCGGTTCATTGTCACGAAGGATCGGCAGTTCGACATCAAGCGTTTTCGCCCGGCGACAGAGCGTGGTGTAATTCGGCACCGGCAAGCTCGGGAAGGCCAGATCGCGCAGACTTTGGGTGAAACCTTGCAGGGCGCGCAACGTTAGTCGATAGACGGTCTTCACGCCAAGTAATGTCTGAATCAGCGTATCGCCGTATAGACACGGGCGACCACGTGTGGGTATGGCATCGGGTATTCTGGCAAGGACGGCTTCATCTATCCATATTGTTACGTTCCCCCGGTTGATCAGGCCTTCATTATAGGCCGCCCAATTCCTGACACGGTAGCGTGCCTTCGGCTCACCTGTCTTGTGTATGTCCTTGCACATTTTCTTGTCAAAAATTAAGCAGTTACTCTGGAATCTGACTTGATAGGGGGCTGGCCCCGCGACCGTTGCGCGTAAACGTCAACGGATCTCGCTCGATTTATGCAACAACGCCCAACAACTCCCCTGGAGCGCGAATTATCGCTCGACAGCCGCCCTGACAATGCAAACGGTAGAACGCGAAGTGCAAACCTCTTAGCCCAGCTGAGCCGCTAGCGCGCTTTCGCGGTAGTGGCGCGCGGCCTGCTCCTGGTCGCCGAAATGCTCGAACAAGCTGGCCAGAGCACGATGTACGTGAACCTTCAGCCCCTCGTTGTCGGACAGCTTCAGCGCCGCTTCTAGGTAGGACTGCGCCTTGCCCCACAGTTGCTGCCTCTGGCAAAGCCGACCTAGGGCCACCAGCAGTTCGGCATCGTCGGGATGATCGCGCTTCCAGGATTCGGCCTTCTGGATCAGGGGAAGTACGTCGCTGCTGGCTGTATCGGGATAACAGCGCAGCAGGCGTGCATCCCAGTTGTAGGCCAGCGCGTCCTCGACGATGTGGCGCGCCTCGGGCTGGCGCTCCAGCGCGATCAGCAATTTGGCGGCCAGATCGGCCAGCCGCGGCGAATGCCGCTCGGCAGCAGACAGTAACTGCCACGCTTCCAGCAGCGCATCAGCGTCATGACGATGGTCGCGCAGCAGATGCTCGGCGGCTTGCTGGCGCATCTTCACCACGGCGTTCGGATGCAACGCCTCGCGCTTTTCCAGCTCCTTGGTTAGCTTCAGCACTTCGGCCCAGTTCTTCAGTTGCTGTTGCGCGCGCAGCGCGACCTGCTGGGCATGGATACACTTGCTGCCTGAGGCCTGCATCTCGGCCAGCGCAGCCAGTGCGCCCTCAGCGTCGCACGCCTCGGCAAGCATGTCGGCGGTAGCCAACAGGCGCGCTTCCTGCCATTCGCTGGCATCGACGCGGGCCAACCATTCGTCTCGGCGAGCGTACTCATGCATGCGATGCGCAGCGACCGCGCCCATGAGGCCTGCCGCACTCTGGTTATCGTCGACCAACAGTGCGTCGCGAGCGGCCTTCTCTGCGCGCGAAAAACGACCAGCGTAGAAATTGGCGACCGCTTCGCGCAGCGAGGCATGTGCCTTCTCGTAGCGCATCCGCTTGCGATAGGCGGCTACCCGCTGCGGCATGCACCAGATGTTGCGCATGATGCGCAAGAGCGCGTAGATCACCACGAACAGCACGACAAACGAGACGATAAACAGGTTTAGTGATACGTCGACGCGATACGGCGGGTAGACAATCAGCACCTGCCCGCCATCGAAGTGACCGACCGTCGCGAGTGACACGGCGATCGCGAACAGCATGGCTAGCCATAGCATTCCTCGCAGCGTCATTGTCAGCCCCGGCTCTTCAACTGTTGGATGGCGTTGAGGCTGCTGCTCAGATTTGGCAGCGCGACCGACGGCGCAGCGGCATCGACCTGCTTCAACAGATCCTCGACGGTCCGGGTGTCCTTCGACGAGGTGTCGCAGTAATGGGCCAGAGTTGCCTGCGCCGCGTGCAGATCCAGCTTCATTGCCAAATCATTGCGGGCAAGCAGCGACAGGCGCGCCGTCAGTAGGCGCAGTTTGATATTCTCGCGTACGAAGTAGCCCTGCTCGGGAGACGTCAACATCGCATCGGTATTGTCAATGCGGCGAACCTGCACCAGGTTCACCAGCTGAGTGCCGATACCGGCGCTCACTTCGTGCCACCAGACCTTCCAGCGCGGCTGACCAATCGCGGCGACCCCGCTGGGGCTATCCCCCTGGGGGGCAACGCGCGGTCGCGCCTGCTTGATCGGCGCTTCGCCCGACAGCGGCAGCGCGTCGATCCGATCGATCGCGTCGTCGAGCTTGATGGCTAGGCCCGTGAGATCGACCGAGGGCGCGCCCTTGAGTTTGTCGATGTCCTGAGCGATAGCCTTGCGCACCGCAATCGCCTGTGCGACCTGCGCGGTCGCCAGTTGCTGATCGACGTTCTGCAGCGTGTCCAAGGCGAGCGGAACATTGCCTGTCATCTGCAGTTGCTGGCTCGCGGTCGAGAGGGTCTGCTCGACTTGGTCGAGCAGCCAGGCGGCGCGGTTGCGGGAGAAATCCTGGTATTGTTGTTGCAGCGCTTGCTGCTGCGCCTGTACGTCGGACAGCTTACCGGCGAGCTGCGAGAGCTGGCCATCGACCTGGCGTATGTTCGCCAGCGCCTGTTCGGACTTGTTTCGGATCTCCTCGGTGGAGGTGTCGAACGTTTTTTGCCGCTGCGCCGTCAGCTGATCAAGCCTCTCAATCTTACGGTTCAGTGCAAAGCCGCCCGTGCCGGCGGCACAGGCCAGCACCACACACCATAGTAATAGAACGCCGGCGGTTCCGCCCAAAGAACGGCGTGGCTGCTGCGTCTCGAAGGGCGTGCAGGGGGCATTCGACGGCGTCGCTGGCCGGGAGGACGCGGCGGCCTCGTCCAGGGAGAAAGCCTTGCTGGAATTATTGGTATCTGTCATGCGAGAGGGCACCGATGCGGCTTGTGCCGCGTGAGTGGCTGAATTGGCCAACGTTCGGAAGGCGTGGACGATGCGTTGGTCGCCCACTCCGGACTGCGTAATCGTATCAAAACCCATGGCTTGCGCCGTATCAGCGATGCGTGGATGGGGCGCGATCAGCGGCGCGTGCTTGAGCGCGTCACGCTCGGTGCCGGTCAGGTGCTCGTCGGCCAGCTCGCGCAGGTTGCGCACACCTTCTGAGCTGGTCACCAGCCAGGCATGCGGCTCGCCAGCCAGCAGCGCGTGCACGCGCTCCCAGGTGCCGATCGAGGGCTCCGGCACGATGCGACGATAGGCGGCCACCAGCTCGACCTCTGCACCAGCCTCACGCAGCCGATTCGAGAGCCAGTCGCAACCGCCATCGCCGCGCACGATTAGCACGCGCTTGCCGGCCAGCGGGCCATTAGTGGCGGGCACTACGGGAGAGTCGGAGGAATGGAAAAAATCGAGGGCCGGGTCGGCGGGAAACGGGGCTGCAGCGCAGGCAGCCGCGGCCTTCGCGCTGTCGCTGCTGCACTCATGGCCATCACCATAGCGGCAATGGTCGTCGGTGGCGACGCCCGTGCCATCTTCCGAAGAGGCATGTGGTACGACGGAGACGAAGGCCCGTTCAATCTGTGCGTAGAGACTTTCTGAGTCATAGCGCGGCGCGCCACCGCTTGCCTCGTCCGAGGTGCCGGGCACGATCACGCGATGCGAGGGCGGAGCGATGCCGTGGCGCGCCAGCGCTGCCACACTGCCGGGGCCGACCACGCCGACCGGCAGCGAATGCGGCCAGATCGCGTTGAAACGCGCCTGTGCCCGGTCGATTGCGTTCGGCGAGACGAACACGACCAGCGCATAGGTATCGAGCCGCTCGAAGGCTGCGTCGAGCAGTACCGGATCGGCCAGCGGCACAATGTCGATGAGTGGGAAATCAAAGGCCTCGATGCCGACCGCTGCAAGTTGCGCGGCGAGCGCCGCTGATTGTCCCTTGGGCTTCGTCAGCACTGCCGTGAACGCACGGGTCTGGATCATCGGGTCTGGCTTCCGAGCAGTGCCTCAATGATTTCAAAGGCACCCTGCCGTTTGAGTTCTTCGGACACCTGTTTGCCGAGCGCGCGCGCCTCATCGGGAGTGGTCACAACCGCATCCTGACGCACCATCAATACGCGCGTACCGCTGGTGTTCGAAACGCGTCCCGTCAATACGAGCCGCTCGCTGTGCCAGACCGCGTACGCGGCCAACGGCACCGAGCAGCTGCCGCCCAGCGTGCGCGCCACCATCCGCTCGGCCTCAACGGCCAGCGCCGTAGCACTGTCGTGCAGTGGGGCGAGCCAGCGCGCCACGTCTGTGCGCGAGGCGGCGATCTCGATGCCGAGCGTACCCTGACCAACGGCGGGGAGGCTGGTCGCGACGTCGATCAACGCGCGGATCCGATCGCCGAGCCCGAGCCGCGTGAGCCCAGCCGCAGCCAGGATGATCGCCGCGTAGTCACCGCGGTCGAGCTTGGCTAGGCGTGTATCGAGATTGCCGCGCAGTGGGCACACGTTACAGTCTATATAGTGGGCGCGCAGCATCGCTGCTCGGCGCAGGCTTGAGGTGCCGACGATCGCTCCGGTGGGCAGGTTATCAAGCGAGGCGTAATCATTCGAGACGAAGGCGTCACGCGGGTCCGCGCGGCTCATCACGGTGCTCAGCACGAAGCCCTCGGGCAGCCACATCGGCACATCCTTGAGCGAATGTACGGCCAGATCGGCCCGACCGTCGGCCAGTGCATTTTCCAGTTCCTTCACGAATAAGCCCTTGCCGCCGACTATTGACAAGGTACGGTCGAGAATCTGATCACCGCGCGTAGTCATCCCGAGAATTTTTACGTCACAAGCTGGATATAATTTGCGCAGCGCATCACGCATATGTTCAGCTTGCCACATCGCCAGGCGGCTTTCCCGAGAAGCAATGGTGAGCGTCTCCGGAGCGGAAGCCGAAAAAGTCTCGGCATTCATTGCAGCAGCATCGGCGTTGTTGCATAAATCGAGCGTGAGGACGCAATGGCATCGACGGGCATAATTTCATGCGATACGAACGGATTGCGGACGAACGAGGTCCGCCATGCGGTTGAGAACGCCGACTCGCAGACGACCTCGGTCGCCTGCGAGTCGATGTGACGCGCCCAGAGACAGTTGCCGGTGAGGGTCTTGAACCGATACATCGCATTCTCGGCAAGCGATCGCCGGTGGTAGCCACTGTCTTGCTTCCATTCTCGACGAGCGTCACGGGCAATTGCATCAACCGCGCCATTACGCCACGCCGCACCGGGCATATCCGCTTGCCAATGAACGGCACCCTCGCGTGGCGGAATCGAAGGAATAGCACTGCGTGCAGCAATGGCCGCATGGCATGGCTTGGTGTCGTAGGCACCGTCACCGCCGATGACATCGATTTGTTCTTCGCATGGAATCTGGTCGAGCAACTTGGCCAGAGCGTCACCGTCAGCCACATTCTGATTCGTCATTAGCGCGGCATGCACTTGACCCGTATTCGCGTTGAGCGCGAGATGGACTTTACGCCACGTGCGCCGCTTCGAGTAGCCGTGCTGGCGCACCTTCCATTCACCTTCTCCATAGACCTTCAGACCGGTGCTGTCGACAACCAGATGGATCGGTTCGTTGTCACGAAGGATCGGCAGTTCGACATCAAGCGTTTTTGCCCGGCGACAGAGCGTGGTGTAATTCGGCACCGGCAAGCTCGGGAAGGCCAGATCGCGCAGACTTTGGGTGAAACCTTGCAGGGCGCGCAACGTCAGTCGATAGACGGTCTTCACGCCAAGTAATGCCTGAATCAGCGTATCGTCGTATAGACACGGGCGACCACGTGTGGGTATGGTATCGGGTATTCTGGCAAGGACGGCTTCATCTATCCATATTGTTATGTTCCCCCGGTTGATCAGGCCTTCATTATTATAGGCCGCCCAATTCCTGACACGGTAGCGTGCCTTCGGCTCACCTTTCTTGTGTATGCCCTTGCGCATTTTCTTGGCAAAAATTAGGCAGTTACTCTGGAATCTGACTTGATAGGAGGCTGGCCCCGCGACCGTTGCGCGTAAACGTCAACGGATCTCGCTCGATTTATGCAACAATGCCCACCTCGGGGACCAATTGCGCATACAGCGCGTGCCGAGATTTCGCGATCCGCCCATCCTCGACGACCGTCAAGATAGAGCAGCCCGGTTCGTGCAGGTGAGGGCAATTATAGAAGCGGCAATCGGCCAGCAGCGGCCTGAATTCAAGGAAGGCACACTCCAACTGGCCTTTGGTCAGGTGGTAGAGCTCGAGCTCCTGGAAACCCGTCGAATCGATCAGGGTTCCGCCATCGGCGAGCGGGTAGAGCCGTGTGAAGGGGGGTATGGCAGGCAGTGTTCAGTGTCGCTGAGATTTCACGCGTGGCAGCCCCGGCCTCGGGTACGATCAGGTTCACCAGGGTCGCCTTGCCCATCCCCGATGGGCCTAGTAAAATTATCTCATGTTTGGCCGGGCGCGGCATCAGTTGCTCGAGCGTCGCTTCTGGCGTACTCTTCACCGACAGCTCGACCACGTCGTAGCCGCTCTCGCGATATTGCGCGAGCTCGTTGGCTTCAGCCTTGATCAACGCTCGGCCTAGTAGATCCTCGCTAAAATACGCCTCGGTGGCCAGCATGATCAGCACCTGGTCGAGATTAGCGGAGAGCAGCTTGGACTTGAGCTGGTCCGAGCGATAGAGTAGATTACTGCGCGTCTCGATCTTGACGATTACGCCTTGGTTGACCGAGCTGCGTTCGTAGATGACCAGATCGCCCACCGGCCACCTTGCTCTTCTTTCCGCGCGGGGAAGCACTGCAGCATCGGGCTGCCGTCGTCTGGCGCGACCAAGCAATGGTGGCGACCGTGCGCGGCAATCATGCGACCGCCCAGGCGCTCGGCATCGCCTTGGGCCGAGCGGGCTGGAATTTGCTCATGCTCGCGTGTCATGCTGGGCGCAACAGTCGGTCAATCCGCTGCGAGGCGGGGGATGCGAGTAGTAGAAGGAGGCAGTATAGACGGGGGAGTTTCAAGAGTGAAGTGCAACACGCCGCTGGTTAGTTCATGGGCTGGAGCTCGGTCGGTGGAGTGAGCCAGGAACTGAGCGAGGATTGGCAAAGGGGTGTGCCAGTTGGCCTTGTTGCATAAGTCGAGCGTGAGGATAGCAATGGCATCACCGTCTTTCGCTAGACTTATGCGCAGCAACGCCGATTTGCGCGCCACATGCATGCAAACGGACCTTCGCGACCCGGTGCCTGGCCTACGGCAGCTTGCACGCTAAAATATCGGTTTGAGTCGACTAGAGAAGAGTCTTGCCATGACTACGCTCGTACAGCTCTATGCCCACGCTGACGCATACCGCGCCGCAGGCAGGCTGAACTACGGCGGTGCCCTGCCGCCCGCCGAAGCCTTCGAACTACTGCAACTAGATCCGGCTGTGCGCCTGGTCGACGTGCGCACCCACGCCGAGCTCGACTGGGTCGGTCGCCCGCTGGTCGGCGACGGCCAGTACGCGCATATCGAATGGACCCGCTATCCCGGCGGCATGCCAAATTCTGATTTCATCGCGGAGTTGAAGGCGGTGGCCAGGCTTGACACGCCGGTGCTTTTCCTCTGTCGCAGCGCGGCGCGCTCAAAGCTGGCTGCGGTGGCTGCCGCACAGGCCGGCTACACGAAGGCGTTCGACGTACTCGAGGGTTTCGAGGGCGTGAAAGACGGTCAAGGGCATCGGAAGACGGTCGAAGGCTGGTGCTATCGTAAGCTGCCCTGGATCAGCGCTTGAAGGGGCGTTGTTGCATAAATCGAGCGAGATCCGTTGACGTTTACGCGCAACGGTCGCGGGGCCAGCCTCCTATCAAGTCAGATTCCAGAGTAACTGCCTAATTTTTGCCAAGAAAATGCGCAAGGACATACACAAGAAAGGTGAGCCGAAGGCACGCTACCGTGTCAGGAATTGGGCGGCCTATAATGAAGGCATGAAGGCCTGATCAACCCGGGGAACGTAACAATATGGATAGATGAAGCCGTCCTTGCCAGCATACCCGATGCCATACCCACACGTGGTCGCCCGTGTCTATACGGCGATACGCTGATTCAGGCATGACTTGGCGTCAAGACCGTCTATCGACTGACCTTGCGCGCCCTGCAAGGTTTCACCCAAAGTCTGCGCGATTTGGCCTTCCCGAGCTTGCCGGTGCCGACTTACACCACGCTCTGTCGCGGGGCAAAAACGCTTGATGTCGAACTGCCGATCCTTCGTGACAATGAACCGATCCATCTGGATGTCGACAGCACCGGTCTGAAGGAGGTCTATGGAGAAGGTGAATGGAAGGTGCGCCAGCACGGCTACTCGAAGCGGCGCACGTGGCGTAAAGTCCGTCTCGCGCTCAACGCGAATACAGGTCAAGTGCATGCCGCGCTAATGACGAATCAGAATGTGGCTGACGGTGACGCTCTGGCCAAGTTGCTCGACCAGATGCCACGCGAAGAACAAATCGATGTCATCGGCGGTCACGGTGCCTACGACACCAAGCCATGCCATGCGGCCATTGCTGCATGCAGTGCTATTCCTTCGATTCCGCCACGCGAGGGTGCCGCTCATTGGCCAGCGGATATGCCCGGTGCGGCGTGGCGTAATGGCGCGGTTGATGCAATTGCCCGTGACGGTCGTCGAGAATGGAAGCAACACAGTGGCTACCACCGGCGATCGCTTGCCGAGAATGCGATGTATCGGTTCAAGACCCTCACCGGCCACTGTCTCTGGGCGCGTCACATCGCCGCGCAGGCGACCGAGGTCGCCGTTCGCGTCGGCGTCATCCACCGCATGGCGGACCTCGCTCGTCCGCAATCCGTTCGTATCGCCTGAATTATGCCCGTCCGATGCCATGGCGTCTTCACGTTCGATTTATGCAACAACGCCGCTTGAAGGTGGAAGCCTGGGTCCGGCTTCATCGTCTGGTCGCACCATGACATCCCGAGGACTGGCCGAGAGAGATACGGCCTGTTTCGTTTACGGGGAAACCCGGCTGCTGAAGCCGGGGGTTCAAGCGTGAAGTGTCATACACTGCTGGGTATTGATCTGGATCTGATCTGCAATTTCAAGATTACAAATTTTTGATTAATAATTCTTGCTGCGGATTGTGGCAAGACGCTGGATCGCCTCAAGCTGCGCCATCGCTGTGACGAGTTCCGACTGCGCCCTCGCGAGGTCGATATTCGACTGCGCGTTTTGCAGCGTTTCCTTGGCACGACGCTTCGCTTTCTCGGCCTTCGCGGCGTCGAGATCCCGACCGCGAATTGCGGTGTCGGCGAGCACGGTCACGGTGCCCGGTTGCACTTCAAGAATGCCGCCAGCGACGAACACGAACTCTTCCTGACCGCCTTCAGACTCGATGCGTACCGCGCCCGGATAAATCCGGGTGATGAGCGGCGTGTGGCCGGGCAGAATGCCAAGCGCACCCGATTCGCCCGGCAGCGCGACGAACTTCGCCTGGCCCGAGAAGATTTCCTCTTCCGCACTGACGACATCTACTTTGATGGTTGCCATATCAACTCCTGTCAACGAACGCTAGCGCTGGCGCGCCGCTGCGGTCTTATTGATACGAAATTCGTGATCTTGTATCAATATGCACGGCAAGTCGAGTGTGTTTCAGGCAGCGCGCTTTGCGTAAGCGCTTCAGCCAAAATCGACTGAAGCGCCGGCGAAGGCAGCACGCGCCTGTCACTGATCCTGACCTTACTGAATCTTCTTAGCCTTCTCGAAGGCTTCATCAATCGTGCCGACCATATAGAATGACTGTTCCGTCAGGTGGTCGCACTCGCCTTCGACGATCATCTTGAAGCCACGGATCGTTTCTTTCAGTGGCACGTACTTGCCTGGCGTGCCCGTGAACACTGCCGCGACATGGAATGGCTGCGACAGGAAACGCTGGATCTTCCGTGCGCGGGCGACCGTCTGCTTGTCTTCCGGCGACAGTTCGTCCATGCCTAGGATCGCGATGATATCGCGCAGTTCCTTGTAACGTTGCAGCGTCTGCTGTACGTCGCGCGTGATCGTGTAGTGTTCTTCGCCGATCATGTTCGGATCGATCTGGCGCGAGGTCGAGTCGAGCGGATCGACGGCCGGATAGATACCTAGCGAGGCGATGTCACGTGACAACACGACGGTAGCATCCAGGTGACCGAAGGTCGTGGCCGGCGACGGATCGGTCAAGTCATCCGCCGGAACGTACACGGCCTGCACAGACGTGATCGAACCAGTCTTGGTCGACGTGATACGTTCCTGCAGCTTGCCCATTTCCTCGGCCAGCGTCGGCTGGTAACCCACCGCTGACGGCATCCGTCCCAGCAGGGCCGACACTTCGGTCCCAGCCAGCGTGAAACGGTAGATGTTGTCGACGAAGAACAGCACGTCGAGGCCATCGTCACGAAAGTGCTCGGCTATCGTCAAGCCGGTTAGCGCCACGCGCAGACGGTTGCCCGGAGGCTCGTTCATCTGACCGTAGACCAGCGCGACCTTGTCCAGCACTTTGGAGTCCTTCATCTCGTGGTAGAAATCGTTCCCTTCACGGGTACGCTCGCCCACGCCCGCGAACACCGAGTAACCGCCGTGCTCCTTCGCGATATTGTTGATGAGCTCCATCATGTTGACGGTCTTGCCCACGCCGGCACCGCCGAACAGACCGACCTTGCCGCCCTTGGCGAACGGGCAGACCAGGTCGATCACCTTGATGCCAGTTTCGAGCAGTTTAGTCGACGGCGATAGTTCGTCAAATGCCGGTGCCTTCTGATGGATCGAGCGCTGATGCTCACTCTCGATCGGGCCAGCCTCATCGATCGGACGACCCAGCACATCCATGATGCGACCAAGTGTCGGCTTACCGACCGGCACCGAGATCGGCCTGCCGGTATTCTTCACCACTACGCCGCGGCGCAAGCCGTCGGCGGCACCCAGGCAGATGGTGCGGACAATGCCGTCACCCAGCTGCTGCTGGACTTCGAGCGTCAGTTCCGAGCCATCCAGAATGAGCGCGTCGTAGATCTTCGGCATGCTGTCGCGCGGGAATGCCACGTCGATAACGGCACCGATGCATTGTACGATCTTGCCTTCTACCAAAGCAGTAGTACTCATCGCTTTTCCTTTCAATCTCTTCGGGTGGATTCCCTGTCCCTTGGGATGCTCACTTTTGTATTTGACTTTCAGGGTTTGATACCCGCCTCTTGAGGCCAAGAACTTTATTACACGCGCAAGAGCATAGTTTCGAGGCAACGGTCGCTGATCCGTTTACACGGCAGCGGCACCGCCGACGATCTCTGACAGCTCCTTCGTGATCGCGGCTTGCCGGCTTTTGTTGTACGACAGCTGAAGCTCGCTGATCACGGTCTTCGCATTGTCAGACGCAGCCTTCATCGCGACCATTCTCGCCGATTGCTCCGACGCCATGTTTTCCGCCACTGCCTGCTTAACCAGCGCCTCGACATAGCGCACCAGCAGCTCGTCGACCACAGCCTGCGCATCCGGTTCGTAGATGTAGTCCCACGAGGTCTTGGGCGTGCCGTCCGTGCCGTTCCCCAAGTGCTCGACAGAAAGCGGCAGCAGCTGCTCGATAACTGCTTCTTGCTTCATCGTGTTGATGAAGCGTGTGTAGGCGATGTAGATGGCCGACAGCTTACCTTCCGAGTACGCGTCGAGCTGTACTTTCACGGTGCCGATCAGCTTGTCCAGGTGCGGCGTGTCGCCGAGGTGGACAAGCTGGGAGACCACCTTACCGCCGACGCGGTTCAAGAAGCTGAGGCTCTTGTTTCCGATCGCGGTGGCCTCGAATTTTTTGCCCTGTTTTTCGAGTTCCTGCAACTTACTAACCGTTATGCGCAGTACGTTGGTGTTCAGGCCACCGCACAGACCCTTGTCGGTCGTGACGAGGATTAGGCCAGCCAACTTCGATTCCTCGTTTACCACCATGAACGGGTGGCGGTATTCCGGGTGCGAGCGGCTCATATGTGCAGCGATCGCGCGAACCTTGTCAGCATAGGGCCGGGCCGCGCGCATGCGTTCCTGCGCGCGGCGCATCTTTGATGCCGCGACCATTTCCATCGCCTTGGTTATCTTGCGCATGTTTTGCACACTCTTGATCTTGCTGCGGATTTCCTTCATTCCAGCCATTGCTTGCTCCTTGAACGACGCGATGCGTCAGCGCTCACGCGCCTGGCATCGCCTCGAGGTATCCATCGCGGATCAATCTCTTCAGGAGGATTCCCCGTCTCTTGGGACGTGGGACGCTCACTTTTCCTTTGACTTTCTGGGTTTGATACTTCGCCCCAAGGGGCGAGAAACTTGATTACTGATCAAAAATTAGTGATCTTGAAATTGAAAAATCGCCCTTTATTTGAAGGGCATGGAAAAACGAGACATGAGGGACGCTTTCCAATTTCAAGATCAAGAATTTCAGATCAATAGGCATTTAACTCCTTGAAAGACTTCAGTGCTTCGTGCAGCGCGCCGTCGTCTTCTTTCGACAAAGCTTTGGTGTCTTCGATACGCTTGATCAGGTTGGCGTGGCTGGTCTTGAGATACTCGCGCAGGCCCTTCTCGAAGGCGAGCACGTTCTTCACATCGATATCATCGAGGTAGCCGTTGTTCGCCGAGAATAGCGCGATGGCCAGTTCCCAGACCTGCAGCGGCTGGTACTGCGGCTGCTTAAGCAGTTCCGTGACGCGGCGACCGCGCTCGAGCTGCTTGCGCGTGGCGGCATCCAGGTCTGAGGCGAACTGCGCGAAGGCAGCCAGCTCGCGATACTGCGCCAGGTCGGTACGGATACCGCCCGAAAGCTTCTTCACAACGTTGGTCTGCGCTGTGCCACCGACTCGCGATACCGACACGCCGGCGTTGATTGCCGGACGGATGCCCGCGTTAAACAGGTCGGTTTCCAGGAAAATTTGGCCGTCGGTGATCGAGATCACGTTGGTCGGCACGAAGGCTGTGATGTCGCCTGCCTGTGTTTCGATGATCGGCAGGGCCGTCAACGAACCAGTTTTTCCTTTCACTTCGCCGTTCGTGAATTTCTCGACATACTCTTCCGAGACGCGAGCGGCGCGCTCGAGCAGACGTGAGTGAAGATAGAATACGTCTCCTGGATAGGCTTCGCGGCCCGGCGGGCGGCGAAGCAGCAGTGAGATCTGGCGATAGGCCCAAGCTTGCTTGGTCAGATCGTCATAGATGATCAGGGCATCTTGACCGCGATCGCGGAAGTATTCGCCCATCGTGCAACCGGCATACGGCGCGAGGTATTGCATCGCGGCCGAATCCGAGGCCGAGGCCGACACAACGATGGTGTATTCCATCGCGCCGTTTTTTTTTAGCGTGTGCACTACGTTCATGATCGACGAAGCCTTCTGGCCGATTGCGACGTAGATACAGACAAGATCCTTGCCCCTCTGGTTGATAATCGTGTCGAGCGCCACGGCGGTCTTGCCGGTCTGGCGGTCGCCGATGATCAGCTCGCGTTGGCCGCGACCGATCGGCACCATCGCGTCGATCGACTTGACGCCGGTCTGCACCGGTTGTGACACGCCGTGACGCCAGATCACGCCCGGGGCGATCTTCTCGATCGCGTCGGTGACCTTGGCCTTGATGGGACCCTTGCCGTCGATTGGGTTGCCGAGCGCATCGACCACGCGACCGATCAGTTCGGGGCCTACCGGCACTTCTAGAATACGACCCGTCGTCTCTACGATGTTGCCTTCGGAGATGTGGCCGTAATCGCCCAGAATCACCGCGCCGACCGAGTCGCGCTCGAGGTTCAGTGCGAGGCCGAAGGTGTTGCCCGGAAATGCGAGCATTTCTCCCTGCATCACGTCCGACAGGCCGTGAATGCGCACGATGCCGTCCGTCACAGAGATCACGGTGCCCTGGTTACGAACGTCCGCGCTCCCTTCAAGGCTCTGGATTCGGCTCTTGATCAGCTCGCTGATTTCAGAGGGATTGAGTTGCATATTCGCTCCTGATGTTAAATCTCTTCGGGTCTTCTTTTCCACCGCTTGGGGCGTAAGCTGTAGGAAAGAAGCGAATACATTCACAAGAGCTACACCGTCACGGTGTTGCTGTATCACGTGGTGCTGCAAGCGAAGTATCGAAGAGGGCGTTGTTGCATATTTATCAGCAATACGTGATTTTGAATCAAACTGTACAGAGAATCGGTTTATGCATGAAATAGAGAGCGACACGCTTTGGTGATTTCTGGAGACGACGCAGATGGCTGATGGAGACTTTCTTGAGATGCCCCTTGGTTCGCGCCGCAGCCTGCTTCGTCACGTTCGCTTTCAGATTCGCGTTGAGCATCTCGTCAGGATTGAGCTCCGGACTGTACGAAGGCAGGTAGAACACCTCAGTCTTGTCGTCGTGCTCGACCAACCACGTCTTGACCGGCTTAGCGTGATGAACTTTCAAGTTGTCGAACATTAGAAATACCTTCTTGCTACGCATGTCTTTGATCAGTCTCTTCAGGAAGTCCAGCAGGATCTCTGCGTTCATCGCACCCTCGAATACTTTCCAGCTCACCTGGCCACGGTTTGTCACCATCGATATTACAGACAGGCCTTCGCTTCGGCTGGCCACGTGCCGCTTGAGTTTCTTGCCCATTGGGACGTAGAAGCGGCCTCGTACATCATCCGAGCGCAGCCCCGTTTCGTCGCCCCACTGCATTTCCGCGCCTTCGGTTTTTGCCCGACGAGCAATCTCCGGGTACATCTCGTTCAGCCATGCCTGCACCGCTTCCGGTCTCTGCTCGTAGGCTCGCTACATCGGCTTTTTGGGGTGAAGCTCCAGCGCGCCAGATACAAGCCGACACTTTGCAAGGTCAGCGTCAAACCACATCGCTGCCGGATCAACTTCTGCACGGCATGTCGCGTCCACAACGCCCAGTCACGGGCAATTGCATCAACCGCGCGCCGTTACGCCACGCCGTACTGGGCGTATCCTCTGGCCAATGAGCAACACCGTCGCGTGGCGAAAGCGAAGAACAGCTCCCTGCGTGCAGCAATGGCCGCATGGCATAGCTTGGTGTCGTAGGCACCGTCACCGCCGATGACATCGATTTGTTCGTCGCGTGGAAGCTGGTCGAGTAACTTAGCTAGAGCGTCACCTTTAGCGGTGTTGTTGCATAAATCGAGCGTGAAGACGCAATGGCATCGACAGGCATAATTTCAGGCGATACGAATGGATTGCGGACGAGCGAGGTCCGCCATGCGGTTGATGACGCCGACGCGCCCAGAGACAGTTTCCGGTGAGGGTCTTGAACCGATACATCGCATTCTCGGCAAGCGATCTCCGGTGGTAGCCACTGTCTTGCTTCTATTCTCGACGACCATCACGGGCAATGGCATCAACCGCGCCATTACGCCACGCCGCACCGGGCATATCCGCTGGCCAATGAGCGGCACCCTCGCGTGGCGGAGTCGAAGGCACAGCACTGCGTGCAACAATGGCCGCATGGCATGGCTTGGTGTCGTAGGCACCGTCACCGCCGATGACATCGATTTGTTCTTCGCGTGGAATCTGGTCGAACAACTGGGCAAGAGCGTCACCGTCAGCCACATTCTGATTCGTCATTAGCGCGGCATGCACTTGACCCGTATTCGCGTTGAGCGCGAGATGGACTTTACGCCACGTGCGCCGCTTCGAGTAGCCGTGCTGGCGCACCTTCCATTCACCTTGGCCATAGACCTTCAGACCGGTGCTGTCGACAACCAGATGGATCGGTTCGTTGTCGCCGAAGGATTGGCAGTTCGACATCAAGCGTTTTTGCCCGGCGACAGAGCGTGGTGTAATTCGGCACCGGCAAGCTCGGGAAGGCCAGATCGCGCAGACTTTGGGTGAAACCTGGCAGGGCGCGCAACGTCAGTCGATAGACGATCTTCACGCCAAGTAATGCCTGCATCAGCGCATCGCCGTATAAACACGGTCAACCACGTGTGGGTATGGTATCGGGTATTCTGGCAAGGACGGCTTCATTTATCCATATCGCCACGTTCCCCCGGTTGATCAGGCCTGCATTATAGGCCGCCCAATTCCTGACACGGTAGCGTGCCTTCGGCTCACCTTTCTTGTGTATCTCCTTGCGCATTTTCTTGGAAAAAATTAGGCAGTTACTCCGGAATCTGACTTGATAGGGGGCTGGCCGGCGAGCGTTGCGCGTAAACGTCAACGGATCTCGCTCGATTTATGCAACAACAGCCTATCGCTGTATATACGCGGGCGACCACGCGTGGGTATGGCGTCGGGTATTCTGGCAAGGACGGCTTCATCTATTCATATCGTCACGATCCTCCGGTTGATCAGGCCTATATTATAGGCCGCCCAATTCCTGACACGGTAGTGTGCTTTCGGCTCACCTGTTTTGTGTACGTCCTTGCGCATTTTCTTGGCAAAAATTAGGCAGTTACTCTGGAATCTGACTTGATAGGAGGCTGGCCCCGCGACCGTTTCGCGTAAACGTCAACGGATCTCGCTCGATTTATGCAATAACGCCCCTCATGCTCAATAACAAATTGCCGGGAAAGTATCCCCTCACGGGGAATTTGAACTTGCCTCTAAACAACCGGATCCGCTACACTCACTGTAGAATCGCTCTCCTGGGCTATATCGAGCGCATTCTCTAATATCTTCTTATAGTGACTTCGACCTGCGAAGAGAAACCCTGCCGTGAATAACCTGAAGTCCGACCTGCCGCTTGCCGATGACGAATTCGACCGTCTTGCCGCGTTTCTCGACTCTATCGGTGATACTGCGATGAACATTGAAACGCTTGACGGCTATTTCGCCGCGTTGATTTGCGGACCAGACATCGTGTTGCCCAGCGAGTATCTCCCGCAGATATGGGGGGATGCTTTCTCGTTTGAAAGCGCTGGACAGGCCACCGAAATTATTGGGTTGCTCATGCGTCACTGGAACACGATCAGCACGGAACTGCTGAAGACGCTTCATGAGCCGAATGTGTACCTTCCCGTATTGCTCGAACGTGAAGATGGCATAGCTCCAGCTAACGATTGGGCGCACGGCTTCATGCGCGGCGTGCAGCTACGGTCTGCGAGTTGGGATGAACTCATCCACAGCGAGGACCATGGCGGACCGATTGTCGCGCTTATGATGCTGCATCATGAGCATGATCCCGACCCAAAGATGAGGCCTCCGCCGATACCTGCAGAAAATCGCGAAGAACTTCTGCAGACGATAATTGCCGGGCTGAGTCATATGTACCGCTACTTCGAGCCCCACCGGCGGGCGTTGTCAAGCATTTCAAGACGCACTCCCGTGCGTTGTTACGAACCAAAGATCGACCGCAATGCACCATGCCCGTGTGGTAGTGGTCGTAAGTACAAGTATTGCTGCCTGACCAAGCCACCAACGCTTCACTGATCAGATAGTGATCAGAAATTCGTGATCAATAGCGCACCTTCCATTCACCTTCGCCATAGACCTTCAGACCGGTGCTGTCGACAACCAGATGGATCGGTTCATTGTCACGAAGGATCGGCAGTTCGACATCAAGCGTTTTTGCCCGGCGACAGAGCGTAGTGTAATTCGGCACCGGCAAGCTCGGGAAGGCCAGATCGCGCAGACCTTGGGTGAAACCTTGCAGGGCGCACAACGTCAGTCGATAGATGGTCTTCATACCGAGTAAAGACTGAATCAGCGTTTCGCCGTACAGAGGCGTTGTTGCATAAATCGAGCGTGAGGACACAAGGGCATCGACGGGGCGTTCGTTGCATAAATCGAGCCAGATCCGTTGACGTTTACGCGCGACGATCGCGGGGCCAGCCTCCTATCAAGTCAGATTCCAGAGTAACTGCCTAATTTTTGCCAAGAAAATGCGCAAGGACATACACAAGAAAGGTGAGCCGAAGGCACGCTACCGTGTCAGGAATTGGGCGGTTTATAATGAAGGCCTGATCAACCGGGGGAACGTAACAATATGGATAGATGAAGCCGTCCTTGCCAGAATACCCGATGCCATACCCACACGTGGTCGCCCGTGTCTATACGGCGATACGCTGATTCAGGCATTACTTGGCGTGAAGACCGTCTATCGACTGACGTTGCGCGCCCTGCAAGGTTTCACCCAAAGTCTGCGCGATCTGGCCTTCCCGAGCTTGCCGGTGCCGAATTACACCACGCTCTGTCGCCGGGCAAAAACGCTTGATGTCGAACTGCCGATCCTTCGTGACAATGAACCGATCCATCTGGTTGTCGACAGCACCGGTCTGAAGGTCTATGGCGAAGGTGAATGGAAGGTGCGCCAGCACGGCTACTCGAAGCGGCGCACGTGGCGTAAAGTCCATCTCGCGCTCAACGCGAATACGGGTCAAGTGCATGCCGCGCTAATGACGAATCAGAATGTGGCTGACGGTGACGCTCTGGCCAAGTTGCTCGACCAGATTCCACGCGAAGAAAAAATCGATGTCATCGGCGGTGATGGTGCCTACGACACAAAGCCATGCCATGCGGCCATTGCTGCACGCAGTGCTATTCCTTTGATTCCGCCACGCGAGGGTGCCGTTCATTGGCCAGCGGATATGCCCGGTGCGGCGTGGCGTAATGGCGCGGTTGATGCAATTGCCCGTGACAGTCGTCGAGAATGGAAGCAAGACACTGGCTACCACCGGCGATCGCTTGCCGAGAATGCGATGTATCGGTTCAAGACCCTCACCGGCAACTGCCTCTGGGCGCGTCACATCGAAGGCGCAGGCGACCGAGGTCTCCATTCGCGTCGGCGTCATCAACCGTATGGCGGACCTCGCTCGTCCGCAATCTGTTCGTATCGCCTGAAATTGCCCGTCGATGCTATTGCGTCCTCACACTCGATTTATGCAACAACGCCCCGTACAGACGCGGGCGACCACGCGTGGATATGGCGTCGACCCTGGCAAGGGCCGACGCATTTATCCATATCGTCACGTTCCCCCTTGGTTGATCAGGATCAGGTTTATAGGCCGCCCAGTTCCTGACACGGTAGTGTGCCTTCGGCTTACATGTCTTGCGTATGTCCCTGTGTATCTTCTCAGCAAGAACCGAGAATGTACGCCGGAATCTGACTGGTTCTTGATCCGAAATTCGTGATCAATAACAGAGGGGGGCTCTGGCCCCGACCATTGCGTGTAAACGTCACCAGCCCTCGCTAGATTTATGTAACAACGCCGGTTGGCGAAGGTTGCACTTCAGATTCGAAGCCGCCTGGTGTTACTAGAATTCGTAGTGCAAATGCCGCTATGCCCGATTTGTACGGTCCCCACTTTTGGTTCATGGACTGATGGCATTCAACGTAATCCTCAAGCAAAGCGGTCGACAGTTCCAAGTCGAGGCCGACGAAACTGTGCTGGCAGCCGCGCTACGCCAGAACGTACATCTTTCTTACGGGTGCAAGAACGGCGCCTGCGGTGCCTGCAAGGGGCAGATTATCCAAGGGAAGGTCGAGCAGCGCTCGCATGCTGCCTCGGCGCTGTCTAACGACGAGCGCACGCGCGGGCTGGCCCTGCTGTGCAGCGCCACCGCCCAGTGCGACCTCGAGATCGACGTGCGCGAAATCTCTGGCGTCGATAGCTTGCCGGTCAAGAAGCTGCCATGCCGCGTCAACGTGATCGAGCGATGTACCGACGATGTGATCGTGCTAAAGCTTCAACTTCCGACCAACGAGCGCATGCAATATCTTGCCGGCCAGTACATCGAGTTCATCCTCAAGGACGGCGCGCGCCGAAGCTATTCGATGGCTAGTGCGCCCCACGAGGAAGGCCTGATCGAGCTGCATATCCGCCACCTGCCTGGCGGAAAATTCACCGACCATGTCTTCAATACCATGAAGGAACGTGAAATCCTGCGTTTCGAGGGGCCGCTTGGCACTTTCTTTCTACGCGAGGATTCTGGAAAGCCGATCGTGCTGCTGGCTTCGGGCACTGGCTTTGCGCCGATCAAGGCGATCGTCGAGCACGCATGGCATCGCGGCTTCACGGGGCCGATGCGTCTGTACTGGGGAGCGCGTCGAAAGAAGGACTTTTACCTATTCGAGCTGGCCGAGCAATGGGCCCGCGAGATTCCGAACTTCAGGTTTGTGCCGGTGCTCTCCGAGCCTGACGACGCCTGGGCCGGTCGCACCGGCTTTGTGCATCGTGCCGTGGTGGAAGACCTGGCCGACCTGTCCGACTTCCAGGTCTATGCGTGTGGCACGCCAGTGATGGTCAAATCAGCCCAGCGCGATTTCACAGCCCACCACCAGCTGCCGGTCGAGGAGTTTTACGCGGACCCCTTCACCAGCATGGCGGACCTGGCCCCCTCCGTCTGAGGCACGCGGCGGTCGGCGGGTCTCCGATCCCAACCGCCCGTTCGAGCCGAATCTTCATGCCAAGTCTGCGGCGCGTCCAGCATGAAAATTCAGCGCAGAAACTCGTTTTTCGAAAGCGAGCGGTTGACCTTGTTGCCGCGTGTAACGGATCCAGTTGTTTAAACACGCTTTTGCGATCAAGCGACGAGCGTCAAGAGGCTGGCCTGATGAGCTTCGAGGGCTGATTGGAAGGGCTTTGTTACATAAATCGAGCGAGATCCGTTGACGTTTACGCGCAACGATCGCGGAGCCAGCCCCCTATCAAGTTAGATTCCAGAGTAACTGCCTAATTTTTGCCAAGAAAATGCGCAAAGACATACACAAGACAGATGAGCCGAAGGCACGCTACCGTGTCAGGAATTGGGCGGCCTACAATGAAGGCCTGATCAACCGGGGGAACGTAACAATATGGATAGATGAAGCTGTCCTTGCCAGAATACCCGATGCCATACCCACACGTGGTCGCCAGTGTCTATACACGGCGATGCGCTGATCCAGGCATTACTTGGCGTGAAGACCCTCTATCGACTGACGTTGCTCGCCCTGCAAGGTTTCACCCAAAGTCTGCGCGATCTGGCCTTCCCGAGCTTGCCGGTGCAGAATTACACCACGCTCTGTCGCCGGGCAAAAACGCTTGATGTCGAACTGCCGATCCTTCGTGACAATGGGCGTTGTTGCATAAATCGAGTGTGAGGACGCAATAGCATCGACGGGATAATTTCAGGCGATACGAACGGATTGCGGACGAGCGAGGTCCTCCATACGGTTGATGACGCCGACGCGAACGGAGACCTCGGTCGCCTGCGAGGCGATGTGAAGCGCCCAGAGACAGTTTCCGGTGAGGGTCTTGAACCGCGATACATCGCATTCTCGGCAAGCGATCGCCGGTGGTAGCCACTGTCTTGCTTCCATTCTCGACGACCGTCACGGGCAATTGCATCAACCGCGCCATTACGCCACGCCGCGCCGGGCATATCCGCTGGCCAATGAACGGCACCTTCGCGTGGCGGAATCGAAGGAATAGCACTGCGTGCAGCAATGGCCGCATGGCATGGCTTGGTGTCGTAGGCACCATCACCGCCGATGACATCGATTTGTTCTTCGCGTGGAATCTGGTCGAGCAACTGGGCCAGAGCGTCACCGTCAGCCACATTTTGATGCGTCATTAGCGCGGCATGCACTTGACCCGTATTCGCGTTGAGCGCGAGATGGACTTTACGCCACGTGCGCCGCTTCGAGTAGCCGTGCTGGCGCACCTTCCATTCACCTTCTCCATAGACCTTCAGACTGGTGCTGTCGACAACCAAATGGATCGGTTCATTGTCACGAAGGATCGGCAGTTCGACATCAAGCGTGTTTGCCTGGCGACAGAGCGTGGTGTAATTCGGCACCGGAAAGCTCGGAAAGGCCAGATCCCGCAGACTGTTGGTGAAACCTTGCAGAGCACGCAACGTCAGTCGATAGACGGTCTTCACGCCAAGTAATGCCTGCATCAGCGTATCGCCGTATAGACACGGGGGACCACGTGTGGGTATGGCATCGGGTATTCTGGCAAGGACGGCTTCATCTATCCATATTGTTACGTTCCCCCGGCTGATCAGGCCTTCATTATAAACCGCCCAATTCCTGACACGGTAGCGTGCCTTCGGCTCACCTTTCTTGTGTATGTCCTTGCGCATTTTCTTGGCAAAAATTAGGCAGTTACTCTGGAATCTGACTTGATAGGAGGCTGGCCCCGCGAGAGTTGCGCGTAAACGTCAACGGATTTGGCTCGATTTATGCAACAACGCCGTGACAATGCACCGATCCATCTGGTTGTCGACCGCACCGGTCTGAAGGTCTATGGAGAAGGTGAATGGAAGATGCGTCAGCACGGCTACTCGAAGCGGCGCACGTGGCGTAAAGTCCATCTCGCGCTCAACGCGAATACAGGTCAAGTGCATGCCGCGCTAATGACGAATCAGAATGTGGCTGACGGTGACGCTCTGGCCAAGTTGCTCGACCAGATTCCACGCGAAGAACAAATCGATGTCATCGGCGGTGACGGTGCCTACGACACCAAGCCATGCCATGCGGCCATTGCTGCACGCAGTGCTATTCCTTCGATTCCGCCACGCGAGGGTGCCGCTCATTGGCCAGCGGATATGCCCGGTGCGGCGTGGCGTAATGGCGCGGTTGATGCAATTGCCCGTGACGGTCGTCGAGAATGGAAGCAAGACAGTGGCTACCACCGGCGATCGCTTGCCGAGAATGCGATGTATCGGTTCAAGACCCTCACCGGCCACTGTCTCTGGGCGCGTCACATCGCCGCGCAGGCGACCGAGGGCGCCGTTCGCGTCGGCGTCATCAACCGCATGGCGGACCTCGCTCGTCCGCAATCCGTTCGTATCGCCTGAATTATGCCCGTCCGATGCCATGGCGTCCTCACGTTGGATTTATGCAACAACGCCCCTTTCTTGGATGTTGAGGAAACCTACCTACGATTCCGCCTGCCATTGAGCGGGCAAAGCTCGCCGCGTGCGACCGCTTCCGGAACCGAGAAAGAATAGCGCCCGCGCATGTTGATTTGCTCATACCCTCATGGCGACAGTCGGGCCTCACCGGGTAACCCCCTCGTTGCGCAGCTGCCTGAGCACCGCATCCATGTACAGCGTGTTCTACAGCACGCTTATGTTCACGACCAGGCCGAGCTTGAGTGAGCCGACCAGGCCCAGCACGTCGTCCCAATGCACCGTGATGGGTTCACGCGCTGCCGCGCCAGCGTGTTGAGGTCGCCGTAGTGGGGCATTTTTGCATGAATCGAGCGCGAAGACGCAATGGCAGCGACGAGCATAATTTCAGGCGATGCGAACGGATTACGGACGACCGAGGTCCGCCATGCAGTTGATTACGCCGACGCGAACGGCAACCTCGGTCACTTGCGAGTTGATGTGATGACGCGCCCAGAGAGAGTTGCCGGTGAGGGTCTTGAACCGATACATCGCATTCTCGTCAAGCGATCGCCTCGTCAAGCGATCGCCGGTGGTAGCCACTTTCTTTCTTCCATTCTCGACGACCGTCATAGGCAATTGCATCAACCACGCTGTTACGCCACACGCCGCTGGCGTATCCGCTGGCCCATGAGCGGCACATCTTCTCGGGGTGGAATCGAAGGAACAGCACTGCGTGCAGCAATAACCCGCATGGCATGGCTTTGCTTAGCTTGGTGTCGTAGGCACCGTCTCCGCAGATGACATCGATTGGTTCTTCGCGTGGAATCTGGTCAGGCAACTTAGCCAGAGCGTCACCGTCAGCCACATTTTGATGCGTCATTATTGATCCGTATTCACGTTGAGGGCGAGATGGACTTTACGCCACGTGCCCCGTTTCGAGCGGACGTGCTGGCGCACCTTCAATTAACCTTCGCCATAGACCTTCAAACCGGTGCTGTCGACTACCAGATAGATCGATCCGATGTCGAGAAAGATCGGCAGTTCGACATCAATCGTTTTTGGTGGCGTTGTTGCATAAATCGAGCGTGATGACGAAATGGAACGGATTGCAGACCTCGCTCGTCCGCAATCCGTTCGTATCGCCTGAAATTATGCCTGTCGATGCCATTGCGGCCTCTCGCTCCATTTATGCGAGCGCGCCCCTCAAATCGTAGATTGATATTGAGCCCGTGAGGCCAAGCCTCTTGAAGTTCGAGACCTGCTCAAAAAGCGTGTCTGCACAACCGGATCCGTTAGAGTTTCATGAACATCATTCCTATCATCATCTGCGGGGGTGCAGGCACGCGCCTCTGGCCCGTATCCCGAGAAGCCTTTCCGAAGCCGTTGCTTAAGCTAGCGGATGGGCAATCCCTGCTCCAGAAGACCTACCTACGTGCCTGCAGTGTTCCCAAGGCTGGCGAAGTCTTATTCATCACCAATCGCGATACCTATTTCCTAACCAAGGACGAGTGCGCAGAAATCCGAAAGGACCAGGTTCGCATGGGCTTCGTGCTCGAACCCGTGTCACGCAACACGGCCGCAGCTATCGAAGCCGCGGCGGCCGTAGTGCGGGAGCGGCACGGCCCGGAAGCGATGATGCTGGTCATGCCGGCGGATCACCTGGTCAACGATCTCAACGCCTTCAACGCTGCGGTCCTGCAAGCCACGCAGGCTGCCAGCGTGGGCAAGATCGTCGCCTTCGGCGCAAAGCCGACCCGCGCCGAAACCGGCTTCGGCTACATTGAGTACGAACACGATGGCAACGGCAGCACGGGCACCCACGACATTATCAGCTTCATCGAGAAGCCGAACGCCGAGCTGGCCGCCCGGCTCTCGAGCGACGGCAAGCACGTCTGGAACGCCGGAATCTTCTGCTTCGCCGCCCAGACTATGCTCGACGAGATGGCGGCGCATGCACCGGACGTCGCAGGTCCGGTGCTGCAGGCAATTCCGACCGACAGCTGGAGCAGCGGCGCAGAGGATTATGTCGTCGAGCTGGCCGGCTCAATATTTAGCACCGCCAAGGATATATCGATCGACTACGCGGTCATGGAGCATACGCAACAGGCCGTCGTGGTGCCTTGCGATATCGGCTGGAGCGACATCGGCTCGTGGCTCGCGATCAGTAACCTCATGGAGCCGGACTCGCGCGGCAACCGCATCGAGGGTGCAGCGCTGCTGCATGATACCGCGAACTGCTATTTTCGCTCCGACGCACGGACTATCGGTGCCGTTGGCGTCGAGGACTTGGTCGTCGTCGATACGCCGGATGCGCTACTGATTACGAAACGCGATCGCGCGCAGGACGTCAAGCAGATCGTCGCACAACTCAAGCATTCGAACCACGACGCCTATCGTATCCATCGCACGGTCCATCGTCCATGGGGCACCTACACCGTGCTCGAGGAAGGCGATCGCTTCAAGATGAAGCGAATCGTCGTGAAGTCGGGCGCGGCACTGTCCTTGCAGCTGCACCATCACCGCAGCGAACACTGGATCGTCGTGCGCGGCTGTGCAGACGTGGTCAACGGCGAGCAGGTCATCTCGCTGCAGCCTAATGAATCAACCTACATACCGCCGGCCACAAGCATCGTCTGATCAATCCCGGCGTGCTCGACCTGATCCTGATCGAAGTGCAGTGTGGTGAGTATCTCGGCGAGGATGACATCGTCCGTTTCGAGGACGTCTACGGGCGCGCTCCCGCTGCCTGATGCCCCTCCGCCAAGAAGAGGACAAAGGCCCCCTGGGTTTACCCTCCCTCCGTTCATCGTCCTGGCCCGCACCAGCATCCGCCCCGCACAGTAAAGCCCCGGCGGAGCGATCTCAAATCTGAATTACAACATCTTTGCCAACCGGCGTGGCGTTGTTTCAGAAATCGAGCGCGAGGACGTAATGGCATCGACGGGCATAATTTCAGGCGATACGAACGGATTGCGGACGAGCGAGGTCCGCCATAGGGGGTTGATGACGCCGACGCGAACGGAGACCTCGGTCTCGCCTGCGAGTCGATGTGACGCGCCCAGAGACAGTTGCCGGTGAGGGTCTTGAACCGGATACATCGCATTCTCGGCAAGCGATCGCCGGTGGTAGCCACTTTCTTGCTTCCATTCTCGACGACCGTCACGGGCAATTGCATCAACCGCGCCATTACGCCACGCCGCGCCGGGCATATCCGCTGGCCAATGAACGGCACCCTCGCGTGGCGGAATCGAAGGAATAGCACTGCGTGCAGCAATGGCCGCATGGCATGGCTTGGTGTCGTAGGCACCATCACCGCCGATGACATCGATTTGTTCTTCGCGTGGAATCTGGTCGAGCAACTGGGCCAGAGCGTCACCGTCAGCCACATTCTGATTCGTCATTAGCGCAGCATGCACTTGACCCGTATTCGCGTTGAGCGCGAGATGGACTTTACGCCACGTGCGCCGCTTCGAGTAGCCGTGCTGGCGCACCTTCCATTCACCTTCTCCATAGACCTTCAGACCGGTGCTGTCGACAACCAGATGAATCGGTTCATTGTCACGAAGGATCGGCAGTTTGACATCAAGCGTTTTTGCCCGGCGACAGAGCGTGGTGTAATTCGGCACCGGCAAGCTCGGAAAGGCCAGATCGCGCAGACTTTGGGGAAACTTTGCAGGGCGCGCACCGTCCGTCGATAGACGGTCTTCACGCCAAGTAATGCCTGAATCAGCGTATCGCCGTATAGACACGGGCGACCACGTGTGGGTATGGGGCGTTGTTGCATAAATCGAGCGAGATCCGTTGACGTTTACGCGCAACGGTCGCGGGGCCAGCCTCCTATCAAGTCAGATTCCAGAGTAACTGCCTAATTTTTCCAAGAAAATGCGCAAGGACATACACAAGAAAGGTGAGCCGAAGGCACGCTACCGTGTCAGGAATTGGGCGGCCTATAATGAAGGGCCGATCAACCGGAGGAACGTAACAATATGGATAGATGAAGCCGTTCTTGCCAGAAGGCCCGACGCCATACCCACACGTGGTCGCCCGTGTCTATACGGGGCGATACGCTGATTCAGGCATTACTTGGCGTGAAGACCGTCTATCGACTGACGTTGCGCGCCCTGCAAGGTTTCACCCAAAGTCTGCGCGATCTGGCCTTCCCGAGCTTGCCGGTGCCGAATTACACCACGCTCTGTCGCCGGGCAAAAACGCTTGATGTCAAACTGCCGATCCTTCGTGACAATGAACCGATCCATCTGGTTGTCGACAGCACCGGTCTGAAGGTCTATGGAGAAGGTGAATGGAAGGGGTGCGCCAGCACGGCCACTCGAAGCGGCGCACGTGGCGTAAAGTCCATCTCGCGCTCAACGCGAATACAGGTCAAGTGCATGCTGCGCTCATGACGAATCAGAATGTGGCTGACGGTGACGCTCTGGCCCAGTTGCTCGACCAGATTCCACGCGAAGAACAAATCGATGTCATCGGCGGTGATGGTGCCTACGACACCAAGCCATGCCATGCGGCCATTGCTGCACGCAGTGTTATTCCTTCGATTCCGCCACGCGAGGGTGCCGTTCATTGGCCAGCGGATATGCCCGGTGCGCCGTTACGCTACGCAACAGCAGGTCACCTCGGTCAGGCGCAAGCTGCCGCCTCAGACTCCGAGGCCCCGGCGGGGCCTCCGCCTCGTCCGCAGCCCGGCCCCGTCCTACTCCGGCACACGGGGAACCTTGGGCTGCTGCTCCAGACCAGACCCGGCGACTCTTCGGTACAATCCGAAGATCATGTTGTCCGCACCCGGCGCGGAAGATGCGGCCTCCTCCGCCCCCGCCGGCCACTGCTTCCGTCTGCAGGGTCTCTCCATGTCGAATAATCAAACGCTCTTCGAACGCGCCCAGCGCGCTATCCCGGGCGGTGTCAACTCGCCTGTGCGCGCTTTCCACTCGGTCGGCGGCACGCCACGCTTCGTGTCCCGCGCTCATGGCCCCTATTTCTGGGACGCCGACGGAAAGCGCTATATTGACTATATCGGCTCGTGGGGCCCGGTGATCGTCGGGCACGTCCATCCTGAGGTGCTTGAGGCGGTGCAGCGCGCGCTAGCTGACGGCTTCTCGTTCGGCGCGCCGACCGAGGCCGAGATCGAGATCGCTGAGGAGATCTGTAAGCTGGTGCCCAGCATTGAGCAGGTGCGGATGGTGTCAAGCGGCACCGAAGCAACCATGAGCGCGCTGCGCCTGGCTCGCGGCTTCACCAACCGCAGCCGCATCGTGAAGTTCGAGGGCTGCTACCACGGCCACGCCGACAGCTTGTTGGTGAAAGCCGGCTCTGGCCTACTGACCTTCGGCAACCCAACTTCGGCCGGCGTTCCGGTCGACATCGCCAAGCACACCACGGTGCTCGAGTATAATAACGTGGCGGCGCTGGAGGAGGCCTTCGGCGCATTCGGCGACGAGATCGCCGCCGTGATCGTCGAGCCAGTGGCCGGTAATATGAACCTGGTGCGCGGTACCTCCGAGTTTCTGCGAGCGTTGCGAGCGCTCTGCACCAGGCATGGTGCCGTGCTGATCTTCGACGAAGTGATGTGCGGCTTCCGCGTCGCGCTCGGCGGCGCACAGCAGCATTACGGCATCCAGGCCGACCTGACTTGCCTGGGCAAGGTAATCGGCGGCGGCATGCCGGCAGCCGCGTTCGGCGGGTGTCGCGACATCATGGCCCAACTCGCGCCTCTGGGCGGCGTTTACCAGGCCGGTACGCTGTCGGGCAACCCGATCGCGGTAGCTGCCGGCCTTAAGACCCTGCAGCTGATCCAGGCACCCGGCTTCTACGAGGCGCTTACAGCGCAGACCAGACGCCTGGCTGACGGCCTCGCCGCCGAGGCGTGCGCCGCCGGCGTGCCGTTCTCGACCGACGCGATCGGCGCGATATTCGGCCTCTACTTCACTGTGGCAGTGCCGACTGGTTTCACCGACGTGACCAGGAGCGACATCGCGAGCTTCAACCGCTTCTTCCACCTGATGCTCGACGAGGGTGTATATTTCGCGCCCTCGGCCTACGAGGCCGGCTTCGTCTCCAGCGTGCACGACGACGCGGTGATCGATGAAACGCTCGCCGCCGCGCGCCGTGCCTTCGGTGCCCTGGCCGCAGTCTGACCCACCGATAGGGAGACGCGTATGTTTTCAGAGTTAGATTTCGCGCATATGCAGCGCGCGCTCGACCTGTCGTCACGCGGAATGTACACGACCTCGCCAAACCCGCGCGTGGGCTGCGTGATCGTCAAGGACGAAGCGGTGATCGGCGAGGGTTATACCCAGCCGGTCGGCCAGGACCACGCCGAAGTGCAGGCCATGAAGGACGCGTGTTCACGCGGCCACGACCTGAGCGGCGCGACCGTCTACGTGACACTGGAGCCCTGTAGTCACTTCGAGCGCACGCCGCCCTGCGCGCTAGCCCTGATCAACGCATGCGTAGCCAAGGTGGTAGTGGCAATGGACGACCCGAACCCGCTGGTATCGGGCAAGGGCTGCGCGATGCTGCGCGACGCCGGCATCGACGTGCGCTGTGGGCTGCTCGCGCCGGAAGCGCGCGAGATGAACATCGGTTTCGTGTCGCGCATGACGCGCGGCCAGCCCTGGGTACGAATGAAGTCAGCCATTTCGCTGGACGCCCGCACCTCGCTGCCCGACGGCCAGAGCCAGTGGATTACCGGCGAGGCTTCGCGCGCTGACGGCCATGCCTGGCGCGCCCGCGCCTGCGCGATCCTGACCGGCATTGGCACGGTGCGCAAGGACGATCCGCAGCTGACCGTGCGCGGCATCGATACACCACGCCAACCGCTGCGTGTGCTGGTGGACAGCCGGCTCGAAATTTCTCTGGATGCAAAGCTGTTAAGCGGCAGGTCGATCCTGATCTTCTGTGGCGAGCTCGACGCGGCTGGCGAAGGACGCGCCGCTGCGCTGCGCGATCGCGGAACCGAAGTGGTGCCGCTGGCTGGCCCGAACGGCAAGGTCGATCTGCCGGCCCTGCTGCAGGAGCTCGGCAAGCGCGGCATCAACGAGCTGCATGTCGCAGCCGGGCACAAGCTGAATGGCTCACTGCTACGCGAGGGCTGCGTTGACGAACTGCTGATCTATGTCGCGCCGACCCTGCTCGGCGACAACGCGGTCGGCATGTTCAACCTCGCCGCCCCGGCCAAGCTCGAACAGCGTACGCATCTGCAATTCCATACTATTGACCGGATCGGCGAAGACCTGCGAATCCTCGCACGCTTCGCCGCCGCGTCGGCCAACTGAATTTGCTTGGGAAATCTCACGATGTTTACCGGAATCGTAGCAGCGGTTGGTCGCATTGAATCGATCACACCACTCGGCACCGAAGCCGATGCCGGCGTTCGGCTGGTGGTCCACGCGGGCAGGCTCGACCTGGACGATATGGCGCTCGGCGACAGCATCTCAATCCAGGGTGCCTGCATGACGGCGATCGAGACCACCGCCGCGACGTTTACTGTCGATGTTTCGCGCAAAAGCCTGAACAAGACGGTCGGCCTGAGCGAGCCAGGCGAGGTTAATCTCGAGAAGGCGCTTCGCGCGCATGACCGGCTGGGCGGCCATATTGTGTCGGGCCATGTGGACGGGCTCGGGACGGTGACGCATTTCGCGCCGGTGGGCGAGTCGCACAAGCTGTGCGTGCTTGCACCAAAGGACCTGGGCAAATACTTGGCCTACCGGGGCTCGATCACGGTCAATGGCGTGAGCCTGACCATCAATGCCGTGAAGGATCTCGCGGATGGCTGCGAATTCTCGATCAACCTGATCCCGTATACGGTGCAGGTTACCACGTTGCGCCACCTGAAAGTCGGCTCGCAGGTAAATCTCGAGATCGACATGATCGCGCGGTATGTGGAGCGGTGTTGTTGCATATTGATCCGCAATTCGTGATCTTGACATTAGAAAATCGCCCCTCATGTGAGGGGCATGGAAAAATTCGAATTATCAATCAGGTTCGTCGTCGTGAGGCTGCGAATCAGCCTCGGCGTCAGGGTCCCCCCCGTACGGGTTTACCGTGAACGTCCTCCCCCAGTCCTTCGAGTGGGGTTGTTGCATAAATCGAGCGCGAGGACGCAATGGCATCGAAGGGCATAATTTCAGGCAATGCGAACGGATTGCGGACGAGCGAGGTCTGCAATCCGTTCCATTACGTCCTCACGCTCGATTTATGCAACAACGCCCTTGGAAGAGGGTTGTCGGTCGCGAACCAGGAGACCATGTGGCGGCCCACCCGTCAGCCATTGCGCAGCGAGCGGAAGATGTCGCCGGTATGAACTCCGAAGCTGCCAGCGGCTCGGTCGGCGAAGAACAGGCGAAGGGTTTGGCTGACGGTTGGGAAGGCGATGGCATCCCAGGGAATCTCCCCCTCGTCGAACAGGCGCACCTCCAGGCTTTCTGTGCCGGCCTTGTACTCGGGGCCGGTCGGGCGCGCCAGGTAAAATAGATGAACCTGGTGCACATGCGGCACGTTCAGTAGCGTGAACAGGTTCTGCACCTCGACGTGCGCGCCCGCTTCCTCGAGCGTCTCGCGCGCGGCGGCTTCGGAAGTCGTCTCGCCCATCTCCATGAAACCCGCTGGCAGCGTCCAGTAGCCCTGGCGCGGTTCGATCGCGCGCCGGCACAGCAGCACCTGATCACCCCATACCGGTACCGTGCCGACTACGTTGCGCGGATTCTGGTAGTGGATCGTGCCGCACTGGTCGCAGACGAAGCGTTCGTGGTTGTCACCAAAAGGGATGCGCGAGATGACTTCGTGGCCGCAGACTGAGCAGAATTTCATAGGGATAAGGAAACGAAAGGTGATGCGAGTGTATTCCCCCGGGCCCGGGGCATTCTTGAACGCTCGGACGGCGCTGCAAAGCTTGTTGGCGCGATGTCTTCCAGGCTCCTGATGCCTGGTCGGGCGCTGTGGCGGAAGAACTGCCGAGGATAGCGGAAGGGGCGCCGAAAAAGAAAATGGGCCACCAGCCTCCAATGCCGTGACCCATCATTTGTCTAACTTGGTTCTTGGTTGCGGGGACAGGAGTGTGGCGTCCAACTCGCCTATTATCCTTAATATTGATCCGCAATTCGTTATCTTAAAATTGGAAAATCGTCCCTCATATCTCCATTTGTCCATGTCCATCGGGGTTGTTACATAAATCAAGCGTGAGGATGCAATGGCATCGACGGGCATAATTTCAGGCAACACGAACGGATTGCGGACGAGCGAGTTCCGCCATGCGGTTGATTACGCCGACTCACCCACCAGAGATAGTTGCCGGTGAGCCGGCTTCCTGAACCGATACCTCGCATTCTCGGCAAGCGATCGCTGGTGGTAGCCACTGCCTTTCTTCCATCCTCAACAACCTTCACAGACAATTGCATCAATCGCACCGTTACGCCACGCCGCACCGGGCATATCCGCTGGCCAATGAGCGGCACCAGCGCGTGGAGGAATTGAAGAAACAGCACTGCGTGCTGCAATGGCCGCATGGTATGGCTTGGCGTTGTAGGCACCGTCGTCGACGATGAGATCGATCTGTGCGTCGCGCGGAATCTGATCGAGCAACTTGGCCAGAGAGCGTCACCGTCAGCCATATCCTGATGCGTCATCAGCGCGGCATGCACTTGACCCGTATTCGCGTTGAGCGCAAAGCTGGACTGTGCACCTCGTTCGCCGCTTCGAGTAGCCGCGCGCTGGCAGCACCTTCTATTCACCTTCGCCATAGGCCTTTAGACCGGTGCTGTCGACAACCAGATGGATCGGTTCATTGTCACGAAGGATCGGCAGTTCGACATCAAGCGTTTTTGCCCGGCGACAGAGCCTGATGTAATTCGGCACCAGCAAGATCGGGAAGGCTAGATCGTGCAGACTTTGGGTAAAACCTTGCAGGGGGCCGCACAGCAGCAGTCGATAGACGGTTCTTCACGCCAAGTAATGCCTGAATCAGCGTATCGCCATAAAGACGCGGGCGAGCACGCATGGATATGGGACCGTTGAGCATTCTGGCAAGGATGGCTTCATCTCTACACATATCGTCACGTTCCTCCGATTGATCAGGCCTGCATTATAGGCGGTCCAGTTCCTGACACGGTAGGGGGTGCCTTCGGCTCACATGTCTTGTGTATGGGTTTTGCGGATTCTCTTGGCAAAACTTGGAAAGTTACGCCGGAATCCGACTTAATAACAGGGGGCTGTCCCCGACCGTTGCGTGCCATCTCTGGTCGGTTGCAAGTTCGGGACAATATAGCATCGAAGTATAGGGCGATGTTGCGTAAATCGAGCGCGAGGCCGCAATGGCATCGACGGGCATAATTTCAGGCGATATGAACGGATTGCGGACGAGTGCGGTCCGCCATGTGGTTGATTACGCCGAGGCGTTGTTGCATAAATCGAGCGAGATCCATTGATGTTTACGCGCAACGCTCGCCGTCCCAGCCCCCTATCAAGTCAGATTCTAGAGTAATCTAGAATCTGACTTGATAGGGATCTGGCCCCGAGACTGTTGTGCGTAAACATCAATGGATCTCGCTCGATTTATGCAACAACGCCGAATGACGGATCAATAATTTGTCGGTTGATGAAGCTGTTGTACTGCAGATTTAAGGCTGCTCAGGGGTGCGTTGCATTTCACCCTTGCAACTACCTTTGAAACATCCTGAAAACGAAAGTTACATTGGCACCCTAATCGCCATGGGCTTCTCGGGGGATTTTCGTGGAACGGGAACGATATGGCAGAATGTCGAAGTATTAAAACTCAGACCCTGCTCCCAGGGGAAAAGTGGCGCGTTTTTGTATCACACCAATGTTATGCTCCGAGCAATGTATGACTTGTCATCGTGATCAAGCTCGCAGTCAACCTGCGGTAATCTCAATTTCGAGAGGAGAAATATGAATAAATTTTCAAAGCTCGTGTTCATTTCGGCTACTGCAGTAGTGGCTGCATCCGCTTCGGCAGAGTTGGTGCCGGCATCGCGACAAGCCGTGAATGACAACTGGGGGAATGGCACGGGCGAATACGTATGGACAAATGGCACAAACCAGCTTTGCTGGCGCGATGCGTTCTGGACGCCGGCCACGGCGAACGCGCAGTGCGATGGCGCGCTGGTCGCGCAGGCACAGGCAGCTCCGAAGCCGATCGCTCCGGTTGCTCCAGTTGCTCCACCGGCCATCATGAGCCAGAAAATCACGTATCAGGCTGACGCATTGTTCGACTTTGACAAGGCTACCCTCAAGCCGTTGGGCAAGCAGACGTTGGACGCGCTGGTAGTTAAGATCCAGGGCATAAATATCGAAGTCGTGATCGCCACCGGCCACACCGACCGCATCGGCTCGAACAAGTACAACGACCGTCTGTCGCTGCGCCGTGCGCAAGCTGTCAAGTCGTATCTGGTCAGCAAGGGCCTCGAGTCGAGCAAAGTCTACACGGAAGGCAAGGGAAAGCGTAACCCGGTCACGACTGGCTGCAACCAGAAGTACCGCAAGCAGCTCATCGCCTGCCTGGCTCCGGACCGCCGCGTGGAAGTTGAAGTAGTCGGTACGCAGCAAGTGCAGAAGTAAATGGTCCGGCAGTAACTTCTCGGATTATCGCAGCCTTGAAGCGCCGCTTCGGCGAGGCTATATTTCGGGAAGATGAGCCGTAAGAGATCAGTTGGTCGCGTGCTTCGCCATGTTCCACGCCTGTACGGTAGTCATGGAGGCGTGTGCTGAGGAGCCCATCAAATGGTGCGCAAAATAGCCGGATGCGGTTATCAGGCCAAGCTCATTCCGCCGCGCAATTCATGCACCCCTTCATGAGGGTAACAAGAATGATTTTGTGGACGCCGCGGCGATCTGCGAGGTGGTATCGCGTCCGGCCATGCGGTTGTTTACGCCGAAGACAGAGTCACAGCAAGCGCTGTCGGCTCTGCATCGAGTTCGCGAATCGCTGGTGAGAGATCGCACGAAGAGTATTAACCAGATGCACGGCTTCTTGCTCAAATTCGGTATCAGCTTGCCAATCGGCAAGGCGGTCTTCACACGCTTGTCGGCCCCATACTCGCTCAACACTCATTGTGCCTCCGTGCCTGGTTGCGACGCTCGGATGGTGTCCTATTTGTAGTTGAATGGTTGGGACGGAAAGATTTGATAGGCTAGGCGGCGTTGTTGCATAAATCGAGCGTGAGGACGCAATGGCATCGACGGGCATAATTCAGGCGATACGAACGGATTGCGGACGAGCGAAGTCCGCCATGCGGTTGATGACGCCGACTCGAACGGCGACCTCTCGGTCGCCTGCGAGGCGATGTGACGCGCCCAGAGACAGTGGCCGGTGAGGGTCTTGAACCGATACATCGCATTCTCGGCAAGCGATCGCCGGTGGTAGCCACTGTGTTGCTTCCATGCTCGACGACCGTCACGGGCAATTGCATCAACCGCGCCATTACGCCACGCCGCACCGGGCATATCCGCTGGCCAATGAGCGGCACCCTCGCGTGGCGGAATCGAAGGAATAGCACTGCGTGCAGCAATGGCCGCATGGCATGGCTTGGTGTCGTAGGCACCGTCACCGCCGATGACATCGATTTGTTCTTCGCGTGGAATCTGGTCGAGCAACTTGGCCAGAGCGTCACCGTCAGCCACATTCTGATTCGTCATTAGCGCGGCATGCACTTGACCTGTATTCGCGTTGAGCGCGAGATGGACTTTACGCCACGTGCGCCGCTTCGAGTAGCCGTGCTGGCGCACCTTCCATTCACCTTCTCCATAGACCTTCAGACCGGTGCTGTCGACAACCAGATGGATCGGTTCATTGTCACGAAGGATCGGCAGTTCGACATCAAGCGTTTTTGCCCGGCGACAGAGCGTGGTGTAATTCGGCACCGGCAAGCTCGGGAAGGCCAAATCGCGCAGACTTTGGGTGAAACCTTGCAGGGCGCGCAAGGTCCGTCGATAGACGGTCTTCACGCCAAGTAATGCCTGAATCAGCGTATCGCCGTATACACACGGGCGACCACGTGTGGGTATGGCATCAGGCATTCTGGCAAGGACGGCTTCATCTATCCATATTGTTACGTTCCCCCGGCTGATCAGGCCTTCATTATAGGCCGCCCAATTCCTGACACGGTAGCGTGCCTTCGGCTCACCTTTCTTGTGTATGTCCTTGCACATTTTCTTGTCAAAAATTAAGCAGTTACTCTGGAATCTGACTTGATAGGGGGCTGGCCCCGCGATCGTTGCGCGTAAACGTCAACGGATCTCGCTCGATTTATGCAACAACGCGCGAGGTAATCGCGCTGGGCGAGCAGCGCGTGGCCGTTTCCGGTAACACGACCTACACCTGCTGGCCGACGCGGCCTCCATCCGACAGTTGCAGCCGGGTGACACGCTCGCCGAGATCCTGGAGGTACCCGACGTCGAAGCCTTGCTCGAATGGGTCCGCCAAGCGGCCCTTCGCACATTTCGAACACAGTAAACTGATGGTGCATGCGGGCCTTCTGCCGCAATGGGATGTTTACGCTCACGCTCGAACTCGCTGAGGAGCTGCAGCGCGCTGCGCACGCCAGACTGGCGCGAGACGCTGCGCGGCCTGTACCGACAATAAGCCGAATTAGTGGAAGGCGGGATTATCGAAGCCGGAGCGGCTGTACCTGGCTTTCAACCCCTTCACGCGGATCCGCTTTTGCACGCCAGACGGCGCCATGGAGTTTTGTGGCAACGGCGGGGCGTTGTTGCATAAATAGAGTGTGAGGACGCAATGGAACGGATTGCGGACCTCGCTCGTCCGCAATCCGTTCATATCGCCTGAAATTATTGATCCGAAATTCGTGATCAATATGCCCGTCGATGCCATTGCGTCCTCGCGCTTGATTTATGCAACAACGCCCAACGGCGGCCTCGATTCGGCACAAAAAGGTCATGTGCCCTGGTTCGACGTTCCCGTGCGACGTGCAGCGCCAATGTGACCGTGGTGTTCGGCCACTGGGCCGCCCTTGGACTAACGCTGCGCGATAATTTAGTCGCGCTCGATTCCGGCTGCGTATGGGGAAACTGCTTGTCGGCAGTCAAATGGAGGACGACCCGGCGGCGCGACGCGTCACTCAGGTGGCCTGCGAGCGCTGTGGTTCAGTCAAGGACCGAGGAAGGCATTGTTGCATATAAATCAACGAGGTAATCCCTGGCTTTCAGAGGGGATTAAGGGAGGTTTGACCGTGTGATGCGGTCGATTGAAGCCTTTGTTTCCACCAAAAGATGGAGATCTCGATGAGCGATTACCAGAGCCTGCAACAACGCCACCGGTACTGTCGACAACCAGATGGATCGGTTCATTGTCACGAAGGAGATCGGCAGAGTTCTACATCAAGCGTTTTTTCTCGGCGACAGAGCGTGGTGTAATTCGGCCCCGGCAAGCTCGGGAAGGCCAGATCGCGCAGACTTTGGGTGAAACCTTGCAGGGCGCGCAATGTCCGTCGATAGACGGACTTCACGCCAAGTAATGCCTGAATCAGCGTATCGCCGTATAGACACGGGCGACCACGTGTGGGTATGGCATCGGGTATTCTGGCAAGGACGGCTTCATCTATCTATATTGTTACGTTCCCCGGTTGATCAGGCCTTCATTATAGGCCGCCCAATTCCTGACACGGTAGCGTGCCTTCGGCTCACCTTTCTTGTGTATGTCCTTGCGCATTTTCTTGGAAAGAATTAGGCAGTTACTCTGGAATCTGAGTTGATAGGAGGCTGGCCCCGTGACCGTTGCGCGTAAACGTCAACGGATCTCGCTCGATTTATGCAACAACGCCCAACAATTCCACGATCTCTGGATACTCGCTGTCACGCTGCATAGCCCGCTCGAAAAACGTGTTGACCATGATCGCATGTCTGTCTAATCTATCCAATCTGGCCGTCCCAACCATTCAACTATGAATGGGACACCGTCAGAGGCTTGACTCCCGCCCAGGCCCAGCCTCGTCAGGCTCGCAGCCTGATCGCAAAGCGTTTCTGAACAACCGGATCCGCTACTATTGATCCGCAATTCATGATCCTGAAATTGGAAGATCATCCTCTTGTTTTATTTTCCCATGCCCCTCAGATAAAGGATGATTTTTTAATTTCAAGATCACGAATTTCGGATCAATAACCGCGCGTCGCGCGCGGGCCGCGCAGGCACCGTTCCCGCGCGCGGTCCAGGCACCGTTCCCGCGCGCGGTCGTTTCCCCGGCCCAAGGAGGCCCAATGAGCTGGCAGTCCGAACTGGCTTGCTGGTTGCTGCGCCGACAGGTGCGCCCTAAGACGCTGGTGCCAGAGATCGACGTGCAGGGCACGCGCGCGCTGGCCGAGCGCAGGCGTCTGTTTCCCACGCGAGTGCCGACCGGCTGGCGTCTGCACGCATGCTACGGCGCGACCGACGCGCCGCGCGGCGAATGGCTGGAGCCCGTCACCGGGCGCGCCGCGCTGACTCTGCTGTACTTCCACGGCGGCGGTTATTATTTCTGCTCTCCCACGACGCACCGTCCCTTAGCCTTCGCGCTGACCGCGAAGGCTCGCGCTCGCTCGTTCTCAGTCGATTACCGGCTGGCACCCGAGGCACCATTCCCGGCCGCGCACGAGGATGCGCTGGCCGCCTACGCCGCGCTACTCGAAGCCAGGGTCGATCCCGCTATGATCGTGCTCGGTGGCGATTCGGCAGGCGGTGGCTTAGCGCTGGCGCTGCTAGTGGCGCTGCGCGATCGCGGCGCGCCGCTTCCGGCTGGCGCGGTGCTATTCTCACCCTGGACCGACCTAGCCGCCACCGGCGAGTCGCTGCGCAGCAATGACGGCACTGACCCGATGTTCTCCGGTGCTGCGCTGGGCCGTGCCGCGCGCCTCTACGTCGGCGATGCGAGCCCGACCGATCCCTACGTGTCGCCGCTCTATGCTGATCTGGCGGGCCTGCCGCCGCTGCTGATCCAAGCCGGCAGCACCGAGGTGTTGCTCGACGATTCGCGCCGCTTCGCCGAGCGGGCGCGCGCGTCTGGTGTCGAAGTCGATCTGCAAGTCTGGCCGCGCATGCCGCACGTCTGGCAGATGGCGGTACCCTTCATGCCGGAGGCGCGCCGCGCGCTGGACGACGCCGCAGCTTTCGTGCGGGTCGTGACGGCACCGCCTCGCGAAGCTCAGGGGCGTTGTTGCATAAATCGAGCGAGATCCGTTGACGTTTACGCGCAACAGTCACGGGGCTAGCCCCGTGACTATTGCGCGTAAACGTCAACGGATCTCGCTCGATTTATGCAACAACGCCGTCATCAGCCATCTACGTCGTCTCCAGAAATCACCACAACATGTCGCGCGCTATTGCATGGGCGTTGTTGCATGCACAGACCAATTCGTTATGTAGCTTTAGTCAAGTTTACGTATCTTGTATCAATCAATGCAATTCATTGCCAGATGTTGGATCATTCCCACTCGATCGTCGCCGGCGGCTTCCCTGACATGTCATACACCACGCGATTGATTCCGTGCACTTCGTTGATTATGCGATTTGAAGCCCGGCCCAACAACGCATAAGGCAAATGCACCCAAGGCGCCGTCATGAAGTCGGTGGTTTGTACCGCGCGCAGCACCGTTACATAATCATAGGTGCGCCCGTCACCCATCACCCCCACCGATTTCACCGGTAGAAACACCGCGAAAGCCTGGCTCGTGAGGTCGTACCAGGACTTGCCCACCTGCGAAGCCTCACAGATTCCCGCTGCCACATCCTGCTCATTGGCAATCGTCGAACGCAGTTCCTCGATGAAGATCGCATCGGTGCGACGCAGTAGATCCGCGTACTCGCGCTTCACCTCGCCCAGGATCCGCACGCCCAGACCCGGACCCGGGAACGGATGACGATAGACCATCTCCGGAGGAAGCCCCAACGCCACGCCTAGCTCGCGCACCTCGTCCTTAAACAGGTCGCGTAATGGCTCCAGCAGCTTCAACCCCAGCGTTTCCGGCAGGCCGCCCACGTTGTGGTGGCTCTTGATAATGCTCGCTTTCTTGGTCTTCGCGCCGCCAGATTCGATCACGTCCGGATAGATTGTGCCCTGCGCCAGCCACTTCGCGTTCGACAGCTTCTTTGCCTCGTCCTGGAATACCTCGACAAACTCTCGACCGATTATCTTGCGCTTCGCTTCCGGATCCATCACGCCGGCCAGGTGGCCGAAGAACTGCTCTGAGGAATCGACGTGTACCACCTTCGCATGCAAGTGCCCCTGGAACATGTCAAGAACCATTTTCCCTTCGTTCAGGCGCAGCAGGCCGTGATCGACGAACACGCAGGTCAGCTGGTCGCCGATCGCACGATAGATCAGCGCCGCAGCCACGCTTGAATCGACGCCACCCGACAGGCCCAGGATCACTTCTTCGTCACCCACTTGTTCACAGATCAGCGCGACGGCTTCCTCGATGTGATCGCTCATCACCCAGTCAGGCTGCGCGCCGGCGATCTCGAGCACGAAGCGTTCGAGAATCTGGCGGCCCTGCACGGTATGTGTGACTTCCGGATGGAACTGCACGGCATAGTAACCACGCTCCTCGTCAGCCATCGCCGCGATCGGGCAGCTTGGCGTCGAAGCCATCAGCTTGAAGCCCGGCGGCAGTTCAGCAACCTTGTCGCCGTGGCTCATCCAGACCTTCAGCATGCCGTGGCTTTCGGTCGTAGCGAAGTCCTCGATCCCATTCAGCAGGCGCGTATGACCGTGTGCACGCACTTCCGCGTAACCGAATTCGCGGTGGTCGCTCCACTCGACTTTACCGCCAAACTGGACCGCCATAGTCTGCATCCCGTAACAGATGCCGAGCACCGGCACTCCGAGATCCCAGACTGCCTGCGGCGCGCCCAACTGGTGATCGTCGTAAGTGCTAGCATGACTGCCGGACAGGATCACGGCCTTTGGCGCGAACAAGCGGACGAACTCGTCCGTGACGTCGTTCGGATGAATTTCGCAGTAGACGTGAGCTTCTCGAACGCGCCGTGCGATCAGTTCGGTGACTTGTGAACCGAAGTCGAGGATCAAGATTTTGTCGTGCATGGTTGTGGAGGCGTTGTTGCATACAACTAGCGCGAGGACGCAATGGCATCGACGGGCATAACTTCAGGCGATACGAACGGATTGCGGACGAGCGAGGTCCGCCATGCGGTTGATGACGCCGACGCGAACGGCGACCTCGGTCGCCTGCGCGGCGATGTGACGCGCCCAGAGACAGTGGCCGGTGAGGGTCTTGAACCGATACATCGCATTCTCGGCAAGCGATCGCCGGTGGTAGCCACTGTGTTGCTTCCATTCTCGACGACCGTCACGGGCAATTGCATCAACCGCGCCATTACGCCACGCCGCACCGGGCATATCCGCTGGCCAATGAGCGGCACCCTCGCGTGGCGGAATCGAAGGAATAGCACTGCGTGCAGCAATGGCCGCATGGCATGGCTTGGTGTCGTAGGCACCGTCACCGCCAATGACATCGATTTGTTCTTCGCGTGGAATCTGGTCGAGCAACTTGGCCAGAGCGTCACCGTCAGCCACATTCTGATTCGTCATTAGCGCGGCATGCACTTGACCTGTATTCGCGTTGAGCGCGAGATGGACTTTACGCCACGTGCGCCGCTTCGAGTAGCCGTGCTGGCGCACCTTCCATTCACCTTCTCCATAGACCTTCAGACCGGTGCTGTCGACAACCAGATGGATCGGTTCATTGTCACGAAGGATCGGCAGTTCGACATCAAGCGTTTTTGCCCGGCGACAGAGCGTGGTGTAATTCGGCACCGGCAAGCTCGGGAAGGCCAAATCGCGCAGACTTTGGGTGAAACCTTGCAGGGCGCGCAAGGTCAGTCGATAGACGGTCTTCACGCCAAGTAATGCCTGAATCAGCGTATCGCCGTATACACACGGGCGACCACGTGTGGGTATGGCATCGGGCATTCTGGCAAGGACGGCTTCATCTATCCATATTGTTACGTTCCCCCGGCTGATCAGGCCTTCATTATAGGCCGCCCAATTCCTGACACGGTAGCGTGCCTTCGGCTCACCTTTCTTGTGTATGTCCTTGCGCATTTTCTTGGCAAAAATTAGGCAGTTACTCTGGAATCTGACTTGATAGGAGGCTGGCCCCGCGACCATTGCGCGTAAACGTCAACGGATCTCGCTCGATTTATGCAACAACACCATCTCCAGCTTAGTTGCTGGCTTTCTCGTCCTGTTTGATCTGTGGCAGAGCCGAGGCCTCGCTCCGCGTCAGCAAACCGACCTGTGAGTACACGCGCAGCTTGTCGCGCGTATCCGTGATGTCGAGATTACGCATCGTCAACTGGCCAATTCGGTCGCGCGGCGAGAAGGTCGAAGTAACCTTCTCCATCGATAGGCGCTCCGGTGCGTAGGTCAGGTTCGGTGAGGTTGTGCTGAGGATCGAATAATCATTGCCTCGACGCAGCTCGATCTTTACCTTGCCCGTGATTGCGCGCGCCACCCAGCGCTGAGCCATCTCGCGCAGCATGATAGCCTGCGGATCGAACCAGCGGCCCTGGTAGAGTAGGCGACCGAGGCGGCGGCCACTCTCGTGGTACTGCTCGATGGTATCCTCGTTATGGATGCCGCTCACCAGGCGCTCGTAGGCAATATAGAGCAGCGTCAGGCCGGGGGCTTCGTAGATCCCGCGGCTCTTGGCTTCGATGATGCGGTTCTCGATCTGGTCGCTCATGCCCAGGCCATGGCGACCGCCGATGAGGTTCGCTGCCAGTAGCAGCTCGACCTGATCGGCGTATTCCACGCCGTTCAGCGCAACCGGTCGACCTTCCTCGAAGCACACCGTCACTTCCTCAGCGGCGATCTTCACGTCGTCACGCCAGAACGCCACGCCCATAATCGGGTTGATGATCTTGATGCCCGATTCCAGGTTTTCCAGGTCCTTGGCCTCGTGCGTGGTGCCCAGCAGGTTCGAATCGGTTGAATAGGCTTTCTCGACCGACATCTTGTAGCCAAAGCCGGCCTTATTCATGAATTCCGACATTTCTGCGCGGCCACCTAGCTCGTCGATGAACTGCTCGTCCAGCCAGGGTTTGTAGATCTTTAAGTCCGGGTTGACCAGCAGGCCGTAGCGGTAGAAGCGCTCGATGTCGTTACCCTTGTAGGTGCTGCCGTCGCCCCAGATGTTGACGCCGTCTTCCTTCATGGCGGCTACCAGCATGGTACCGGTCACGGCGCGGCTAATTGGAGTCGTATTGAAATAAGTGACGCCGGCCGTCGAGATATGGAAGGCGTTCGATTGCAGGGCGGCGATCCCCTCGGCTACCAGCTGCGCGCGGCAATCGATCAGGCGAGCGTTCTCGGCGCCGTATTCGCACGCGCGCTGCGGGATCGCGTCGTAGTTAGCTGCGTCGGGCTGGCCTAAGTCCGCAGTATAGGCGTAAGGCACGGTGCCATTGATTCGCATCCAGTGCAGCGCGGCGCTGGTATCGAGACCGCCGGAGAAGGCGATGCCAACTTTCTGGCCGGTCGGGAGACTTTCAAGAATTATGGTCATGACGAAGAAACCAATTAAATTGTGGTCGAAAGGAGGAGCGCGTAGGCGTTGTTGCATAAATCGAGCGAGAAGACGCAATGGCATCGATGGGCATAATTTCAGGCGATACGAACGGATTGCGGACGAGCGCGGTCCACCATACGGTGGATTACGCCGACGCGAACGGCGACCGAGGTCGCCTGCGAGTCGATGTGACGCGCCCAGAGACAGTTGCCGGTGAGGGTCTTGAACCGATACATCGCATTCTCGGCAAGCGATCGCTGGTGGTAGCCACTGTCTTGCTTCCATTCTCGACGACCGTCACGGGCAATTGCATCAACCGCGCCATGACGCCACGCCGCACCGGGCATATCCGCTGGCCAATGAGCGGCACCCTGGCGTGGCGGAATCGCAGGAATAGCACTGCGTGCAGCAATGGCCGCATGGCATGGCTTGGTGTCGTAGGCACCATCACCGCCGATGACATCGATCTGTTCGTCGCGTGGAATTTGGTCGAGCAACTTGGCCAGAGCGTCAGCGTCAGCCACATTCTGATTCGTCATTAGCGCGGCATGCACTTGACCCGTATTTGCGTTGAGCGCGAGATGGACTTTACGCCACGTGCGCCGCTTCGAGTAGCCGTGCTGGCGCACTTTCCATTCACCTTCTCCATAGACCTTCAGACCGGTGCTGTCGACAACCAGATGGATCGGTTCATTGTCGCGAAGGATCGGCAGTTTGACATCAAGCGTTTTTGCCCGGCGACAGAGCGTGGTGTAATTCGGCACCGGCAAGCTCGGGAAGGCCAGATCGCGCAGACTTTGGGTGAAACCTTGCAGGGCGCGCAACGTCCGTCAGTCGATAGACGGTCTTCACGCCAAGTAATGCCTGAATCAGCGTATCGCCGTATAGACACGGGCGACCACGTGCGGGTATGGCATCGGGTATTCTGGCAAGGACGGCTTCATCTATCCATATTGTTATGTTCCCCTGGTTGATCAGGCCTGCATTATAGGTCGCCCAATTCCTGACACGGTAGCGTGTCTTCGGCTTACCTGTCTTGTGTATGTCCTTGCGCATTTTTTTGGCAAAAAATAGGCAGTTACTCTGGAATCTGACTTGATAGGAGACTGGCCCCACAACCGTTGCGCGTAAACGTCAACGGATCTCGCTCGATTTATACAACAACGCCATTAACTGCCTAATTTTTGAAAAGAAAATGCGCAAGGACATACACAAGACAGGTGAGCCGAAGGCATACTGACGGTGTCAGGCATTGGGCGACCTATAATGCAGGCCTGATCAACCAGGGGAACATAACAATATGGATAGATGAAGCCGTCCTTGCCAGAATACCCGACGCCATACCTACGCGTGGTCAACCGTGTCTATATAGCGATATGCTGATTCAGGTATTACTTGGCGTGAAGCCTGTTGATCGACTGATGTTGCACGCCCTGCAAGGTTTCACCCAAAGTCTGCGCGATCTAGCCTTCCCGAGCTTGCCGGTGCCGAATTACACCACGCTCTGTCGCCGGGCAAAAACGCTTGATGTCAAACTGCCGATCCTTCGCGACAATGAACCGATCCATCTGGTTGTCGACAGCACCGGTCTGAAGGTCTATGGAGAAGGTGAATGGAAAGTGCGCCAGCACGGCTACTCGAAGCGGCGCACGTGGCGTAAAGTCCATCTCGCGCTCAACGCAAATACGGGTCAAGTGCATGCCGCGCTAATGACGAATCAGAATGTGGCTGACGCTGACGCTCTGGCCAAGTTGCTCGACCAAATTCCACGCGACGAACAGATCGATGTCATCGGCGGTGATGGTGCCTACGACACCAAGCCATGCCATGCGGCCATTGCTGCACGCAGTGCTATTCCTGCGATTCCGCCACGCCAGGGTGCCGCTCATTGGCCAGCGGATATGCCCGGTGCGGCGTGGCGTCATGGCGCGGTTGATGCAATTGCCCGTGACGGTCGTCGAGAATGGAAGCAAGACAGTGGCTACCACCAGCGATCGCTTGCCGAGAATGCGATGTATCGGTTCAAGACCCTCACCGGCAACTGTCTCTGGGCGCGTCACATCGACTCGCAGGCGACCTCGGTCGCCGTTCGCGTCGGCGTAATCCACCGTATGGTGGACCGCGCTCGTCCGCAATCCGTTCGTATCGCCTGAAATTATGCCCATCGATGCCATTGCGTCTTCTCGCTCG